>CAXMOZ010000223.1:0-22046 GCA_964195315.1 uncultured Acidimicrobiia bacterium | reverse complement strand
ATATTTGCCATGGTTTTACCGAACTTCGCTATCTTGGTTTCAGAAATCGCGTAATGTATCGTTTTTTAATTGTGTTGTCTTTTTAAATTGAAGTTCTTCAGTAAGTTACTACGCGTGGTGGTATTTGGCAAAATGGCGATTTACATCATCCCCATATGTCCTTTACCGATGGTACCTACGATGGTCGTTATTTGTTTATGAATGACAAAGCCAATACCCGTGTAGCGCGCGTGCGTTGTGACGTCATGAAGTGCGACAAAATTATTGAGATACCAAACGCTTCCGATATCCATGGCCTGCGTCCTCAAAAATTTCCACGCACCGGTTATGTATTTGCTAATGGCGAACATCGTATACCAGTACCCAACGACGGCAGTATTCTTGATGAACCCGAAAAGTACCATGCCATTTTTAGCGCCATCGATGGCGATGAAATGAAAGTTGCCTGGCAGGTAATGGTCGATGGTAACCTCGATAACTGTGATACGGATTACCAGGGACTGTACGCAGTCTCAACTTGTTACAACAGCGAGGAAGCAACGACTCTGGCCGGCATGACCGCGAATGAACAGGATTGGGCTGTAGTATTTGATATCAAAGGGATCGAAGCTGCTGTCAAAAAAGGTGATTATAAAACGATCAATGGTGTTGCCGTAATCGATGGTCGAAAAGGGTCTGCTTATACTCGCTACATTCCTGTATCGAATAGCCCCCATGGTTGTAACACTGCACCCGATGGTAAACATATTATTATCAATGGCAAGTTATCACCCACGGTATCGGTGCTTGATGTCAGACGTTTCCCTGATATGTTTGCCGACAAAATCAAACCGCGCGATACGATCGTGGCTGAGCCAGAATTAGGGTTAGGTCCATTGCATACCGCATTTGACGGCAACGGTAATGCCTTCACGACGTTATTCCTTGATAGTCAGTCCGTGAAGTGGAATATTCAGAAAGCTATCAATGCACACAATGGAGAGAATGTTAACCCAATTATCGATAAGCTCGACGTACATTACCAGCCGGGACACAACCATACTTCGATGGGTGAAACCAAAGAAGCTGACGGTAAATGGTTAGTATCCTTGAACAAATTCTCCAAGGATCGGTACATTAATGTCGGGCCATTGAAACCAGAAAATGAACAGTTGATTGATATTACTGGTAATAAAATGAAGCTGGTTCACGACGGGCCGACTTTTGCCGAACCACACGACTGCATAATCGTTCGAACCGATCGAGTCAACCCTGACTCGACCTGGAGCATGGGTGATAGAATGTGGGCTGATGCCAGTGCGCAGGCAGAAAAAGATGGTGCCACTCTCGGTGTTACGTCGAAAGTGATTCGCGATGTCAATAAGGTGCGCATCTATATGTGGTCAGCAGCACCGTTGTTCAGCATGGAAAAGTTCTCCGTCAAGCAGGGCGATGAGGTCACTATTATCGTGTCTAACATTGATCAAATCGATGATCTGACGCATGGCTTTACCATGGCTAATTATGGCATGGTGATGGAAATAGGGCCGCAGGCAACCGCTTCGGTAACCTTTAAAGCAGATCGTCCAGGTGTTCATTGGTATTATTGTCAATGGTTCTGCCATGCCCTGCATATGGAAATGCGCGGTCGCATGCTTGTCGAGCCAGCCTAAAACGATGACTGGCAATCATGCCAGTAAAAGATTGCAAGCGAGCATTACCATTCGGGTAATGCTCGCTGTTATTCTGTGTATTGTTTTTTTGCCGAGTATGTCGACAGCACAAACAATTTGCGTTGAACCGGGTGATAACACTTTGCAATCAGCGATCGACAAGGCACCTACTGGTGCGACCTTGTTATTACAGCCAGGGATATTCACAGGCACTGTAGTCATCAATAAACCCCTCACGTTGACCGGTCAATTGACTAGTATTCTGGATGGTGGTGGAGAAGGTCACGTCGTGATGGTGGATGCACCAGAAGTAGTTATCAGTGGACTTAGTATTACACATTCGGGAGATAGTCTGGCGACCGAAGATAGTGGAATTTTTGTGACCGCTAAGGGTGACAATGCACTCATAAAAAACAACCATCTTGATAATAATTTGATTGGCGTTTATTTAAAAGGGCCAGAGAAAGCATTAGTGCTAAACAATAGAGTGTTGGGTAGTCAGAACCCGCACATGAATGATAGAGGCAATGCGATTCATATCTGGAATTCAAGTGGGTCTGTTATCGAGAAAAATCATTTAACTCATGGCCGTGATGGCATATTTGTCACGACTAGCCGGAATAATAGTTTTCGAAAGAATTTAATCGAAGACATGCGGTTTGCGATTCACTACATGTACACCAATAATAGTCAGGTTATAGGTAATCGTTCAGTTGATAACCACACCGCCTATGCCTTGATGTTTTCCGATAAAATCGATGTGTCCGATAATGTATCAGAGTCGTCACGAGATCGTGGGCTGCTGCTGAACTTTGTTAACTACTCAATTTTCAAACGTAATGTGGTACGCGGCGGCACCGATAAATGTGTTTTTATTTACAACGCTAATTTTAATCAATTTGATGGCAATTATTTCGAGGCATGCAATATAGGTATCCACTTTACGGCTGGGTCGGCACAAAACATTATTGCGAGAAATTCTTTTGTCGATAACCGCCATCAAGTGAAATATATCGGCACTCGGCATCTCGAATGGTCCGATAATGGTGAAGGTAATTACTGGAGCGATAACCCCGCTTTTGACCTGGATAACAATGGTATTGCCGACGTGCCTTATCAGCCGAATGATTTAGTCGATCAAATAGTCTGGCGTTATCCACTTGCGAAGTTACTGCTTAACAGTCCTGCGACGCAATTGTTAAAGTGGGCGCAATCCGAATTTCCGCTGCTGCACCCAGGTGGCGTGATTGATAGCGCTGCTTTAATGGAGACTCCGATGATAGATATGTCCATCCTAAGTATACCTAAGATAAATATAACAGGGGTTATCCAATAGCATATGGTCAATCCATCGTTCGCAATTCAATTAAAGGATTTAAGCAAGCAATACGCCGATAAGCATGTACTGGAGCAGGTTTCTATCGACATCCAAAAAGGCGAGTGCTTACTACTGGTTGGACATAATGGGGCGGGTAAAACCACGTTGATGAAATTAATGCTAGGCTTAACCAGGCCGAGTTCTGGGTCAGTAAAAATTATGGGGTTAGATCCAACCGATAAACAGTCGGTTCAGCAACGAACGCGAATAGGATTTTTACCAGAAATAGTCACTTTCCAACAGGCATTAAGTGGTCGAGAAGTTTTATATTTTTACGCAAAATTGAATCGTTCTAATCTCAAACAATGTGATGATTTAATAGGCAGGGTAGGGTTAGAAGCAGCTGCCGACCAACGAGTACAAACTTATTCTAAAGGCATGCGTCAACGTTTGGGTTTAGCGCAGGCCTTGTTGGGTGACCCAGAATTGCTCTTACTGGACGAACCTACCACTGGTCTCGATCCAACATTGCGACACAAATTTTACGACATTATTAGTGACATGCAACAACAGGGTACAACGTCGGTTATTTGTTCGCATGCGTTGAATGCATTTGAGTCACGTGTTGATAAAGTGGCGATTATGAATCGTGGTCGATTAGTCGCCTATGGCAGTTTGTCCGATTTAAGTGAGCAGGTCGAATTTGCAGTTAATATGCATATTAAAGTGTTGCCCGGACAGGCGAGTGAATTGGCAGAAGGCATGTCTCGTGGGTTGGCTCAGGGGCTCGGCAGAGACATAAAAATTGGCCACGTTAATGCACAGAGTATTGATCTGAAATGTCAGTCTTCAGACAAAATGGCGATAGTGAGACATTTATCAGGTCAGGCCGATCGGGTACTCGATGTCGATATTAGATCTGCCAGCTTAGATGATATTTACCAGTACTATATGCAAGCCTCAGACGAGGCAAGATTATGAATGCAGTGACTGTAATGGCCGCTAGTGAAATTCGCGACGGATTACGCAATCGATGGATTGCCGCATCCATCATTTTACTGACCGCATTATCATTGTCGCTCTATTTTCTCGGCTCGGCACCCACGGGCAGTATTAGGGCACCAAGCCTGAGCATTGCGGTTGTCAGCCTGGCAAGCCTGTCTGTTTATCTCATTCCACTGATGGCGTTGATGTTGTCGTTCGACGCATTAGTAGGAGAATTCGAGCGAGGTACTATGCTGTTGTTATTAACTTATCCAGTGAGCAGGTGGCAGGTAATTATCGGAAAGTTTGTGGGCCACATGACAATTCTTGCACTTGCAATATTTATAGGCTTTGGCATAACCGCCATCGTTATTTCGGTTATCACCGGTAGCAGTTTGGCACATTGGCAAGCCTATTTGTGGATGATGCTAAGTTCCTGGTTACTGGGTGGAATTTTTGTTGCCCTGGGTTACGTCGTCAGTGCCTATGTGCAGGAGAGGGCTACGGCCATTGGTGTTGCAATTGGGGTTTGGCTGCTGGGTGTTTTGCTATACGACCTGGGTTTGATGGGTTTGCTGCTCGCGGATACGGAGCAGACCATTGGGCAAAATATATTTACCGGCTTACTGATTGCTAACCCGACTGATAGCTATCGTATCTTTAACCTTGCAGGAGCAGATATGGTGGGTCAACTAGCAGGCATGGCTAATGCTGGGGCTAGAGCCGATATTAGTCCAGCTCTACTAATAATAGTGATGGTGACATGGATTATTTTGCCATTACTTTTTACTTTAAAGCGCTTCAAACAACGTGAACTTTAACCTTTGAAGTCTAAATACTTGAAACTAATTTTTATTAAATCCAGATCTATTAAACGAGTATTCACAATGTTAAAAACAATCCCTGCTCTGATTATATTAGCCCCACTCTTATTGTCTGCCTGTTCGGATAATGCTCCGACAGATACGAAGGCTGTTGCAAAAAAAAATCTGTCGGACGCCGATGTAATGACGATTATGCACTGCGCCGAAATGGAAATGGACGAATGTGAAAAATTCGAAGGAATCACACCGGATCAAGAGCAAATGAAACAGGGTTGTACAGTGATGCCTGAAATGTCGATTTGCGAAAAGAAAAACTAGAGATGGCCCCGACCTTATTTACCTCGATTAGCCGCTAATACATACAACATTTCAAGTGCTAGAGTCGCACCAGCTAATGCAGTAATTTCAGCGTGATCATATGAAGGGGCGACTTCAACGACATCCATCCCAACAATATTCAAACCTCGTAACCCCCGAATGATTTTGAGCGCACGGTCGGTCGTTAACCCCCCTACCACTGGCGTGCCTGTGCCGGGTGCATAAGCTGGGTCAAGGCAGTCGATATCGAATGTGAGGTAGCAGGGCGTATCACCTACTCGCTGGTGAATCTGTTCGATAATTTCATTGGCTGACAGGTCATTGGCCTGTGCCGCGTTGATGACTTTGTACTCGTGACTGCTCTCAGTATATTCAGTTCGAATGCCAACTTGAATGCTCTTGTCTGGGTCGATAAGGCCTTCTTTAGGTGCATGGTAAAACATGCTGCCATGATTATAGGTCGAACCTTCTTCGGCATAAGTATCAGTATGTGCATCAAAATGGACTATTGCTAGTTTTCCATGTTGTTTACAATGTGCTCTCAACAGTGGCAGGGTGACAAAGTGATCTCCACCAAAACTCATTGTGGTTTTACCCGCTTTTAATAGCCTTCCATAATGCTGCTCGACTTCAGTAAAAAAGCCTTCGTGATTGCCAACTGGGAATTCCAGATCGCCATAATCGGCCAAACGCACTCTGTCAAATAATTTGAAATCCCAGGGAAAGCGTTTTTCTTCCCAGCGTAGCTGCGAACTAGCTTGTCGGATGGCGTTTGGCCCGCTGCGAGTGCCTGCCCGCCCGGACGTGCCTAAGTCGTAAGGTAATCCAATGACAAATACATCAGCATCGTCGGGGTTTCGTGTCAGCGGTACACCCAGATAGGCAAACATATTGGCAAACATTGAGATGCTTTGATTAAAGTCGTAATCACTGGAGTGTGTCATTTTTTATACTCAATCATTATTTTTGCTGGGGACGACAGTCTCCTGGAGACCCTGTTTAAAGGTACCAGTCATATTCTCTTGAGCTTATAGTTTGCAAAAATGCAAAAGCCTCAGCCTTGCGATTTTGGCAATAGATATCGACAAATTCGTGCCCCAGAGCATTGATTAAAGGTTTGCTTCCAAGGGTTGACATTAAGGCTGAATCGAGATTAAGCGGCAGATTTTTATCTTCATCACTAACTGTCTGATCGCTTGGATCTCCAGGGTCGAGTTGGTTATTCATGCCATGAAGCATACCAGCCAATGTGATGGCCATAGCCAGGTATGGGTTGGCATCGGCACCGGGCACTCGATTTTCGACACGCCATGCGCCGTCACGCGCGAGTGGAATTCGAAATGCGACAGTACGATTTTCGTATCCCCAGGATAAGCTCACAGGGGCACAATTGTTGCCACCCGTATAACGTCTATAGGCATTGGTATTGGGTGCCCAAAATGACATGGAGGCTGGCATCGTGTCTATCAGGCCACCTATCGCATGCAGTAAATTTTGATGAGGCTGGTCGCCATCAGAAAAAATATTACTGCCCTGTTGATCTAGAACGCTAATGTGCATGTGTAATCCATTACCTGGCTGGTCGAGCAAGGGTTTAGCCATAAAACTTGCCATCATCTGGTGTTTTTTGGCTATTTCAATAACGATGCGTTTGAAAAGGCAGGTTTCGTCTGCGGCACGTAATACGTTGTTATGGTGATTGAAGTTGATTTCAAATTGTCCTGCTCCCATTTCTGCCGAAATTGCGCCGGTTTCGATCGACTGCAGATTGCAGCTGCGAATGATGTCATCAATGACAATTTCGAAATCAGAAATACGACTGCTCGACAGGACCGTGGGTGTGTCTATCCGACCTGTTTTTGGGTTACGTACTAGCCGTATTAAATCATTGCTATTACGCTCCCCATCAAACAAATAGAATTCGAGTTCGAAGGCAACCGTTGGCTTTAAGTTTTTCGCCTCATAGGCTTTCAATACTGCGTTGAGTACATTGCGAGGTTCAAAAAAGGTTGGCGAATCAGCTTGATAAGACGTCGCCATTATTTGGGCTCGAGGTTTGCTACCCCAATCGTTTATGCACAGGCTGTCTGCAATGAGATAAAAATGTGCGTCTGGGTCACCATCATCCTCGCCAAAGCAGATGCCAGGCAATGGCATACCTAATGTGTTGAGCAAAAACATGCTCATCGGCATTGCTAGTCCATCTTTTGCAAAAGATTTCAGTTTCGATATGGGGTAGCGCTTACCAAAAAAATGGCCGCATATATCGACTGAGAGAACTTCAACTTCCCCTATTTCAGAATTATCGCTGAGAAAATCATCGACTATTGTGATTAGCGCGCTGTTTTTAGCTGGTTTCATAAATTTCTCAGGAATTCTTTTTCAAGAAAATCCAATCATAAGACAAAAGAGTCGGTTATGTGATCACAAAACAACATGAAAGTCTTGATTAATGTGAGTTTAGTCGGAGCGAAGCCCCAATTTCGTGATCATATAAAACGGTTCTATTATCCCGGTGACTGTGCATGAGTAGTGCCCTCAAAATAACCATGAATACCTTCTACTGACTTAATGGATGCTATTCCATCTCGAATATCGGCTTCAATGGCACGCCTCAAAGCAAGCGTATTGCGTTGTTTTAGCGCGGCGATAGCCTCGACATGGCGGTCAACAATATAAATTTCTTCCAATTTTGCGATAGCAATTTGAAAAAATGGACCGAGCTGCAACCAAACACTTTCGATCAATGGAATTGATATCTGGAATGGGTTAGCACTGTACAAGGTGCGATGAAACTCCTGATTGATGAGGCTGATATTGACTCTATCGAATCTTTCTATGGCAGAGTCAATTCGCGCGTCAATTTCCTGTAGTTTGATGATATGTTCGTCTCTGATATAGGGTAAAGCACCCTCTGAGGCATGGGTCTCCAACAGGATGCGTAACTCGCAAAGCTCATGGAATTTCTCTACTGTCATTTGTGGCACGATCACTCTGCGGTTGTTTTTTACTTCTACCGCGCCTTCGCAGGCCAAGCGATGCAATGCCTCGCGTACGGGCATTGGGCTAACATTCAGTGCTTCGGCTAATCCTCTGATGGTCAAGGGCAGTCCCGGCTCTATTTTTCCACACAGCAAGTTGGTGCGTAATAACTGATATACCCATTGGTTGGTTTTAAGCCCTTTCGGTTTTTCCAGCATGAGCAGTTCGATGTCCGCTAGATTCTTGGTTTTCATGGAGTGGTTGCTTAGCAAAAACGAGGTGATTATTTAATCACGAAATAGCAGCTCAAACCATAAGGGCTACCATTTCACTTTTTATCATGCGAGAATAATGTGATCACAAAATAATTGTGCCATTAAAGAGTATTTATAATATGCAACAGCCCACTTCATTGAGCTCAGACCATACCGAGTCCTATTACGCTGCGACAGCCAATACGACATCCGTTCGCTATCGTCTAGAGTCCGACATAGAGGCCGATGTTTGTGTGATTGGTGCGGGCTTTAGTGGCCTGTCTTCGGCCCTACACCTGGCTGAGCTTGGGTATCAGGTTGTTATGGTAGAGGCTTCTCGAGTGGGGTGGGGTGCTTCGGGCCGAAATGGCGGTCAAATAGTGAATGGATTTAGTCGTGACCTCATTGAAATTGAAGCTCGTTATGGTGTCGAGTCGGCGAAAGCGATCGGGCAAATGGCATTAACGGGTGGAAATATTATTCGCCAACGAATCGAAAAATACGATATTAAATGCGACTTAAAGCCTGGCAATGTGTTCTCGGCATTTACCCCAAAACAAATGAAAGGCCTCGACGCAATGTGCAGCAATTGGCAAAAGCATGGTCATGACCAACTGGAAATGCTGGATGCCAATCAGATCCGCGAACATATCAAAACTGATCGCTATATCGGAGGATTGTTAGATCGCAAAGGTGGACACATTCATCCGCTCAACCTGTGTCAAGGTGAAGCGTCTGCTTTTGAATCTCTGGGAGGAAAGATTTTCGAACAATCGGCCGTTACCAGCATTCAACCGTTGAATGATCGTCAAGTGGTAAAGACCGCGCAAGGCTCAGTCACTGTCAACAAGGTCGTCGTCTGTGGCAACGCTTATCTGGGTGATGTGGTGCCTGAGATAGCAAACAAAATTATGCCGGTTAGTACTCAAATAATTACCACGGAAGTACTCGGCGAAGCAGTCTGTCAGCGTTTAATGCCAGGCCAGACTTGCGTCGAAGATACCAACTACATGCTTGATTACTACCGCATGACGGCTGATCATCGGCTTTTATTCGGTGGTGGATCGACTTATGGTGGTGCTGAACCATCGAGCATTGTGAATAAACTGCGGCCACATCTTGAGAAAACCTTTCCGGAATTGAAGGGCATAGGTATCGATTTTGCCTGGAGCGGCAACTTTGCGCTGACAATGACGCGGATTCCCCATTTCGGCCAAATTGGTGAAAATGTCTTCTTTATCCACGGCTATAGCGGCCATGGCGTTACCGCAACGCATTTAGCCGGCAAGCTTATCGCGCAAGCCATCGAAGGGCAGCCCGAGCAGTTTAATCATTTTAGTGACTTGCCGTTCTATCCATTACCGGGTGGACGTTTGTTTCGAGTGCCTTTGTCGGTAATAGGATCGTGGTGGTATATTGCGCGCGACAAACTAGGTATCTAGACTCATCCGTTTAATCATTTAATCTATGGGCTCAAAAAAATGAAAATTGGCATACTGGAAACAGGGCTTCTAAATGAAAAAGTAGCTGGCCGATTTGATCCCTATCCGGTCATGTTCGGCACTTTACTAGATAAGGCGAATGAAGGGCTAAGTTATCGATCCTATTCGGTTATTAATGGTGAAATGCCAGCCTCTATTAATGACTGTGATGGTTGGTTGATTACAGGGTCGCGCCATGGTGTTTACGAAAAACTGGACTGGATGCTGACACTAGAGCCTTTCATCCGGACACTATATGAAGCGAAAAAGCCATTGGTTGGTATTTGCTTTGGGCACCAAATTATAGCGCAGGCGCTGGGAGGCAAGGTAACCAAATCGGATAAAGGCTGGGGTATTGGTTTACATCATTATAAGGTCGATGTTGCGCAATCATGGATGGCAGCAGAACCCTCGTCAGCACCTGAAAAGATCGCTATTTACGCTTTTCATCAAGATCAAATTAGCCAGCTTCCAGCAGCAGCGACCGTCTTCATCAGTTCCGATTTTTGTCCCTACGCTGGTTTAACCTATGGGGATTCCATTTTTTCGGTTCAAGCGCATCCGGAGTTTGAAGCCAGTTATGAGCATGCCTTAATTGATATGTATGGCGGTAATGTTGTGCCTGAAGAAGTCACGGCTAATGCGCTGATGGGTATGCAAGCTGCAGACTCAGTGGCGGCTACTCAAGTTTTAGCCAACTGGATTGCACATTTTTTCGTCAAGAACCGTGATATTAAAAAGTAAAGCGCACGCTTTATTTAAATACCAATAAGGGCTAGATGCTAGTTCCTTATTAGTTTGCGTATTTATGAGCTATAGTCAGATAAGATAATTTGGCAAAAATAATCATGTCCGAAGTAAATACTAAACCGTCAGTTCTTTTGGTTGCACCGTCAGCGATGGTAGTGAAATCGATAGTTAAGCTGCTGGGGAAATATTTCAATACAGTCAGTGTTAACGATGCAGAGGCTGCATGGGAAGCCTTATTGATATCTACTAGTGCTGAGGTAGCGGTGATAATCTGTGACTTGCAGTTATCGATTGATGGTTTTGGTTTACTTGAAAGGTTGCGCTCGGCAGACAATAATCACCTCGCTGCTAAACCGGTATTACTATTGGTCAGTGAGAGCGACTCTGAAGAAAGTCGTGAAAGTGCCTTCAAGCTGGGGGCGACAGATTTCATCAATATGCCCTTCTCGACTACAGAGCTAACCACAAGAGTTCGTTTGCATGCACAATACTTTGTGCAGCATAGCCAGATAAAACCACTCGAAATTCAAAAAGATACGTCACTGAGCGTGTTACACCAACTGACGCAGGAAAACCACTTCGAATCACGCCTCAGTCAGGAAATTGCCTTTTCATTTCGACACAAAATGAATATTGGCGTTTGCAAAATAAAAATAGCCAATTTAAAAGCATTAGTGGCCGACAAAGGTAAACCAGCAACCGTCGCTGTTGTGCAGACAATCGCTAAAATCATTCAGAAAACTATGCGAAGGGAAGATACGCTGTGTTATTTGGGTAATGCAGAGTTTAACTTGCTGTTCCCCGCGACGAATGGAATCGGGTCAGCGATTGGATTACGACGAATAGTGGATGCAGTGGAAAAACAACATATCAAGATTGATGGGGAAGTGGTGTCTGTACCATTGGCGGCCGCCATCTATAGTTGCGTGCCTACCAGCAATACGACAATAGAGGCTGTTGCTGAAGTTCTTCGTCGCCGGCTAAATGAAGCACTTGCGCAAAGCCAGAAAGATGGCGGCAATAGTATTGTAAGCTCAGCACAGATTGGTGAGGGGGGCACAATATCGGTAGAAAGAGCGCTGTACTTGATCGAGCATGGCGATGTCAGTGGATTATCACCCTACGCCAAAGCGCTGATGATCAACCTATTACCTCTCATAGAGTATGCCGATGGCGAACTCAATTTAGGCATGCAGGCATCCAGTTTAAAGTGGCACGAAAATTTATTGCCGAGTCAATAAAACCACCTTCCTGGTCTTCAGTTAGTTGCAAATAAAAACTTTTTGTTGCCGCATTAAGCGATCTCATATAATGTTAGGGTTTATCGATTAATTGCTTCTTATCAGGCGTATTTTAATGAATATTTTAATTTTTCTTTGTGCTCTATTCGCACTCATGTTTGCTATTGCGCGAGGTTTTGCTAGCTTTCGAAAAGCAGCGTTCGCGACAGCTTGTTTCCTCGCTGTATTTACTCTTTTTGGTGGGTTCAGTTTTTTCTGGGGCCTGGCTGTTTGGGGTCTGTATTTATGTCTGGTGATATTCTTTGGCACGCAAGATCTGCGGCTAAATTATGTAACAAAACCATTGCTCAAAAGAATTAAGGCGATATTGCCGCCGATGTCGGAAACGGAACGCGATGCCATCGAGGCAGGCAGTGTTTGGTGGGAATCTGAGCTATTTCGCGGTGCCCCCGATTGGCAAAAACTAAACAATTATCCGGCCGTTAAACTCAGTGACGAGGAGCAGGCATTTATCGATGGCCCAGTTAACGAACTATGCGCCATGACTGATGATTGGGATATTACCCACAACCGCTTAGACTTACCGCAAGAGATGTGGACTTTTCTCAAGGAAAATGGTTTCTTTGGCATGATCATCCCGAAGAAATACGGTGGTCTTGAGTTCTCTGCCTATGGTCACTCGGCGGTGGTGATGATGCTTTCCGGGCGCAGTATCTCGGTTGGCGTGACTGTTATGGTGCCCAACTCGCTCGGTCCGGCTGAATTATTGTTGCATTACGGCACAGAAGAGCAAAAGGACTATTATTTACCACGTCTAGCGAGTGGCGCAGAAATCCCTTGTTTTGCACTCACTGGGCCAGAAGCTGGGTCGGATGCGGGGTCAATTCCCGATATTGGCGTTGTTTGCGAAGGAGAGTTTGAGGGCAAGCAAGTGCTTGGTTTGAGACTGAATTGGGAAAAGCGCTATATCACCCTCGGTCCAGTTGCGACGGTGCTTGGTCTGGCATTTAAAGTCTACGATCCAGACGGCCTGTTGGGTGGAGATGTCGAGCTTGGTATTACTTGTGCATTGATCCCCGCTACCACCCCAGGAATCACCATTGGTAACCGTCACTTTCCAATGAATTCGGCGTTTCAGAATGGGCCTAATAGCGGCAAAGATGTTTTTATCCCGATGGGATACTTGATTGGTGGCGCTGATAATATCGGCAAAGGCTGGCGCATGCTGGTTGAATCACTGTCAGCCGGGCGTGGTATTTCTCTTCCCGCAGTTGGCGCTGCCGCAGGCAAATCTGCAGCTCGATTCACCGGTGCTTACGCGCATATTAGAAAGCAATTTAATACCTCGATCGGTAAGTTCGAAGGTGTAGAAGAACCGTTAGCCAGAATCGGTGGCATGACTTATATGATGGAAGCGGGTCGATTATTAACCTTGTCGGCACTCGATAATGGCGCTAATCCCTCGGTTATCACCGCAATCCTGAAACACTACAATACTGAAATGATGCGACAAGTACTAAATGATGCGATGGATGTGCATGGTGGCAAAGGTATTTGTATGGGGCCGAGCAATTACCTTGCACGTGCTTATCAATCGATACCGGTGGGTATCACGGTTGAAGGCGCTAACATATTGACTCGTACCATGATTATTTTTGGACAGGGCGCTATTCGCTGTCATCCCTACCTAGTTAAAGAGATGGAAGCAGCCACCATGAGCGACGATAGAGCGGGCGCGTTAGCTTTCGATAAAGCGCTGACTGGACATATTGCCTATTTCGTAACCAATTTGTGCCGTGCTTTCGTTTACGGCATCTCTGGTAGTCATCTTGCAGACTCTCCCGTACCTGGACGGGTAGGTACTTATTACAAACGCTTAAGTCAGATGAGTTCGGCATTTGCCGTCACATCCGACCTGGTGTTGATGATTCTGGGTGGTTCATTTAAGCGAAAGGAAAAATTATCGGGGCGTTTTGCCGATGCCTTGGGTTATATGTATTACGCCTCTGCGGTGCTCAAAAAATTTGAAGATGATGGTAGAAAAAAAGCGGACATACCGCTGGTAGAATGGTCAGCCAAATATTGCCTATATCAAGTCCAGATGGCGTTGGATGAAGTATTAAGAAACTTTCCGATTAAATCATTGGGGATTTTGGTGAGAATAATTATCTTCCCGCTAGGCTTGAATTTGCGCCAGCCCAATGACTCACTCGGGCACCGTGTATCGTCATTATTGATACGCCCCAGCGAGGCACGAGACCGACTAACACATGGTATTTATATCAGCGATGATGACAACGATAGTACGGGTTGTCTGGAAGATGCATTTGCAAAAGTTCTGTTGGCCGAACCCATTGAACGCCGGTTGAGAGCGTCTCAGCAGGTCAAGCCAGGTTTGCAAAGCTATCAACATTGGATTGATGAATTAGTTGCTACTAGCATTATCAGTATTGAAGAGGCTGCTATTTTGTTGTCCGCTCAAGCGGCAACTAGAAAGGTCATTATGGTTGATGACTTCACTACAGAGGAGTTACTTAATAAAGGTAAAAAGTAAGGCGATTAGCAATACCATTCAGCAGATATTACATTCGTCATACTTTTGAAGGCCTACATGGATAGAGCGGTTTGGAGTACCGATGAATTAGAATAACGCATGATCTGTTATCGAGGACGTCAAAGAGGAGGCCAGTATCCATTGAGGCCAACGCTATCCTGCTAAACTAGATTGCGGACTTCGCCACAAAGATAGGATTTTTTTGATTCCGTCATGCTGGCGAAAGCCATTGTCCGTCGGGCCAACGCCATATCTCTAAAGTAGATTATGGCATACCCATCAAAAACTGATTTTCTATTTGTTGGACTTTGTAATTATGCCATAGCACAATATTGAGTCATCTTGCTAATCAGCAGAATTAATACATAATAGATAACAATAATAAGCACATAATATCAGACTAGCATTGAAGCATTTGAGTGCGTTCATTCTAACGTTACTAAAGACCGATCAGGATGGAGTATTTGGATGCTACCGATATTTGCGTAATAAAACTGGGGAGAGATTGATGGATAAAGTATGGTTGAAAAGTTACCCGGACGGAATGCCAGAAACGGTTGATATCAATGCTTACCAATCGGTAGTGGGGGTATTCGAACAGGCGGTCAGTGAGTATGCTGACAGACCCGCATTTACTAACTTGGGAACGACGTTAACCTACTCTGAGATGGAGCAGTTAACGGGGTATCTGGCAAGCTACCTGCAACGTCTGCCGAATATGAAGCAGGGTGATCGTGTTGCGATCATGATGCCGAATGTGTTGCAGAATCCAATCGCTATATTTGCAGTACTGCGTGCTGGTTTTACTGTCGTCAACACCAACCCACTGTATACGCCACGAGAGCTTAAGCATCAGTTAGCTGACTCGGGTGCGAAAGCCATCATTGTGATGGAAAATTTTTGCAGCACCCTAGCAGAAGTTGTTGATGAAACCCCAATCCAGCATGTTATTACGACGCAACTGGGTGATATGTTGAAATTTCCAAAATCCTTCATTGTTAATTTGGTGGTTAAATACATCAAAAAAATGGTGCCACCATTTACCTTAAAACGCAGTGTGAAATTTAAACTCGCACTGGCAGAGGGTGCGCGTGTTGCACATACTAAAGTCAGTATTTCGCCTGATGACTTGGCCTTTTTGCAATACACCGGTGGCACCACCGGTGTTGCCAAGGGAGCCATGCTCACCAACCGAAATATGGTAGCCAATATGCAGCAAGCATCGGCCTGGCTTAAAGATGAGGTGGATGAGGGCAAAGACATCATAATCACGGCATTACCGCTTTACCATATATTCTCTCTCACAGCGAATTGTCTTACTTTTATGAAGGTGGGTGCCGAAAACTATTTGATAACCAATCCGCGTGATATGGCTGGGTTTGTTAAAGAGCTTAAATCTGTTCCTTTTACCGCGATCACTGGCGTCAACACATTATTCATTGGTTTGCTGAACACGCCTGGTTTTGATGAAATTGATTTCTCCCACCTTAAACTGACGCTCGGTGGTGGCATGGCAGTTCAACAGCCGGTGGCCGAACGCTGGAAAGAGGCGACGGGCACGCCATTGCTTGAAGCTTATGGTCTCACTGAAACCTCACCTGCCGTGTGTATTAATCCGCTTAATTTGAGGGAGTATAATGGCAGCATTGGCTTGCCGGTGCCTTCGACTGAAGTATCGATACGAGATGAAGATGGCAAGGTCCTGTCTCAGGGTGAATCGGGAGAACTTTGCGTCAAAGGCCCGCAGGTAATGAAAGGCTACTGGAATCGTGAAGACGAAACAGCCAAGGTAATGACCAGCGATGGTTGGCTAAAAACGGGCGATGTTGCAAAGATGGATAAGTCAGGCTTTTTTAGAATCGTGGATAGACTGAAAGATATGATCCTGGTCTCTGGGTTTAATGTTTACCCCAACGAAATTGAAGCTATTATCATGGGCCATAAAGGCGTGTTAGAGGTCGGTGTTGTCGGTGAGCCTAATCCAAAAAGTGGAGAAATCATCAAGGCGGTGATTGTTAAAAAAGATCCTTCGCTTACGGAGGAAGATGTGATTGCCCATTGCCGCGAAAATTTGACAGCATACAAAGTGCCTAAGATTATAGAGTTTAGAGCTGAATTGCCGAAAACAAATGTGGGCAAGATATTACGCCGAGAATTGAAAAGCACTCAAAAATAAACAGGTGCCAAAAATGCGCCTGTTTATTTAGAACTTATATTGGGTCAGGCAGTGGTTACTTCCTATCCCACTTACCATGCTTTTGCTGCCAAATTTTAACTTTTTCGGGTGGCTTAAAATCACTGCCATCAATACGCCCACTGTATAGGATACTATCGCCACGATAAGTCCATATGTGGCCGTTGTCGGTATCCAAAATCAGGTAAGACTTGCCATTCCAGTGGGCTTGATAACGTCCTTCGTCCGCTACCGCAGTGCTTGTTACGCTCATTATCGAGCCAGCTGTAAAAAGTGACAGAGCTAGCAGGGTGGCTTTGCGTATCGGCTTCATTGTTTTCTCCTTAAACGTTATTCGATGAGTCTTATATAGCCTATGCCAAGCCATATGGCTTGATCAGAATTTTGCTAGACTTAGTGGCCGCTAATTTTAGCGTGCTGGGGTTTGCTGTCGTTAAAACGCTGCATTTGCTCGTCGCTTGCTTTGGTTTGATGGTTGTCTTTCCATTCGCCGATTGTCATGCCATACACTTCTTTTTGAGCGGCATTGTAGTCCATGTCTAAACCCTGGTTTTGGGCTTCGGCGGCATACCATTTAGACAAGCAGTTACGACAAAATCCTGCCAGATTCATCAGGTCGATATTTTGTACATCAGTTCTTTCCTGTAAGTGTTTCATTAGTCCGCGAAATGCGGCGGCTTCTATCTCTGTTCTCTGTTCTTTGGTCATCGGTTTACACTACTCTATAATAGGCCCAAAAATAATGGGCAAGGAAATGGGTGATAAAAATAAATGAGTGAAATGGTCAATAGAATAAGTCTTAATGGCGCCTCTAAAAATAGTGATTTTTTCGTGAGTGCAAGCGGTTCTGCGTTCCGCAAGTACCGCGCAGAGAACCTGAGTGTACGATTAGTACATAAGGATCGACCGGGCCGGCTCAACAATACGGAGCTGACGCCGCAATCGCGGAAAAAGTGCAGTTTTAGAAATGCCCTCAAATTTAAACAAAGAAACTTGCTCTAGTCCAATCAATAATGCGACTGAATTCATCAAATATACCCTTGCCTGCAATGTCTGACTGGTTACGTCAATTGCTAACGCAATTGACAGAAACGAATCAGCGTAGATTGCTGTGTGTTCAAGGTGAGAGGCAATGGTGCGATGATATCGCCAACATCCTCCAGGCAGTAATGGTTAAAGGAGTAGCCCAGGAGAGCACCTGTCAGTCGAACCAACAACTTACGATTGCTATTTCTGATCGTCAGCCTGGATTTGATTCGGTTGCCTATTCCAAAGTCGAAACATTACTGGGAACAGAAGTGTCCCTGGTAGTAGTGGATTTGTTTGAGGGTATTAATCCTGATGTACTTTGCATTGCTAGTGGATTGCTAAAGCAAGGCGGGTTGTTGTTATTGTTGTCCCACAAACCAGAGCACTGGTCGGCAGAGAATGACAAATTTGGTGTCTGGCAAAACGGTGCCAAAAAGTCTGATAATTTCGTCCAATACTTTTTCAATGAACTAAATCGATACCCTGAAGCCTGTGTTTTTCTAAAACAAGATGAGGCGCTGCCAACACTGCAACAAATTCAACCTGCTGAGGTTGTCACTTTTTTGGACGGAAAAACACAGGATCAGTTCGATATTTTGAACCAGCTCAATAGCTGGATGGCAGACTCTACCCAGTCAGTCATGCTCATCAAGGCCGAGCGAGGCCGTGGCAAGAGTACCTGCCTGGGGTTTATGGTGCAGGCACTCTCCAGGTCTCGTCCAGGACTGAAGCTGATGGTCAGTGCCTACTCGAAATTGTCTGCATCGATATTGTTACAACAGGCAGGAGATATCGAATTCATCGCGCCTGATCGGCTTATTAAAGAAAAAAGGCAGGCCGATGTACTCATCATTGATGAAGCGGCTATGTTGCCGTTCCCTATGTTGCGGCAGTTGGTTGGGCGCTATAAAAAAATAGTGATGGCGACAACAACTGGCGGCTATGAGGGGACAGGGCAAGGTTTTATGCATCGTTTTCTGGCGAATTTCCCGTCGGATAAGTTGCTGTCCTTGAGTATCGATGATCCTGTTCGATGGACAAGTCAGGATAATCTGGAGCCTTGTCTGAACTCAGTGTTACAGCTCAACCCAAAGTCTCATTGCATGGCTAATAAAACTCCAGATTCCGATATTAGCTACCGCATGGTGGAGGTGAAAAACTGTGCAGATACGGCGCTTTTGAAAAAAGTATATGAACTGATGGCATCGGTTCATTACCGCACGCGCCCATCAGACTTGCGCATGTTGATGGATAATCCTGACTTGAGCCTTGTGCTCGCAGAACAGGGTGATCACTTAATTGGTGTTCTGGTATTAAATAGAGAAGGTGGGTTTGCCCCTGATTTATGCGAGCAGGTGTATTTTGGCCTCCGACGCCCCAAGGGCCACTTGTTAGCGCAAATGCTGACGGCACAGGCAAGTGTGAAAAGCTTTGCCTGTTATCGAGGCATGCGTATCCAACGAATTGCTGTCATATCATCTTTACGTCGTAGGGGTATCGGAGCTCAATTGATCGAACAAGCGAGTGAATATGCCCGTAATCAGCAATATGATTATCTCGGGGCTTGTTTTGCCTTCGATGCAGACGTTTCTCAGTTTTGGTGTCATTGCGGTTTTCCTTTAGTACATATTAGTTTTTCTCAGGGTAAATCGAGCGGCAATCACTCGGTTGCAGTACTGAAACCGCTCAACGACCAGCTGGCAGTTGTGAAGGATCAGTTACAAATTCGGTTGCAAAAACAGCTGCCTGTTTGGTTAACTCATTATTTGTCTGACATGGATGTCCAAACTATCGTAGCCTTGCTAAGGTGCAGTGGCTTTGAATCGATACAGAATGAACTGGTTCAGGCAGAGATAGACCCTTTTGTCATTGGTTTTAAAGGGTTTGATCTCAGTTTTGCCAGCTTGCAGCCGTATGTTATGGACTTGATCGCGAATTCTTGCGAGCGTATCGAAGTACATGACTGGCTAGTAGAGAAAGTGGTACAAAACAAACCCTGGGAACAACTTACCAGTCACGATAATATTGTTGGTCGAAAGCAATGTCAGCAAAAGCTGCGAACGTTAATTTTGAACTTGCGCCAAGCCTGCACATAAATTAAGCACATTCAGTCGGCAAATTAAGAGGAGGATAGATTTTGTATCAGGCATTGGTAGACTTTTGGTTTTCTGAAGAAGCCAGCAAACATTGGTTTAATTCAACCCGTCAATTCGATCAGCAGTTATTGGCAGAGTATGGCGCGAGTTGGCAACAGGCCAAACAAGGGGAGTTCGACCATTGGGGAGAAACAGCCATCGGCAGTTTGGCACTAGTCATTTTACTCGACCAGATTCCGCTCAATATTTTTAGGGGCAAGGCCGATAGTTTCTCTACCGAAGCTCTATCAATCGTAGTGGCCCGCACTGCAATCAGCAGAGGGTTCGATACCGAGTTAACCATGGGTCAAAAATCATTTTTGTACATGCCTTTTATGCATAGCGAAAGCTTGCAAGATCAAGCGCTAGCGCTTGAATTATTTGATCAACCGGGGCTGGAAGGTAATCTCAGGTTCTCAAGGCATCACTACGACATTGTCGAACGTTTTGGTCGATTTCCGCACCGTAACAAAATACTGGAACGAAAAAGCAGCCAGGCAGAAATTGAATATCTCAATTCAAAACAGGCGTTCAAAGGATGACAGTGAATGTAAAAGAGTTGAAGTTACAGTTGTTCAATTACATCTGGGCTTACGATGCCTGTAATTCCGAGTTGAATCCATCCCGCTTGCGCCATTTTTTACAAATTGTAGCAATGACGGGTCAAGACTTCATGAGCGGTTTGCTCACGTTAAGGGCCATGAGCTTAGTGTATACAACGCTGTTATCGATTGTTCCATTGCTTGCAGTGAGTATCTCAGTCTTAAAAGGCTTTGGCGTACATGATCAATTGCAGCCAGCATTGACCAGTTTGTTAGCACCAATAGGCGACCGTAGTGGCGAAATAAGCGATCAAATTGTTGGTTTTGTCGAAAATATGAAAATTGGCGTATTGGGTGCACTGGGTCTGAGTTTGTTGATTTTTACAGTGATGTCACTGATTCAAAAAATCGAAGCGGCTTTTAATCATGCCTGGCGTTTGGAGGGTAGCCGTAATTTGATGCAACGCTTTAGTAATTACCTGAGTGTTGTTTTGGTCGGGCCTTTGCTCATTTTTTCGGCAGCGGGTATCACTGCGTCATTCAGCAGTAACACAGTCATAGACCTGATAAATCAATTGCCCTATATGAGTAATTTTCTCCACCTCATAGGCCAGTTATTACCTTATCTTTTGGTGATAGGTGCTTTCATGTTTATCTACCTACTCGTGCCCAACACCCGAGTGAAGATGAAGTCAGCATTTTTTGGTGCTCTGGTTGCTGGTTTTTTATGGGAGAGTGTTGGTGTATTTTTTACTTCATTCGCAGGTGCTTCGACCAGCTATACCGCGATTTATTCAGGTTTTGCGATTGTCCTAATGTTTATGATTTGGTTATATCTAAGTTGGTTGATTTTATTAATCGGAGCCACCATTGCTTATTATCATCAGCATCCAGAACGCTTAAAGCGGCATCAAATTACTCCCCGATTAAGTGCCAGAATGCGCGAACAGTTGGCATTGCAAGTGATGAGTAATATCGCATATTGCTATGATCAACAATCTGAAATGTTGCCCACTATCGATAACCTGGCCAACTATCAACAAGTGCCTGTCGATACCTTGACGAGAATGCTCGATGCGCTAGAGCAGGATGGATTGGTGCGTCAGTCGAATGATGAGGTTACTCAATATTTACCTTCGCGCACACTCAGCCAAATAAAGCTACTTGATGTTTTTCGTAGCTCACGCGATGCCGAGGACGAGAGCCAAACGGCACAAATGTTCAGTGATGAGGCGGTATCACAATTGTTAAAGCAAATTGAAAGTGACGTCGAAATGCGGCTCGGTGAACAGACTCTGGCTGATTTTATACAATCAAATAAGACGGTGGTTGAATTAAATTAGGTTGTTTGCAATATGACTAAGCATAATGCTGCTGCTCAATTAAGAACCCACCACAGAAAAATATTCGTCGCTGTGGCGAATTTGATATTAGCTGAGTAATATTGATAATTACCATAAATTAAAGCAGGAATAAAAGTAATGAAGATAGTGTCGTTTAACGTCAATAGTGTGCGAATGCGAATACATCAATTAGCTCAATTGATCGATACTCATAACCCTGAATTTATTGGTTTGCAGGAGACTAAGGTGCAAGACCATGACTTCCCGCTGGCTGAAATCGAAGCGTTGGGTTATCAGGCAATTTATATGGGGCAGAAGACGCATTATGGTGTCGCCCTGTTGGCTCGCACAACCTGCTTGCAGCCAACCTATGGTTTTCCAACCGATACCGATGAAAGCCAAAAACGCTTTATCGGTGGCAAGTATGAAGTTGACGGTAAGCCTA
>CAXMOZ010000222.1:0-81347 GCA_964195315.1 uncultured Acidimicrobiia bacterium | reverse complement strand
GAGGGCATTTTAGCGTTATCACCCGCTTATATGAATCTTTTCGAAAACAAGGTGACGGTTCAGTTCGTTCACCGGGTGCTAGCGATTGGCACTGCTGTATTGTTACTTGCCTGGTATATCAAAGGGCGCAGCCGATTTGACAACCAACTGCTCACACGCAGTTTTAAATGGATTGGAATGATGGTGATCATTCAGGTGAGTCTGGGGCTATTCACCTTGTTATTTCATGTGCCTGTGCCGATTGCTGCAATGCATCAGGCCGGCGGACTGTTATTGGTAAGCGCCATGATGATTAATATGCATGCTCTGCGTCGTCAGCAACTGCGGTGGGATTAATTATTGTGTTATGAATGGTATGATTAGTGTCACAAAAATACACGAATGAGTCACTTAAGCGCATGAGCAGCATTAGAATCGGTCATGGTTATGATGTGCATGCACTGGCAGCAGGTAACGGGCTGGTATTAGGTGGCGTCACTATTCGCTGTGATTACTGTTTTATCGCACATTCGGATGGCGATGTATTGATCCATGCTTTATGTGATGCGCTGCTAGGTGCAATGGGCAAGGGAGATATAGGGTTTCATTTTTCAGACCAGGATATTGTCAACCAGAATCGAGACAGTCGTGAATTTTTGAGAATTGTTAGGTCTTTTATGAGAGATGAAAACTATGAACTGGGCAATGCGGATGTCACGATTGTTGCCCAATCTCCAAAGATGGCACCGCATTTAGATGATATGAAAAAAAACCTGGCACTGGATTTAGACACCGAACTATCTCGGCTGAATATTAAAGCGACGACGACTGAAAAATTGGGTTTTGCTGGCCGCAAAGAAGGCATAGCGGTACATGCCGTTGTATTGTTGGAGTCAATAGTATGAGTTATTCCTTATGAGCTTGGGTCCCGTGATGCTAGACGTTGCTGGGTTGTCGCTGACAGACGACGACCGCAAACGACTATTGCATAATCAGGTGGGTGGGATGATTTTATTCAGCCGCAACTATGAGTCGCCCGAACAGTTAAAAGCTTTGGTTGACGAAATTCACGCCATTCGGACGCCCCGTTTAGTGGTCGCAGTTGACCAGGAAGGTGGTCGAGTTCAGCGCTTTCGTGAGCAGTTTCAAAGTTTACCTGCGATCGCAAAGTTAGGTGAGCTTTATGATCAAGATCAGGTCAAAGCGATCAAATTTTCAGAAACCTTTGGCTGGGTTATGGCGAGTGAATTATTACACTATGGTATAGACCTGAGTTTTGCGCCCGTACTCGACCTGGGTAATCCGATCAGCAGTGTTATTGGCGATCGGGCTTTTCATCATCGACCTGAACAGGTGAGCCGGTTAGCCAATGCCTGGATTCGTGGTATGAGTGAGGCTGGTATGGAAGCAGTCGGTAAACATTTCCCAGGGCATGGCTCAGTTGAGGGCGATTCACATCACGTCATGCCATTTGATCGCCGCGATTTTGACGCGATTGAACAGTCTGATTTGATTCCGTTCAGACGAGTCATCAATACCCATCTAGCGGGTATTATGATGGCACATGTTGTTTATGATCAGGTCGATAGCTTAGCAGCAGGCTTTTCAAGAATATGGGTGGATTCAGTACTGCGACAACAACTAGGATTTGAAGGTGTTATCTTCAGTGACGATCTAAGTATGAATGGTGCCGAATCTGTCGGTGGTTACGCTGAGCGAGCCAGATTATCGTTAGCAGCTGGCTGTGATATCTTACTCGTTTGCAATAATTCGGCGGGTGCAGATGAAGTGCTCGATTCGCTGCAGGGTTATAATAATCCGACCTCTCAATTACGCATGGTACGTTTACATGGTAAGCCAAAGAAATACATTGATGCTTTGTTCGACACAGCCAGTTGGCATAAGGCAACAGCTGAGTTGCATGCATTCAATCAGCAATCAACACCATCTGAGAGTGGCGACCTGTTCGATTAATAGTTGAACTCGCTACTTGAAACCAGGAATGAAAGAACTAGATCAATGAAAGAGTTTAATCAATGTTAGAACTAGAGCAATTGCTACCAGGCATCAATAAAGAATGGTTCTGGATTTTTCAAGTATTTGCAGTGGTGCTGCTTACCGTCGTCGCCAACTTTTTTATGAAGCGTTTCATTTTCAAAATGTTGCTTAAATTGCATAAAACCAAAACGCGTTGGGACGATATTGTTGTCGAGGCTATGTTGCGTCCTACGGGCTGGATACTTTGGTTGGTTGGTCTTAGTCTCGCCACAGATGTTATTTATTTAGAGACGCAAAGCCCTATATTCACGGCCTCGGGCACGATTCGTGATGTGGGTATTCTGGTTTGTATGGCCTGGTTCGTATTGGCGTTTATTCGAGGTGCAGAAAAAGAATTTTCAGATCATTCTGATAGTATTGATGCGCATACGGCCGAAGCCATCAGTAAGTTATTGCGCCTCGCTATCATCATTACCGCAGCCCTAGTGATATTGCAAACGCTAGGGTTTAGTGTATCAGGGGTTTTGGCGATGGGTGGTATCGGCGGCATTGCAATCGGCTTTGCAGCAAAGGATTTACTGGCTAATTTTTTCGGTGGTTTAATTATTTACCTGGATAGGCCCTTCACCATTGGTGACTGGATACGCTCACCGGATCGAAACATTGAAGGCACCGTAGAAAAAATTGGCTGGCGAGTGACCATGATCCGCAATTTTGAATCTCAACCTATTTACGTGCCTAACTCGATCTTTACCAATATCGTTGTCGAGAACCCTTCGCGCATGGCGAACAGGCGTATATACGAGACCATCGGTTTGCGATATAGCGACCTCGATAGCATGAATAATATTGTCAGTGAAGTAAAAGCAATGTTAGTCGCGCATGAAGAGATCGATGCCAATAAAACCATGATGGTGAACTTTAATGCGTTCTCTGATAGTTCGGTTGATTTCTTTATTTATAGCTTTACGAAAACGACTCAGTGGGTGAAGTTTCATCAAATTAAGCAGGATGTTATGTTCAAAGTCGCGCAAATAATCGAGGCAAATAAAGCTGAGATTGCTTTCCCTACATCATCATTGCATTTCGAAAACCCTATTACCATCGACCAGGCTGGAAGGTAATGTTGTACCTGATCATTAGACCCTACTAAAAGGCACAACAATATGAATCTGGAAAAAGCACTCACGATCCATCAAGACGCCGAATTACTGTTTGATCAATCATCAGTAGAGGTGGCGATTGCCGATCTGGCATCGACTGTTGCAGAGCAATGTAAAGATGACTTTCCATTAGTGTTATGTGTCATGAATGGTGGTCTATATCTGACGGGTCAATTGTTGCGACACTGGGAGTTTCCACTAACGGTCGACTATGTGCATGCGACACGATACAGGTTAGCAACATTAGGCAAGGATGTTTTGTGGAAGGCTTATCCTCAGAATGAATTAATGGATCGTAATGTTATTATCGTCGACGATATATTTGATCAGGGATATACACTAGAGGAAATAAAGGCCTACTGTATCAAGCAGGGGGCTAAATCGATCACTGGTGTATTTTTAATCCGTAAAACACACGAACGCAAAAAAGCCGACATTCACCCCGATTATGTGGGGCTTGAATGCGCAGATAGTTATGTTTATGGGGTTGGTATGGATTTGAATAGTCACTTTCGAAATCTATCGAGTATTTACTCTATTGAAGAAAAGCCCATGGTACAAAAAGTACAAAAAGGACAGCCATAATGCCAGCGTTGTACGCGATAATCGGTGGCAGTGGTCTCTATGATTTGGGTGATGATTTTGTCGAACACGATAAACATTTTGTAGAAACGCCTTACGGTATTACCTCAGCCGAAATTATTCATGGTAGCTGGCAAAACCAACCAGTGGTATTTTTGGCACGACACGGTGCATTACATCGCATACCGCCACATCAAATTAATTACCGAGCCAATCTTTACGCATTAAAACAGCAAGGCGTCACTCACGCCATTGCAGTAAATGCGGTGGGTGGTATATCGCCAAACTACGAGCCAGAAACTATTGCGTTGCCTGATCAAATTATTGACTATAGCTGGGGCAGGGCGCATAGCTTTTCTGATGTGGCTTTTGCTGATAGTAAAAGTGACGTCGTTCAGCATATTGATTTTACCTATCCCTATAGCGCATCGTTACGAGCCATGATTATTGAGTCTGGCAATGCAGCTAAAATTAAAATTCAATCATCGGGTGTCTATGGTTGCACCAACGGACCACGACTAGAAACCAGGGCTGAAATCATTAAAATGACTCGAGATGGGTGTGACATGATTGGTATGACCGGCATGCCAGAAGCTGCCCTGGCCCGAGAGCTTGGAATCGAATATGCTTCGATAGCACTAGTTGTAAATTGGTGTGCGGGTGTTAATGAGCCAGAGAATGCTAGTTCAGAGAATGCTGCTCCAAAGATTACAATGGAGCAAATAATGAAAGTATTAGAGCAGGGATTGCAGCCCGTAAAACAGCTTATCCTATCAACTCTAAAAAGGTCAGTGCAATGAATTACTGCAGTCAGTGTGGCGAGAAAGTCGCTTCTATCATTCCACCCGATGATAATCGTGAACGGTTCGTTTGTGATGCCTGTGGCGTGATTCACTATCAAAACCCAAACAATGTCGCGGGTGCTATTTTAACCTGGCAAGGCCAGGTGTTGTTGTGTAAACGTGCGATTGAACCGCGATATGGCAAATGGACTTTACCTGCCGGCTTTATGGAAAATAAAGAAACAGTTCATCAGGCTGCAGCGCGAGAATCCATCGAAGAAGCGAATGCAAATCCTGGTCATTTGAATTTGTTTGGTGTGTTTAGCATACCGTATATTTCGCAAGTGCATTTAATGTTTAGTGGCGAGTTGTTAGACGACAATGTGTCTCCTGGCATTGAAAGTCTGGAAGTGGGTTTGTTTACTGAAGCACAAATTCCCTGGGATGAACTAGCCTTCCCTGTGATTGGTCATAGTTTGAAGTTGTTTTATGAGCATGGTTTAAATTCTGGCGTTGTGCATCAAGCCAGTTTCAGTCGCACAGCTGACAATCAAGTTCAGGTTTGTTCTGAAATATAGTCGACTGCAAATACCGATTGAGGGTCTTTGATGCCTTTCATTTCGTGCAAGCCTAGTGGAATAGTTTTGCAATCAAGTTGGTCGGAAAAAGCTTTTGATATCAATACATCGTGACCCAATTTTTTAGTCAGGCTTTCTAGCCGAGCGGTTCGATTGACCGCTGGGCCCATCACAGTGAAATCAAGACGGTCAGGCGCGCCGACGTTACCGTAGACCACTTCGCCAACATTAAGACCTACACCAAATTCTATCAGTGGCTGGGACTTACGTTTGCGTAAATGATTGATGACAGCGAGGGTCTCTCGCGCGTCTCTTGCTGCCTCTAGTGCTGCATTGCAGGCCGATTTTTTCGATATATCTGGGCTTATTGGGAAAACGATAAGCATTGCATCACCGATAAACCTTAATATTTCACCACCGCGTGCGCTGACGGCTGCGGAAACAAATTCGAAATATTCATTGAGCATAGAAAACACTTCTTCAGCGGGCAACGTTTCAGTCAGGTGAGTAAAGTTTCGCAAATCGCTGAACCATAAAGCAGCGTTAATAGTGTCTGCATCACCACGCTTGATCATACCTGATAGTACTTTTTCACCGGTTCTTTTGCCGACATAGGTAGTCATCAGTGACTTCGACAAATAGCGAAGTGAGTAAACTTCAAGGCTGGGAGCGAAGAAGTCACGCAAACGTTTCAAATTTTTAATATCGCAGGGTGAAAAGCCATTTAGCGCTTTGGTGGCAACGATAAATGCACTGCCAAGCCCCGTACTAAAGGTAATGGGCATCGCGTAATAATCCGTAAAGTTAGCTTCGGCTAGCTCGGTATAAGCGCGATGGGCGTTTTCTGGTAACTCGAGTATCGATTGACGGACACTCCGGTTGGTCTCGAATAGTTGTTCAAGTGGGCTACCCTTATAGCGGTCCGAATTAAAGATGTTATGTTGCGCGATAAAAGGAATGGTCTTGTTGGTGTCTTTCCACCAGGAGGCAGAGGTCGCTTTAACTAAAGGGTTCAACGTTGGTAAGCTAATGGTAAGGCGGTCAATTGGCGCACCTGCCTGCAGGAGTTTTTCTGACAAGGCCTGAACAAACGTTGCCTGATTTTGCTCCAGACGGCCTTGTTTAAATAACCATTCGATAATTGGATCAAGCGACCAGGTATTTTCATTGCAGGCCGGGGTGAATGTTGATTTTTGCTTCATGCTATTTTGATTACTACCAAATTATCGAAATGTGGTTTAGATGCCATGCAGCACCAAGCTTCAGTATATTGGGCGCCAATGAAAAATATCAATGTGGTATTAAAGCACAAAAGCCATTGACTGGTGGTGTGCTAAAAAAGATAAAAATAACAGCTATAAAATAGTTTTAATCGGGAACATATAACATCGATGGCGGTCTTAAAGATCTTACTTTTTAAATCTGAGTTTGTTAAATTAGGACTGTCATGTTCAACACCTTGGATCGATTTGGTTTAGTCACTATTCTTTTGCATTGGCTAATGGCTATTGCCGTGATCGGTTTATTTGGATTGGGCTGGTATATGGTTGATTTGACCTACTATGATGCACTCTATAAAACATTGCCATTTATTCATAAAAGTATTGGAATTATATTTGGCTTGTTGCTCATTCTCCGATTAGTTTGGAAAGCGATTAATGTGAAACCAGCATTCGAAGATGGTCTCTCGCGATTCGAATTACTGGCCGCTAAAGCCGCACATTTAGGGCTTTACGGTATGATGATTTTGATAGTAATTAGCGGTTACCTAATATCCACTGCGGATAACTCGAGTATTAGTGTGTTTGATGTTTTCGATGTCCCCGCAACGATCACGAGTATTCCAGAGCAAGAGGATATAGCTGGACTGGTTCATGAGTACCTGGGTTATGGCATTATCAGTTTGACGGTTTTACACGCTGCGGCAGCAATGAAGCATCATTTTATTGACAAAGATAATACCTTACGCAAAATGCTGGGCATGCGTTAAGAATTCATTTCGTATCAACATTCCCAACTTAATATTCCCAACAAAAAATAGCCACAGAGGAAAAAATAATGAAATCTAAAATACTACTAGGCACAGCATTGGCAATCAGTCTGCTGGTTTCAGCACAAACGATGGCTGCCGATTATGCCATCGACATCAAGGGGCAACATGCCTCTGTCAACTTTAAGGCGAGCCACCTTGGATACTCGTACATCATTGGTCGCTTCAATGACTTTTCAGGAAAATTTAATCACGACTCGGCAAAGCCTGCTGACTCGAGCGTCAATGTTACTATTCAAGCCAAAAGTCTTGACACGAACCATGCAGAGCGAGATAAGCACCTACGTAGCGCTGACTTCTTCGAAGTGGATAAATACCCGGTCATAGCCTTTGAAAGTACGTCGTTTAAGGATGGCAAGTTGGCAGGTAATTTGTCTCTGCGTGGTGTCACAAAACCTGTGACACTGAATGTCACCCAGATTGGTGAAGGTGATGATCCATGGGGTGGTTACCGCAGTGGTTTTGAAGGTGAAGTTAACCTGAAAGCTGCTGACTTTGGTTTCCCTGGTTGGGTTGGTGATGTTGCCGTGACGTTGCAGGTAGAAGGTGTTCGCCAATAACAAATAAAGCAACGGCAATATAATGTGAAGTGGAGGGCTTGTCTGAAGGCCCTCCATCATTAGCGATAAGATTCACCTTCTGATTCATTGCCGAGAGCATAAGAAGTACTTATGAAATAAAACCACATTAACTGTTGACGACCTGATTCCAAGGTATATAATGTTACCTAGCTTGAAAGTACGTCTTATATTTATGCACACCGTCGAAGTTCAGCCATTTCAGACCCTCGTTTTGTATTCCATAAGTTATAGCAACCATTCCAGCCGAAAAATAACCTCGTCAAACAGGTTTCAATCTATTTATAATTTATACAGGAAATAAAAATGTCTACTACAACTGGTACAGTTAAGTGGTTCAACGAATCTAAAGGTTTTGGTTTTATCGAGCAAGAGTCTGGTCCAGACGTCTTCGCACATTTCAGTGCTATCTCTGGTTCAGGTTTCAAAACTTTGGCTGAAGGTCAAAAAGTTGAATTCACAGTGACTCAAGGACAAAAAGGTCCTCAAGCAGAGAACATTGTAGCTCTATAAGCTATTGATTTTCGATGTGATCCATTAGGCTTTTTAGCCTAAAAAGGTCGTCATTGTTGAGTTACTATCTTGATAGATAACTCTTTAAAAAAGCAGAACTATTATGGTTCTGCTTTTTTTATGGGCCAAAGAAAATGAGCGATAGAACAGTCTTTTATCTATTTTCTTTAAACGGCGCCTCTAAAAATAGTGATTTTTTCGTGAGTACAAGCGGTCCGGCGTCCCGGAAGCACCGTGCGGAGAACCGGAGTGTACTTTAGTACATGAAGAACGACCGGGTGGCGAACTACTGTGCTGACACACCAGCATGGAACTGCCAAAAGTAGGTGTCGTGAGGCAACGCCGCAATCGCGGAAAAAAGTGCATTTTAAGAGATGCACTAAAAATGAATTGGATTTAAAGCTATGAGTTCAGCATCAGTAGGTCGTACCGAGAAGGCGCATGGCAATCGCGAAGACTGGAATAACCTTAAAAAAATGTTACCTTTCGTCTGGTCTTACAAAGGACGGGTGATATTGGCATTGGGTTGTCTGGTCATATCCAAGCTTGCGATGGTCGGGATTCCTATCATACTTAAGTATATTGTCGATTCACTCGATACCGACAATGGGCAAATAGCTGTTCTACCGATCATCTTCATTAGTATATATGGTGTTCTGCGTTTTCTTAATTCGGGCTTCAACGAGTTAAGAGATGCGGTGTTTGCGCGTGTCCGATATCACGCTATGAATAGCTTGTCCGTCACGACACTAACCCACCTCCATAATTTATCGCTACGCTATCACCTTGGCAGGAATACTGGCGCGGTTTCACGGGACATGGTACGTGGTGCGCAAAGTATAAGTTCTATCTTGAATTATTTGGTGTTCAACATTATCCCTACCGCGGCTGAATTTGTGCTCGTGGCGAGCATCTTGTTTAGTCAATATAGTTTTGAATTCGCGGTTGTCGTTCTTGTAACCGTCATACTCTATGTTGGCTTTACGCTATTGGTGACAGAGTGGCGAATGCACTTTCGTCACGAAATGAATGCACTTGATTCGAGTGCCAATGGTCGAGCTATGGATAGCTTGATGAATTATGAAACAGTCAAATACTTTAACAATGATAGTCATGAGATAAACCGCTATCGGCAAACCATGGGTGAGTGGGAAGATGCCGCCGTTAATAGCCAGAACACGATGTCGATGCTTAACTTTGGTCAGGCTGCGATTATCGCTATAGGGGTCACTGGCATTATGTTCCTGGCAGCGCAAGGCGTCGCGAACAATGAACTAACACTGGGTGATTTGGTATTAATCAATGCAATGATGTTGCAGTTATTTATGCCACTTAGCTTTCTAGGTATTATTTATCGGTCGCTTAAATATGCGCTGGCTGATATGGATATGGTCATAAAACTATTACAAAAGCCGATTGAGATAACCGATGCCGCCGATGCTAAACCGCTGGTTCTCAACAATGCCAGTGTTGAGTTCAGGCAAGTAAACTTTCATTATGATGAAAACCGCCAAATATTGAATAATGTTAATTTCAAAGTGGAAGATGGTAAAAAATTAGCCATTGTTGGTCCTTCCGGTGCTGGTAAGTCAACCATTGCTCGTTTGCTGTTTCGTTTTTACGATATTCAGCAGGGCGATATCTTATTGAATGGCCAGAGTATTTCCAAAGTGACACAGGAGAGTCTAAGGCAATCAATCGGTATCGTACCGCAGGATACGGTTCTGTTTAACGATAGCATTCTTTATAATATTCGATATGCCAAACCAGATGCTTCAGAGCAGGAAGTAATGGAGGCCTCACGACTCGCTGATATTCATGACTTCATCGAGTCGCTACCCGAGGGTTATTCAACTGTTGTCGGTGAACGTGGTTTGAAGTTATCGGGTGGTGAAAAACAACGAGTAGCAATCGCTAGAGTATTACTCAAAAATCCTGCAATATTGGTGTTTGACGAAGCAACCTCAAGCCTTGATAGCCAGTCAGAAAAAAATATTTTATCTGCTCTGTATAAAATATCGCGCAATAAAACCACGGTGGTCATTGCCCATAGGCTATCAACCATTGTGGATGCCGATAATATTTTGGTGTTAGACAAAGGCGAGGTGAAAGAACAGGGCAATCATCAGCAGTTACTCGAGAGGCAGGGTATCTATGCCAACTTATGGGCGATTCAACAGCGCAAAGCTAAACCAGAACAGGCTGACTTAGAACATGTCACTGACTGACACGGGTAGTTGTGGTAGCAGTGAACCCTTCGCCTTACGCGTGATTGGTGACGATATGACCCCTGAGTTTGAGGATGGCCATATCATTATCGTTGATCCGGGTGGCCAGTTAAAGACGGGTTGTTTTGTGGTAGCGAGAGCCGAGGGTGATGTTATCTTGCGGCAATTAATAGTTGAGGGTGATGACTATCGATTGCAGTCGTTGAAAGCAGATACGGTTGATATCGTTATCAACCGTGCTCACTATGATTTGATTGGTGTTGTTAGCCAGCGTTCAGGTAAACGACGTAAGCATCATAAACGCTATGATGGTTGAAGAAAGGCACTCATTACCATGCGGGCAAAAGCAAAGACATTTTTAGCCACGGATTACACGGAAGGACGCGGATAGAAGAAAGGGGTGGTGATGTTATTCGTTAGATTTTTATTTGACTCTGACTCATATATTAAGCAGCCGCCGAAATAACGAAATGATACACGGAATCGTAGGGCGGAAGAGCGAAGCGTCATCCGCCGCATGTCTCACTCGACCTCATGCCAATTACAGGCGGCTCGGAGGCCGACGGTACCCGGCAAGCAAAAAAGTCTCTGGATATCTGCCTTCCAGGTACAACGATAGTTGGGAAGGATCTTGGTTGCCATCGGATGGCGAAGCAGACGATATTTAGTGGTTAACTTTAATGACCATCTTGTCTTTTACCGAAATCTCTTGTCAGTGTAATCCGTAGCTAAAACGTCTTACTTTGATATGGCTTTAGCGATTAGAGGTAGCGAGCATCAAACTCAAAATCAGACGGTCTTCTTAGCCGAGTGATTAGTCACTGTCTTATACATAACCTTTTATTCTCACTCACGGAAGAAGAGGTGATTCGGGTTTTTCTGTCTTCTGTCCAGTTAAAACAATCGCGTTGCTCACTAGCTGATGCAGGCTCACGATCATGTCCATGTCCATACCGTAGACGGGCAGTATCTTGCTAAATTGAGACTTGCAGATAGCACAAATAGCGGCCATATGAGTAACGCCATGTGCTTCAACAACATTATTTAAAGCGGTCATTCTAGGCAGTGCACCTTTGACTCTTACCTCCATTAAATCATCGGTAAGTAAGCCGCCGCCGCCACCACAGCAAAATGTTGACTCATGAATGGTGTCTTTAGCCATATCGACGTAGTTGTGGCAAGTCGCTCGAATGATGTCTCGTGGGATTGAAAACTGACCACCTGATATCCCACCCATATTGGATGCACGCGCGACGTTACAGGAGTCGTGAAAGGTAACGGTTTTATCATCGTTACGAGATGGGTCAAGGGTTAACTGATTGCGCTGAATTAAGTCATGGGTGAATTCGCAAATATGTTGCGGCATCGGAAAGCGTGTATCGAGGAAATCGAATGGCCCTGCTAGCGTCTCAAGGTAATTGTAAGCTACTCGCCAGGCATGACCACATTCACCAAAAATGATGCGTTTAACACCTAAATCAATGGCTGCTTCACGAATGCGTAACGCTATTTTTCGCATGCTCTCGTCGTTACCGATGAATAGAGCAAAATTGGCTGCCTCAGAAGCTCTGGTGCTGAAGGTCCAGCTAATGCCTGACTCGTGTAATACCTTGGCATAACCAATGAGGCCATCAACATGCGGCTCCGCAAAAAAGTCAGCTGAAGGTGTGACCAGTAAAATATCGGCACCCACCTGATCGAGCGGTAATTTTATAAAAATACCAGTTTCCTCTTCAATATCTTCTTCAAGACCCTCGAGGGTATCGCGCAAGGCGGCCTCAGGTAGCCCCAAATTATTGCCCACTTTGTAAACCTTACCGATGACCTCGTTGCTATACTTTTGTCCGACCCCAATTTCTGACATGATATTTCTGGCCGCCATGGTAATTTCAGCGGTATCGATACCGTAAGGACAATACACAGCGCAGCGCCTGCATTCTGAGCATTGATGGTAATAGTTATACCAATCATCGAGTACAGATTGGTTCATTTCCTGGCCACCAATAAGCCAGTCGAGTCCGAGTTTACTGAGGAATCGTCCAGCAGGCGTATGATATTTGCGATAAACATTACGGAATAAATCCTGTCGGGCAACAGGCATGTTTTTAGGATCAGCCGACCCTAAATAGTAATGGCATTTATCGGTGCAGGCGCCGCACTTGACGCATGAATCGAGAAACACTCTAAGCCCTCGGGATTCTTTGACGGCTTGCCCCATAGCATCAACAGCTTTTTGTTGCCAGTTGTCGATAAGTGCATCCGGAAACCCCAACGCTTGTTGATGATTTGACTTTGATTTGAATGGGCCGGGCAATTTCATTGCATCAGGCTGAATTTTGGGCGTCTCAATGTTTTTGAACAATTGAGGTACGGTGTATTCGCGATTAGTCATTCTGGCTCACGCGGCTTAGATGATTGATGTTGCTTCTGTCTAGTCTTGTCAGCCTGATTTAGGGTCGGGCTAAAGAATACACCTGGCGCGTGGAGTAGTTTGCTAAACGGGAAGATGAGTAGCAAAATTACCACTAAAATCAAATGCAAGTAAAGCGATAGGTCATCAGGCAATGGATTAATAGTGAGCCGAAGTAAACCGGTAAAATATTGCTGTATTAAGTAAACATTAGAAGGCCAGACGAGCAGCATTAATAAACCGCTTGATGCAATCGCAATCAAAAGGAATAACATTAAGAAGTCCGACGGTGATGATATGTACCTGACACGATCAACCATAAAACGTCTCAATAGAAGTCCGCCAAGACTAATCAGTAGCGGGTAAGCTGCGAGCTGACTGTAGGGCTGTAATTGATAAATCCATATCGGTGGTTGTTGCATGAAATAAACAAGATGCTGCAACATGACTAGTACTAAAGATGCGTGAAATACCCAACCCAATAACCAAATCCATTTATTGGCTTTGAACAAACTTTTAAAAAGGAACACTTCGCCCATCATGCGCAGTATAACGCCAGGGAAAGTGGAAGGAGCCGGTGTTATGGGAATTCTAAATGGCGTTGGCGTCGACCAATACTGAAAAACTTTATGGCCAAGACCTAAGGTTATGACCGCCGCAGCAAAGTAGAAAGCAGTAGCGAAAAAAATATTCACTCAACGTTACTGCTTAGGGGGGTATATTGCATTGTCGCTAAATGTTGAGGGTATCGATTAGATACAACCAGTTGGCTTAGGCAGCCCTGCATATTTACAGGCTTGTTTGGCTGGTCCGTAGGGAAATAGTTGATATAGATACTTACTATTACCTTTATCTTTACCAAGCCGCTTGCCAATAGCCTTGGTGAGTATGCGCACAGCCGGTGCAATTTGATATTCTTCGTAATACTCTCGGAGAAAATGAATGACTTCCCAATGTGCAGTTTCAAGTTCTGCACCATCTTTATTTGCTAGCGCTTCGGCAACATCAACCGCCCAATCACTTAAATCGGCGAGATAACCCTCTTCATCGGTTTCATAGATAACGCCGTTTACATCCAATGACATGATATTTCTTACTCTTTGTGACTTTAATAAAATAAACTCGAGATTATAACCAGGATTGAACCGTGGTATTTTCGGCGGCCAAATTAACAAACCCTGCGTAGTCGACGATACTAATTTCATCGATTAATCGGCCAGGCGGAAGTCCTCTCGCTTCCAAATCTTCATTCAATGCATAAACTTTAACGCCAGACCCTACAGCTTCTAAAATTTGTCTGGAAATACTCGTGTTTTGTAACGCACCAACAACGGCATCCTCAATCAGCAATACACTAGCATCCGACTTGCATACAGACAGGCAGGTTTCTAGTGAATTTCGTTCAAAAGGTGATTTGTTAACGGTATGTAAGGTCGGCATAGTGAGTTTTCAATCGTTAGTAACAATTCAGTGTTCGTTGATCATAAATGCTGATCAAAGTTTCCAGGTTGACTATTGACCCAGCTCGGCAAGTTAAAAATTAAGCAAAACATCAGCAGCTTCAATAATATCCCCTAATTCACTACGAGGCACTAGTTTGATCGATGGTTGCTCGACGCCATCAGTGATTTCATAAGTCAATGGTTGCAGGTCGTCGGCATTTAATCCGCGTAAATTAAGCGACTCGTAGTCTACAAAAATTTGTCCAATATCATAGTCACCGAGTGCGCCAAAGGTTTTCGAGAAATTCTTCATACCAATGTTAGTTGGATTCTGATTCTGTGTCAGTTGATAGACTCCATCGTCCATGAATATCAGTGTTACCTGTTGCTCAAACGCAGCTGCAATTAACACAACTTCTAATGCTTCTAGTGCATAGATCGTACCATAGGGCGCTTTCCGATTGATAAAAACAAAGGATTTAGAGATAGACATCACTTACCAAACTAGGGTTACTAAAATTTACTAACTTAAATAAGATCAGCCAAAAACTAATCGCCAAATACAAGCAACCTGTCCGACACGACAGCAGCCTCAATCAATTGACCGAGACCAGAGAGAGTGAAATTAGGTGCAATATTCCCCGCAGGTTTACCATGACGACTGGCTTCTTTTTGATCAAGAATACCACGGCGTTGAGCTGCAGCCACACAGACCACCATATCGAGAGAATGCTGCTCAGCCAGCGCAGACCACAGTTGCTGAATATTTCGATCGTCACGCGGTGGTTCGCTAAACATTGAGCTGTTATTGACACCATCATGATAAAAAAATATGCGGTGTATTGAATGTCCTACTTTTAAAGCGGCACAGGTAAAATGGTACGCCGTATCAGAGGCCTGATGGGTGTAAGGCCCAGTGTTTATCTGGATAGTGAACTTCATGCGACAGCGATAACGAAAAAGACGAGTATAGCCTGAGCAGCGCATCGAACGAACTTAAATTGCAAGCCGACTTAATAACAGGTTCCCCAGCCAATATTGCACACCTGATGACATATTCCGTTATAATTCCTTTCCACATTTTTGAGATGGTTTAGAGATAGAATTATGGCGGCTGACGATTATCGCAAGAAAGCACTCAAATATCACTTATACCCGACCCCTGGCAAGCTTCAAATAGAGGCGACGACGCCCCTCACAACTCAGCAAGATTTGGCATTAGCTTATTCGCCAGGCGTTGCCTTTCCATGTGAAGAGATTGCTGCCGACCCAATGGCTGCGCGTTTGTATACTGCCAAAGCAAACTTGATTGGTGTGATTACTAACGGTACTGCAGTGTTAGGGCTCGGAGATATTGGAAGCTTGGCGTCTAAACCAGTGATGGAAGGCAAGGCCGTACTATTTAAACGTTTCGCCGGTATCGATGTGTTTGATATCGAAATTGATGAAAAAGATCCCAAGCTGTTGGCAGAAACCATCGAACGGCTAGAACCAACGTTTGGTGGTATTAATCTAGAAGATATCAAGGCGCCCGATTGCTTTTATGTTGAGAAATATCTTAGGGAGAAGTTATCTATCCCTGTCTTTCATGATGATCAACACGGCACGGCCATTGTCGTTGCCTCCGCCATGATGAGCGCGTTAGCCGTGGTAGAGAAGGACATAAAACAGATAAAACTAGTTGCCTCCGGTGCTGGTGCTGCAGCACTGTCTTGCCTGAATTTGTTGGTATCTATGGGCTTAGATAAAAACAATATTATCGTTACCGACTCGAAAGGCGTTATTTTTGAGGGACGCACTCAGTCAATGGATGAATACAAACAGACATTCGCAAGAGATACGCCACTGAGAACTTTGGCTGAAGCCATGGTTGGTGCTGATGTTTTTCTGGGTCTATCTGCGGGTAACTTATTAAAGCCAGAAGCCGTTGAGTCGATGGGCAGTAAGCCAGTCGTTTTTGCATTGGCGAATCCAACACCTGAAATTGACCCGAACCTCGCCAAAAAAGTTAGGCCTGATGTCGTTGTTGCAACTGGGCGCTCTGATTTCCCGAATCAGGTCAATAATGTTTTGTGCTTCCCGTTTCTTTTTCGAGGTGCGTTAGATGTGGGTGCCACTGAAATTAATGAAGCCATGAAAGTGGCCTGCGTAGAAGCATTATCGCGACTGGCTCGAGCCGGAACCAATGATGTTGTCGCGAACGCCTATCATGGTGAGTCGTTGACGTTTGGGCCAGATTACCTAATTCCTAAACCATTTGATCAACGCCTCATTCTGGAGCTGGCACCGGCAGTTGCGCAGGCCGCAATGGACTCTGGTGTAGCGACACAACCGATCGAAGATATGGAAGCCTATCGGCACAAACTCACGTCATTTGTATTCAGATCAGGTATGTTCATGAAGCCTGTTTTTGACAAAGCTCGTGAGCAGCTTCGAAAAGTCGTGTTTGCTGAAGGAGAAAACCCGACCGTTTTGCAGGCAGTTGATAATATCGTTTTAGAAAAGTTATGTTACCCGATTGTATTGGCACGACTAGACGTTGTGAATCGTTTGATAGCCGAATACGGTTTACAAATGAAGCCTGGTGTTGACTTTGAAGTGCTGGATTATGACGATGACGAAACGTGGTGGTCTTTGTATCATTCTATTGCAGAGCGTTCGGGACAATCATTGACAGAAGCACGCGATATGGTTCGTACCAGTACCACCATTCAAGCCTCGCTGATGCTTAAAATGGGCTTAGCCGATACTATGATTTGTGGCACGATAGGTCGTTTTCATCGTCATTTAAAGCGGGTGTTGAGTGTTACTCAGCAAGGTGAAGGTATTAATGAAGTGTCTTCGTTGAGCGGTTTGATCCTAAGCGGCACTACAGTATTCTTTTGTGACACTCAAGTCACTCCGAACCCAACGGCTGAGGCTATCGCTACAATGACCATTAGAGCCGCTGAAGAACTCAAACGTTTTGGACTGGCACCCAAAGTTGCTTTATTGTCCCATTCTAACTTTGGCAGCCGTGATTCCGAATCTTCTCAAAAAATGCGTCAGGCACTCAAGTTGATTAATGAGCTTAATCCAGAATTGATGGTGGAAGGTGAAATGCATGCAGATGCCGCTATGTCATCCAGAATCAGAGATAAGATCTTTCCTAATTCTAATCTTAAAGGTGCTGCTAATTTACTTGTCATGCCAAATTTAGATTCTGCCAATATCACTAGTAACTTGCTTAAAGTGTTGGGTGGAGGCGTTAAACTTGGGCCTATATTATTGGGCTGTGATATCGAGGCGCATATTGCGACACCTTCAACTACGGTTCGAGGTTTAGTCAATTTAACAGCGATTGCTGCTGCACGTTGCGAGAGCACTTAACTCGGAACTTCTAATACTAAGCAATTAAAATAAAGGGTATCTCTAAAAATACACTTTTTTGAGGTACCCTAATACCACCCGTAGGCTGAAAAGAAAGTTATGCACTTTATTATCATATTGTTAGGCGTACTTGCGCTGTTTCTTTACCTCACCTTATCGGTGTCGAAAGACCCAGAAAAACGGAAGTTCTTTTATTTGTATTTACTGATTGATATCTGGCTTGGTAGTGTTTTTACCTATTTACTTGTCACCGCTCTGTTGGATTAAAGTGACTAGGGTAGTCAACCGGCTAAGTAAATACTCAGGTGATTGGAAAGATGGCTCAGCTTAGTTCGGCAGGTTAATTTAACCGCCTGCACAGAAAGGAAACTCGTCTTTGTGGGGCGTTGCTCTGAATGGATGCTGGCATTCGTCAGTATGGCTAGATTGCCCCCCCCCGTCTTTGTGGCGAATGCCGCAATCCAGTGACTTCGAAGATAAGTTCAAGTTACAACAGACCTTCATAGCATTTCAAAATACAGAACATGTCAATAGTACTTTATTTTTTTAATCACTTCTAATTTACAAACTCACTTTTAATTTTTGAAAGGAACGTAGTTCGTATTAGCGAATCACAATAATCCGGATGAATTAGTCGACCCAAGCAAACCCAATACATGAATAGTGGCATCCGCCAGTGTGACGATATGGAAAAAGAAACCCTGTCATTGTGTATATGCCGTAATCCATTTTATAGAAAATTTTCATAACTCATCTTTATAACGCACGATTGTTGCGTCTCTTAAGGCGAGCTTTCTGAATGATAGTCGCAAAAATACGGCAGCATGTCGGTATGGCGATAGTCAGCATGCTTTTTGGAAACGTATACTGGTCATAAGAAATGCAAATGTATTTATTAATAATGCTGCTAAGTCTCTAAATGAATATCTATATCATATTTATGTATAAGGCGTAATTACAAATAAATTTTCAGGCATTAATCCAAAGTTGATTTAATTTTTAAAAGGTACTTACATCAATGAGCCATACAGCATATCCACCGGCGCGTCAGCGCCTACAGAGAAGTGAACTGGCTGTGCCAGGTTCTAATCCAGGCATGTTCGACAAAGCAGCCAATAGTGATGTTGACTATGTATTTCTGGACCTTGAAGATGCAGTTGCACCGGGCGATAAAGTGCAGGCCCGCAAAAATATCATCGAAGCACTGCACGACATCGACTGGCGAGGAAAAGGTAAGACAATTTCTATTCGTATCAATAGTCTGGATACTCATTATATGTACCGCGACGTAGTTGATTTGGTCGAGCAGGCTGGTGATAAAATTGACACTTTGTTAATTCCGAAAGCAGGCGTTGCGGCCGATATCTATATGGTCGATGCAATGCTGACTCAAATTGAAACTGCCAAAGGTTTCACCAATAAAATCGGTATCGAAGCATTGATTGAAATCACCCTTGGCATGGCCAATGTGCATGAAATTGCGCGATCTAGCCCCCGTATGGAAGCATTACATTTTGGTGTTGCCGATTACGCCGCCAGTTGTCGTGCCCGTACCACCAACATCGGTGGCCTGAACCCAGATTACCTGGGTGACCAATGGCACCATGGTCTTTCGCAAATGTTAGTTGCCTGTCGTGCGTATGGCATTCGTCCTATCGACGGTCCATTTGGTGATTTCAGCGATCCTGAAGGTTATATGGATGCAGCACGCCGCGCGGCTGCGCTAGGTTACGAAGGTAAGTGGGCTATTCATCCTTCACAAATAGAGCTTGCGAATGATGTTTTTTCACCACCTGCAACAGAAGTCGAACACGCTAATGCGGTATTGGCAGCACTTCAAGCAGCAGCCGCTCAAGGCAAGGGTGCAGCTCAGCTTAACGGCCGCATGATCGATGCGGCTTCGGCCAAGATGGCTGAAAATATTGTTAACACTGACGCAGCCATACAAGCCAAAAAGTAAACCTAGAAATTAATCCAAAATTACGAGGTAATAGGTAATGGATATACATGAATATCAAGCGAAAACGTTATTGGCTGAATATGGCATGCCAATTGCTCAGGGTGGTTTGGCATACAGCCCAGAGCAAGCGGTTTACCGCGCTAAAGAAATAGGCGGTGATGTCTGGGTTGTAAAAGCTCAAATCCACTCTGGTGCCCGTGGTAAGGCAGGTGGCGTTAAAGTCTGTACTACTGAAAACGAAGTATTAGAGGCCGCTAACGATATGCTCGGCAAACGCATGGTAACCACCCAAACCGGCCCAAAAGGTAAGTTGATTTATCGTCTTTACGTTGAAGCAGGCACTGCAATAGATCGTGAAATCTATCTCGCATTTGTTTTGGATCGAGCAACAGAACGGGTCATTTGTGTCGCATCAGCTGAAGGTGGTATGGACATTGAAGAAACTGATCCAGACAAAATTATTCGCATTCCGGTGGAACCAGCGGTCGGTATGCAAGACTTCCAGGCAAGACAAGTCGCATTTGCGTTAGGACTAGGCGCAGGCCAAATCAGTGAAGCAGTAAAGGCTATTAAAGCCGCCTATCGTGCCTTTCGTGATCTGGATGCCACTATGGTTGAAATAAATCCTTTAGTCGTCACCGAAGCAGGGCGCATTATTGCACTAGACGCAAAAATGGGCTTTGACGATAACGCCCTGTTTAAGCATACCAATGTATCTGAATTACGTGATAAGTCACAGGAAGACGCGCGTGAGATGAACGCGGCTGATCGTGGTCTAAGCTATGTCGGACTCGATGGAAACATTGGTTGTATTATCAATGGTGCCGGTCTTGCGATGGCAACCATGGACATGATCAAACATGTTGGCGGTGAGCCAGCTAACTTCCTCGATATTGGGGGTGGTGCTTCACCAGAGCGTGTTGCTAAGGCTTTCAATCTGGTGCTTTCCGATGAAAGCGTTGATGCCATTCTAGTCAATATTTTTGCTGGTATTAACCGCTGTGACTGGGTAGCCGAAGGTGTGATTCAAGCGATGACTAAACTCGATGTAAAGGTACCTGTCATCGTTCGATTGTCAGGCACTAACGTCGAAAAGGGTCGTCAGATTCTTGCCGATAGTAATGTCAATTTAATTACTGCCGACACCCTGGCCGAAGCAGCTGAGAAATCTGTCGCTGCTGCAAAATCAGCTGCTGCTTAAAACCTTAGCACGCCATGAAGAACTAGTAAGAGGAACTAACAATGAGTATTTTTTTAGACGAAAAAACACCGGTCATTATCCAGGGCTTTACTGGAAAAATCGGAACATTCCACGCACAGGAAATGATCGACTATGGCACTAATGTTGTTGGTGGTGTCACACCCGGTAAAGGAGGGGAAACACATCTTGGTTTACCGGTTTTTAATACTGTAAAAGATGCCGTCGAAGCCACTGGTGCAGAAGCCAGCGCTGTATTTGTACCGCCTCCATTTGCAGCTGACGCCATTATGGAAGCAGCGGATGCCGGTATCAAATTCTGTGTTTGTGTGACTGATGGTATCCCGACTCAAGACATGATGAGAGTTAAGCGTTACATGCGTAGCTTCATGAAGGACGAACGTATGTGCCTGACTGGACCAAACTGTGCTGGCACGATCAGTCCCGGTAAGGCAATGATGGGTATCATGCCGGGTCATATCTACATGAAAGGCAATGTTGGCTTGATTGGCCGTTCAGGAACGCTGGGTTATGAAGCCGCTTCACAAATGAAAACAAAAGGTATCGGTATAAGCACCAGTGTTGGCATCGGTGGTGATCCAATCAATGGTAGTGCTTTCAAAGATCACCTTGAAAAATTTGAGAATGATCCAGACACCGATCTGATTGTTATGATCGGTGAAATTGGTGGGCCCCAAGAAGCCGCTGGTGCTGAATATGCCCGTGATCACATGACAAAACCCGTACTCGCTTACATTGCCGGTCTCACCGCACCAAAAGGTCGTACCATGGGTCACGCTGGCGCAATTGTTACCACAGCTGGAGAATCTGCAGCAGAAAAAGTAGAAATCTTACGTGAAGCTGGCATCGGCATCATTCTAAGGCCTTCTGAATTTGGACATGCAGTGGAAGAGGCATTGGCCAGGCTTTAATTGATTCGCTCTATTCTAATTTTGCGGCGGGAGTATGTATGAAAAAATCTGGGATCATTCTTTTATCATCAAATGAAAACTTGAAAGTAAAGGCAAGTATTAATTCGTACCTATTGGCGTAATATTTTTGGTCGAAATTCATTTTGACAAGCGCATTAATATTGAGAGATATGGCTAAAATAAATTATTAACGGTTCTCCTAACCTTTATTGTAATGAGAATCATTAGCATAATTAGCATTTATAATCTATTGGAAAACATGCTGATTACAATAGTCAGCGGCATTTTTTTCTTGATTCTTCTTCATGTGTGTAAAAGAAAGCATGCTACACGAGCAGCTAAAAAGCTTATATGTCGATAACTATAACGGGCTACATGTCTGGTTATGTAGAAAAATTGGTTGCGTGCATCAGGCAGAAGATGTTGCACAAAATACTTTTCTTCGTCTGTTTTCATTTCAAAGGTTGAATCACATCATAGAGCCAGGGGCTTTTCTGACCACGACTGCTTCGCGGCTTATTATTGATGAGGTGCGTCGTAAAAATAATCAGCAACGTTATCTAGATACCTATAGCCATTATGGGGCTGAGGCGGTTGCTCCTTCGGCTGAAGAGCTAGTACTGATTGCTGAAAAATTGTCAACTATTATCAAAATGCTAGAAGGCCTTCCAGAAAAATGCCAGCGCGTATTTTTAATGAGCAAATTTGATGGTATGCGTTACGCTGACATAGGCAAAGAACTCGGTGTTTCCAAAAGCATGGTTCAGCAATATATCACTAGAGTTACGGTAGCCTATTATAAGTTAACCTATCAGTTTGATTTAATATGACGACAGCCTATGTCGCAAGGGCACAACCTTTGTTGCTAGAACGTATTTTGAAGGCTGCACAGTGGCACGCTTTAATGCAATCGGGCGAGGTGAGACCTGAGGATGAGCATGCTTTTCACAACTGGCATTTAATTGCTGAAAATGCAGAAGTTTATCAACGCATCCCAGTCATGTGAGGTGAGGTTGATTCAGTTGAACTAGAACCTGCACGTAAAACACGGCAAGCAGTACTGTCAGACCAAAAAGACAAAACACGCAAAGTTAAAATGAAAACACTGGGTGCCATTGCCTCCAGCCTTTTATTGGTCGTGGTTTTAATATTTAGCTTGCAGGACAACCTTAGCGATAATTCGTTCGCCAGTTACTTGCTACCTGGTCGTCTACGGTCGGATTACAGCACGGCGATTGGTGAGCATAAAGTGATTGTTCTGAGTGATCAAACGCGTATCCACCTCAACACTTTTTCTGCAATCAATGAGGAATATACGAAAGATCAGTGCACTATTTATTTGTTGCAGGGTGAGATACAGCTAGACGTCGCTAAAGATACCACTCGGCCGTTGATAGTTTTTGGAGATCAAGGTAGTGCCCGAGCGCTGGGAGCACCATTTATAGTGCGTAACCATGGCACCAGTACCGAATTGAGCGTGATGGAATCTCTCGTAGAGGTGTGCTCAATTATCCCGCAGTCCTTGCAGGCATGAAAACTTAGTCTATGATCTGTTTCTCTCTATAGTCTATTCCTGACTAGCGTTCTCACGACTCTTTTTGGGCGATAAGCTCTATATTATGCAGTTCTGGCAGAAGGCTGGATGTTGCCGGTTGGTACACTGTAAACTCTGATATTGTTTGTTTTCCCCCTTACTTGAAGTTTGCCCATTGGTACTAAATGGAGTTTTTCTTTTAGGGATTCGGAGATTAACAGCTTGGTTGCTTTGGATATCAGAATCGATGTGTCGTATTGTTTATTTAGGTTTTCCAGTCTGGCTGCAATGTTAACGGCATCACCATGCACGGTGTAATTCAGCCTGTTATTTCCACCAATAGTACCAGCGAAAACCTTACCGGTATTGATTCCTATTCGAGTAGGCATCCTATATATCGATTTAAATAGCTGTGTCGATAGTGTTTGCTGTATTTCAATAGCTGTTAACAACGCATCTTCAGCGTGATTTTTATTTTTGGCTGGCACGTTATAGGTGACTAGCATGGCATCACCTTGAAATTGGTTAATAATGCCACCGTGTTTGCTGATAATTGCAGTTAATAACGCAAAATACTCATTTAACAAACTGGCGACATCATCTGGTTCTAATTCTTCGCACAAAGACGTGAAGCCTACAATATCAGTGTACAAAATAGTGGCCAGCCGATATTGGGGTTTGTATTCGCCTTTGTTTTTTATGATCGAGGCAGCAACCGTTTCTGGCACATAACGGCCAAAAGTTTCAGCTATGAATTTTCGTTCATTGATTTTAACCATCATCTTGTTGAAAGAACTCGCTACAATGCCAATTTCATCATCGGTTAAGACAACAGCTCGCGCGGTTTCATCCCCTCTTGAGGTTTGCTCCATCGCATCTTGTATATTCTGAAGTGGCAAGGTGATTGATCGGCAAATAAAGAAAACGCTTACCATGGCGGCAACCAACATGGATAAAACATCTAACAAGATGGCTTGCTTGGTTGTCAGTCCTTGCAGTTTTCGTATTTCTTCGAAATACCATACTTCAGTTAGAATTAAGCTTGAGGGAATTAAGATAATGGCAAACATGCCCATTAATAAGCGCAGAACTAGTCGGTGAGATCCACATGATATTTCAATATTGTGTTCACCATAGAACCAATTGCGTGCCTGGATGGAGGCAGCTATGCCAATGAAATAGGCATAAAGAGAAAACTGAAAAGCGTATAGCAAAGCAAACCAGACAACAGCAAAATATAATTTGGGAATTAGGCTCTCAGCTAATATCACACCCTCAAGCAGAAAGTTTCCCATCGATAGATTGATGAGTGCATAAGTCAGCGTTAGAAAAAACACCCATATTGCATTTTTGACTGGCAAATGCCGAATATGTCTGGATAGTTTTTCTTTTTCTATGGCATCGCCCAATTCTTGCCTGCGGATATTCCTGAAAAACCAAAGTCCACCGGTAATGTTGATAACCCCAAGGAAAAAACCGCTCAATATGAAGGTTTGCAATATTGAAGATTTGTTGCCAGATATCACGACGTAAAAAGTGCTGAAAGCGATATCAACAGCCAATAAAGTGCAGGATACTAAAATAAAGTAAAAACTTGGCCGCAAGTTTTTCATAGGAACAGCTTTTTATGTGTATTGTGGATTAACAGGGTTTAGGCATATTAGTATAAACACCCCATCACAGCCAATCAATCGTAGATGAACAATGACTTCCTGCATCAGGCTCCTCCATGCTGATCATTAGACATTTGTATTGATTGATCATTCATTAACGAATCTTTGTTTATCGGGAGCGTTCATTCAAGGTCAATCAGCTATTAACATTTGGCGGAGATGCCGAGAAGATCTAGAATTTATTTGCCCTGATATCCAGAAGTGTTGAAAAAGTCCAATGAGGCCTAATAACGAAGAGGAAATAGGGGCAGACCAAGGGTTATGATTACTTATGAATCATCGGTAATTATAGTGCCCCCAGCTACTAAGGCTTATTCTCAGATTATAAGTCAGTATTCAATCCCACTAGGTGATCTATTTTAACCGGTGCCTGGACCGTTCATCGAATCAGTATTTAATTTGAGGTTAAAGGGGTCGGTCATAAATTGGAATCATTCTCATGGTTCACCGACACCTTAATTAGGCTTAATATCATTGAAAAGCTATGCAGTCTTTCAGTCGGACCAAAAATATGTTTAATTGAGCGTAGAGATGTAATGTTTCAGGGAAGCTAAACGGAGATTAAGTTATGTTTAAAAAACGGTTCAAAGTGTACCTAGTTGCGGTAGCTACTTGTCTATTTAGCTATTCGGTCTGGAGTGCGGATCAATTGAGTTTTCGAAAATACCAGCATGTGAAAGCTTTCTATGAAGAAATTACTCCTACTGTATTAGAGGTCAGCGAAAAATATCAATTACCTGCGGCGGCTATTTTAGCCATTGCCGGCTTAGAGTCAGGTTATGGCTCTGGTTATGTGTCTCAGGTTACTGGTAATATTCTGAGCTTAGGCGCTTTTTCTAACGATAAAGAATTGCCCCCGCTCTACTTACCTTATTCATCTGCGCTGAAGAAGGTTGTATTCGATCCTGTCATTATCAAACAACAGGGTGACGCTGATTTAAAATGGAAGCAGCGGCCAAAAAGTCTAAAACGTGATTATCGGCAATCACCTTATGCGGGTACTACCAAAAACTTGGAATTACTTAGCTACAACAAGAAGATGAAATCTAAGGCTCGTAAGGCAAACCTGGAAGATTTTGCTACTCGTTGGATAGTTGTCACGTCGAAGGTTGACGCTTTTAGAGGCGCGCGCTTATGGTTAGATAAAATTGTTTTAAAGAATGGTACCAGTGGCCTCTATAACAAAGCTATCAATAACGACTTCATTGGCAAAATTGGAGGGCATCCGAGGTCTTTTAATCACCGTGAAACTTGGCCCAAGAAGGTGAAATTGATTATGCGAAAAGCTGGATTGGTAACTCTGGTGAATGATATTAAAAATAATGGTTTGAGTTTCAATGAAGCCTGGAAAAAATTGTAAGTGCTTCTTCAGGGTGTTGAGATCGAACGGTAACAGATACCATTTGATTCCAATTCAGCGCTGACCAAATATAGGAATGTTTTGGTATGGTCTTCAGGTGTTGGCAGCCCTTCATTGCCATCGGCCGCTGGAAACGCGCGTATCTGTAATGCTGTTTTGGTTTTTCCCGGGTTAAAGCAGTTGATGTGGATATTACTGTCTTCATATTCAGCTGCTATGTTTTGTGCCATCGCAGCAAGTGCCTGTTTGCTGACACTATAGGCATCCCAATAAGCGCCCACTTTATCGTCTGTCATAAACACGACCGAGGCTTTTTCTGACTTTCTGAGCAATGAGATAACACTTTTAGTCAGTAGGTAAGGGGCATGCAAATTGACCTGGTGCACCTTGAGCCAGGTTTCTGTGTCGCTATATTCAAATGGTGTTGGTGCACCTAGTATGCCGGCGCAATGAACCAGCCCATCGAGTCGCCCAAATTCTTTTTCTATGTTAACGGCTAACTCATCGTAATCTTGCCCGGTTGCACCTTCCAGGTCCATCGGGTAAATAGCTGGTTTTGAATAGCCTTGTAATTCTATTTTGTCGTAAAGTGCTTCTACCAATCGTAAGTTCTTGGCGAGTAAAATGACTGTGGCACCGTGTTTCGCGTATTCCATCGATACGACACGACCAAAGCTACCAGTCGCACCCGTCACGAGTATGGTTTTATTTTTTAATAAATCAGCACCAGGCTGAAAGTTGTCAGGTATTTGCGTCATTTTGTATAGTTGCTATTTATCAATAAGGGATGGCTGATGAGATCTAGCGGCTGATTTAGATTGCCGTCAGCTTTCCAGTCGGCCAAATTGGTGTTTAGCTCGATATAGCCATAGGCAGCGCTGAGTGTGATCATATTGGCTGCATTTCCGGCATCGATATCACGCTTGTCATCACCGACATAAATACAATTTTGACATTTCACACCGATTGTTTCAGCGGCAACAATCAGCGGTTGTGGATGTGGTTTTTTGAATTCCAGGGTATCACCACATATCACGACTGATGATCTTTGCTGCAAGCTCATTTGTTTTAGTAATGGTGTCGTTAACCATTCTGGTTTATTAGTAACAATACCCCAAATAAGGTTATTTTTTTCGAGTGTATTAAGCACTTCTCCCATGCCATCAAAAAGCACCGAGTTGTCGGCTACTATATTCCTGTAATGTTGTAAAAAACGCTGTCTTAGTGGTTCTATCTCAGTTGTCGAGACGGTTTTACCAAATCCCAGCTGTGTTAGTACTAGTCCACCTTGTGATACGAAAGGACGAATACTTTGCAGTGGCAGCGGGTCGTAACCTTCTTCGATCAGCAGGTTGTTCAGCGCTGCAGCCATATCAGGCGCAGTGTCGATGAGGGTGCCATCTAAATCAAATAGTACGGCTTCGATCATTGCTGTGTGCAATGTAAGATGTAGTTAACATCAATATCGCGGCTGAGCTTGTAGTGTTTGGTGAACGGGTTGTAGGTGATGCCTGAGATATCCAACAGGTTTAATTCATTCGCTCTTAAGGCAGAAGCTAGCTCAGATGGTTTAATCAGTTTCTTGTAGTCATGAGTGCCTTTCGGAACCATGTTGAGTAGATATTCGGCCCCTATGATTGCCAATGCAAAAGATTTTGGGTTGCGGTTTATAGTTGAAAAGAATAAGTGCCCACCAGGCTTTAAAAGTTTCGCTGCAGATGCCACGATTGATTCTGGGTCTGGCACATGTTCGAGCATTTCTAGGCAGGTAACAACATCAAAAACACCCGCGTTATTTTCAGAAAATGCTTCAGCCGTGATAAGTTGATAATCAACTTCGAGCCGTGATTCGAGCAGATGCATTTTTGCAACCTTAAGTGACATTTCGGCCATATCAATACCGGTCACATCCGCACCTCTTAGGGTGAGTGCCTCGGTGAGAATGCCACCACCACAGCCGATATCAAGAACGCGTTTGTGCTTCAAGCCATTGCTTCGCTGCTCGATGTAGTCGCAACGTAACGGGTTGATATCATGCAGTGGTTTGAATTCACTTTTGGTATCCCACCAACGGCTGGCGATGGATTGAAATTTCTCTATTTCAATGGGGTCGACATTGATGCTGCTCATTCTGTTTTCCGTTCCTTAATTTGATCTCTTATTTGAGATGTTATTCGAGGTCTGATTCGAACCCTAATTCGAGATCTTAGTCGACCAGTCTTTGGCTTTATGAATTATAGCGGTCTCGTCGATTTGAGTGAATTGATAATCGTCAAGTTGACAAACACCATTAATCCAAACGTGAGAAACCTGTCGACTATTGGTGGCATATACTAGTTGTGCTGCCACATTGTATAAAGGTTGAGTATTTAAATGTGACAGATCGACGGCGATTAAGTCAGCAAATTTGCCTGTTTCTAATGAACCAATATCATTGCTTAAGCCTAAAGCTTTGGCACCATTGATAGTTGCCATTTCAATTGCCTGTTGAGCATTACAGGCAGCGGCATTACCACTAATGCCTTTAGCCAATAAAGCGGCGGTTCGCATTTCTCCAAACATGTCGAGGTCATTGTTACTTGCGGCACCATCAGTGCCCAGACAGACATTGACACCTTTGTCCTGCAATGCGGCGACGGGGCAAAGGCCACTCGCCAGTTTTAAATTTGATTCTGGACAATGCACAACATGAGCACCGGTTTCGGCCAGGCGATCAATTTCGCTGTCGTTTAGCTGGGTCATGTGAACCGCGATCAAGTTAGGATTAACTAGGTTCAATTGATCTAGACGATCGAACGGACGTTTACCGGTGTTTTTCTCGGCCTCGATGACTTCAAAGGCGGTCTCATGGATGTGCATGTGTACGGGTAATTCAAGCTCGTTGCTATACATCGCAATTTTCTCGAGAGGTGCATCTGATACGGTGTAGGGTGCATGTGGTGCGAGGGCGCTACTCACTAAAGGCAGTTCACTTATTTCATCATGTGCGGCTAACGCTTTGCTGAGGTAGTCATCAGCGTTTTGTGCCCACACCGTGGGGAAATCTAAAACGATTAAACCAACCACGGTACGCATGCCTAATTTTTGTGCGCTGCGAGCCACTAAATCAGGGTAAAAATACATATCATTCATGCAAGTCGTACCCGAGCGAATCATTTCTGCCGCTGATAATTCAAAACCATCAGAAATAAACCGTGGGTTTATCCATTTTCCTTCTGCCGGCCAGATATGGTTATTTAGCCAGTCCATCAATTCCAGGTCGTCAGCCATACCTCGAAATAAACTCATGGATGCATGGGTGTGGCTATTCACTAAGCCAGGCATAAGTGCCTGTCCAGGTAATTGTACTAGTTTGGCCTGGTCGAGAAAGTCGAGCTCTTCTAATTCATTGGCCGAGACTATCGAATGTATCTTATTTGCTTTAATAACCAATGCGCAATCGGTCAAAATCTCAAACGTAGAATTGACGGTCACAATCCATTCGGGTAACAATATTTGATATGGGTAATTCTGGTGTTGAGAGCTCATGGCGGAACTTTACAAGATTAAGGTCGGCTAGTCTCGTTCAATATCGCTGGTTTATGGCCACAATGGGCAGAATTTCATTGGCTCGCTGATCTGATTGAATTTGACCATTCTGGCAACATAACTTTCTAATTGTCGCTGTAATAAAGCAATCGATACAAGGAATAGCGATAACGACTCTCTTAAGCCCCATTTGGAATAACCTGAGCAGGGTGTTTTGCTCAGGTTTAAGGCTTCAATTTTAGCCAGCTGTCGATATTGGGATGCTTTCTAAAGCGCGGTAATTTAATGCTGAGCTGACTTTATAATGAGTAGTGTTGACCATTGGGTTCGTGTTAAAATCGCGCAGATCAAAAATAAATCAATCTGCGTCGAATTTTACTACCTGAGACTCCATTTTTATGGCTGATATCGCCAAAGAAGTATTTCCTGTCAATTTAGAAGACGAGATGCGCCAGTCTTATCTTGAATACGCCATGAGCGTTATTGTCGGACGTGCGTTACCCGATGTTCGAGACGGATTGAAACCAGTTCATCGACGTGTCTTATTCGCGATGAGCGTATTGGGCAACGATTACAATAAACCCTACAAAAAATCAGCCCGTGTGGTTGGTGATGTCATCGGTAAATATCACCCGCATGGTGATACCGCTGTCTACGATACCATCGTTCGAATGGCTCAACCGTTTTCAATGCGTCACATGTTGGTTGATGGTCAGGGTAACTTTGGTTCGGTCGATGGTGACTCTCCTGCTGCGATGCGTTATACCGAAGTGCGCATGTCGAAAATTGCACATGAGTTACTGGCCGATTTAGACAAGGAAACCGTCGATTTCCTGCCGAATTATGATGAGTCTGAATATGAGCCTGTGGTATTACCGACTCGTACCCCGAATTTATTGATTAACGGTTCATCTGGTATTGCGGTTGGTATGGCGACCAATATTCCGCCGCACAACTTGTCCGAAGTGGTCGATGCTTGTTTATTAATGCTCGATCAACCTGATGTTGATGTTGAAGGTTTAATGCAATGCATACCTGGGCCAGACTTTCCAACTGCAGGTTTTATTAATGGTGCACGTGGTATACGTGAAGCTTATCGAACGGGCAAGGGCAAGATTTATCTCCGTTGTCGCTCAGAAGTCGAAGAAGATAAGAGGGGCAAGCAGAGTATTATTGTTACAGAGTTGCCTTATCAGGTAAACAAAGCTCGTTTGCTCGAGAAAATTGCCGAGCTGGTTAAAGATAAGAAATTGGAAGGCATAACCGGTTTGCGTGACGAATCAGATAAAGACGGCATGCGAATGGTGATCGAATTACGTCGTGGCGAAATCCCCGATGTCGTTCTGAACAACCTTTATAAGCAAACTCAGATGCAAAATGTATTCGGCATCAATATGGTTGCATTGGTGAATGGCCAGCCACGGTTGCTCGATTTACGAAGTATTATCGATGCCTTTATTTTGCATCGCCGTGAAGTCGTCACTCGGCGCACCATTTTTGATTTACGAAAAGCCCGAGATCGTGCGCACCTACTCGAAGGATTAGCGGTTGCGCTATCGAATATCGACGAAATTATTCTGTTGATAAAGCAGTCACCGAGTCCAGCGGTTGCTAAAGCCGGATTACTCGACAAAGCCTGGGTACCTGGTGTTGTGATGGATATGCTGCAACGAGCGGGCGCAGAATCTTCACGGCCTGAAGGTATTCCTGCTGAATGTGGTCTGGTAGGGGAAACTTACCGATTGACCGAGCGTCAGGCTCAGGCAATTCTTGATTTACGCTTGCATAAACTGACGGGTCTTGAGCAAGATAAGATTATTAATGAGTATCGAGAAATACTCGAGAAAATCGAAGACTTATTGGATATTCTGGATAGTGACGAACGTTTGAAGTCTGAAATTAGACTAGAACTAGTAGCGATAAAAGAGCAGTTTTCAGATCCGCGTCGCACCGAAATTTTGATCGATCATTCTGATTTAACAGTCGAAGACTTGATTACAGAAGAAGATGTGGTCGTGACTATCTCTCATCTTGGCTATGCTAAAGCACAGCCACTCGAATCATACTCTGCGCAGCGCCGAGGTGGTCGTGGTAAAGCTGCAACCAAAGTGAAAGACGAAGATTTCGTCGAGCAAATGTTTTCTGCATCAACACACGATACGTTGCTTTGTTTCTCAACCCGTGGAAAAGTTTACTGGCAAAAAGTCTACCAGTTGCCTATCGGTAGCCGAACTGCGCGTGGTCGACCCATGGTCAACTTGTTGCCACTGGAAGAGGGTGAGCGTATTACTGCGATATTGCCAGTGCGTGATTACCCTGAAGATCAGTTTATCTTTTTCGCTACCGCTAGCGGTAAGGTAAAAAGGACGCCACTGTCGAGTTTTTCTCGACCACGAACCAACGGCATCATCGCCCTTGATTTACGCGATGAAGATAGCTTGATTGGCGTTCAACTGACCGCTGGTAGCTCAAGCTTAATGCTCTTTACCAGTGCTGGAAAGGGTATTCGAATTGCTGAAGATGACGTTCGTGCCATGGGTCGAACCGCAGCCGGTGTTCGAGGCATAAAAATTAAAGCCGGTGACGAGGTGATCTCATTGATCGCCACCGATTCCGATGAAGGTGAAGTTTTGTTCGCAACAGAGAACGGTTATGGCAAACGAACTCGCGTTAAGGACTTCTCGGTCCAGGGACGTGGAGGGCAAGGTGTCATATCGATCCAAACTTCGGAAAGAAATGGTCGGGTTGTTGGTGCTTTTAGAACGACAGGCGATGAAGAAGTTATGCTAATTAGTAATGCTGGGACATTGGTGCGAACGCCGATTGATGATATTTCAATACTCGCTAGAAATACGCAAGGCGTTACCTTGATTCGATTGGGTGAGAATGAGCAATTGGTTCAAATCGAAGCAGTAGCAGCGAGTGTAATAGATGACGATGAGTCGGAATCAGAGGGTGAAGATTAATCGCTTGTATCAATATGAATGACGCCAATATGAATGATGCCAGTAAGAGTGACGAGTCACTTCAAAAACTACGCAATCAAATCGACAATATCGATAGCCAGCTGCTGGACTTGTTTAATCAACGTGCCCGTTGCGCAATTAGCGTGGCTGATGTTAAAAAAGCAGCGAGTGAGCATTCTGGCGAAGCCATTAATTTCTTTCGTCCCGACCGAGAAGCTCAGGTTATTCAGCGCATTAAGTCAGAGAATAATGGACCTTTAAGTGATGACGAAGTAGGACGCTTGGTACGCGAAGTGATGTCCGCATGTTTGGCGCTAGAGCAGCCGCTAAAAATTGCTTATCTTGGGCCTGAAGGGACTTTTACTCAAAGTGCTGCTTTAAAACATTTTGGCCACTCGGTTTCGACGGTTCCTATGAGTAGTATTCCTGATGTCTTTAATTCTGTTGAATCAGGGCATGCCGATTATGGCCTGGTGCCGGTGGAAAATTCGACCGAAGGCGTGGTTAGCCATACGCTGGATACCTTTGTTGATTCCAAATTGAAAATTTGTGGTGAGGTGGAGATACGCATTCATCATCATCTTGTAAACCTGTCTCAGGATGTGTCAAAAATCACACATATTTATTCACACCAGCAATCATTTGCACAATGTCGACGTTGGTTGAATCAAAATTTTCCCGATATTGAGCGTATTCCGGTTAGCAGTAATGCTGAAGCCGCACGAATAGCTAGCCTGGATGAAACAGCAGCTGCCATTTGTGGCATGCCGGCTGTTGAGGTGTTTGATCTCGCTATTTGCTTTGAGAATATCGAAGATCTGTCGGACAATACCACACGTTTTGTCATTGTCGGTCATCAGGATATTGCGCCGAGCGGCAATGATAAAACATCGATGTTGATTTCGACTAAAAATTACCCTGGTGCATTGCTGGGCTTATTGCAGCCGTTGGCTGACAATAATATTAGTATGAATAAGATTGAGTCGCGTCCCGCGCCAGAGCGTAAATGGGAGTATATCTTTTTCATTGATGTCGACGGCCATCAGGATGTTGGCAATGTAAAACAGGCGTTGGCTGGGCTGAAAGAGCAGGCCGCATTATTTAAAATTCTAGGTTCTTATCCTAAAGCTTCATTTTGAGTGGAATAAAGATGAGCCAGGGAATAGGGATGTGCGTTATTGAATCAGCCATTATTAAATCAATAGTCTTTAAATTATTAATAATTAGATCATCAATAATAGCAATCCTAAAGCAACCGCTATGATCAATCGACTGGCTATTATCGGTGTCGGTTTAATCGGCAGTTCGCTTGCGTTGGCATTAAAGCAATCGAAGGCTGTTGGCCATGTTGTCGGTTGTGGGCGCAATCAAACTAACCTTCAAAAAGGCATAGAATTAGGTGTTATCGATAGTTATTGCGTTAACGTAGCTGAAGCGGTTAAAAACGCTGATGTTGTTGTGGTCGCTGTTCCGCTTGGTACGATGCAGAGCATATTCGAGCAAATTAGTAGTGTCATATCAAGCGATACTATTGTGACTGATGTTGGTAGCACTAAAGGATCAGTTATCGAGGCGGCGAAGGCTGGTTTAGGTCAGTGTATTCATCAATTTGTTCCGGGTCATCCGATTGCCGGTGGAGAGAAAAGTGGTGTTGAAGCGGGCAAAGCTGAACTCTTTCAAGATAGAAAGGTTATTCTGACGCCTTTGCAAGAAAATTCGCAGTCGAGTATCAAAAGAATTTCTGACATGTGGCAGCAATGTGGTGCCCACATTGAATACCTGAACGTCATTCAGCACGATAAGGTATTAGCAGCAACGTCGCATTTACCGCATTTACTCGCTTTTTCAATGGTGAATTATCTATCGGGATTGAATGATCATGACGAAATTTTCAAATATGCAGCCGGTGGCTTTAGAGATTTTACTCGGATAGCGTCGAGTGACTCTGTCATGTGGCGTGATGTTTGTCTAGCCAACGGTGATGCGCTAATCGAGTTAATCGATGGCTACAAAAAAGAGCTTGATGAAGTGGCGGAAGCAATCAAGCGTGAAGACGCTGACAAGTTATTGCAACTGTTTGGTAAAGCAAAATTAGAAAGAGACACATTGGTAGGCAATTGTTAATGATCAACACTGAATGCAGATTTGAATGCTCTCCTGGCGGCTCAGCTAGTGGTTCGATTAGAGTACCCGGTGACAAATCGATGTCGCATCGCTCGATTATGTTGGCATCAATCGCTGAGGGCACTAGTCAAATCAGCGGATTTTTACAGGGTGAAGATAGCCTGAATACAATGAGGTCTTTTCAAGCTATGGGTGTTGATATCAAACGCGTTGCCGACCAAATTACGGTAAAAGGCGTTGGCTTGCATGGCTTAAAGCAGCCTGATTCGAGTCTCGATATGGGTAACTCTGGCACCGCAATGCGCTTGCTGCTCGGATTATTGGCTGGTCAAAATTTCGATACAACACTGATCGGCGATGAATCGCTATCAGATCGCCCGATGAATCGAGTGATTAACCCACTGCTCGCGATGCAGGCAACGATCGAAAGTGACACCAATGGCACTGCACCTTTGACAGTGCTTGGCAAGTCAACATTAACTGCAATTGACTATCAATTACCAATGGCCTCGGCACAGGTTAAGTCCTGTATTTTGTTGGCTGGCCTTTATGCTAAAGGCGAAACTGTTGTTACTGAACCGGCACCAACCAGAGACCATACTGAGCGCATGCTAAGAGGGTTCGGCTGTCAGGTTGAAACCAATGCTGCAGTGATTAAGTTAAAGGGTGGGCAAACGTTAACTGCAACCGATATTGAAGTGCCTGCCGACATATCATCCGCCGCTTTTTTTCTGGTTGCGGGCAGTATCTCTCCTATTGGCACTGTATTGACATTAACTCATGTCGGAATCAATCCAACTCGAACTGGCGTAATCGACATTCTCAAATTAATGGGCGCTGATATTACGATTACTAATCAACGTGATGTCGGTGGTGAACCGGTTGCTGATTTAATTGTTCGTAGTGCCAAGTTAAAAGGCATTGATATTCCAGAAGCGCTAGTGCCATTGGCAATCGACGAATTTCCTGTTCTGTTTATTGCGGCTGCCTGCGCTGAAGGCAAAACAACCTTGACTGGTGCGGAAGAGTTAAGAGTAAAAGAAAGTGATCGTATCCAGGTTATGGCGGATGGACTAATCACACTCGGTATTGATGCTGTTCCGACAGACGACGGGATTTTCATTCAGGGCGGAAGTATGGGTGGTGGTGAAGTCGAGTCGCATGGTGATCATCGCATCGCAATGGCATTTAGCGTGGCTTCGATCCGTGCTACTGATACAATCACCATAAATAATTGCACTAATGTTAATACATCGTTCCCAGGTTTTGTTGATTTGGCTACTAGTACCGGAATTAAGGTTAAAAGTTTATGACAGAAAAGAGCGCGCCTTATGTAATTACCATAGACGGGCCCAGTGGATCGGGTAAAGGGTCTTTGGCTTTACGAATGGCAGAGAAATTGGGTTTTAATTTACTTGATAGTGGTGCTATTTATCGCCTGGCCGCATTAAAGGCGGTACAAAAAAAAACCGATCTACACCAAGAGTCTAGCGTACTTGAAGCCATTACTGATCTCGATATACGATTTGAAATTGGAGAAGAGCTCAGCATCCCATTCCTCGATGGTATCGATGTATCAACCCAGATACGAGAAGATACAACGTCACAAGCGGCCTCGGTCATTGCTCAGTATCCAGGCGTACGCCAACGTTTATTAAAATTGCAGCAAGATTGTTTTCAGCCACCTGGACTAGTCGCGGACGGCCGTGATCTAGGCACTGTTGTATTCCCACAGGCGAAATTCAAGTTCTTTTTGTATGCTCCAGTTGAAATAAGGGCCCAAAGGCGACATAACCAGTTGATTGCTATGGGTATATCGTCTAATATCGCTCAGCTTCAAGCTGATTTGGCGGAAAGGGACGAGCGGGATCGAAATCGAACCGAATCTCCACTAGTGCCAGCCTCTGATGCATTTGTAGTTGACTCAAGTATTTTAGATCTTGAGCAAGTGATAGAGTTAGTCACTGCTCATATTAACGAATCAAGTTAATACCAATCAAGATAGGCGAGGCAACTTAACCGGTCCAAGTAGGCGCATTGCCTGCCTGGTTTTTTAACTTAGCGTAATAGCGAAAGCGTCTCTTCGAAAGAGAGAAATAAGCGACTTTCAAAATTATAGAATCATTATTAGGAAATACCTCATGTCAGAAAATTTTGCGGAAATGTTTGAACAAAGCATTACTCAAATGAATATGCGCGTTGGTGAAATCATCACTGGCGAAGTTGTCGATATTAACCGAGACGTTGTTATCGTCAATGCAGGATTGAAGTCGGAAGGCGTCATCCCAAGAGAACAGTTTTATAACGAAAGTGGTGAACTCGAAGTCGCTATTGGCGATATCGTTGAAGTTGCGTTAGACGCAATCGAAGACGGTTACGGAGAGTCACGTCTTTCAAGAGAGAAAGCTAAGCGTGCAAGAGCTTGGACTCGTCTAGAAGAAGCGCAAGCGAATGATGAAATCATCACTGGTCGTTTCACAGGTAAGGTTAAAGGTGGTTTCACTGTCGATATCGGCGAAATTCGTGCCTTCCTACCGGGTTCACTAGTCGATGTTCGTCCTGTTCGTGATACTGCTTATCTCGAAGAAAAAGAACTTGAATTCAAAATCATTAAACTTGACCAAAAGCGTAACAACGTTGTTGTTTCACGTCGTGCCGTAGTTGAGAAAGAATTCAGCGAAGAGCGTGAGAAGTTACTTGAGAACTTGAAAGAAGGCGAGCGCGTTAAGGGTATCGTTAAGAACCTGACTGATTATGGTGCATTCCTTGATCTCGGTGGCATCGACGGTCTGTTGCATATTACTGATATGGCTTGGAAGCGTGTTAAGCATCCTTCAGAAGTTGTTGAAATCGGGCAAGAAATTGACGTTGTTGTTCTTAAATTTGACCGTGAAAAGAATCGTGTTTCACTCGGACTTAAGCAAATGGGAGATGATCCTTGGGCGAACATCATGCGTCGTTATCCAGAAGGTCAGCACCTGTTCGGTCATATCAGTAATATCACTGATTACGGTTGTTTTGTTGAAATCGAAGATGGTGTCGAAGGTCTGGTACACGTATCTGAAATGGATTGGACTAACAAAAACGTTAATCCTAACAAAGTTGTTACTCTCGGTGATGAAGTCGAAGTGGTTATCCTTGAAATTGACGAAGAGCGCCGCAGAATTTCATTGGGTATGAAGCAGTGCAAGCAAAACCCATGGGATGAGTTTGGTACTACTAGCAACAAAGGCGACATCATTTCTGGTAAAATCAAATCGATTACTGATTTTGGTATCTTCATTGGATTACCGGGCAATATTGATGGTCTGATTCACTTAACTGATCTTTCCTGGAATAAGCCAGGTGAAGAAGCAGTTCGTGACTATCAAAAAGGTCAAGAACTCGATGCAATGGTTCTGTCTATTGATCCAGAGCGTGAGCGTATTTCACTGGGTATCAAGCAAATCGAAAAAGATCCTTTTGCAAGTTTTATGTCTGATAAGCCAAAAGGTAGTATTGTTACTGGTACGGTCATCGCAGTTGATGCTAAAGCAGCTACTATCGATTTGGGTGATGGCATCGAAGGCTTGTTAAGAGCGTCTGAAATGGCCAAAGATCGTATTGAAGATGCGAGATCTTTCATGAATGAAGGTGATCAAGTCGAAGCTAAGATCACGGGTATGGATCGTAAAGGTCGCAGTGTTTACTTGTCTATCAAGGCAAAAGACACAGACGAAGAGCAGGAACAGTTACAGGATTATGCTACTACCAGTAGCGATAGTGCTGGAACCACTAGTTTCGGTGACTTGTTAAAAGAGAAAATGGATTCGTAGGTTGTCTTTTCTAAAGTAACCCGATGATAAAGGTGGCATAGCGACTAAGGTTGCTATGCCACTTTTTTAATTTGAGTTGGAGTTTGCGATGAAGGAATTAGATTTTGTACCGTCATTAACTAAATCAGACTTGATAGATAATCTATCTAGGAATCAAACACATCTTGCTTATAAAGATGTTGAGTTAGCTGTTAAAAGCCTGATAGAAATGATGAGCAGCGCCTTATCATCAGGTGAGAGAATAGAAATTAGAGGTTTTGGAAGTTTTAGCCTTCATTACCGTCCCCCAAGAACCGGTAGAAACCCAAAGTCTGGCGACAAAGTGAGCCTTCCTGGCAAACACGTTCCTCATTTCAAACCAGGGAAGGAATTACGCGATCGAGCCAATAGTCAGAAATAGTCTAGTTCAATTAGCTTTTAAATCTGTTGAAATAAATTCTCATCTTTTAAGTAAGTCTGGTCATTCATAATGGATCTCTGGCTTTTATCATTAGTTCTTTTATCAATTTCCATTGGCTGGATTCTGGCTAGATGGCGATTATTTAGAAAAAAAAAGACCAACAACCAAGTTGAAAATTGCTCAGACTCCTTTGCTCAGGGGCTTAATTATCTACTGTCAGACGACTCTGAAAACGCAATCAAAGTTTTCACAAAAATCATTGACGTTAATCCAAATACGATAGAGGTCCATCTATCGCTGGGTAATTTATTCCGATCAAAAGGTGAAGTTGATCGCGCTATCAAAGTACATCAAAATTTACTCGCTCGTCCCGACTTAAATCGAAAACAACGAAACTTCGTCATTGAAGAATTGGCAAATGACTATCTCAAGGCCGGATTGTTAGATCGAGCCGAAAAGTTGTTTAAAGAATTAATCCAGCTCAATAATAGTAACCTAGTTGCTTATCGCCATTTACTCGATTTATATATTGCAGCAAAATCCTGGGACGAAGCAGTCGATTGCGCACAGGTTTTGTTTGATCGAAAGTATGTAGATGCCTCTACTTCATTGAGCCAATGTCTTTGCGAGGCAGCCGAAAAAGCGGTTAGCAAAGGCAACCGAAAAAAAGCACGGCACTGCTTGATGAAAGCGCTAGAAGTCGATGAAAGCTGTGTTCGTGCAGCATTGTTATTGATTCAATGGTATCTGAACGTTCAAGACAACTCAGCTGCGAAAAAAGTTTTCAAGCGTTTGGTCAAAAAAAGTCCTGAATACATGGAATTATATATAGAGCCTGCGAAAAATATTTTTCTACGAGGTAAACAATCAGCCAAATATCAGATTTTTTTACAGCAACAATATAGTCGCCAACCTTCGACTCGCCTTGCGATCGCTTTATTGGAACACTACGAGACCACGAATAAACCTAAAAAAGCTCGAGAATTTTTATTTGAAGTGTTGGAAAAAACACCGTCATTTGGCGCCTATGACTTTGCTTTGAGATTTCTTCGTTCTGACGCCATTCAATTAACTAATACCTTATACGGGTTATCAAATTTTTTGAAAACGATGCAAGAAAAAAAGGCTGAATTCGTCTGTACCCAATGCGGATATGAAAGCCACGCGATACAATGGAGCTGTCCCAGTTGCAGAAACTGGTCATCAATGAAATCCGTAATGTGATTAATAAGAATTATCGATACGAATAGACAAGCCGCATGAGCCATTTTAAAGAGTCAATATCAATGAACAATAATGAATCTAGAGTCATAGTGGCACTGGACTACTCCAATCAAAAGCAGGCACTGGAGTTCGTTGCAAAAACTAGCCCCGACCAATGTAAATTGAAAATTGGTAAAGAGTTATTTACTTATGCTGGCCCCCAACTAGTAGAGAAATTAGTCAGTAAAGGGTTTGATGTTTTTCTCGACCTTAAATTTCACGATATACCCAATACGGTTAAAAAAGCTGTTTATGCAGCGGCCCAATTGGAAGTATGGATGGTTAATGTTCATGCGATGGGTGGTCAGTCTATGTTAGCCGCTGCCCGTGAAGGCGTTGATATGGCAGGTAACCGGCATCCATTCCTGATTGCAGTTAGTGTGCTTACGAGCATGTCGCCAACTGATTTGATTCAGTTGGGTATTACTGATGAACTACCGGCCTTTGTAACTAGACTCGCTGGGATGGCGATAAACGAAGGACTGGATGGATTGGTCTGCTCCGCCCAAGAAGCCAGTCTATTGCGTGAAAAATTGGGTAAGGCGACACTATTGGTAACACCGGGCATACGTCCTGACTGGGCGGCTAGAGATGATCAGCAACGTATAATGACACCCAATCAAGCAATAGAGAATGGTGCGAGTTATTTGGTCATAGGTAGGCCAATTACACAGCATAAAGACCCAGCTGAAGCCCTTGAGATGATCAATCAGTCTTTGGCAGTCTAAGTTATTTCTTTGCGCCATTATTGATCAGTAAAGTGTTTCCTCACATTATACAGGAGAGCTGGTGACAGCCTGTCTTTGAGTCGTTACACTAACCGCTGTGATATGTGCTGTGTCTGATTCAAAAAAATTCGTGCCATTACTTTGCGCTATCATCTTGTTCTATCAGTAACAGATAACTTAACATATAACTTAAAAAATAATTATGGACCCTAACTTTTTAGAATTTGAACAACCTATTGCTGAACTACAGGCAAAAATTTCGGAATTACGTTATGTCACTGACGACTCTGACATCAACATTTCTGAAGAAATTAATATTCTTGAAAAGAAAGCTGATAACCTGACTTCGAATATTTTCTCAAAATTGACGCCCTGGCAGGTCTCTCAGTTATCACGCCATCCCAGTCGCCCTTATACGCTTGACTATATCGATCGCATGTTTACTGATTTCGAATTTTTACACGGTGATCGCGCTTATTCGAATGATCATCCTATTATTGGTGGCATTGGACGACTAGACGGCAAACCTGTCATGGTGATTGGCCAGCAAAAAGGACGTGATACGAAAGAGAAAATTAAACGTAATTTTGGTATGCCCCGCCCAGAAGGTTATCGCAAAGCGCTTCGTTTAATGCAGATGGCCGAAAAATTTAAAATGCCGCTCATAACGCTAGTTGATACACCGGGCGCCTACCCTGGCATTGGTGCTGAAGAGCGAGGCCAAAGTGAGGCTATCGCCCGTAATCTGTATGTTCTAGCGGACTTAAAAACACCTGTTATCTGCACCATCATAGGCGAGGGTGGATCAGGTGGGGCGTTGGCTATTTGTGTGGGCGACCGTGTTAATATGCTTCAATACTCAACTTATTCTGTCATCTCTCCTGAAGGCTGTGCATCCATACTATGGAAAAGTGCCGACAAAGCTCCTCAAGCAGCTGAGGCCATGGGCATTACAGCTGATCGTTTATTCTCACTGGATTTAGTGGATGATGTGATAGAGGAACCACTCGGTGGCGCGCATCGTGACCATGATCTGATGGCAGCAACACTGAAACGTAACTTGATCGAAAATATTGAAGCGCTAGAGTCTGTCAGTATCGATAAATTATTGGATCAGCGTTATAAAAAGCTGATGAGCTTTGGCAATTATAAAGAAACCTAGCAGTCTGTCGAATTTAGGATAAGTCTACCGTGCGATTGTAAATCAATACTACACGTTCATTAACGCACTGACTTAACTAGAATGAAATCTCGTCCAAGGCAAATAGCACTATTAACCGATTGCCTTGACCTGGTGCCTGTCAGCGTCGAAAGCTGTATCCTGGCATTTAGTGGTGGCCTCGACTCTTGCGTGTTACTGCATTTATTAGCCAATAGTCGTTTGTTACCCATTATCAAACTTTGGCATGTTAACCATGGGCTTCAGATTGAGGCGGATAATATGGCCGACTTCTGTCAGCAGCAAGCCAACAATTATCATCTTGAACTTAAACTCAGTCATCTCAATTTACAGGCAATTGAATCCAATATAGAAGCCATTGCAAGGACGGCACGCTATGCATTGTTTGCAAAAGAGCTGACACAAAACGATTGTTTGCTGACGGCCCACCATCAGGGTGATCAGGTTGAAACCTTTTTACTGAATGTGCTCAGAGGTTCTGGTAGCGCTGGTCTCCGTGGCATAGCAGCGCAAAAACCAATCGCCAAGGGGCGGCTCATTCGTCCAATGCTTCACTTCAAACGTGAAACATTGTTAGGTTATGCGAAACAGCACAAGCTCGAATGGTTTGAAGACCCCAGCAATAGTTCGGTTCAATTCAATCGGAATTATATCCGTCACAAAGTAACACCGGTTATTCAGCAAAGATGGCCAAACTACCAGGACGCCATTGCCACCGTGTGCAACATACAGGCAGAAACGCAACAATTGCTAGATGACTTGGCCGCGATTGATTATGTGACTCTTAGTGATGTTTGTGATCAGTCGACACTAGTTAACTTGCCACCAACTTTGAGCGTTATTGGTCTTGCCTCACTATCACTAGCAAGGCAAAAAAATGTTCTTCGTTACTGGCTACGAATTAACCAACGATCGAGTTTACCGAAAGCGCGTTTAGAGTCCTTCATTCAACAACTCGGTGCAAAACAAGGTGCCAACCCAGTAATAGAAAATGGAGTCTATGATATTCGAATATACGATGGCCAGGTATTCATTGTGGATCACGAAAAGACGCAACCACAGCAATCTATTTATGAATTTTTAAGGCAATCAGAACTGGTGATTCCCGAACTCAATCTGGTGTTGAAACGCAACTTGATTTTGAGCCATTTAGGTATTGAAGAATGTGGGCAAACCATTCAGATTAGATTTCGAACCGATGAACCGCCAACGCATCAAAATAATCATCGATTAAAGCGACTTTTTCAAAGTCAAAAAATAGCACCCTGGCTCAGAAGCACAACGCCTCAATTATTGATTGACGGTGATTTAGTGGGATTATGGCCCGCTTGAAGCCCTACAGGCAGTGACTTTTAAGGCAACTAACTTTAACGCATTGATTGTGCATTTTTAGTATTTAAAATAGCGCCTCAATTCCAATAGATAATTACTTCTATGACCGACGACAATATTCAAGAAACAAGCACCAGAGACGAGGTTTTTTCGAAACCATTGAGCGATATAAAGGCCTTCGAGTTTGACGAAAACGTCACTCAGGTTTTCCACGATATGATATCGCGCTCGGTGCCTGGCTATGCGCTATTACTGCGTTTGATCGGCCTCTACGCTAACGTGTTCGTTACCGATAAAAGCAATGTTTATGATCTTGGGTGCTCGCTTGGTGAGGCGTCGATAATAGTTGCTAATCAAACCAAAAAAGTCGACTGCGCGATTATTTCCGTCGATAGTTCTGAATCGATGATTAAGAAATGTCTTGAGCACTCGGCTCAAAACATAGACTGGATTTACGCTGATATTCAACAGGTCGATATTCAGAATGCGTCGATGGTCATACTCAACTTAACCCTACTGTTCATCGACCCTAATGAGCGTGATACCTTAATGACAAGGATTTATCAGGGCATGCAACCCGGTGGCATACTCGTGCTATCCGAAAAGGTGCTGTTGAACGACTCAGCGGAAAATGATTGCATGGTTGAATTATATCAAGCGTTTAAAAAAACCCAGGGTTATAGCGACCTCGAAATTAGCCAAAAAAGAACCGCACTGGAAAATGTATTAATACCCGATCAACAATCTGCTCTCGACCAACGACTAAGAAAGGCTGGCTTCAAGCAAATTTATCAATGTTTTCAGTGCTTTAATTTCGTCTCCTACCTGGCTATTAAGTGACAGCGCTCATGAAGAACTTTGAATTATTATTGTCATTATTACGCGACGCTGGTTTCTCTGCCTGGGTCCAAGAACTAGAACTAAGTCAACCTGGTTGGCTAATAGATCATGGCGATTATTCGCGTTGGAATGAAGCGCTTTCGCAACTACCCGAAATAGACGGCCCAGTTGGTGATTTTTCTAAATCAGCAGTCACTATTAAAGGGACATGCGAGCAACAAGAGCAACTGCAAAATGCACTCAAAGGATTAAAACCCTGGAGAAAGGGCCCCTTTCAGTTTAATAACTTACTGCTTGATACCGAATGGCGATCAGACTTTAAATGGGATCGTGTACTGCCGAATTTAACACCCTTGAAAAATCGGCGAGTGCTCGATATTGGTTCCGGCAATGGTTATCACTGTTGGCGAATGCTAGAAGAATCACCATCGCTAGTATTAGGCATCGAACCATCAGCCCTCTACAACCTGCAATTTCAGGCGATTCAAAAATACCTTAATCATTCCAGGATACACCTGCTACCCATCGGTATCGAAGACATGCCAAGTAGCATGAACTGGTTTGATACCGTGTTTTCTATGGGTGTTTTATATCACCGTAGAAGTCCAATTGATCACCTATACCAATTAAAAAGTTTACTTTGCAGTGGTGGTGAGTTATGTCTTGAAACGTTGGTAATTGATGGCGCAGCAGGAGAAGTACTAGTGCCTAAGGATCGCTATGCGCGCATGAAAAATATTTGGTTCATACCTAGTGCAGTTGAGCTCGTCAATTGGCTAGAAAAGTGTGGTTTTATTGATGTGCGTATTGTGGACGAATCAATCACAACCATCGAAGAGCAACGCACAACTGAGTGGATGACATTCCAGTCATTAGTCGACTGCCTTGATGAAAATAACCCCAGTATCACTGTCGAAGGGCTGCCAGCCCCGAGGAGAGCGACCTTGCTGGCGAGGAAAAAGTAGCCAGGAAGCAATGACGCATTGGAAAAGGTTTTGACATTTAAAGCATAAGGAATTAATATTTGCGCGCCAATTTTGTCAGCCTTGCCTTGCAATACTGGCCTTTAATTTTCGACGTTACTTTTTTACTTGCCAGCCATTCAGGACACCCTCGTGATTTCCACCGCCAATATTACAATGCAATTCGGCGCTAAGCCGCTGTTTGAAAACATTTCTGCTAAATTTGGTAACGGTAATCGATATGGATTAATCGGTGCCAACGGTTGTGGTAAATCGACGTTAATGAAGATTCTTAGTGGTGAGCTGCAACCGTCTTCTGGCAATGTCTCGATTACACCCAATGATAAAGTCGGTGTGCTCAGTCAGGATCAATTTGCGTTCGAAGAGCACAGCGTTATCAATACCGTGATCATGGGCGATGCCGCATTATGGAAGGTGAAGCAGGAACGTGAGCGTATCTATGGCCTGCCGGAAATGTCTGATGAAGATGGCATGAAAGTAGGTGACCTGGAAACTGAATTTGCAGAAATGGATGGCTATAGCGCGGAAAGCCGTGCTGGTGAAATACTGCTGCAAGCCGGCATAGACGAGTCAATGCACACGGGTTTGATGAAACAAGTGGCACCGGGTTGGAAGCTAAGAGTGCTATTGGCGCAGGCTTTGTTTGCTGATCCTGATATTTTGCTATTAGACGAACCAACCAACAATCTTGATATCAATACGATCAACTGGCTTGCAACCGTACTTAACCGTCGTAAGTCGACCATGATCATTATTTCACATGACAGACACTTCTTGAATTCTGTTTGTACTCACATGGCTGACATTGACTATGGTGAGCTGCGCGTCTACCCAGGCAACTACGAAGCTTTTATGGCTGCATCGAGCTTAATACGCGAGCAGTTACAAACCTCCAATGCTAAAAAGAGTCAGGAGCTGAGTGAGTTACAAGACTTTGTTAATCGATTCTCTGCCAATGCTTCAAAAGCCAAACAGGCTAGCTCACGTGCCAAGAAGATGGATAAAATTAAACTGGATGAAGTCAAACCATCGAGTCGAGTAAGCCCTTTCATCACCTTATTACAAGAGAAAAAACTACATCGACAAGCATTAGTATTAGAAGGGCTGTCTCATGGTTTTGACGGTAAGAGTTTGTTTGATAAGGGTAACTTAATCCTCGAAGCGGGTGCAAAGCTTGCAGTGATTGGTGAGAACGGTACCGGAAAAACAACATTTTTGCGATGCCTTATTGATCAAATTCAGGCCAATGCCGGAACTATTAAATGGTCAGAAAATGCCAATGTCGCTTATTGTCCTCAGGATAATACATCCGACTTTAATAATGATTTAAACCTGTTTGACTGGATGTCTCAGTGGCGTCAAGCCAAGCACGACGAGCTTATGGTTCGCGGCATGTTAGGGCGGTTGTTGTTTACCGCTGACGATTCTAAAAAGAAAGCTAAAGTATGTTCGGGTGGTGAAAAAAACAGACTGCTTTTTGGCAAGCTAATGATGTCGGATGCGAATGTACTTATTCTTGACGAGCCAACTAACCACCTTGATATGGAATCGATTGAAGCATTGAACCAGGCTTTAGCGAAGTATGATGGTACCGTTATTTTTGTTAGTCATGACCGCGAATTTGTATCATCGCTTGCGACGCGGATTGTGGAAGTGAAAGATCATCAACTGATCGACTTTCAGGGTAGTTATGATGACTATCTCGCCAGCCAGGAAAGCATAGTCAAGGTCGCCTAGGGCCTTCGAAGCGACATTTTTGCATAGCCATATACAGCATTGACACCTTACAGAGGCAATGCTGTAACAAGCTATTTAGCGTTGTAAATGTTCGTTTAAGATGATTTTTCTCACATCCCAATCAGGCTGATTCTGCAGCCGGTATGGTTTTGACTAGAGCCTTTTTTGCATCACCCTTCTATGAAATAAGGCCGACATTGTCCGAGTCTAGAGACGCGCTAGATGAGATTAGTGTTGTCATTATTATAAAGTTTGGAAGTGAGGCTTTGGCATAGCACAACAAAAGCGAGCTTTTGTGATGAGTTAGACTAAGTTGTCGCCTGCGTTATCTTTATCCATTTAAAATAAATCGTTTTTTATCGCTTCCATCGATACATGGGTAGATGTACTGCTAACAAAGGGCAGGGTGCTAATGACTTCACCCAGTACATAGCGATAACTTTTTATGTTACTGGTTCTTACCTTCAACAGATAATCAAATGAGCCTGCCATCATGTGGCATTGCTCTATTTCGGTCACTCCCATCACAGCTGTATTAAATGCTCTGAGCGCCGACTCGGTGGTATCGGTGAGTCTAACTTCTACAAATGCGATGTGATCCTTGCCTAATTTGGTTGAGTTTAGTACGGCACGAAACCCTAAAATATAGCCTTCTGTTTGAAGTCTTTTTAATCTTACCTGACAGGCCGATTTCGACATACCTACCTTTTTTGCCAGCTCAGTCACAGGTATGCGCCCATCATGTCCCAGTATTTCCAGTAGCTTGTAATCAGTTTGGGTTAAATGCCCGTAATTAATTGTCATATTGAGTTTATTTCCCATGATTTAAGAAATAATAAGTTTTAAGTTCGATAAAATTCAATTTAACAGGAATATTGCCTGAACGATTTAGGTTACCTTAATGCTATCATTATTCACAGAGAATTAAGCTCATGTTAGCACTCAAATCTGTACGAAAACGAATCCAGCAAAACCATATTCGGGATGAACATTTGGTGCTGACCGAACTACAGCAAAAGTTCGAAGTATCGGCTTTGACTCGTAATCGGATTTGTACTCGTGCTGCAAGGCTAGTTGAGACGATTCGCTCAGGTGATAAACCGGGCTTAATGGAGGTCTTTCTGGCCGAGTATGGTTTATCGACGGATGAAGGTGTAGCGTTGATGTGCCTGGCAGAAGCACTATTACGAGTACCTGATTCACACACGATCGACGCATTAATTGAAGATAAAATTGCACCTTCTTCCTGGGGCGAACATTTAGGCCGGTCAAGTTCTTCGTTGGTGAATGCCTCGACTTGGGCGTTGATGTTAACCGGCAAGATGCTCAAGGATGGTCAGGGTGTTGCAGCGGTGCTTAAAGACGCTCTAAAACGTGTTGGAGAGCCGGTAATTCGCACCGCTGTTGCTCGCGCAATGAAGGAGTTAGGTCATCAATTTGTATTGGGCGAAACCATTAGCGAAGCGGTTAGGCGCGGCCAAAAACGTCAGAACAGCGGTTATACTTATTCCTACGACATGCTAGGTGAGGCCGCTTTAACAGCGAAAGATGCCCGTGCATATTTTTCGGCCTATAAAAATGCCATTGCCGAACTTGCTCCATTTTGTAGTTCGGGTGACATTCGTCAAAATCCCGGTATTTCGATTAAGTTATCTGCCTTACACCCGCGATATGAAGTGGGGCAATCAAAACGAGTGATGTCTGAACTCGTTCGTAGCACGCTGGCTCTAGCGAAACAGGCGAGTGAGGCTGGTATGGGTTTGAATATCGATGCTGAAGAGTCGGATCGACTGGAATTATCGCTCGATGTGATCGAGGCCGTGTTATCTGATGCCTCTCTCGCTGGCTGGGATGGCTTTGGCGTTGTCGTACAAGCCTATGGCAAAAGAGCCTCTGATGTTATTGAATGGTTGTCTTTGTTGGCTCAAAAGCATGATCGAAAAATTATGGTGCGACTGGTTAAAGGTGCCTATTGGGACACTGAAATAAAGCGCTCGCAGGTTGAAGGTTTATCTGGATTCCCTGTCTTCACTCAGAAGGCGGCAACAGACGTATCATATATTTGCTGTGCGCAAAGCTTGTTGTCGATGACCGATCATATTTACCCTCAATTCGCGACTCATAATGCCCATACCGTGGCCGCTATTATTGAGATGGCTGATGACATCGATGCATTTGAATTCCAACGATTGCATGGCATGGGAGACGCATTGCATGACAAGGTACTCATCGAGGAAAAAACGCGTTGTAGAATTTATGCGCCAGTTGGAGCACACCGAGATTTACTCGCGTATTTAGTGCGGCGCCTACTTGAAAATGGTGCTAACAGCTCTTTCGTCAATCAAATTGTTGATGAGAACGTCCCGCCATCAGAAGTGGCCGCTGATCCGTTTTCAAAAATGAACGACAGACTTGAGAATCAGGCTGTTTTTCATCCATTCAAATTATACGAGCCAGAGCGCCGAAACTCTAAAGGTTGGGATTTGCACAATGAAAATGATTTGGCAGAGATTGAAGCCGCTCGTCATTCACAGCTATCCAGACAATGGTTGGTGGGTCCTTTAATTGCAGGAAAACTGAGCAGTTTGAAGTCACTCCAGGTTATCAACCCAGCATTGCCTTCTGACCAAGTGGGTGAGGTGGTTCAAGCTTCTCTGGATGATGTCGAAATGGCACTCAATCAAGCGACCAGTTGGCAGGTATCGGCTGCAGAGAGAGCGGCCACATTGGTTAAGGCATCAGATTTATTCGAGGCTAATTTTGGTGAGCTATTCGCAATTTTAACTCGAGAAGCGGGAAAGACACCTCTAGATGCCATCGCTGAATTGCGAGAAGCTGTCGATTTCTTACGCTATTACGCCGCTCGAGGACAGGAACTGAGTGCTCCCGCTCGCGGTATCATTGCATGTATATCGCCCTGGAATTTTCCGTTGGCGATCTTTGCTGGACAAATCTCTGCGGCGCTTGCGGCAGGTAATGGCGTTATTGCGAAACCAGCCGAGCCGACATCAATCATTTCCTGTATAGCCGTTAAGCTAATGCACGAAGCAGGTGTTCCAACTCAGGTACTCCAATTATTGCCTGGTCCTGGATCGATTGTTGGTGCAAAAATCACCTCTGACCCACGCATTAAGGGTATTTGTTTTACCGGTTCTACAGCAACGGCACAGACCATTAATCAAGCGATGGTGGAACAGATTGATCCAACTGCACCATTAATCGCCGAAACGGGTGGACTAAATGCTCTCATTGTCGATAGTACCGCATTGCCTGAGCAGGCGATAAAAGACATCATTGCTTCTGCATTTCAGTCGGCTGGTCAGCGCTGCTCTGCTTTGCGCCTGTTGTATTTGCAGGAAGAGATCGCAGTAGTATTCCTGGATATGCTATATGGCGCTATGGATGAGTTGGTGGTGGGTGATCCCTGGTCATATGAAACCGATTTAGGGCCTGTCATAAACGAAGCGGCACAATCAGAAATAACCCAATACATACAACTGGCTCGATCCGAAGGTCGATTATTGAAGCAAATAACGGCACCAACTAAAGGCACATTCGTTGGCCCAGCAGTGATAAAGGTCAAAGGTATTCTTGACATGACGAAAGAAATATTCGGCCCCGTGATGCATGTCGCTACATTCAAAGCAAACGAACTTGACTCAATTGTAGATGACATCAATACCAGTGGTTACGGCCTTACCTTTGGTATGCACACGCGAATTGATAGTCGGATTGAACAAGTTACATCGCGTTTGAACGTCGGCAATATCTATATTAATCGTAATCAAATCGGTGCTATTGTGGGCTCGCAACCCTTTGGTGGTGAGGGCCTTTCTGGCACTGGCCCCAAAGCCGGTGGTCCCAACTATGTCTCTCGGTTTGCAAAGCCTGACATTATTACAATCGATCAGGTGGAAGCCAATAATGTTGCTGTGGAACAGGTACAAGCGCGCATTGATGCTGTTTGCTTAATCCGTCCTGCTCATCTTGAAACGTTCGACTTACCAGGGCCAACAGGTGAGTCGAATCGGTTATCTATACATGGTCGCGGGGTTGTTCTTTGTCTAGGGCCAACCAAAGAAGCGGCGTTGCAGCAAGCCAGTATTGCTAAAGACAATGGTTGCATCGCGATTTGTATCTCCCCCGGCATATCTGATATTGATGGTCTTGATGGTGTACTCGATAGGAAAGAGTTAAGCGTCTTAAATGGCTTTCAACTAATCGGACTTTGGAGTAATACTAATGACTTACGCATTACACGTCAGGCTCTGGCAAAACGTAAAGGTGCGATAATTGGGTTGTGTGCAGAACAGGATTTTGCTGCTCGATGTCAAATTGAACGTCATATTTGTATCGATACGACGGCAGCTGGTGGCAATGCGAGTTTATTGTCAGAAGCGGGGTAACTCTTTAGAGCATCTCTAAAAATGCGCTTTCCCCGTGATTTCTGCCGTGGCTTCGTGGTCCCTACTGTTGGCAGCTCCTTGCTGGTGCGCCAGCAAGGTAGATTTCCCATGTACTAACGTATATTTGGTTCTGCGCACGGCGGTTATTCGGGCTTCGCTGTTGTCTCTGCTACGCTCCGGCTCCTTGTACTTATTGCCATGGATGGCATGTATGTCTGTTTTGCAGGAGCAAAAAAAGAGACCACTAAAAAACACTATTTTTTCAACTATCCTTTAGTTGGTATAGTAGAACGAAGCCTCATTTTGTCAGCGCAATTGTTGTGTTGTTTAAAGGTGATAAAAATCTAAGGTTTTTCATTTTAAAAACACTAGAATAAGGCAATAGAGTTTTGATCTTCGATAGCATCATTCCTGGAGGAAAAATGTTCAAATCTGTTAGTGGCAGAAGTGCTCGAGAAAAAGCGTTACGCATTAATCTCGATGAAAAGAAATATGGGACTATTGTCGAAATTGGTGCAGGGCAAGAGGTAGCGCGTCAATTTTTCAAGGCTGGTGCCGCCGCAGGTACCATTGCCAAAACCATGTCTGCTTATGATATGACATTTTCTGACGCTATTTATGGCGTACAGGAAGATAGGCGCTATGTCAGCAAATCGAGAGTTAAATCGATGATCGAACAAGAGTTCGATTTGGTGGTTAATCGTGTCGGAACATCACGACCAGAGCAATCAAGATTCTTTGCTTATGGTGCGACCGTGGCGGCCAAAAGTTACAACTCAGATAACGAGTGTCACGCCTGGTGTGGTATTCGGATTCAAATGTATCCTGGTGCTGAGCCATCCGAAGTCGTCGTTCATATTCGAATGCGGGACGAGAATGCAGAAAGCCAACAAACGGTGCTTGGCCTATTTGGCGTTAACTTAATCTATGCCTGTTATTACTATATTGAAAATGCCAAGAAAATCATGGAATCGCTCACCGATGGTATGGCGCTAGGACAGGTAGAAATCGACTCTATCGATTTCAATGGCCCTTATTTTCAAGATATTGACAATCTCGCTATTAATCTGCATTTAATTCGCAGCTGGAAAACACGCGCGATCATGTTTAAACCTGATGGTTCGGTCATCGTCCCAGCTGAAATGTTATACAAAAAAAATGTGCTGACTATTCGGGGTTCATTTCGGCCGGTAACCCGTTTGAATGTCGATATGATCGAACAAGGCATGAAAACATTTAGCAAACTTGAAGGTGTTACGCCAGAAAGCAGCGTGGCACTGGCAGAGATCTCTTTAAACGATTCTCGCGGAAGCGACCTGAAGGTGTCGGAGTCAGACTTGCTTTCTCGTGTGCATTTATTGAACTCGCTAGGTTATAGCGTGATGATCTCAGATTACACTCGTTACTTTTCTTTGCGCGCCTATTTCAGGCAATTTACCAAGTTGCAAATCGGTATCGTGGTGGGGCTAATTAACATCCGTGAGATTTTTGACGAGAGCAGTTATCGAGGTGTTGAAGGCGGAATACTGGAAGGTTTTGGTAAGCTTTTTCCAGATAAAACACGTCTGTTAGTGTATCCAGAACTCGATCAGTCAGATGAATTACGCGATTTCACCAACGTCACACTGCCAGAAAACTTACAGTTTCTGTATGAACATTTAGTGATAAATAAATTTATTTTCGGAATCGATTGTAGCGATAAAAAGCTATTTAAAATATTTTCACGAAACGTACTCAAGCAATTACCGAACGGACGTGGTGAATGGGAAAAAAGTTTGCCGAAGGGTGTTGCGGATGAAATCATGAAAAACAGTTTGTTTGGTTACCGAGAGTCGTAGGCTAGGTTAAATCAAGATAGTTCAGGCGCTACCTGCAATAGATAGCGCCTGGTGACGGCGAAAATAGAGCTCTTCTATTAACGCATGGTAACCAGCTCTTCTGAGCTTGTTGGATGAATAGCGATGGTGTCGTCAAAGTCCTTCTTGGTTGCGCCCATTCGGATCGCAACAGCAAAGCCCTGTAACATTTCATCGGCGCCTGGACCAATTACATGGCAACCAATGACAACTTCATTCACTCCTAAGCAAACCAATTTCATTGCGGTTGGTATCGCATGACCTGAAATCGAGTTATACATTGCGGAGAATTCAGTTTGATATATTTTAACGCTATCGCCATGTTTCTTTTTAGCTTCTTCCTCAGTGAGGCCAACAGTTCCAATCGGTGGATGACTGAATACGACGGTAGCAATGTTTTGGTAATCGACATGTCTATCGGTTTGCCTATTGTACAAGCGGTCGGCAAGACGTCTGCCAGCAGCGATAGCCACCGGTGTTAAAGGTGCGCGACCGGTAATATCACCCAGTGCAAAAATATGAGCTTGATTGGTATTTTGAAATAAATCGCAGGGGATATAGCCGCGCTGATTGACTTCAACACCCGATTTTTCTATGTCGAGGCCAGCGTGGTCTGGGTTGCGACCAACAGCATAAATGACTTGATCCAGTCCTGATTGAGTATCGCCCTGGTCATCATTGACATCGAGTTGTGCATTTTTTTGAGTAATACTCGTAATTTGAGTGTTTGTTTTAAGCTTAACACCTGATTTTTGTAATGCATCGAACAAAGTCGTTTTCAATAAGCTATCGAATTCGCCCAGGACATGCGACTTTCGCAGATACATCGTCACGTCTGTGCCGAGTGAATTCAAAACACCCGCTAATTCAACCGCAATATAACCAGATCCAATGATAGCAACTTGCTGAGGCAGAGCGTCCAGAGCGAAAAAGCCATCCGAAGTAATGGCATGTTCTGCACCAGGAATGTTGGTCAGAGTAGGGACCGTGCCGGTGGAAATAACGATATGATTTGCGCTGTATTGCTTGCCATCTATTTCAAGTGTGTGAGGATCAACAAAGCGCGCATTGCCGGTGAGTTCATCAATGCCGAGGTCTTTTAGATAACCGTGATACCAGTGATTGATACCATCGATATAGGCTTCACGTTTTTTGACTAGTTTGCCCCAGTCAAATCCATTATTGCTGACACTGAAACCGTAGCTTTTGGCATCTTCAATAGAATGGGCCAGATTAGCACCAAACCACATGATTTTTTTCGGAACACAACCAACATTGACGCAGGTACCACCCATTTTACCGCGTTCTACAACAGCACATTTTTGTCCATAACTCACGGCTCGTTCAACCACCGAGAGTCCACCACTACCTGCGCCGATGGCGATGACATCATAGTCATAACTGTGTTTCATATGTTTTCCGTTCAATATTGATTGGTTAATTGTTTAAGCCCTAAAGATAGGCCCGAATAATAGTTAAATAAGCTGGCATTGTTAGACTGATAACCCATGATTGGTTCCGTCTAAATTTGTGCGCTACTTAAGCATTCAGCGACGATAGTGGCGGCGATCAGACTGCGGTCTAAGTCCATATTTGGCAGATCAATCCGCTCAATCTGAATGTCTACCTCTACCGATCCACCCCCCATTTGTTGGGCTTTTTCTGTTACATAAGCGCTAGCCAGTGCGCGGGCTTGTTCGAGAGCGTCATTCGACTCACTAAAAAATATCGGTTTGTCAGTGTGATGCAAGTGATAGCCACCTGATTCGGTCGTGGTGATTTCGATCACGGCTCGAATTTTGATTTGACCAATCGCTGCACCAATTGCATTCGCAACATCGGCATTGGTGGGTATGACGCAATCACTATTGAGTTGCTTGCCAACATCGGCATAGAATACCTGTGCTGGTCCACCCACTGCAACAATTGGAATGCTCGGCGTAAACTGAATCGTCAGGTCGTTCAATTGGTTTTTGCCATTGATCACAGCCTGAATCAGTGGATTATCCATGGTGAAATCAAAACCACTGAGTTGATTGATAATCAGGTAACTACTCTTCGCTACCATGGTGTCGAATACTCGACGAGCAAATTGATGAATCTCTGGTTCTATCACATCGTTGTTCCATGAGATAAGGCCGAATGACCTTCCTAGCATCAGGCAGGCAAGGCGCGCGCCCTGTGCAGACCATTGTGATTGTAATCCCAGCGCATGGGCTGCATCGCTTGGCGTCAATCCTGAAACTTGAACAATGCCACGAGCAAGTAAACGACTGACTCGAGACCGGTCAGCCGCACGAGCGGTTATTTTGTCGTATAACATTGCTTCGTCACCAATGCGTTTAATGAGTTCAATGTCTTCTGGAGACAGGCCTGAAGGTAGGTTTTGTTGGTCGAGGCCTGCTGCTAGAAAGATAAATCGTATTGCTGCCGCCAGTCCCATGCCTTCGCTCAAGCTAGCCTGTAGTTGATCGATGACCTGAGGGAAGCGCGAGCAAACGAGTGATAGTGGTACCACGCGATTGGCTTTCAAACTGACAATGCCTTTGAAATTGATATCGACTTCACTATCGCCCCCAAGACCAATGGTTTGCATATCGATGGCTCGAACTAAAGTCCGATAACCACCGGCCATTGCGCCTTTTTCGTTTAAGGTAGGCCAGCCATTACGAACGATCGCAACATCAGTCGTGGTACCACCAACATCTGATATGATGAAATCATTTAAGCCTGAAATGAAGTTAGCACCAATCACACTGGCGGCGGGGCCCGACAGGATAGTTTCGATTGGCTTGTCGATTATGGAATCGGCACTGGCGATAGAGCCATCACCTTTAACAATCATTAAAGGTGCGTCAATTTTTTGTTCCAGCATGGCACTTCGAACACTCTCAACGAGGTTGAATATGAGCGATACGATGCGTACATTGAAAGTAGCGGTCAAGGCTCGTAGTGGACCATTTAAGCCATCCGATAATTCACTAGATGCAGTGGCTGGTGAGCCCGTTAACTGCTGGACTATTTGCTTTGCACGCTGCTCATGGTTGGAATTTCGAATCGAATAGTTAGCCGACACGGAGAAAGCTTCTACGGTGTCTTTTAATGCGAGTATCTGTTGTTTTAATGAAGCTTCATCAAGCGCACAGGTTTCACTGCCGTCGTATTCATGGCCACCCACGATACGAATAATCTTAGCACTGGGTATTGCTTCATGGAGCTTACTGCGTTTCACCATATCGTCACTAAAGCCAATAAGTATGGCTGCAACCGATGACCCCATGCCTTCCACCAGGGCATTGGTAGCCAAAGTTGTGGATAGAGAAACAAGCGATATCTGTTTGGTATCCAGGCGTTTCGCTGACTCAACAACGACTGCTTTGAGTGCGTTGGTGACACCGATTTCGAGATTACCTCGAGTTGTGAGCGACTTGGCGGTAGCAATCACTTCGTGTGATAGGGCGTCAACGATGACAGCATCGGTGTAAGTCCCACCGGTATCTATTCCAATATTAAAGGTAGTCATTTTCAAAATTCTAAAGTCATCATTCAATTGATAACTGTAACAGTTCTGGCGGTGTAATTTAATTGCTGAAAACACTTTACGAGCAATCATTTTATTGTAGTTGATAGTTCTATTTTGTAAGCGCTTGATAAATCCTGATATCGCATTATAGTAATCAGGCATATCAAAGTAAGAACATCAACGGAGAGGCAATATGAAAACAGTCAGTCAATTAATTCATGGGCAGGCAAATCAGATTTGGTCGGTGAGCCCAAATAACTCGGTACATGATGCTGTAAAATTACTTGTAGAAAAAAACATTGGTGCCTTATTGGTCATCAATCAAAATAAGCTGGTTGGCGTAGTGTCAGAACGAGACTGCACTCGCAAAACTTTATTGAACGGGCTATCTGCTTTTGAGACAACCGTTGAGTCAATAATGACATCAAGAGTCGCTTTCGCAAAACCTAGTCATACTATCAATGAATGCATGGCACTAATGACTGAAAAGCGTATTCGACATTTACCAATTATGGATGGTGATGATATCGTTTGCATGATTTCATTGGGAGATTTGGTAAAGGAAGTGATTGCAGAGCAACAAATCCTGATAGACCAGCTCGAACACTATATTAGCGGATAAACAATCACCGTCGGCTGTATTTGACCCTAGGGATTAACTCAGAAAGTGAGTGATGTGCCTCCATATATCTTGCTATTATCGGTATCAATGTTGTAGGCATAGTCGATAAATAAGTCGGTTCTAACAAAGGATAGCGCTTTCCAGCGGCCGCCAAAACCGATGCTGGTTTGCAGGTCAGCGAGATCAATCTCGTCGAGATCTGGATAGACATTACCGATGTCTATAAAACTGCTCCAGCGAAAGCTAGGGTAGCTTTCAATGCCTTTCACATACTCAAAATTCCCTAGCAGTAATGCATCACCGCGGATAGATTCTTGCTCTAAACCCCTTAAGGTATCCGATCCCCCTAGCTCGTAAAAAGGTACATTAAATGGACTGTTTGTTGACAAGCCGAAAAGTAGTCGAGTATTGAAGTTATCTCGCTGATTGAGTGTCACATAAAAACGAGACTCGGCCTTAATTATGCGAGATGAATAGTCCGATCCCAGAGGCCTTAAGCCCTGTTGTATTTCCAGTGAATGAAAATAGCCAAAGCGGCGGTATTGTTCTGTATGAGTGGCATCATGCTCAATTTTCAATCCTAACCGACTGAACTTACCAGCATCTAATTCTTTCAATGCATCAGGGTAGGGTGATTGCAATTGAATATTTTCATAAAAGATCGACGCGGTGAGTGATAAAGGCGAAGAGAGTGATACGACATGCCAATCTCGAGTCATCGAAAAAGACGCGAAATTCTGGGACTCTACATTTCGAAAGCCGCTCTTCAAAGTATTGGTGACGGAGTCACTGAAACCAATGTGGTATCGATAGGGACGGTCATATTGAGGAAAGTCATAGCCGATGCGGTAGCGTCGACCATCATCACCATTATTCAATTCGGATTTTTCTGCCAGTAGGTTAAGTGTTTGATTGGCACCATTGATATTGTAAAGTTTTAAGTTAATGCCAAGTTTTACGTCGCCGTTGCTGTTTCGACTAATGCGGGGCAAAAGCAGGGTGTAATATTTTTCTTCCAGTTTTATAATCAAGACTGGTCTGGATTGCCTCAATTCTGTTCGAAGTGTTACCTGTTTAAACAGCCCCGTATCCAAAATATTTTGTCTGGCATGGTTTAATTTTGAATGATCAATAACATCGCCAACAGAAATTTCTGCCCATTTGAGCACCCAGCGAGTTTGGGTTTTATCATTGCCCTCTACCTCGATTTGAGCCAATGGCAACCCTGATAGACTAGTATCGGCGATAGACAGGCTAATATGAAAAACGAATAGGATCGAGAGCCCGATAGCCAGAAATTTTGCAGTGAAGTTTCTGGGGGCGTCAATTGGATCTGTCATTAACTCTAATCTATTGGACCCCAGAGCATCGTGTCGAGGCTGTCATCAGGGTCGACAGTGACAACTTTGTTGGACTCGAACAATACACCTTCTTGCTTTAATAGTTGAGCTTGCTCTCGATAGGGGTCCGAGTCAGGCTCGAAAGCCAATGTTCTATCGGATTTAACGACGCGATACCAAGGTAAAGGCTCGGGCGAGCGTCCCATCGCAGCTGCAACCATACGAGAATATCGAGGGAAGCCTGCAGCCCTGGCGACTTCCCCATACCCCATTACTTGACCAACTGGAATGCTATTTACTGCTTTCCAGATACTGATATCAAAGCTGTCTCGAAATTTTGTCATATGCACAGTTTACCGATAGATTTCGCAGCTGAGTAGTCTTGACATTCAAATGAATAGCCCTCGTTTTCATTATCATAAATCATTATAATGAAATCAACTATCATCATGAAAATTGATTTAAAGTATCCAATAAACATATTAGATTAAGAGCAATGGAAATTAGACAATTACAATCCTTAATGAAATTGATCGATTGCAACTTTAGTGTCAGCAAAACAGCCGTTGAAATGTTTCTGGTGCAGTCGGCCGTCTCACAGCACCTAAAGAAACTAGAAGAAGAGCTGGGTTCTGACTTATTTGTGCGTAAAGGCAAACGTTTGATCGGGTTAACGCCGATTGGTGAACAAGTGGCTAAACATGCCCAAACCACATTAGCCTCAGTCAACAGCATTCGTGCGATTGGACATGACCATATTAACCAGAATGAAGGTGTCTTGCGAATAGGCTCTACCCATGCTCAGGCACGTTACATATTGCCGCCTGTTGTGAAGGCTTTTAATGCTGCTTATCCTCGAGTTGAATTGCAGATTCATCAAGGCACACCGAAACAACTGGTGCAATGGGCGGTAGGCGATGAAATCGACTTTTCTATTTGTACTGAAGCATTGGCTGAGTCGTCGCAATTGACCAATATTCCCTGTTACCAATGGAATCGAAGTCTAATTACATTGCCCGGTCATCCTCTGCAATCGAAAAAAATACTGTCCCTACAAGATCTCTGCGATTATCCGATAATAACCTATGTTTATGGTTTTACAGGTCGTCGTTCGTTTAGCGATACCTTTGAAAAGGCTAGCCTAGAGCCCCATGTGGTACTCAGTGCTGCCGACACCGATATTATAAAAACCTATGTCAGAGGTGAAATGGGGATAGGTATCATCGCCAGCATGGCGCTAGATGATGACAATGATGAAGGCTTAATCAGTCGAGATATAAGCCATTTGTTTCCCTGGGAAACGACCAGAATAGCCTATCTAAACGATAAGTTTTTACGCCAATATCAAAAGAAATTTATCGATCTTTTTCTAGCCTATGTGCATAAATCGGGTAATAATAAAATTAAGGATTTACCTTCCTAATGGCTATAAAACCGACCATTTATAAAATAAAAATAGACCTTTCTAATACCGACCAAGGTCACTACGACAGCTATCCGCTGACGATTGCACTGCATCCGTCTGAAAAACCAGAAAGAATGATGGCTCGTATTCTAGCTTTTTGTATCAATGCGCAGGATGGGCTGACCTTTACTAGAGGACTGAGTGCAATTGAAGAGCCGGATATCTGGAGCCATAGTTTAGATGGTCAGATAAAGCTCTGGATTGATGTCGGAGAACCTCGTGCCGACCGAATCAAAAAATCGTCTCGTCTCGCATCGCATGTCAGGATATATAGTTTCAATTTGAAATCGGATGTCTGGTGGCGTCAGGAAATAAAACAAAAAGTAAATTCAAAGACATCAGTCTTTCAGTTTGACTTTACCCGTATACAAGCACTCGCTTTGCTACTCGAAAGAACAATGAATATGGCAGTCATCATTACTGATAACTCGGCTTATATCGCGACAGAAAAAGGTGAGTGTGAGGTGAGCTGGAGAGAGCTAGAAACCTTGTAAATTTAGCACTCGTTAAGTGGTTTAATTAAATAGGCTGTTTTAACTTGAGATACTCTTACTGGGGGTATTCAACTATCTAAGATGTTCTTGATTGCCTTGCCGGCACGAACCAGCAGGGCAATACAATGACGTCTTAGTTAGCACAGTGATTCAAACTGATACTTACATGTCGTCAATCAATGATTCAATATAAGACAGTCGGCTCGTCATTTCCTGGTGCAGGCGTTTTAGCTCATCTTTAACAACGGTTGCATGTTCGATGGTAGTTTTTTTGCTATTGATAATATGTTCCAGCTCTTCAATAGCCTTTTGTACGAAAGGTGAAATTTCATGGACAATTTGGGTTTTACGAGTCCCGCTATCAGTGACGATGGTTTTACTCGCTCGGCCAAAATCGAAACGCTTACTACCTGGCAGAAAAGAACCTTTCTTACGACGATAAATAATACGAAGGTGATCTGTTTGATTTGTAGTGGATAAAGAAAATCGTTCAATTTGTTCCGGGTTATTAATGCCCATTTCTGACAAAGTAGGGTAGTTCTTCATTTTCCATGCACCTGCATTATTAAAGGTTAATACGCCCCACGATAACGGGGACTATTCCATACACTGAGTTTGTTAATCAATAGATAATAGCACTAAATTCATTTATGTTGTTGTGCTCTATCAAATTGATCGTTTATTTGAAGCGAGACAATTGCATAAAACCAAATGGAGTAAACCAATGAGTACGATTCATCCTCAATTACTGAACGATAGCCTTGTCCTGGGGCATTTTCCGCTATGTCATTTGTTGCTCGCAAAAGATGCCAGTTATCCCTGGTTTATTTTGGTGCCAAAAAGAGAAAATGTTTCCGAAATTTATCAATTGTCAGCTATAGATCAGCAGCAGTTGATGGTTGAATTGAGTGCTTTAGGTGAGTATTTAATGGTGGCCCTTAAAGGCGATAAACTAAACGTCGCAGCACTCGGCAATATGGTTCCTCAGCTCCACATGCATGTCATTGTCCGATATAAAACAGACGCTGCATGGCCGGGTCCTATCTGGGGTAAAGCGCCTGCAAAAGTTTATGATGAGCTAGCGCTAATTGAGTTGAGAGATCAATTAAATAAAATGGCTCTTGCCAATTTCACAAGCGTTGGTTAAGCCTTCGATAGACTATAGGGTCATCCTTAAAAGTGATCTTTTAAGTAAGACAGATTGAATGCGCGTGATATAAATCAAGGCAGGTGACTGCTATGGCTCTAAATTTGACGCTCATTGTTCGCTATTAATTTTTATATAGCGCGAATGTCCATCGTATTACAGTCGAGAACTTAAATGCTCAATGTCTCAGACCCTGATTTGAAAAGTCGAGTGATTCCTTTGTTTAGATTAGCCTTAAGCCCATTTTTTCTTGGGGCTGCTGTGTTTTCGTTGTTTTCAGTCGCGTTATGGGGCATGTTCTGGACAACCGGATTAAGTTGGAACCCTTATGATGGCTGGGTTTGGTGGCATATGCATGAAATGCTATTTGGTTTTGCCGTTGCCATCATTGTTGGCTTTTTGCTGACCGCAATACAGAACTGGACAGGTCAGCCGAGTATTTCGAGCTGGTCATTATTTGCGCTATTTTGTTTGTGGTTAGCGCCACGATTTTTACTATTGTTCTCAATAGGCGGTATGAAATTATTGTCAATAATTGATGTTAGTTTTTTGATTGTTTCGGCTGCTATCATGGCTTTTCTGGTTATTCGATTGGGCTAAAAACAGCAGTTGATATTTGTTGGCTTGTTACTATTACTTGCTTTTGCTTTTGCTTTTGCTAATGCGCAAATGCATTGGGCGATTATGAGCGGTAGCGGCTTGCTTACAAGAACGGCCAGTCATGGTGGATTGTTCTTGTAATTGTTGTTTTAGGAGGGCGTGTAATTCCGTTTTTCACTGAAAATGGCACTAATACCATAAGAAAAGATCCGGTACCCATTGTTGAGCAGCTCTCTCTATCGACGGTTGCAATACTAGCTTGCTCAATATTACCGGTTGGGTGAACGAAATCCCTAGCCTTATAGTTGGTTTGATATTTATCCTAACTGGGATTGCCAATTTGATACGTTTTATAAACTGGCGGCCTTGGGTAACATTAGACATACCCTTATTATGGTCACTGCATTTGGCCTATTTAATGATCGTTATTGGCTTTTTCCTCGCAGGGCTTCATTTTATATTTTTGGCAACCGAATTTTCCAGCCCGCTTACTTTAAATTACCCTACCATATTGCACAGCTTTACCGTTGGTGGTGTGGGGTTACTCACCATCGCTATGATGGCACGAGTATCTTTAGGCCATACCGGGAGAAAGTTAACGGTAGGTAGCTGGATGAGTATTAGTTTTTTATCGATCGCTGGGGCTTATGTCTGCCGTGTTTTGTTTCCGATATTTGTACCGAGTGCCAGTCATTATTTCAGTTACCAGTTAAGCATCGCTTTCTGGTTATTCGGTTATGGTATTTTTGTTGCTCTCTATTTACCTATATTGACCAGAGCCAGGGTAGATGGTGAACCAGGTTAACGATAAACAAACATAAGGTAGGAGTTTCAGTCGTGTAGGCTGTGATAGTATTGTCGTTTTTCAATTTCGATTTTGTTATGCTATTAACGTTACTCAATCATCATAAAGTTTATCTGAACACTCAAACTGGTGTTTAATCTACTGGTTGTGCTAACACTATGCTTACTCGCATTTTATTGGTGGCATAGTGGTGATTTTAAATTAATCGCAATGCGTTTTGCTACTCGACATTGTGAGCAGTTCAACCTTCAACTGCTCGATCAAAGTATGGTGATCAAGGGGTTTTGGGTAGAAAGAACTGCAGGTGGTTCTCTATCCGTCAGGCGGCGCTATCAATTTGAGTTTAGCTCGACCGGTGAGCAACGCTACTTGGGTTTATTGACGATGCTTGATTCAAGGCTCAAATCGATCGATACCGAGACCTATCAATTACCCCACTCCGACTAAATGACATCCCTAAAAATGCACCTTATCCGCAGTGGCCTCTTGGCCCCTACCCACAGCTGGCTACTCAGCTTGCTTATGAATATGAGAATGAAATGGATTACAAAAATGGTGTTCTGTAATGGATAGGCGGGGCTTTTTCAAAAGTATTGCTGATAAGGCGGCAGATAAGGCAGTAGCTAAGCCAGTCGAGATCGTCGTGAAAAAAGTTAATAGACGGGCTGCTAACTGGATTCGGCCACCCTATGCGCTGGATGAGGCTGACTTCCTTATGGCTTGTAGTCGGTGTAACCGCTGTGTTGAGGCTTGTCCGCATCAAGTTATATTTAAACTTCCGGAAAGGTTGGGTGCTCAAGTGGCGTTTACGCCCGCACTCGATTTACTCAAAAAGGGTTGCCATCAGTGTGAAGATTGGCCATGCGTGAATGCCTGTGAAGACAAAGCGCTGGTGATACCCGATCCTAAGCCAAATGAAATAGGAGAGAATGAGCCAGAACTACCCATGATGGCTCGGGCAGAAATCAATAGTGCGACTTGCCTACCTTATAGCGGTGCTGAATGCAGTGCCTGTGCAGGTTCATGCCCTGTCCCAGGTGCACTGACATGGGATATGACACTGCCAATCATTAACTTGCTGGTATGCACAGGTTGTGGCATGTGTCGCGAAGCCTGCGTAGCTGAGCCGAAAGCGGTTGATATTAGGTCACTGCATAACTCGCTAGGCTATTAAGGGAGACATTTAAAGCGGTGTGTTAACTAGGCGAGGCTTGGCCTGATTAGATGAGTCGCTCTAGCATCGTTTCGAATTCTTCTCTATCGATTTCGATCGCACCAAGTGACATCAAATGTGAAGTCGCCATCTGGCAGTCAATTAAGTCGTAGCTGCCTGAATCGATCAAATGTTGTAAGCAAAGTTTGGACGCATTGTTCACTTGGCTGAACATAGATTCACCAAAGAAAACTCTGCCTATTGAAATGCCATATAGGCCACCCACTAGCTTATCATCATCATCCCAGCATTCAAACGAATGAGCATGTCCAGTCTGGTGCATGGCAATATAAGCATTGATCATTGGGCCGACAATCCAGGTGCCCGCCTGATCTTCACGCGTCTCGGCGCATTGTTGAATGACGGATCTGAAGGCAAGATTTTGGGTGATTCGATAGGATTGTTGTCGAATCAGTTTACGCAGACTTTTACTGAGGTGAAAATTGTGTGGTAACAGTATCGTGCGGGGTGCTGGTGTCCACCATAGTATGGGTTGATCGTCACTGAACCAGGGGAATATGCCCTGGCTATAGGCTTCAAGTAGCCATTCTACATTCAGCGCGCCGCCTGCAGCGAGCAACCCGTTCGGCTCATTTAGCGCTGACGATGTTTCAGGAAAGTAGGGCGGATGGTGAGGATCAAGCCAGGGGATCATTTCGGTAAGGCGAGTGTTGCATCAATTGGGTTTGATAATCGTCGATATGCTGTTTTTCCTGCTTTAAAAAGTTTGCAATGGCATCACGGAATTCATCATGTGCAACCCAGTGACCTGACCAGGTCTTAGTCGGAAGGAAGCCACGGCTGAGTTTGTGCTCGCCCTGTGCACCGGGGTCAAAATGGGTAAGACCTTGCTCGATGCAATAGTCGATACCTTGATAGTAGCAACATTCAAAATGCAGGTTATTGGCAAATTGTTCGCAACCCCAGACTCGGCCATACAAGTGCGTATCGCTACGATAAAACAACGAGGCGGCTACAATATTACCTTCACTGCGGGCTGAACCAACCAACACCTGGGGGGCTAGGGCTCGGCCTAAATGTTGGAAAAAATCTGGCGTTAATGTTGGAGTACCATTTTTTCGAGTGTAAATACTGGCATAAAGTGCATAGACTTTTCTCCATTCTTGTTCGCTTAACTCATCACCCGATTGCATAGTGATATCAAAACCATGCTGTACAGTTGTTTGCCGTTCCTTTCGAATATTCTTTCGTTTTCTCGAGCTCAATGTTGCTAAAAAATCATCGAAACTAGCATATTGATTATTTTTCCAATGAAATTGAATGTCACAGCGTTGCATAATGCAGTTGTGCTTAAGCTGGAGCGAATCGAGAATTTCTTTTTGGCTAAATAAAATATGCCAGGAACTGAACTGATGCTCTTCACAAAATTGAATGGCGGCCTGGCAGCAAAATAACCGCAGTTTTAACTGGTCTTGTTGGTCGAGTACTTTTTCGACGTTAATTAAAAAACGTTCTCCGGTCGCCGGTGTATAAGGTATGGCAGTCACCAGCTTAGGGTAATAGTCGATACCGCTGCGTTGATAAGCTTGAGCCCAGGCGTGATCAAAAACGAGTTCACCATAGGAGTTTGTCTTGATGTAGCAGGGCAGTGCGGCAATCAGTTCATCACCATCATGGACTAGAAAATGGGCCGATTGCCAACCAAACGGCGCCAAACAATCAAACTGTTCTAGGCCATAGAGAAAAGCGTGTCGGGTAAAAGGGTAACTGCTATTGCCTAGCTTGTCCCAGGCCGACTCGTCGACCTCTGACAGGCTATGACAGACACTAACCTGCCAGTTATCTTCGCTGCCAGTATTCTTGTCTGTAGTGCCTGGGCAGCTATCCTGCAACTTAATTGTCAAAGGTTTAAGCCAATGCGTCTAGGTATTTTTCGGCATCGAGTGCTGCCATACAACCGCTGCCTGCTGAAGTAATTGCCTGACGATAGACATGATCCATGACGTCACCTGCAGCAAAAACGCCTTCAACACTGGTCGCTGTGGCATTGCCATGCAAGCCACTATTAACCGTAATATAGCCATTGGCCATCTTTAGTTGGTCCGCAAATATATCGGTGTTTGGTTTATGGCCAATGGCGATAAATATGCCGGTAAGATCCAGCACTTTAGTACTTTCATCTTGAACATTACGGATACGAAGGCCACTAACACCCGAATCATCACCCAAAGCCTCGTCAAATTGGCTAAACCATTCGATCGTTACATTGCCATTTTTAGCTTTTTCGAACAGTTGACCCTGCAGGATCTTCTCCGAGCGTAAACTATCTCGACGGTGAACCAGTGTGACATGTGAAGCAATATTTGACAGGTACAGCGCTTCTTCGACAGCGGTATTTCCACCACCAATAACAGCAACATTCTGACCTTTGAAAAAGAAACCATCACAGGTTGCACAGGCAGACACGCCTTTGCCATGAAACTTCTCTTCTGAAGGTTCACCCAGGTACATCGCACTGGCGCCTGTGGTAATAATGACAGCATCTGCCGTATATTCGCCACTATCACCCACCAGTCGTTTCGGTGTTTCATTCAAATGCACAGTATGAATGTGATCAAATACAACTTCGGTATCGAAGCGCTCGGCGTGTTGCTGCATTCGCTGCATTAATGCGGGGCCTGTCAAACCTTCGACATCACCAGGCCAATTATCAACATCCGTGGTGGTCATCAACTGTCCACCAGCTTCAAGACCCGTAATCACCATCGGCTTCAAATTAGCACGCGCTGCATAAACGGCTGCAGCATAACCGGCAGGGCCGGAACCAAGAATAATGACGCGTCGGTGCTGTGTGGCTGGAATGCTGTCTGACATAGTGTTCTCAAGTGAATGTTCTGGAATCAATTTTTTGGGTCAACTTTCTGGATAAGCGTTAGGCGCTAATAGTAATGCCTAGCGTAATAATGTAAATAAGCGAATCAAAATATAAACGGCATATCTAAAACCAATCGACAGTGCAATACCCACGCAATTATTCAGATATTGCATAATATGGGGGCATAAATGTAAAGTTCTTGGACAAATCTTAAAGTTATCTAGTGGTGGTTCAATATCATCATGTAAAATACACCGACTTTTATTCAGACAACAGTGGTTTACAGACATAACAGTGGCACAGGCAAAAATTAAAGCGTCGGCAAGTCGCCCTGAAAGCAAGCTATTATTTGCAAAGCAGATCAGTCAACGCCTGCGTGAAGCGGGCATGCTGTTATCGTTTGCAATAGCAAGCTATGTATTGGTGGCATTAATCAGTTATAACGCCCAGGACGCGTCATGGTCGCATAGTGGTACGAGCAACCAAATCCTCAACTTTGGTGGTATTGCGGGCGCCTGGATTGCCGACTTGTTGTTTTACCTGTTTGGGTTTCTCTCATTTTTATTGCCTATCATGATGTTCTATAACGGCATTATTCTTGTCAGAACGCGAAACCTCAGCCCCGAAGACATTAATCAAATGCTGGTGATTCGTTGGAGCGGATTTATTCTGACGCTAATCTCTGGCTGCGCATTGTCGGGCTTACATTTTGGTGTTGATCCTAGTGTTATGCCGCTAGATGCAGGTGGCATATTGGGACAAATTACCGGTAATTATTTTTCACATGGGCTAGGTTTTTTGGGTGCGACAGTTTTGCATATGGCCTTGTTCCTTGCTGGCCTCACCTTGTTTACTGGTATTTCGTGGTTAGCGCTCATCGATAATGTTGGTAAATACACCATCATGTTTATCGAAAAGCTGATCGATCGATATTATCTGACAAAAGATAATATGGAAGGTAAGAGAGTTCGGATCGATCGCCAAGAAAGCTTTAGTGCTGAAATCGAAAAGCAAGAGAAACGTCGTCCCGTTAAAATCGAACCCGTAGTTCAGCAGCTAGAACAAAGTATCCGGGTCGAAAAAGAAAAGCAAATCCCACTGTTCCATACCACGAATACGAGTGTCAGCGGCATCCCTTCGCTATCCTTGTTAGATGACCCAAAACCGCAAAAAACGGGTTATAGCGCAGCGGCATTGGAGGCTATGTCTCATCAGTTAGAAATTAAACTGAAAGATTTTGGTATCGAAGTTCAAGTTGAATCGGTGCACCCGGGCCCTGTTATTACTCGGTTCGAAATACTGCCTGCCCCTGGCGTTAAGGTGAGTCAAATTAGTAATTTGGCGAAGGATTTAGCACGATCATTATCGGTTATGGGCGTCAGGGTAGTTGAGGTTATTCCGGGCAAATCAGTCATGGGGCTGGAAATACCGAATGAAAATCGTGAGTTAGTTGTTTTGAGTGAAATCCTGCGCTCAAAGACCTTCGATGAATCAACTTCCCCACTTACGCTGGCACTGGGTAAGGATATTAGTGGTAAAGCGGTGGTGGCTGATCTTGCCAAAATGCCTCACTTGCTGGTCGCCGGTACGACGGGTTCGGGTAAATCGGTTGGGATTAATGCCATGTTATTGAGTATGCTTTACAAGGCAACACCAAAAGAAGTTCGGATGATATTGATCGATCCAAAAATGCTCGAACTCAATGCTTATGAAGGTATCCCACATTTAATTGCGCCAGTAGTGACGGACATGAAGGAAGCCGCGAATGCGCTGCGTTGGTGTGTTGCAGAAATGGAGCGCCGATACAAGCTAATGGCCGCTTTAGGCGTGCGTAATATTACAGGTTACAACCGCAAAGTGACTGACGCAATTGAGGCTGGAACCCCGATTAAAGATCCTTTGTTTGATAAGTCGAAATTAATGTTGTTCCCCGACTTGGTTCCGGATGACTTGGAGACTCTGCCATATATCGTTGTTGTTGTTGATGAGTTCGCCGACATGATGATGGTGGTTGGCAAAAAGGTAGAAGAGCTAATTGCTCGGTTGGCACAAAAAGCGCGAGCATGCGGAATTCATTTACTATTGGCGACACAGCGGCCTTCGGTGGATGTAATCACTGGTTTGATCAAGTCTAATATCCCCACTCGAATAGCGTTTCAGGTGTCATCTAAGATCGATTCTCGGACCATACTCGATCAAATGGGTGCTGAGTCATTATTAGGTCATGGTGATATGCTTTTCCTACCGCCGGGTACGAGCATGCCAGAACGGATTCATGGCGCTTTCGTTGACGACCATGAAGTCCATGCAGTGATAAACGAAATTAGAAAAGCTGGCGGCCCTAATTACATTGAAAATGTGCTAGAAGAGTCTTCGACAACTTTGTTACCGGGTGAGGCATCAGCCGGTTCAAATGGCGAGGACCTTGATCCTTTCTATGATGAAGCAGTATCCATCGTCACAGAAACTCGTAAGGCATCGATCTCATATGTTCAACGTCGACTCAAAATTGGTTATAACCGAGCTGCCAGAATGATTGAAGAAATGGAGAACTCTGGGGTGGTTTCGCAAGTCCAATCAAACGGTAGCCGAGAAGTGCTCGCGCCACCCCCACCAAAAATGGATGAGTAATGAAGTATTTTCTGATAGTAATAAGTTTAGCCAGCTGTGTGTTTAACCTGGCCTATGCCCAAACAGCCGAGCAACGTCTTAATACGGCGCTTAAAAGCCTCGACAATTTAACGGCTGATTTTAAGCAAACGGTTTTGAATGAAGATAAGCAGGTGTTGCAACAAAGTAGTGGCACGGTTGCAATTTCGCGCCCCGGCAAGTTCTCCTGGATTTACACCACGCCCTACGAGCAACAAATTATCGCTGATGGAACTGAACTGTGGATTTACGATGTGGATCTCGATCAGGTAACGGTGAAACCAATGGAGTCTGGTCTGGCCTCAGCCCCCATTATGATTCTAATGAAACAAAATGAAATTAATTCAGATTTTACGGTCAATGAAGTGGGCCAACGCAAGTTTCTTTATTGGGTTGAACTTGAACCTAATTCAACTGAGCTAGAATACTCTCGAGTCTATATTGGTCTTGAGAATGACGTCGTGAAAGCCATGGAGCTGCGCGATAGTTTTGGACAGAGCACGCAAATTGTATTCGAAAATTTACGTCAAAATGTTATACATAATCCAAAGGTTTTCCAATTTACGCCACCGGCAGGTGTCGATGTTTTCGGTGCCGGCAGTTGAATTTATTTTTTGAGTTGTCCTAAATTGACTTTATTTAGAGTGGTTATTTAGATTCATGACAAATACAAGCAATCCAAAGCCTAAAAATCAGCTAGTCAAACTATGGGATAAATTGAATCGCCTGCCTTTTGGTTCTCGGTTGTTCAGTCTTTTTCTGGGTTGGTATGCACCTTATAGTGGATCGATAGGCGCACATGTCGAAGCACTGGATGTCGGCGAGGTGCGGGTAAGTTTGCGCGATCGGCGCAAAGTTCGAAATCACCTGAAATCTGTGCATGCAATTGCCTCGGTTAACCTCGGTGAAATCGTCACAGGACTAGCGGTATTAACCACCATTTCGGATGACATGCGCGGAATCGTGCTGGGCTTGCGCTCTGAATATAAGAAAAAAGCACGTGGCACATTAACCGCAACAGCATTTTTCGAACTTCCAGAGCAAATGGAAGACAATACGCCCTTTGAAGTAAGTTGTGACATCAAAGATAAAGCAGGTGATATAGTCGTTACAGTCACTGCAAATTGGCTACTGGGCTACAAAAAGTTGCCGACTCAGAATAAGGACTGACCTCACATGACTAATAAAGCATGACTGATAAGATTTTGTCTCCGGCGAGCCAGGCTTTCACGAAACAACTAGGCATTCTCTACCCGATCATCGGTGGCCCGATGTACCCTTGCAGTAACCCCGAACTAGTGGCTGCCGTATCTGAGGCAGGCGGTATCGGTATCATGCAGCCAATATCACTGACTTATGTTCATGGACATGAATTTCGTCAAGGTATTCGACTCATGCGAGAGCTGACTGATCAACCGATCGGTATGAATGCGCTGATTGAAAAATCATCAAAAAAGTATCAACAACGCATGGAAGAATGGATTGATGTTGCTCTGGAAGAGGGTATACGTTTTTTTGTTACATCGCTTGGAAAACCAGACTGGGTAGCCGCGCGGGTGCATGCAGTAGGTGGCCTTGTCTACCATGACGTCACTGAATTAAAATGGGCAAAGATTGGACTCGATAATGGCGCTGATGGGTTAATTTGTGTCAATAATCGAGCTGGTGGTCATGCGGGTGCAAAGGATGCAAAGCTATTATTGGACGAGTTAAGTGGTTTAAATGTGCCATTGGTCTGTGCCGGTGGCATTGGTGATCCCCAAGGGTTTGATCAAGCTTTGAAGATGGGATATGCAGGCTGTCAGTTAGGCACTAGGTTTATTGCGAGTGACGAATGTCGTGCTAGTGATGCCTACAAACAATCGATTATTCAAGCACAAGAATCCGATATCGTACTCTCTGAGAGAGTGACCGGTATTCCTGTCTCAGTCATTAATACCGATTACATCAAACGCAGTGGTTTAAAATATGGCTGGTTTGCAAAGTGGATGTTATCAGGTAAAAAAACCAAGCACTGGATGCGAACTTTTTTTGCTTTAAAGTCGATATGGCAGCTCAAAAAATCGTCGTTGGATGAATCTGGTGAAAAAGATTATTGGCAAGCAGGAAAAAGTGTTGCTGGTATTAATACGATTAAGTCTTGTGACTTAATTGTCAAAGACTTGATGAAAAATTCTACATAAGGCTTACCGCCCAATTAAAGGAAACTTCTAATTGTGACAAATGCTTCTCTAATCTACGTACACGACCCGATGTGCAGTTGGTGTTTTGGTTTTTCTAAAACGCTTACAACCGTATTGGATCAATTACCTAATGGTATTAAGGTTAAACGATTGCTGGGTGGCTTAGCCCCCGATAGTAACGAGTTAATGCACGAGGCAACCCGCAACATGGTTAGGCAAAACTGGCAGCGTATAGAGCAGGCGATACCCGGTGTACACTTTAATTACGATTTTTGGGATAATTGCGAGCCTCGCCGGGCGACTTATCCGGCCTGTCGGGCGGTGATAGCTGCCCGGCAGCAAGGCGAAAATTTTGATGCCGTAATGACCGATCAGATTCAGCAGGCCTACTATCAACAGGCTCGAAACCCGTCGAATGATAGTACATTAATAGAATTGGCAGTTGAAATTGGGCTCGATCAGGAGCCCTTCTGTCATGATCTTACATCTAATGAAACAGAACAAATCCTACTGCAAGAAATAAATCAGTCGAGGTCACTTGGGGTGAATGGTTTTCCGAGTTTGGTGATGGAATGTAATGGTCGATACGAGCTGGTCCATACTAACTACACCGATGCGGATTTAATGCTAAACCAAATAAATGCCATTCTGAGTTGATTAGATTAAGGCCCAACCAAACACTGAAAACTGTTATGAGTATTTCCTTTAAGTCAGACTTAATGAATAGCATTCTTAATTTCTTCCAGTTCTGCAACGCCGCCAGACATATCGATTTCTTCGATTGCTTCACGCATACCCACTCTGTCCATAGATGATATTTGATCCAGATCGACCGACCCTAGGGGGTGCTCTGACCCTGCAACCGTTTGAAGTAACGCGACCTGGACTACATCAGAGTAGTCGGCCTGGCCGTTGTTACCCTGACGTTCGAGGATTAAGTGTTGCATTGGCACGTCGACGAGTGCTTCACTAAAGTCCCACTTTTTGAGTATTTCGGTCCCGACGATTGGTGCTGATTCCTCGAGTAGTTTCTCTAATTTGACAGTGTCATTGAGTAATTCAGGGTCGCTTTCTGCACGAACTAAAATAGGCGATAAGCCTATAGAGTGTGTCAGTCCAGCTAGCAAGGCGCTATCGGCATCGAGCTTTGTATAATGCTTGGCAATCATGGCGCTTAAGGCCGCAACGTCCGTGCTTTGCTTCCAGGCGCTACGTAAATAGCGATCAACCACTGGGTGAGTGGCTTGAAATAACTGTTTCATCACCAAGCTTATTGCAAGATTCTTTACTGTGATTAATCCCATGCGCATAACCGCATTTTGTACCGTAGCGGCTGAACTTAAGCCTCGATATAGCGAGGAGTTAGCCACCTGTATGATTCTGGCCGATAGCGCGGCGTCTGTTTCGATGATTTGAGCAACATCGGTAATCGAAGCATCATCATCGTCAATGGTTTCTCTTACCTTGATTGCAACTTCGGGTAATGTTGGCAACGTCAAACGGTCATTTTCAAGGTCAAATAGTATGGATTCTGTGGTGATACTCATTGGGTGTGCGTCTCAGCGTTAGTTAAGCATATTAAGGTTGAATAGCAATGGTATGAGTATAGATGCCATTGATAATTTTTCGAGGAATTATGCGAACAATTATGCCGGCAAAGAATAGGGCAGATCGACATGGCTAAAATTAACCTCTGGTTGTTTAATTAAACAGAGTAACTGGTCATTGGCTTTTTTGATTTGAGCTACATAAAGACAATAACAAATACCTTGATCGTCAATAACGGAGTCAACCACCATGCCACTGCCATCGGCAGATGTAGCTGCTTTAGTACAAATCTCGTCGCCAGGCAATGGGCATTCGCTAGTCTCCAATGTAGCTAAAAACAGACGTCGTTTGAGTTTGCCCAAATAATGCATGCGAGCGATGATTTCCTGCCCAGGGTAACAGCCCTTTTTAAAGCTAACGCCGTCAAGTAAGTCCAGGTTTGACATTTGCAGTACAAATTGTTCGGCTGTTTGCGGATAAATGTTGGGGATGCCAGCCTTGATATCAGACAGACGCCAGGATTCGAAATTGGCAATATTTAAGTCCACCGCAAGCTGTTGCCAAAGTGATTGTGCTTCTTCAAAAGATAGACACAGGAACAGGTACCGATGTTGTTCGCCTAGCGGATTTAACTGGAGTGAAATTACACTGTCATTTTGCAAAACTGCATTTGGTTTATCGGGTAACAAGCTAGCGAATGACGTGTCTAACTGATCGGCATGAACCACAAACCGAGCAAAATGGCCGCAGGCATCTGCCAGTGACACCTTTGATGACAATACAAACATTTGGAGTCGGCTTAGCAAATCGCTAACAAGACTTTTAGAAGTGATTAAAATATAGCCGTTATCAATTTGCACGATGCGGAAAATCCCGAGCATCCGACCTTTGGCAGTCGAATAAGAACTGAGCTGAGATTTGGTTTTGTCGATATGGCTTATATCGTTGCTTAATTGATTTTGCAAAAAACTCTGCGCATCGTCGCCGGTGACTAAAATTAAACCAAAGTCGTCCGCGTCTGCGATAAAGTTGTGCGTTGAAAGCGCGCCGGGCTGAGTCTGTGTAAAGTCTTGCCATTGTTTCATTGTTGCTTACTCTGTTGTTGATTAATGGCCCAATCAATGTGCTCCTGTATGAAACCATTATGTTTTGCATAAGCAGATTTCAGGCAAGCTATTATATGTGGGTCGTAATTGGCATTTCCAAGCGCAATAACAATGTTTCGTACCCAGCTTTGATAGCCAATACGACGAATGGCTGATCCTAACGTCCTGGTATCGAAGTCACCCTTTGTCCAGCTAAAGCAATCGAGCAGAGAAGTATTATCCAGTCCATGACGTGGATTGAAATCATCCTCCGTTGATAGTTTGGCATATCTATTCCAGGGGCAAAAAAGTTGACAATCATCACAGCCATAAATACGGTTGCCAATAGCCTCTCGAAACTCAATGGGAATGGCTGATTTATGTTCAATGGTTAGATATGAAATACAACGCCTGGCATCGACAACATAAGGTGCAACAATTGCTTTGGTTGGGCAAACATCGATGCAACTGGTGCAGCTGCCACAGTGATTCCCTACAGGTGAATCGTTTTCAAGCGTCAGATTAGTGAAAATTTCTCCGAGAAAAAACCAGGACCCGTTATCTTTGTTGAGTATATTCGAATGTTTTCCCTGCCACCCAATGCCGGCCTTCGAGGCCAGTGCTTTTTCCATCACCGGCGCACTGTCGGTGAAAACGCGATAACCCATATCGCCAACAAGTTCCGATATTTGGCTAGCAAAATGTTGCAGGCGTTTTCGTATCAGCTTGTGATAGTCGCGCCCGAGTGCATAGCGTGAGACATAGGCCAAATCAGATTGATTGAGTAAGTCGATAGGCCAGCTGCCTTCGTTTTTGTAGTAATCGAGCCTCACGCAGATCACCGACAAAGTATCGGGCACCAGTCGATCAGGGTAAAAACGCTTATCGATGTTACGTTCCATGTAACTCATCTCGCCATGATAATTGCGTTCAATCCACTCATTGTAATGTTTGTGCTCGGAATCAAGTTGAGTATCGGTAATGCCCACCTGTTGAAACCCGAGTTCTAGGCCCATTTTTTTTATCTGTAGGCTGATAGTGGAGGTTTGATTTGGCTGCAAAGTGGTTGATTTCCTGGTAAAGCATTGCATTTAAAAACCGCAAGCTGGGTGCATCTTTCGTAATGATGAGTACAATATCGTATTTTTGCCTATATCTGAAATTAAAGCTGACATGTCTATCTACTTTGCGATTGCTTTTGGAGGGTCTCTCGGAGCAGTTTTCCGCTACTGGGTTTCCACATCGACCAATCGTTGGTTAGGCGATGGCTTTCCTTATGGCACATTAACGGTGAATGTTATCGGCTCCATTGTGATTGGTTTTTTGACCATTCTGTTGGCTGATCGCTTGAACGTCAGCAACGAAGTTAGACTAGGTTTGATCGTCGGTTTTCTGGGTGCATTCACGACGTTTTCAACCTTTGCACTCGATACCGTCTATTTAATCGACAATGGTGCCATTTTAAAGGCCGTTACTTATAGTCTTTTCAGTGTCGTTTTGAGTGTGCTAGGTGTATGGGCAGGGATATTCGCCGCTAAACAATATTTTTAGAGATGTCGATAGGCGATAATTCTATTTTTATTTAAAGAAAAAAATTCTATTTAAAGAAATGAGTATGAGAGAGACTAAATGTTAGACCCAAAATTACTACGAACTGACCTTAACAGCGTTGTCGAAAAGCTCCGCATAAAAAAATATGAGTTTAATGCCGAGTTATTTAATCAACTCGAAGATAAACGCAAGTCACTTCAAATGAGCACTCAGTCATTACAAAGTGATCGAAACACTCAGTCCAAAGCCATCGGCAAGGCAAAATCTCAAGGAGAGGACATAGCCCCCTTATTGGCAGCGGTGGACGAACTAGGCTCACAACTCAAGCAGGCCGAAACTGATCTGGATGCGTTGCAAGCCCAGCTCGAAACGCTGTTGCTTGATATGCCCAACATAGCCGACGACTCAGTGCCCGCAGGTGTGACCGAAGATGATAATGAGGAAGTTTTAGTTTGGGGAGAAAAGCCAAATTTTAATTTTGAGCCTAAGGATCACATCGATCTTGGCAATCAACTCAAAGGCCTCGATTTCGAACGTGCCGCCAAGTTAGCGGGTGCTCGCTTTGCAACCATGACGGGTAGTCTTGCAACGATGCACCGCGCCCTAATTCAGTTAATGGTTAACCAGCACAGCCTGCAACATGGTTACACCGAAGCTTATGTGCCTTATCTGGTGAATGAAGCGACACTAACGGGAACAGGACAGTTACCTAAATTTAAGGAAGATTTATTTCATGTGAAATCGGCCAGTCATAATCTTTACTTAATCCCAACGGCTGAAGTGCCGGTGACCAATTTGGTTAGCGATACGATATTAGATGCGGACGATTTGCCACTTAAATATGTCGCGCATACACCTTGTTTTCGATCAGAGGCTGGGTCATATGGTCGAGATACGAGAGGCATGATTCGCCAACACCAATTCGAAAAAGTAGAAATGGTGCAAATTGTGAAACCAGAAGACTCAATGCAAGCACTAGAAGAGTTGACTGGCCATGCTGAAACTATTTTGAAACTACTTGAATTACCATATCGAAAAGTAATTCTATGTGGTGGTGACCTGGGTTTTTCAGCGACCAAAACCTACGACCTGGAAGTTTGGTTGCCAGGGCAGGATGCCTATCGAGAAATTTCTTCTTGTAGTAACATGCTCGATTTTCAGGCAAGGCGAATGAAAGCTCGCTGGCGTAATCCTGAAACTGGAAAGCCTGAACTGGTTCATACCTTAAATGGTTCAGGTCTTGCGGTCGGTAGAACGCTGATTGCGGTGATGGAAAACTATCAGCAGGCTGATGGCAGTATAAAAGTGCCTGAGGTGTTGCAACCTTATATGAACGGATTGACAGAAATATCCAGTTAGATGGCTATACTCAATTGAGCATCTCTTCTAACAGGAATTCGACATGAAATTATTTGTTAAATTATCACTTTTTGTTTTAGTTGCAGGACTGTTATTGCCTTTCACGTTTTTGAAGGGCCAAGACGGAAAGACCTTGATGAGCTTTTCAGATATAAAATTTCCAGAACTATCATTCGCTCATTTATTTGGCGATAATCTTCCGGGGATTGATGACCTGAAAGGCCTTACTAATATTTCAGAATCAACTAGTGGCAGTAATCAGATCTACAAATGGACTGACAGTGATGGTAGTTTGCAGTTTAGTAGCAGCCCGCCTGCCGAAGGGATAGAATATACAGTGAAAGGTTACGATCCTAACCAAAATGTCATTCAGGCTGTCAATATTAAACCTGAAGTAGAGGCAGTAGTGGTAGGCTCAGCTGGCGAACAAAAAACAAGTGGTGTCAGTAAAGTGGGTAACCCTTATTCAGTAGAAAAAGTAGAGAAGCTATACAAGGACGCAGAAGGCCTAGAAAGTTTGCTCAACGATCGATTAAAAAAACAGGAAGCCATAATTGGCCAATAACAAGAGAGAAGAAACATGACTATCAAACAAAAATTACTAACCGCCTTAGTTTTAAGTTGCGTGACATTAGGTGCGAGTGCTGCAGGTAAGCTGGCATTTATTAACCCTGCAATCATTATCGAAAAATCACCACAGTCGCAAGCGGCCTCAAAGGTGCTCAAGGAAGAATTTCAACAGAGAGAAACAGACCTAAGAGCGATGGGGAAAAAAATACAAGGGCTTGAAAGTAAATACCAAACCGATGGCGCGATTATGAGCGCTGAGCAAAAGAAAAAAGCCGAAGACGAAATTATTCAAGGCAAACGTAAGTTTCAATTCGATCAAAAATCGTTACAGGAAGATTTACAATCACGTCGGCGCGCATTGCTTCAGGAAATCCAACAATCAATTTCTGCTGTAATTCGTGAGTTTGGCAAGAAAAATGGATACGACTTTATCTTCACCGAAGGCGTTGCTTATGCCGATGACGCCGTTAATGTTACCGATGAGCTATTAAAAGAATTGTCGAAATAGAGATTTGCTCCAGGGAACCTCTGAATAAATTTGGTTGGATTTCAGTCAGTATAAATCAACCATGACTCATTCAGAGTCTCTCTGGTAGTTCAAACCCAACCTTACCGACGCTCTAAAGTTTTAATCGTAGATTAGATGCTATTTCTTTTAACAGTGATTTTGGCACATCCTGCGCCGCCGCCAGCTTCGACCATTGCGAAACGAGATCTATCGTTTTATCGATCACCCGATTAATTTTATTTCTCGAAAAACTCGGTATTAATGTCTCTAACGAGTAAAAGTCTTCACGACTGAAGCCGTCTCTCTTGCCATTCAAACTCATCCAGTGACTGTTCACCCATTGGCTACCAGGCTTATAGCTATAGGCTAGATCATAGGCTGGGCTAAGCCTCCATTGTTTGTCCACTATCAAGAACGAAAAGTTTTTCGAATGATCATCGTGATTTCTTGCGACAATATTAAATACTAGTCTCCTCAATAATTCTTCCGCATCTTTGGCGGGCACTCGCAGTTGTCTTGCGATAGCGAACACTTCTGCATAGGAGTATGAGCCGGGGCGTTTGTAATCAACATGCGCTAAACCATTCAGTGTTTGCACATGCACCTTATCATTTCCCAATCGGTCAAAACGCTGGGTTACAAAGTGTCGACGACTGCCTTCATCTAAAAGTCGAGTCGGCATCATATTAATCCCACATTGTGTCGCCATGAGGTAATAGACATATTCCATAGCACCGTAACCCTGAGGGTCGCCAAAGGTTTCCTGACCTTGTCGGTGCTCACTAACACCATCGAACTTCATGATGTGGTGGGTGAATCCTTTGGCTGCGTTCACTTGACCGCTGCGAACTTGAGTAAAGTCATCATTAAATGCCAAAACCGCTTTAGGGCGGGCACCACCGGCACTCATACCAACAGACAACAGGGATAACATGGCTTCTCGATCTGCCTCACCCGGATGATCGAGGGTTAACGAAAATGTTTGCCGACTATCGAGAATTTCTTGCGCTATTGATACCAATGATGAAATTTCTATTTTCTCAGAAGCGTTCAATCCCTTTAACCGAGTAGCAGGTGAGTATTCCAACGCTCCCATTCCACGTTGACCGATGTATTGCAATCGCTGAAGGGGCGTAATCTCATTCGGCGATTGGCCCTTGGCCGCAACCCAGGCATTTAACACTGCATTGCCAAAGTCATCCGGTAACGAATCGGCAACTAATCCAGGTAGTCCCTTGAATGTTTCATATCCTGCTTCGGGAAATGAATAAATTTGCCTCGATAATGGCATTTTAATCGGCGAAAGCTCGATGCCGCTGTCAATGAAACCAGGGCTATATTCAAATGCACCCAATCCTGTTTCGGTATCAAAGCTGACAGCGCCGATGACACGCTCAGCATAATTGACATTGACAACCTGGCTTACCATTCAGATGAATCCTGCCCACCGGATGACTTTGATCCGGAGGCACGTCGTCGTTTACGGCCTTGCAATTTTGCTAGTTGAATGGGGGAGATGTCTTGAGTGGGCAGGAAGTTGTCTAACTGGTTAGTCAATTGCAATGCTTGCATAATCGCAATCAGGGTCTCGAGTTGGACTTTACCCTTCTCGGCAGTTAGCACCGCTTTACGGCTAATGCCAGCCTGCTCGGCAACTTCAATCTGAGTCATATCGGCATTCAGCCTGGCTTGCTTGAGGCGTTCGCCGAGCGTTTGTGCAATTGCTGCGGGGGATTTCGATTCCATGCTCATATAAGTTTCAAAAATAGGACCTTAACGCTATAAATAGTAGTTGTGTCCTAATAATGTAACATAGTGAGTAGTGTGTAAAGGTATTTATATGTTCCCAATTTGTGACTTTAAGTCGATTTAAACCTATAAGGTCCTAAAAATTGTACTTAGTAAGTAGCTTGTGGTGCCACTGCAGATCTATCTGCAGTGGTGATCCTTTGGTGAAAAGTTCAACCACCCACCAAGACTTTAGACTGTGAGGGCACACCCTGATTACCCGCTGTATTGGGGCTAGCACCATTGTGTTTAGTCGGGCAAGTATGAAAGACAGGCGGTTGGCCTTCCATCATGATTTTGGCACTACCCTTGGCAAACGATACCGGACCCTTAATCATGCCTGAAGCAACACCGCCGGGCATGCATCCGGGTTCATTACCGGATGACATAGTAATCTGACTACTAAGTGATACAACAGCCATATTAAGCACCTTTACTTTCTTAGAGCAAGTTGCCGGCATACATTGATTCGTCATCCCAATATTGACGTAGGGTGTTGGCGTAGGTACGGGGCCTCCCGGAGACGGTACCGGCATATTACAGGTATCAGGCGCCATGCTGGTACATGTTCCAG
>CAXMOZ010000221.1:0-62007 GCA_964195315.1 uncultured Acidimicrobiia bacterium | reverse complement strand
ATCATGCGTAGGCGTAATGGACTGATGGGTTGGCTTGGTTGGGCCATGATGCTTCTCCTATATTGAGGCGAGGCAAAATACCCCGCCATATAAAAGACAGCACGGTGAGTATTTATTTCAATGGGCTCAAAGATGGCACCCACTACCGGGAGAGCAGTTTAGTCCTTTTTGAACAAAGCAGCCATTGCAATAAATTAATCAACCGCATCTTTTGGAGCGATCGGGAAGATGCACAATAATTTCCGGAATGACTTCAACCGCAAATTTAGTTTTAACTTCACAAATCTGATTTGGGCTGGGTTCCTGCGAATAGCTCCTGATAGCATCTGAAATTACTTTTTTTTGCCGCATGCTGGGCCTTGGTATAAAAATTTATGAGAGGATTTGAAAACCCAATTGTAGCCTTTACAAGAAATCTACCAATGCATGGCAAAGCTAAAAATAATATTTAGTTTTTAGTTCAAATCCAGTTTTAAGTGAGTCCATACGATTTTCGACAGTTACTCACTCATTGTGAATTCTGAGATACTTTGCCTGCGATTTATTGATTTTTAGGGGGCGTGCTTATGAGTTTAACTAACTCAATATTGATGCCAGTTAATTAGCATAGTGAGGCAGTTTTTCTTTCTTCGCTAATAGCGAGGTGGAATTTTGCAAATAAGTCAGCGTTTAAAGGTTTGCTGAATAAATATCCCTGAAACATATTGCAACCGGCTGACGTAAGGTATTTTAATTCACCTTCTGTTTCAACTCCTTCGGCTATGACTTTTAGGCCTAAATGCTTTGCCATCGAAATAATCGTTCCAACAATGGCGGTATTGTTATTGTTGGTGATATCTTTAACAAACGACTGATCTATTTTTAATACGTTGATGGGCAATGTATTTAGGCAGGTGAGTGATGAATACCCGGTTCCAAAATCATCGATCGCTATACGAATTCCCAAAGACTGTAGAGCATTCATTTTTTTAATGGTATCGTCGACATCTGCAATCACAATACCTTCTGTTAATTCAATTATCAGCCTTTCTGGTTGCACCCTAAATTCAGCCAGGATCTGTTGTACCTGGGCCACAAATCCAGATTGACGAAACTGCTTTGGACTGACATTGACTGCGATTCTAGATAGGTGAATATTATTGGCTAATTCCCAGTGTTTAAGTTGACGGCAGCTTTCTCTTAATACCCACTCACCTATATATAGGATTAAACCGGTTTCTTCCGCAAGGGGTATAAAGTCAGCTGGGGAAATCCAGCCGTCTTGCGGATGTTGCCAACGTATGAGTGCCTCTGCACTAATAATACTATGTTGATGATCAAACAAAGGTTGAAAATTGAGAGTGAACTCTTCGTTATCGATTGCACTGCGCAAAGACTTTTCGAGTACCAGGCGATTATCTACTCGACTTTGCATTTCGGGGTCAAAAAAACAAATTTCATTCCGGCCTTCACTTTTTGCTTTGTACATCGCCGTGTCTGCAAACCGTATCAGTTTTTCTGCATGGCTATTACCTTGATCTGGAAATATGACGATGCCTATGCTCGGAGTCGAATGTACTTCGTTTCCATTCAACTCAAATTTTTTGCCAATCGAGCAGCGGATTTTGTTGGCGACAGTTAGGGCATTCTTAATAATTTCATCATCACCATCGCCGCCAGGATCTGACAATATCACCACAAACTCATCGCCACCAAGCCTGGCAGCTGTGTCTTCCAGTCGAATGCAACCTTTAAGTCGATCAGCCACTTGTTTTAATAATAAATCACCAACCTCATGGCCGAGCGAATCGTTAATGCTTTTAAACCTGTCTATGTCAATAAAGAATAAGGCTCCTTTGTATTGGTGCCTTTTTGCTTTGTCCAGTTCCTGATCGAGTCTATTGATAAACATTCGGCGATTAGGTAGTCCAGTAAGCTCATCATAATAGGCCTGGTGTTCAACCATGCTTTGATATTTTTTACGTTCAGTTATATCTAGTAGGTAACCTAAGTATCTGGACACATTGCCTGAGGCGTCCCGGTTAATGGTGGTTAGATTGTAGAGCCAACGATATTCACCAGTGGCATCAATGAGGCGAAACTCCTGTTCGAAGTAGTGACTATAATTATTACTATAGGTTTTGATCTCTTGAAGGTATTGCTGAGCGTCGGCAGGGTGTATTAAATCTATAAATGCTATTTCGGACCGAGTAAATTGTTTTTCTGTATAACCGAGCATTAACTCTATATTGGGTGATATATAATTGATTCTAGGCTCAGGGTTTACCGTCCAGGTTAATACGACTGTTGGTCCAGCGATGAATAATGCGCGCTCATCGGATAATACTTGCTCTGCTTTCTTCCTATCCTTGATTTGTTGCCCCAACGAATTTTCACGATTGACAGACGCGCTGACGTCGGTGATCTGAATCAGGCAATATTGTGATTCTCCTTTAGTTGCCAGACGAATAATCTTAACCGCTTGCTGAATTGGGGTTTGGGTTGCAGGAATATTTTGAATGAGTGGTTTTTTCGGGTAGAGATTAAAAGGTGTGCGGTTAAGAACATTTGAAATAACGGCGGGTTGACCTGTTTGATGGGTATTAATAATCGCTTCGTTTACCCTAGAACCACTTACTTCAGGGCACACTTGCAATAAAGAACGATTCATTGCTTCGGCAGCAGTTTTGCCGGATCGGTCAACCATCCAGTTATTCCAAAGCACGACATTTAAACTTTCATCCAACATGATAATGCCGAGATCTGATTCGTTAACTGTACTTAATAGCAATTCGTAGTTTAGCGACTCCATCGTCATGGCTACCAAAGTTTATCAGCTAAACTTTTCTAGCATGACTTTCAAGCTATCATGCAGGTTTTTCTGTGATTTTGGCTCGAGCAGGAATGCTAGATAACCCTTTATTGCACAGTCGGTTAATTCCATATTAATTCGAATTAAAAGTACACTAGAGTCTTCTGGTGTTGTCGATGGTGGTAGTAACTCTAAAGGTTTTCCTTGCTGAAATATTGGCAGGTCCACCTCAAACTCCTGCTCAAGAGAAGAGGCGATGGCACCGATACAGGCATTGAGAACAATATTTCCAATTTCGATTAATGCCTCTTCCTGCATCTCTGCAACCATTTCGTCTGGTAGATTGCTTCCCATGAGTTGCCTGACGACGTCCATACTGTTTTCTTCATGAAACATCAACATGGAACGCGCATCGAAATTGCCTCGCATATCCTGACTGACACTGCATATTTCAGTATTGCCACCAAGATATTCAGCCATAATTTTAATAGTTTTAATTTCTACTACGGGTACGGATAATTTGACTTCCTGGTTGACAACCTTACTCAAAGAATCGGCTGCTTTGCCAACGCCAATATTGAACAATTCAGCGAGTAAATTGGTCTCTAGATCACTGAGTTGAAAAGTGCTATCCACCAAAATATTCCAGCATCTGGCCTATACTGGCTTCGTTAACCGGTTTGTGTATGCAAGTAGCGCCTAATTGATGGGCCTCTTCTTTTATGGCGTCCTGTATATTGGCTGTCACTAAGGCTATTCTTGAATCCGGCAACTTATGCTGAGGTTGTCTGATCACCTCTAGACCGTCTATTCCAGGCATATTTAAATCAATTGAATAAAAATCAATGTCATTTTCCTCGGAGGCTTCGAGGGCTTTATCACCGTTTTCAGCCCCAATTTGATTCCAGTCAGGCCTCTTAATTTTGATAATCCTTGAAATCATCATCTGCGAGACCTTACTGTCATCGACAATTAGCAGTGTGCTATTTTCTGACATCAATTTACCTTCATCAATTTGTAGTAATTATTTACCATTTGAGTATAGACCGCCTGCATGATTTTTCTGACATATTGAACCGTAATTATATTTGGATGCGTTTTGGATCTTTTCTGCTTTAATGAGTGAAAAAAGCCACCTAATAACCACTTAATCTGCTGATATTTAAGGCTTCCGCAGTCACGTAAGATGGGTGAGGCACGAACCGCATCAATGTAGTAAGAAATGACACGATCAACCAGCGAATCGGAAAACTGCGTTGTGATTTTAGACGAAAGACTATTACTAGTTCAGTGGTTTGCTGTTCAGTTGATTATCGTCAGCCTTTTGTGATGGAGTTGCAGTGTAGGAAGACCTGAGTAGTTATCAAAAGGCAGTGCTCAGTGTTTGTTATCCTGAAGCATTAAATCAGGTAAGTGGCGACTAAGGGTACTACCGGACAAAAAGCCAAAAATAAAACGTCGGGTTTTGTACCAGAAAGTGCCGAAGAATATGATGACCAGTCCCAGACCCATTAATATATAGATCATCAAGTTCTGGCTACTATTGAATTGCCCCTGTACGAGTTGGGTAAGCGCATAGACCATGTATATTTGGGTTGAAATTAGCATTGCACGACGATCTAGCAGTAATGCCAGTAATAGAAATCCTATAAAAAAGAAAACGATAACAACTTCTTTGCCAACCACCTGAACCCAGGAATTATCACCCAGTAGCATTGCCAGCATGACACCATGCACAATCAAAGGGGAGGCGATCAGGTGCAGCCAGAATGCACTATCACTGAGGTGGGTTTCGCGTTTAGTATCTTGACTGTCGAAAAGCATCGCTGCTGAAAATACGGCCAATCCTAAAACTGAAAAAATAATGGGGTCGGATAATACTCGTGCCCCTATCATGATGATGGCAATCGCTATCAATGCGCCTGCAAGCGTTAGCAGGCTAAACGGCATTTTGTAGCGAACATAAAATGCCAGGCTAGTAGCTGCGATTAGGGCAGAAGTCCAAATAGCTGACTGTTCACTATCAATGTTAATGGCGCGATACATAAAAAATAGAATTGAGATTAGAATAGCCATGCCTGGCAAGGACAATTTACGAACTCGGACCAGCCATTCGGCTATCAGAATAAAACCTGCTACCGGTATCAAAAATTCGTACTGAGAAAGCCCCAGCATGCTGATTGCATACGCTAGTATGCCAATACCGAGTGTTATGAAGACGTCGCCAAAGCTACGGATAAATTTTAAGGGTTCTTCCTGTTGTGCCGATGTATTGGAGTTGCGATCTGAAAGAAATTCCAATAACGGTTCAATCTGATCATTTTTGATAATACCTTTATCGGCGGCCTGTTGTAGTCGGTGCTTGGATATCATTGAGGCGACAGTTTGATAAATAGGTATAGTATAAATCAGCAATGTTCTTTGCACTAATTAACCTTGCTCTTATTTTTAGAGGTTTTGCGCCACATTGAGATTAAATTGAAGTCTTTCACTGTGATTACTTTTGTTGCAGTAGAAAGCGAAAATATAGCGAACGATGAAGTGTGACATAGGGACGATCAATGTCTATATCGTCAAAGACTAAGCGGGCAAAACCGGGTCTAAATAAAAAAAATCTAAACCCTATAAATTTCGACCTAAGCCAATATGCGTAGGGACACAAACTGAATTAGATTTTAGGAATTAAAAACCAGGTTGAAAATCGTTAAAACTGGATTTGCCATCGAATAGCGGTCATTCAAGAATTAATCCGGTAAGTCAGCAAGGTCCCCAGAGCCGACTTTAAACGGAAATAAATATTTTAGAAAATAACTGACTCAAGGCAAAAGGCAAGACGCGAACCCAAAATTCTTGCAGTTGAGGCTGTCACTGGACAGGAAGTACGGGGGCGAAGATCCGGTGCTCGTATATGACGAAAAATTATCAATGACGCACCGATAGCATGCTGGAATAAATCGGCGCGCTCTATTTCGGTGCAACAAATACTTATAAAATCCTTTAGCCGCTTTATAAAAAATCGAATTTGACACATTTTATTTATTTCGATTAGTCTGGAATATGATTCAAAATCGCTTTGCTTTTTCTGAAGACGATTAAATCAAGTTACTAGAGATGAGTTCTACACCATGAAGATCCATTTATTGAAAATTAGACTAGGGTTAAAATTTGCATTTCATATTTGGATTTATTATCATTAAGGCACCTCTGAAACTGCTGGTCTGGCGAGCATACGTTTGAGATTGAATCTTGACACTGATACTGAATACTGACACTGATACTGATACTTAGGTTGAGAATTTCTATTGCGCTCGACTTGCGCTACAAACGAGTAACAAAAAAAATTAAATAAACTATGTTTTTGGCCGTTAATAAATACTTAGTCTAGATTATTCCACAACGAAGAGGCCTGAAACCTAAGCTATGTTTACATTCACAATTAAAGCTCGTTTAATTTCGCTTTCGATTTTTCTCACGATGATTACTGCTCTCATCATTAGTGTTAGCGTTAGCCGTTCGGCAATACTGGATTCGACGGTTGCGTTAGAAGAGTCTGCAAAAAACCGCTTAATAGCCATACGAAACAGTACTAGCGGACAAATTGAAAGCTATTTCAAGACGATTTCGGATCAAATAATAACGTACTCTGATGACATAATGATCATCGATGCAATGAATGGGTTCATCCCAGCGTTTAATGAGCTCGTGAGTCAAGACAGTGATTTATCTGCCGATCATTTGAATGATTACTATGTTGGTCAATTCAATGCCAACTTCAAAGGTCTTAACGATGGTGGCACGGCAAATCCTGAAGTCTTGTTGAGCAACATATCGAATGCCGCATCAATTATGCAGACCACCTACATCGCCAATAATCCATCCCAGCTGGGCGAAAAAGATCGATTAGTGAGTGCCAATACTGGCACGAAATACGATAACCTGCATGAAAAATACCACCCAGCTATAAATCATTTTCAAAAACAATTTGGCTTCTATGACATTTTTTTAGTCGACGCCGTTAGCGGTCACATTGTTTATTCGGTTTTCAAAGAACTAGATTTTGCAACGTCATTAAAAACAGGGCCATATGCAAATTCTGGTATCGCTTTAGCATTTAAACAAGCTCTGACCGCAACGAACCCTGATCAGACCTTTTTGACCGATTTTTCACCTTATCTGCCGTCATATAATGCGCCTGCATCGTTTATGTCTTCACCGATTTATGATGATGGCAGAATGATAGGGGTTCTTATTTTTCAAATGCCGATAGATCGCATCAATGCGATCATGACCCACGCCCGCCAATGGCAGGAAAACGGCCTAGGCAATAGCGGAGAAACTTATATAGTTGGTGATGATTTTAATATGCGCAGTGACGGCCGTTTTTTGATAGAAGACAAGGCCGCCTACCTGGAACTAATGACTGATATTGGCCTGTCAAAAAAATTGTTGGGTGAGCTCGACAGCAAGGAAACCAGTATTGGTTTGCAACCCGTTAAGACTATCGGCACCGAAAGGGCGTTGTCCGGTAATGAAGGTTTTGACATCTTTGATGACTATCGAGGCGTCGCCGTATTATCTGCCTATAAACCGCTCAAAATCAAGGGCCTTAATTGGGTGATTATGAGTGAAATCGATAGAGCTGAAGCCTTTGAGGCCGTGGATGCCTTATCTGACTCCATTATTTTTAATGGTATTCTATTTACTTGCGTAGCAACCGTCATAGGAGCCCTGGTAGGGTGGTTCATAGCGGTGATTATTACTCGCCCGCTGAATACGATCACCGAGCTTTTTTCTGATCTTGCCAAGGGGGAAGGAGACCTGACTAAACGATTGCCTGTATCGGGTAATGATGAATTGTCAAAATTGGCGATGGAGTTTAATCAGTTTGTTGAGTTTTTAGACGCTACATTTTCATCGCTACTCGGCTCAATTGTGCGACTAGTTCCTATTGCTCAGGATCAGGGTGATGTCATAGACAGCCTGGTAGAATCTAGCACTACACAGAAAGAGCGAACTGACAAGGTAAAGCAGTCATTGTCAGAAACCAATCAGTCTTCCGAGACTGTGGTTTCCCAATTAGACGAAATAAATAAAGCGACTGCTGCTGGTAACAAAACAGTCGATGAAAGTAGTGAGCTTGTCAGCAACGCAGCAATCACAATAAGTCAGCTAGTTAATAACATGAATGACGCCGTCGAGGCGTTGGGCGTTTTACAAAAAGATAACGACAGGATAACGTCTGTTGTTGGCGTTATTAATGGGATCGCTGAGCAAACCAATCTATTGGCCTTGAATGCCGCTATTGAAGCTGCGCGAGCGGGCGAGGCCGGCAGAGGGTTTGCTGTCGTGGCTGACGAAGTCCGCAGCCTGGCCTCGAAAACGCGACAATCCACAGAAGAAGTAAATGAAATGGTAGATGCCTTGCAAAACGGTACTAATAAGGTGGTTCAGAGCATAGAAGTCGGTAAAACTAACGCCGTAAACAGCTCAGATCTAATGAGCAGTGTCACGGATCAACTAAGTTCAGTTAGACAGGCTATGGTTCTTATTGCTGATCAAGTCGATGGAATCACCCATGCCGTCAATCACCAAAGACAGAATTTCGAGGAAGTAAATCAGCAATATGAAGGTCTTGATGAGAATTTTTCTCAATCGTTTGAAGTTAGCGAGGCGGCCGTCGTGGTTGGTGAAGACATTACCAAACTTGGCGAAAAGCTATCGGGAATGGTGAACAAGTTCAACGTGTCTAATCCTGATTTCTCTACCCAAAGGCGAAGTCAATCAAGAAAGAATGAAACCGCAGATATGTCCTGAAGAAAGGGGGGTATTCAAACCAGTCTACTTGCGGCGAAGCCCGTGCTACAGGACGCAATTCCGGCGGTGGTGGCAAGACTCCCTTGTCCTGTAAGAGCTGACCAGAACAGACAGCCTGATTTTCTATGCAGGCAATCACCTTGGCTTCACCGCCGCATTTCGGACAGATCAACACTTCGATATTGAATACGCGCTTCAGGCGTCCCCTCATGGGGCCTACTTTTGGTGCGCCCAAGTCATGGCCTTGAGCTGTTGTTCTGGTGTTTTATCTTTGTTTCCTTGTTGGGTAAAGCCTTTGCCTCGTTTGGCCGGCGTCACTTCTACACGTTTTTTGCTGTTTGGGGCAAACACGACATAGAATCTGGTCAGGTTTACTCTCGACTTGGAAACCAAGGCTGCCAATTTGTTTACAAAGACATGTGATAACTATAAAGAATTCTGAGAGTTCGATATATCTGAATCCAATCTGCAGGGATTACGCTTATGTCTTTTTTCGGATAAATTCGCATCTATCCCAATGACTGGGATTGTGCCGAAAGCCCTTATTGCAAGGACAGAAATTAATGACTGCTATCTGGAAGCTGCCATTAGAATCTGAATCTCGAACGCGTACTAAGTGCCGTGAGCTGCCTATTCAATCCTGTTCCTGAACGGCAGCTATCTGGAAGCCGCCATTAGAACCTGAATCTTGAACGCGTACCAAGCCCCCTGAACCGACGCTGGTCAAGCGGAAATAATGGTGAAAATCCGGCAAATCTACTCCTTAGTATCGATTAATCGTACAAATCTAAATTTGGGGTTCCTGTCGATCCAGTTTAGGTTGGGTAGAAAAATCGTATCTCTTTGTTTCTGTTAGACACCGAATCTAGTTTTAAGTGAGCCCTTATGATATGAAATTAGTTTTATGACTCAACAAAAGCACGCTCCGTGACAAACTGACCGAGAACGCCCTGTCGAGTTTCAACAAAGCCATGGCTATTGAGCATAACAGTTAAATCCTTCAGCATTGCAGGGCCGCCACAAATCATGAATCGGTCATCATCAATATTCGGCTTAGGGAGTCCTAAGTCTAGAAACAATTTTCCCGATTTCATCAACTCTGTTAATCGCCCATTGTTTCGATAGGGTTCACGCGTAACGGTGGGGTAATAAAGCAGCTTTTCGCGCACACTATCACCAAAATAGGGGTTATTAGGCAACTCGTTTTCTATCAGGTGCTGGTAGGCTAGCTCTGATTTCCAACGTACGCAGTGAGTTAGGATAATCCGATCAAAATTTTCATACACTTCTGGGTCTTTTATTATGCTTATAAAAGGCGCAAGGCCGGTGCCGGTGCTGAGCAAGTAAAGGTTTTTGCCCGGCAATAAGCCTTCAGTTAATAGAGTGCCCGTTGGTTTTTGACTAACCAGGATTTTATCGCCAATGGCTAGATTTTGCAGTTTTGATGTTAATGGTCCATCAGTCACTTTAATGCTGAAAAATTCCATTTCTTCTTCATGATTTGCGCTAGCGATGCTGTAGGCGCGCATCAAAGGGCCTGATTCCTGTTGTAAGCCAATCATGATGAAATGACCATTCTTGAAGCGAAATCCAGGATCACGGGTAGTGGTGAAACTAAACAGGTTCTCATTCCAATGATGAACACCGGTAATTTTTTCGGTGTTGAATGTCTTCATCGTTTTTCCCTCATGGTTTAATAACTAAATTTTACTGTAGATTTACTATATCTGTAAAACAGGTTAAATTAATATGGTTAATATTTTTTATGAATATACGAGAGGGTTGTGAAATACACACTACGTCAGCTTGAAGTTTTCCTGGCCACTGCGAGTCATTGTAATATCAGTCGAGCAGCAGACCAGTTATTTATGACGCAATCAGCGGCGAGCAATGCGTTGAAGGGGCTAGAGCAACACTACGATATGAAGTTGTTCGATAGAATTGGAAAACGATTACAGTTGAATGACCAGGGTAAGTTGGTGCGTCCACAGGCCGAGGCATTGCTGGCGCAGGCTAAAGAGTTAGAGCTAACACTCCTGCAGCAGGCAGAAAATGGTTTGCTACAGGTAGGCGCGACATTGACGATTGGTAATTATCTGGCGGTTGACTTGATGGCTAAGTACACTAGTTTACATCCTGATTCCCAAATAAAGCTACAAGTAGAAAACACGGAGGGGATTACTCGAAAGGTGATTAACTTTGAACTGGATATTGGTCTTATCGAAGGGGAGTTAAACCATCCAGAATTAGATGTTATTCCATGGCAAGACGATGAATTAATTGTTTTTTGTGCTCCCGATCATCCACTTGCAAGTGTTAATAATATAAGCGACGAACATTTATTAGAAGCTCAATGGGTGCTGCGTGAAAAAGGATCGGGCACGCGGCAAACATTTGATCGCGCCATGCATGGTTTGTTACCACGGCTTAAAATTAACCTTGAGCTGCAACACACTGAAGCGATAAAACGAGCAGTTGAATCGAATCTGGGTATCGGCTGTCTATCTAAAGTCGCTCTACTTGATGCATTTGCAAAAGGACGATTAGTACCGCTAAAGACGAGTACCCGAGATTTTAGGCGGAAATTTTATTTTATAATCCATCGACAAAAATTCCGCAGTGTGAGTTTGGAGCGATGGTTGGCGCTATGTGTTGATTCGTTGCAATAAGAGGCTAAGATACTTAACAAAATTCCGTCATCAAGCCTGTTTATACGAAGGTATGATGGCGCTCAACAATGAGAATAAATAATGTCAATGAATCTATCTGCCGAAGAAGCCCGAATTATTGGTTGTTTGATGGAAAAATCTGTCACCACACCAGACCAGTATCCACTGACGTTGAATGCATTAACCAATGCCTGTAATCAAAAATCGGCGCGCAGTCCTGTGACGGCACTTTCACAGGGTACGGTTCAACATACTATTCGTTGCCTGTCTGATAACCACATGGTTAGAATCGAAGAAAATTTTAGCCGAGGCGTGGAAAAGTATACGCAGCGGTTTTGTAATACGTCTTATAGTGAATTACAGTTTGATGCAGCACAGTATTCGATTGTGTGTTTGCTTTTACTGCGTGGGCCACAAACACCGGGAGAGCTGCGGGCCCACAGTGGACGTTTACATGAGTTTGCAGATAACGCTGCCGTCGTCGAAGCGCTATCGGGGTTAATCAATCGTGAGGGTGATTCTCTAGCAGTTAAATTACCCCGCACACCCGGGCGTAAAGATGCCGAGTATATGCATTTATTCTGTGGCGCTGTCGATGTTGGTACCTATGTTGAAAATGTACATGAGAGTAAAACTATCGAGTCTTCACCGCGATCAAATATGGCTGAATTAACACAAAGAGTCAGTGACTTAGAAGCAGAGCTTGCTGAAATAAAGCAGCAGCTTGGTTTGTAGTAGTGACGATCAGTGTGATTCGCTATGAAATCTGTGGCGGACATGATGTGTGGGCATTAGATCGCAATGCCGTGGTTAATATCCAGGGTTTGATAGAAGAATAAAAAGTGATACAAATTAAATCGTTGGGCCTTTATTTTATCTTGCTGTTATTACCGTTGGCTGCTCAGGCCGAGCAACCGCCTCGAATCGCTGCTGCGTCAAGCTTGCAGTTTGTATTGCCAGAAGTGCTAGCCGAATTTAAACGCAAAACGGGTCATTCTGCGCGAGTTACCTTCGGTTCGTCGGGCAATTTCCGGCGACAGATTATTCAGGGCGCGCCGTTCGAAATGTTCCTGTCGGCGAATGAGTCTTATGTAGATGCGTTGGTTGCCCGAGATTTGACGGTCGATTCGGGTCTCATCTATGCTCAAGGCCGTATTTCAATGGTTGTGCCAAAAAACAGCAGCATCAAACTGAGCAATAATTTATTGGGCTTAAGTGAGGCGCTCAACAGAGGGCAGGTTAGCCGATTCGCGATTGCCAACCCCAATCATGCGCCCTATGGTCGTGCTGCACGCGAGACACTAATAACATTCGGGCTTTGGCATTCTATTCAACCCTTTATTATCAAAGGAGAAAACGCCTCTCAGGCAACCCAGTTCGCAGTCAGCGGGTCGAGTCAAGGGGGCATCGTACCTCATGCATTGGCCATATCTCCGGCTATTTTCAAGTCAAATCAAGTGAGGCTAATTCCTCAATCCAGCCATCAACCGATTGGCCAGCGTATGGTCTTGCTTAAGGGGGCCAGTGAGGTTTCAAGACAACTCTATAGTTTTATAGTCAGTGCTGATGCGCAGAAAATTTTCACTCAATACGGATTTGAAATTCCGTCCCTGATCAAATAATTAGCATGGATGCTACTGCCTTAGTTTTGTCGTTAAAGCTAGCTTTCTGGACTTGCGTCATATTGTTTCCAATAGCCATTTTCTTTGGGCGCTTGTTAGCGTGGCGTCAGTTTGCCGGTAAAGCACTAGTCGAAGCATTGATCGCGTTACCTTTGGTATTGCCACCAACTGTATTAGGTTTTTATTTGCTGTTAGGAATGGGGGCTACATCACCAGTGGGCGAATTTTATTATTCTCTTACTGGGCGTCATCTTGTATTTTCTTTCGATGGTCTGCTGATCGCCTCTGTGATCTTTAATTTGCCATTTGCGATTCAACCAATGCAGCGCGCATTCGAGGCAATTCCAACCAATATTCGCGAAGCAGCCTGGTGTTGTGGTTTGTCACGGTTTGAGGCTTTGTGGCGCATAGAATTACCGTTAGCATGGTCGGGGGCAATGTCGGCACTCGCTCTGACGTTTGCACATACGCTCGGTGAATTTGGTGTCGTGTTAATGGTAGGTGGCAGTATTGAAGGTGAAACAAAAACAATCGCTATTTCGATTTATGATCGAGTGCAGGCTTTTGATAATCATACTGCTGGCACCATGTCTGCTTTTTTGCTGGTTTTTTCGTTAGTGACAATAGGTTTTGTTTATCGGTTGACTTATCGACGTCGGCAACAGGTGCGTTAGGATTATGTTCGATGATAATAGTTCTGGCAGCGGTATAAGGCTCAAAATTTCTCAACAGCACCCCATTCCGTTTGCTGTCGACATTGAATGTAAAGCGGGTGAACTGCTGGCTCTGGTTGGCCCTTCGGGTAGTGGTAAATCAACCATATTGCGAACGATTGCGGGCTTGCACCAGCCTGAGACAGGATTCATTCAATGTGACGATGAGCTTTGGTTCGATCACCAACAACAAACTTCTGTTCCGACCCAAAATCGGCATATCGGATTTGTTTTTCAGGACTATGCACTGTTTCCCCATTTAACTGCTTTGCAGAATGTGGCAATTGCATTAGGCCATATTGACCGAGGTCTGCGTGAGGCCAGAGCGAGAGACTTGTTAGCACAAGTAAATCTTAAGGGATTGGAGCAACGACAACCAGATAACCTGTCTGGAGGTCAGCGTCAGCGAGTAGCACTGGCAAGAGCGTTAGCCCGTGAGCCTAAGGTCTTACTGCTTGATGAGCCGTTCTCGGCTGTCGACCAGATGACGCGACGAAAGTTACAGCAGGAATTAGTTATCCTCCGGCGCAATATCAAGATTCCCATTTTACTGGTAACACACGACCTGGATGAAGCGGCTATGCTCGCCGATCGCCTTTATGTGTTACATAAAGGCAAAACATTACAAAATGGCTCGCCATCAGAAGTCTTGCGCCAGCCGAACGATGCGCTGGTGGCCAGGTTAATGGGACATACCAATATTTTTTCGGCGGTCATTGAAGGCCATTATCCTGAGCTGGGAATATCTCGAATAGTTTGGTACGGATTAGAACTGGAACTTAAGTTAAACGAGGACTTCAAAGTCGGTACAGCAGTAGATTGGGTGATTCATCCCGCGCATATCATCATGCATCGACGCGGCAGGCCATCGCAGGGCGAGCGCGAAAACCCGATACATGGCGTTGTTCAAGAATTACTGATCCTAGGTGAGACATCGATCGTTAGTCTTAAGATTGAAGGTGATGATGATGTCTTCTTGAGCTTTAAAATTAGTAGCCATAGTGCGAATAGAAATGGCTTAAAAGTTGGGGTTGAGGCGAGTGTATCCTTATTAGCCGAAGGTATTCATTTGATGCCTAAGTCCGACAGACCCTAAGCACTATTGAGCGCTTTTTATTGCAAGTCCGCAATGCTTGCTGGGTGCCAGGTTGCTGATCGTAATAGCCACTGATCATGTTTAATCAGTTCAAGATCAAATCGATGCATGCTTGCCCGCAAACTGGAAAGGGCCGTTATATCTGAAATAACACTGCCTGCCATAGCAACATGCAATGTAACGAAAGCCTCGTTTTTAGCAGGAAATTCAATCTCCCCGAGTTTGCTAAATAGATAGATGCTTTTATGCCTGAAAAAATATAGTCGAACTAGCTTGGTTAACTGGCTTTTATTTAGGCCTTTTGGGTCAAGATAACGTTCGTCGACTAGCTCCGCCATATCACTGGTACTTCTATCTTCTGCTGCTTCAATTGCGGTATCAATCGTTAATGCTATTTCGTCTTCTCTCGATAGAGGTTGGCTGGAGCAGGCGTTGAGTAGCAGGCTAAGGATTAATAATAATGTGGTGTATTTGAGGAGTTTTAGCATGTTGAAAAAATGAGAGGCAGGCAATTTAGTTAAGTTTAAAAGTAAGGTGGGTTAGCGCCTTTGCGTAACCCACCTTTCGAGATATGTGCGTCGGATCAATTAATTAGCGATAGGCAATAAAGCCACGAACCCGACCTACACTATTTTCTATATAGCTTAATCCCTATGGGCTTTACCAACCAGTTGCTTCTTGAACGCCCTTGCCTAACTCAGCAGGTGAGCGAACAGTGTGTACACCGGCTTTCTCTAATGCAGCGAACTTGTCTGCTGCGGTGCCTTTACCACCGGCAATGATGGCGCCAGCATGACCCATGCGCTTGCCTTTGGGGGCAGTCACACCAGCAATGTATGACACAACCGGTTTGGTGACATTGCTCATGATGAATTCAGCAGCTTCTTCCTCTGCAGAACCACCAATTTCTCCAACCATCAAAATTGCCTTGGTGTCAGGGTCAGCTTCAAACAGGGTGAGTGCATCGATAAAGTTGGTGCCAGGAATTGGATCACCACCTATGCCAATACAGGTGCTTTGGCCATAGTTCAAATCAGAGGTCTGTTTCACACATTCATAAGTCAACGTGCCAGAACGTGAGACAACACCAACCTTACCAGCCATGTGCATCGGCCCAGGCATGATGCCAATTTTGCATTCATCCGGTGTGATAATGCCAGGGCAGTTAGGGCCAATTAACCTAGCGCCACTCATTTCAACTGCTATTTTTGCCTCCAGCATATCGAAGGTTGGAATGCCTTCGGTAATACAGACGATCAATGCGATGCCTGATTCAGCGGCTTCGATAATCGAATCCTTACAAAATGCGGCTGGTACATAAATGACGGTTGCATCTGCCTGAGTTGCTTCGACTGCATCGCGAACGGTATTGAAAACGGGTAGGTTAAGATGAGTCTGTCCACCTTTACCGGGCGTCACGCCACCGACCATTTTTGTGCCGTAAGCAATCGCCTGCTCGCTGTGAAAAGTACCTTGTTTGCCAGTAAATCCCTGACAGATAACTTTAGTGTCTTTATTAATTAAAACGCTCATTTTGCTTCTCCTACTGCAACTACTATTTTCTCTGCAGCTTCACCCAGGTCTTGAGCGGCAATTAGATTTAAATTGCTCGCATTTAATACGGCGGTGCCTTCGGTTGCTTTCGTACCTTCAAGTCGTACTACAATGGGAACAGATATGTTCACTTCGGCAACGGCCGCGATAATGCCTTCGGCAATTAAGTCGCAGCGCACTATACCGCCAAAAATATTAACCAAAATTCCTTTAACCTTGTCATCGGACAAAATGATTTTAAGTGCTTCAGCTACTCGTTCTTTAGTTGCACCACCACCGACGTCAAGGAAGTTGGCAGGCGAGCCACCTTTGAGCTGAATGATGTCCATGGTCGCCATTGCGAGACCGGCACCATTTACCATGCAACCTATCTCACCATCGAGTGCAACATAGTTTAAGTCCCAGTCAGCCGCGCGGTTTTCGCGCTCATCTTCCTGGCTTTTATCGCGCATCTCGACTAAATCGGGGTGGCGATAGAGTGCATTGCTATCGATATTAATCTTGCCATCGAGACACATTAAATCACCGCTACTAGTTATTACCAATGGGTTAACCTCGACCAGGGCAATATCCTTATCGATGACTAATTTCCCCAGTCCAGTCAGCAACTTAGAAAACTGTTTTATCTGATCACCAATCAAACCTAATCCAAAGGCCAGCTCGCGGCATTGGTAAGGCATAACGCCTGTCATTGGGTTGATGGTTGCTTTAAGGATTTTCTCAGGTGTCTCTTCGGCTACTTTTTCAATCTCTACACCACCTTCGGTGGATGCCATGATGACTACTCGGCGCAGTGAGCGATCTAGTACAACGCCCAAATAAAGCTCGTTGGCAATGTCGCAGGTTTCTTCTACTAGCACGCGGTTAATCGGTTGCCCGTTGGCATCTGTTTGAAAAGTCACTAGATTCGTGCCCAACATGGCGCGCGCAAATTCACCTGCCTCTTCGGGTGAATCAACAAGTTTGACACCACCAGCTTTGCCGCGACCACCGGCATGAACCTGTGCCTTTACAATGACTCGATCGCCATTTAGCGACTTAGCTGCATCAATTGCCTCGTGAACGGAAAAGGCTACTTTGCCATTCGGAACCGATATGCCGTAGCTACGGAAAAGTTCTTTCGCCTGGTATTCGTGTAGATTCATCAGAATTCCCTAAGGTTTATTGTTTTATAGTTCAGGAGTGTTTCTCGAAGGAGCCTCCTTAAACTCGTGCGAAGCTCAATTCTAGCCTATTTAGTGGTATGCACTGAAATAAATTGGGCTCTATTGTCCATTTGATTCGTTATATGCTTATTAACACTCGAAATAAACCAATTGGCAGAGTATTTGTTTAAAGCTTTTAGAATCTAGCATGGACATCATCAAAGGGTTTTAGCGCTATATTTTCTAAAATCCAATTGATAGGTTGAGTTTCAATATGAAAAACTCAAATAGAATTAATCATTGTCTAAATATTTATTTTAATTAATGAGGTTTACGGCCATTAGTTTCTGATAGGCAGTGAGGTAATACTCTGACTTTACTAGCTTGTTATGCCGGCTATAAAAAACCGATGCAAACTTGAATGATTTGGCGATTTTTGGTGACAGCTCCAATAGTGAAAAGTGATCGATTGATTGTTGAATGATTTTCTCTCCTTGCTCCAGCTTTGAATGATTCATTGCCCAGCGAGCATGCTCCATATAGACGAAGGACAGTATTTCAATATTGTTAAGGTTACCTTCCTGATATCGAATCGTCAGCGAATCGATGATTTTTTGTACGCTAGAAGGCTCAATTTGTTGATAGTCATAGGACCATCTTACGAACTTATAATATGCATGTTTTTCGATGTTAGATTGATGCTGGTTTTCAAGGTTGGTCAGTAATATAAAGGCACCATCTTTATCGCCGGCAGCTATTAATACTTTCGACTTAACGAAGTTGATAGGCTGACTCAACCCAAGCCCTTCAATTTGGTTAGACTCTTCAACTTCACTAATTAATGTTTGGGCCGACTGCAAGTTATTCTGAACTAAATCTATTAATGCACGTTTTAGCTTGCTAATGCCGATTGTTTTTTGCTTGTTGCCTTTTAAAGCCAATACTTCCGCTTTCAGGTATAGCTCGATAGCATCACTGTAAGATTCCTGTTGCCTTTTTCTGTCAGCCAATTTGATGAAATCAAGGCTGGCCTGATCGTAGTTATTCACTCGATAGTCTTTCTTTGGGATTGACGAACAGCCAATCAGCAGCAACACGATTAATAAAAATCTAATTTTCATTGACCTCAATACTTAAGCCAGACCCTTGATCACTCTCAATACCATCTTTGATTAGCGGGTTATTATTAACGCCTTCAAGTGTCTTATCAAGTGAGGATAGTGTCTTGTTTAGCGAGATAATCGCGGCGCCCAATTGTTCTCGTTGCAGGTGAATTTCTTTTAAAACACCTTCCAGATAAAATAAATTCCTATCAACTTTACCAATAGTATCAGGAATTTTGTTCCCTGTTACGGTTGCTATAATTTCAGATGGATCTTCGTAATTAATGAGTAATTGATCTACATGCTGGGCTACCTTGTTTGCATTGATAAGTAACCTATCGACATGAGCTATGGTTGTTTTTGTATTGTTAAATGTAGCGCCAGAAGTGGCAATGACTGCTTGTAAATCAAGAATTATTTTTTTGACGTCAGGAATAATTTGGCTCGTTTCAGCTTCTTGAGTTAACGTCACTAAAGAGTCGGCAATCTTCGAGAATTTCTGTAATACAATGAAGATCTGACTGGTATCAGAATTACTTTCTTTCTGTAGATTGACGAGAACATCATTGACGTTACTTAAGACCGAATCGATGCTGTTCAACTTTTGTTTTATCTGTCCCTTTTGAGCATACACTTGGCCTAAATCGCTGCTGATGAAAGGTACCAGGTCACCTTCATGTAGGATTTCAGTCTGTAACTTAGAGCCTAAATGAGGGAGTAATAATTCATATTCATTACTGATGCCAAGCAGGGCACTTTCGATTCGTGAAATGACGGCGAATTTTATAATTTTGTGGGCGTAGTCTTCATAGATATAAAATTTCACACGGATTTCATTTGTCTCAGATAGTAATTCAAAATCATCAAAACGACCTATTTCAAATCCTTTGAAAAAAATAGGTGGGTTGCTGGCTAATCCATTGGCCGATTCGAGCGAAGTTTCATAATAGACACGGTTCGTGAACGTTTTATTTTTAATTAACACGAGCGCAGAAAAAGTAACTAGTAATAAAAAGCCGAGCAATACAAAGGTAAGCACTATTCGATCTATATGTTTGTAGCTGCCTTGCATGACTAGCTGTTTGCACGCCTTAATTCACCATCGACTAGATGGAAGTGTATATCTGCTAATTCATCTATTAACCGGTCTGTGTTGGTGAAGAGAATCATGGTCTTTTGTCTGACTTTCATGAACTTTAGATGGGTGATGATTTGAGCGCTCCATTGTAGGTCAATGTTTGATAAGGGGGCGTCCCAGATTAACAGAGTGGGATCGCATACAATGGCGCGTGCAAATGATGCTAAAGCCTGTTTGCCATTCGCTAACTCTTCTACTCGATCATCCATGAAATCGTGCAATTCAAACTGTTTGCCGCATTTTAAGATTAAGGCACTTTTTTCTTTATCGGATAACAAAGGATAATGCTGAGTCAGCGGTAACATTAAATTTTGTGCAGTGGTTAGGTTAGATAGCAGAGCAGGTTGCTGAAATATAACACCTAATTTCCTTCTAAATATGGCATTTTGTTCATCATTCATTTGCAATATTGTCATCTTATCAAAACTGACTGATCCTGTATTAGCCGTCACTAAGCCACAAATAAGGCTAAGTAATAGCGATTTCCCTGAGCCAGAAAGTCCAGAGATAACAAGGCAACGGCCAGTTTCTAAATTGAAACTGATATTTTTGAGGCTATTGCCCTTATATCCTGTGAAGCACAGGTCATCGGCCACTACTCGCATCAATAACTTTCCAATAGAAAGTGGCCTGCTATGCCGATAATATTAATAATACAAACAGCAATAACACATCCTCCAACAGCTTTGATCGTCTTTTTAGGAACGTCGGTAAATGTTCGTCCAACGCTTAATCCATAATAGCAAGATATCACTCCGATAAAGAAGCCCGATAATACAGCTTTCATTACCATTGCAATTAAATCTGACTGGGTTAAATCCCTCGCTATATGATTGACGAAATCGACCAGGGGTAATGACAGAAAAGCGTTAGAGACCAAAAAACCGCCAATAAATCCAATTGCTGTAAAATAGATTATCAGCAAAAGTAGAGATAGCGCAACGCCAAGCACTCTTGGAACGACTAGATAAGAGATAGGAGAAATACCCATAACTCTCAAGGTATCGTATTCTTTATTCACAACCATATTACCGAGCTCGGTTGCAATTGCGGTGCCTGATCTAGCAATAATAATAAAGCTAACAATAAAAGGGCCAAAATCTCTCACCAGAGCGGAAATCAATACCTTATATATCCACTCAGTTTGTCCAACAGAACCAAGTAGGGTATAGCCTTCTACGATGATAATTGCACCTAACATGAGCGCAATCAAACTCACTAAGCCTAATGCCTGAAAACCCGTAAATAGAATTTGGCGCATCAATATGCTGAAGTTGATTGACGTATTTCGTCGCGAGTGAAATATGCTATATACGACCTCGCTTAAGAAAGGCAGAAAGTATATTTGTTTCATTGAATCAAATTACCAATACAGATGCATAGCAGGATACATTTGAAAAATTCAGGTGCTGTAATAAAAATGGTTACCAAAATAGCGTTTATATTATTATATTGGTATCTGGCGTCATCATAACAGGTATGAATGACTGGGCTATTCTCGTTCTCTTTCGAATAATTTTGAAACCTGATCATTTCGAATTTCAAACATAGATATTGAGTCTGCATTTTTGTAGGAGTAGTCTGGTCTGTGTTGTATAAAGCTAAAAAGAAGAAGGACGAAATCACTTAGATCCTTCTAATGGAGTACAGATGTGTTGCTTATAACTGGCGCTAATGGCTCGAAGTTACGCCTAACTGTGCTCGGTAGTGGCTAGTCAAAGGCGTTGATCCGCATAGAGGTTGATTCAGATAGTGATAGCATTTACGAAGACTCAGGCGAGATTAGTTGGGCAACGCTTGGACTCATAAATAGCTAGATTCTAATTGCCGGTATTGAGGTTATTTGTCTCAATATCGGAGCGACATAACGCGATTCTAATACCTACTCCACAGTGACACTCTTTGCTAGGTTACGAGGTTGATCGACGTCGCAGTCGCGTGCCAGAGCAATGTGATAGGCCAGCAGTTGCAATGGGATTAGCATCAGGATTGGGTCGAGGCATTCGTGTGATTTTGGCACTTCGATGACATCGTTGAACAATTCATGTATTTCACTATGACGCGAATCCTGTGAGTGAGTGATTGCGAGAACAGGCCCTTTACGAGCACGAATTTCCTGAGCAGTTGAAAGATTCTTATCGAAAAGATCATCGTTTGGTAATAAGAAAAACGTCGGCGTCTTTTCGGTTACCAATGCGAGTGGGCCGTGTTTAAGTTCCGAGGCAGGATAGGCTTCGGCATGAATGTAGCTAATTTCTTTAAGCTTCAGTGCACCTTCCATCGCAATGGCGAATCCTAGATTACGTCCGACAAAGTAAGCGTCATCATAAGATGCATATTTTTTGGCGATTCGTTCGCACTCAGGTTCTATTTCCAATATCTTGGTTATTTGGTTGGGCAGTGCGTTAAGGGCATCAATTAGCTTCTTACCCTGAGCCACCGACAAGTCTTTCATCCTGCCGATATATAGTGCAAGCAATACAAAGGCGAGAATAGTTGAGACAAATGTCTTGGTTGAAACAACCGCAATTTCTGGTCCAGCATGCAGATAAATTCCACCGTCGCAGGCACGTGCCAAGCTGCTACCGACGACATTCACGATACCCAGTACTCGCCCGCCTTTGCGCTTGATTTCCTGTACTGCGGCCAGTGTATCGAAGGTTTCACCCGACTGGCTCACCGCCAGATACAGCGTGTCCGATTCAATCACTGGATTGCGGTATCGAAATTCTGAGGCAGGCTCGGCATCACAGGGGACGCGGGCTAATTGTTCGATAGTACGAGCACCGAGAAAGCCAGAGATATAAGCTGAGCCGCAACCGAGTATTTTGATGCGCCGAAAACCCAATAGTTCTCGTGATTCAAGATTTAAACCGCCCAAATGAGCAGTTTGAAATCGATGATCGAGGCGTCCGCGCAAGGTGCGAAGGACAGATTTAGGTTGCTCGTGAATTTCCTTGAGGGTGAAATGGCGATAGTCACCTTTTTCATATGTTTGTGATGACCAGTCAATCGTGGCTGGTGTTTTTTCGGTGGCTGTGGCATCGAGCGTCATCACTCGATAACCGCTAGGTGTTAGTTCAGCAATTTCCCCATCATCGAGATACACCACCTGTTGAGTATGGCGTACGAGCGCCGCTGCGTCGGACGCGAACAACATTTCTTTTTCTCCAATGCCTAATACAACCGGGCTGCCATTGCGGGCGATGACAATTTCACCAGGGCGCTCGGCATCTAATACGGCAAGCCCATAAGTGCCTTCAACCTGACCAAGAGCGAGCCTGACTCGTTCGGCTAATGTGTTCGCCTGAATAGAAGCAATAAGATGAACCAGCACTTCGCTATCGGTTTCCGAGCTAAATGAAACATCGTGTGCTTTAAGTCTTGTACGTAATTGGCTGGCGTTTTCGATGATGCCGTTATGCACCAGGGAGATCTGACCATTGTTACTGCTATGCGGGTGGGCGTTTATATCTGTCGGTTCGCCATGTGTTGCCCATCGCGTATGGCCGATTCCAGAGTTGCCGGTTAGTTTTTTTGGTAGCGATGATTGCAGTACTCGAATTTTGCCGCAGCGTTTATGGACTTCGATACCGTTCTTACGCTGGATTGCGATACCAGCTGAGTCATATCCTCGATACTCGAGTCGACTTAAGCCTTCCATTAAAATGGGGGCAGCGTTCTGCTTGCCGGTGTATCCTACAATTCCACACATAATGCTTTCCTGTAAATAATAGCTTGTTAGTAAAGGCCTATCCGTAAATAATGCGGCGGATTTGGCGCTGTGACAAAGTTGGAGACGCAAACACTAATTCACCTAGCTCTACTTCGATGCGTTGATAAATTTGCGCGTTAGACAAACCTTCATCCTGCTTCAATTCTCGATGGCGTCGTTGCACGTAAACTTCAGTTGTTTCACAAAAGTAAGTGATAACTTCGGCAACCAGCTTTTTCGCTTCGTTTTGTTCCAAGCGGCTGATATTGCACAAATGGTTGAGCAGGGGTTGAAGGTTGGTATCGTCTCTCATTAGGCGAGAATTTAAATGTTAGGAGGTATCAATGCAATATAATTGCCTGATATCGGGCAAAATATTGCTATTTGTCGATTTTTCTATGGTTTTCTACAAGTATAATCGACTCGAATCACAAAAAATCAATCATTTCGAAGCCATATTAATAGGCTCTATCCAGGCGTTTCACTCCACAATAAATGATTTGGGCTGCAATGGTGTGGGTCGACACAGGCTATTCTCGAATTCAGGATTTAATCGAGCGGCTGCTATTCGCAGATCGCAGCGCGGACCTTCGCATTCATGTGATTATGCGTCGCTCTGCCACCAGTATGATGGTAACAAGGGTAGCGCAGGCCGGTAAAACTGACTGCATTCTCGACAATCGCTACGTTGCTAAGGTTTATGGGCTCCAGGTAAATAGGCTATCAAGTCCTAGAGGTTTATTAAATCATTACATTCCAGGCTATGGCTGGCTTGAGCAATATTCCGATTATTCTTAACAAAACCATTGAAGATTGGAGTTCTGGCTGATTTGACATCGAAGCGGATCATGCTGTGTCTGTGGCGTTGGTAATTAATGAAATGGTAATGAAGGCTGTTAAACATTTCAAGCAGTCTAGCGAAACTTCACAGGTCGGCATTGACAGCTTTATTGGCGTTGGCTTCTATACTATCACGCTAATAATTCCTGGACGATTGCCCAGCTATTTCGATTTCGAAAGTGGAGTGAGTTTAGGTACTTGATTTGCTTAAGGTCATGCTGGCTAGTCAAAGTGTACCTTTTTCAATAACACCACAAGATGATAATTTATTGGTGGGGTTTGGACTAAGGCCCAACATATTCAAGCTGGACTGTGAAATTTTAATGTTTAGGAGGCTGTGAGTATTTCTCAAATGAGCTGGCAGGTTAGGGTGGCTAAGCTGTGAAATAGTAGCCGCTTAATTGAATTCCGAGTTCTCGAATAAGGTGGGCTGGTCTAAAGATTTTCAGGCCTTTAGCGCTAGGGGGTATTTTTCTGTTGGCGAATCAGTGCGTAGATATTTCTGTCAACATGACCCCTATCTTCTACTAGTTCAAACAGACCCTGGTCGGCAGATATTATTTGGTTGGTAGGATATTGATAGAGCAGCTTTCTGAAGCTTTGATAGTTTAAATTCGAGCCGCCTAACCGTAAGAACTCTGGCGATAGTTGGCAGCAGAAATCAAATAGATCGGGCAGGGTGAAAAACCAGTTTCCATTGTCGAGCCGAAACGATTTTTTATATTGGCTGATGGTGCTGAATACCACTTGATCTTGAGTCAGATAACATCTGAATATTTTCATCAGGCACTTATGTTGCTGGTTACTCTTATTCTCTATTGTGGTTTTTGTCGTCACTCAAACTGCAGACCTCGTGAGCAGTCTTGCAATTGCTTGCGGGTTCGATGGAAAGTACAAATGCAGATAGCTCGCGGTCAGGTTGTCTGTTTGATAAATAGGCTCTCCTGGTGCTGGATGGCTGATGCGACGGCCAAAAGCGATCGGCTCCGCTTTGTGTTCGCAACGGCTGCGGTGATGCGCATGCCCACGAAACTCACCTTCGGGTAGCGGTGCGTATTGCATGCCCTGACAACCACCGCGTTCGCGCATGATGCCGTGTCCGGGTAGCAGGCCGACCATTGCGGTTTTCTGTCCGGCCAGGTCTGTGAGTGATTCCATTAAATAAAGCATGCCACCACATTCAGCCAGGATTTTTTTACCACTCGCATGAAAGGTTCTCAACTGTTGTTGCATGGTCTGGTTGGCGGAGAGCGCTTTATGATGAAGTTCGGGGTAGCCGCCGGGTAACCATAGCGCGTCCACTTCAGGTAACAGGGTATCAGCCATCGGGGAAAAGTAGATGCAGGTCGCGCCCATTGCTTCTAGCAGTTTTATATTGGCGGCGTAAATAAAACTGAAGGCATCATCTCTGGCGATACCGATTGTTATGCCATCCAGTAATAAGTCAGTTTCGGCTTCGGAATCATCTTCAAATTTGATTGCATCGGGCAGGGTGGTGAGTCCTGATTGAAACATGACTTCGGCCAGTGCATCGAGGCGTTCATCCATGTCGATAACTTCATTCGGATGAACCAGGCCTAAATGTCGCTCGGGTAGGGCGATATCTGGGCGGCGACGCACGCAACCGAGCAATTTGACTGATTCCGGCATTGCTTCGGTGATGAGCGATAGATGTCGTTCGCTACCGAGTGCATTGGCAATGACACCTGCAATTTTTAATTCTGGCCGGTGATGGGCTAGTCCCAACGCAATAGCGCCGAAGGTTTGTGCCATCGATCGTGCGTCAATTACGATCGCAATTGGAATACCAAAGAATTGCGCCATATCGGCCCCGCTTGGATTACCATCGAACATGCCCATGACACCCTCGATTAAAATTAAATTGGCTTCTTTGGCAGCTTGATGCAACAGGCGTTTACACTCGGCTTCGCCAACCATCCATAGGTCGAGCTGGACCACGGGTTTGCCTGAGGCCTGTGCCAAAATTAATGGATCAAGATAGTCTGGCCCTGTTTTAAATACCCGAACATCGAGACCTTGATTACGATGATATCGAGCGATACCCGAAGTAATGGTGGTTTTACCCTGCCCAGAAGCAGGCGCGCAAAAAAATAGCGCAGGGCATAGAGCAGAGCTTACCATTCAATCCCTATCTGTGCTTTGACACCCTTACGAAAAGCATGTTCGACATCTTCAATTTTGCTGACAGTATCAGCCACATCGCCGAGTTCACGATGCATTGTGCGACCGGTGATAATGACATTTTGCTTGCTTGGGCGGTTTGCCAATGCGGTAATAACGGGCTCAATATCGAGGTAGCCAAATTTGAACATGTAAGACATTTCATCAAATATCAAAATATCATATTGATCATCAGCGAGCATTGCCTTCGCAATTTCCCAGGCGCTCTCGGCGGCGGCGATGTCTTGTATTTTGTCTTGTGTTTCCCAGGTAAAGCCATGGCCCATGACGTGAAAATCAACCATCGGGTGGTCTTTAAAAAACAGATGTTCACCCGTCTCCAGGCGCCCTTTACTGAATTGAACAACACCCGCGCGTTGTCCATGGCCCAAAGCGCGCGCCATCGTGCCAAAAGCCGATGAGCTTTTGCCTTTGCCGTTGCCCTTCATTAAAATCAAAACGCCACGTTCTTCCGTGGCTTTGGCAATGCGGGCGTCGATCACGGCCTTTTTCTTTTGCATTTTGTAGAGGTGTTTTTCTTCGCTATCTTTGTCGCTCATTGGCGTGATCCTCTAAGGTTTATTTAATGCTTTAAACGGTCTGAAGTGCTGACAATGGCAGATAATGGGCTGCAATAGCGTCGGCCAATTGTTTTCCTAGTCCGAGCTTAATACGGCTGGATTCGATATCGACGATAGTGACCTGATGTCGTGAAAATAATGCATGTGAATCGATGGATTGCTCTAGCCTACCATCCGTAATTAAATAAATAGAAATGTCGAGGTGTTGATGACGCTGGCCTAACAGCAGGTGTTGGGCATGGTCTAACACTTGACGTATGGGTGTGCCGCCGCCGGCTTTTATCAAATCGAGTTTGCGTTGGATGTTCTTAGGCGCGCGTTGAGTATGTATCAAGGTGCTTACCTGATTGTTACCAAACGTCAGTATGCAAATTTGTTGGCGTTTTAAATACGCTTGCCGAGATAGTTCTTTTAATACGCCTTTGGCATGCGCGAGGCCTTGCCCTGCGAGCGTTGATGCGGATGTGTCGAGCAAAACCAGTTTTAGTTCGGTACTGCGTGGTTGTGGGTAGCGATACTTCAAGTGCTTCGATTCGAGCGAATCTAACGATATTTTTGCAGCAAGGCTTTGAAACCAGTCAACTTTTGCTGTGCCAATAGATATTCGATTCAGAAAGCGATGCGATATTGAGCGGCCTTTGTGCTGGCTGACTGTTTTCGTAGCGGCAGGTCTGGTTGCCTGTATGACTGCAGTTTTAGATTGCTCAGGTAAGCCAAGCGCATTATTGGTTTCGGTGCTTACCGTTTCCATTGCCCCCCAGGAGCCTTGAATTGATGACCCTGATTGGTTGGTTTGAGGCGTGCTACTTGATTCGTTATCTGGTGCTGACGAGCTACCAGAAGGTGGCGTCGAAGGCGGCGGTGTATTACGACGATGATTCAACACCAGGGCTTCAATTGAATCCAGATCAGATTCGAGTACTTCGAGTCGACGATGAAGCGCCGCATGCGCGCGGCTGGCGCGGTGCAGCGTAATGTCGGCGCGGAAACCCTCAACATGGGCATCGGCGCATCGTTGTGCAATCTGACGGCTGATGGTTTCGCTCAGTTCTATCGATGGCAATTTTTCAATGGCCCATTTGAGTTGAGTACTCAGTTCACTCAATGCGGCTTGTTGCTTATCGATAAATTGGTCCGGATTACTATCGAATTCTAGCCGCTGCTTGACGACTAATTGCCGTTGTTCGATTGAAAACTGTGTATCCACATCGGCCATTAATCCAAAGCGGTCGAGCAGCTGTGGACGCAGCTCACCTTCATCTGGATTCATGGTGCCTACCAGAGAAAATAGAGCATCGTGTTGATGGCTAATGCCGTCTCGTTCTATCAGGTTGGTACCTGAGGCAGCGGCGTCGAGCAGCAGGTCGACTAAATGATCGGCGAGCAAATTCACTTCATCAACATACAATATGCCTTCATTGGCTTTTGCCAATAACCCTGGTTTGAAAGCGAGTTGGGACTGACTTAATGCCTTTTCTAAGTCCAGCGAGCCAATCACCATTTCTTCACTAGCACCGAGCGGCACGGTGACAAATGGCTGGTCTTGATTGAGGCTGGCCAGGCTGCGTACGAGGGTAGATTTTGCGCTGCCACGCGGGCCACTTAATAATAATCCGCCTATAGCGGGGTCAACACTAATGAGTAACAGCGCAGTCTTTAAGCGCGCCTGACCAACAATGGCTGTAAATGGAAAATGGCGCCGCATGGGTTGCTAACTTTTGGTGGTAGATAGAAACATCAATCAAGCCTAATTCATTAATCAGGTTTGGTTAAAACGAACGAAACGAGTGCTTGCAAAGCCGCACAAAGCGCCGATCAGCAAACAGAATATCGTCATACCAATCGTGGTCATAGTGACAAATTGACCTGACAGTTGATTCAGTGCTTCAACTGCAACTGGATCGGTATTGGCATAACTATGCGTCTGTGGTGTTGGTGCGCCAAGTACCTGAGGCAACACGAGTAATAAGCCGCCGGCTATTTTGAAAGTAGTAGGCCCATAATAAAGCAGCAATAAACCAAGCGCCGTCGCAACCGTGCTAGATATCCACCAGATCTGGCGTTGCCCTAGTGATTCGGACAGCGTACCAGGAATTTCTGGGTGCAATCCTAATAGGCTAGGGGCAACAAAGATCGATAGCATTAGCGCTAATCCCCACAAAACACCTGTTTTCCAGTTGAGTTTTGGTTTATTCGATTTCAAATTATGGAATGACATGACTGAAATCATAAATAATGAAAAAGTGATTGCAGTGACTATATTGGCTACCAGTGTCGCGGTTATTCTCTCGAAGCCGTCGGCTGGCGACCAGCCTGTGCCGTCGCCGTGGTCATGACTATGTGCTGCCTCGGCATTATTACTATCGGCATTAGCGTGAGTGTCCGTCTGAACGGTTACTTCGTAAGCTTCAGCGGCATATATGATCGGGTTGATTTGAAACTGTTGGAACAGGCCGTATAACGAACCTGAAATAATGCCCACTATAACGGCAGAAAAAACAATGTTCCTGAAGGTCATAAACTAATTTCTCCTAACGTAATCACTTTGGAGGAAGTGACTTTTAAACGATGGGTATTGGTATCATCCAGTGTTTAGCCGGATGATACCGGTCATCTGAAGTTGCTAACTAATCGCTAATCGACTATCGCTAATCGAAGACGCTAATGGTTAGTGGCAGGGAAATGCGATCGCGTGACGGGTGTCATGAGCGGCACTATGAGCGACATCCATAAAGCCAACGGCAAATAACATTGCGGCACCAAGAATGAGCGCACCAAAAATTTGAAAGGCCGCAGACTGATTAACAGCAGTCGCTGAATGACTTTGAGTTGTCGAAGTAATTGATTGTTGCATTGTTATATCTCCAATAGTCGCACACACCCGTGCGGTCTTAATTATATTTTGTCATCAGCCGATCAAAAATTGCCGATGCTCTGATAACAGTTATCTCAATAAAGGCTGGTTCCGGGCTTCTAGTCATTGGAATGGCTATATACCGTTGCGGGGGCAGCGTAGCTTCTGGCTTTGAATGACGGGCACTTATGTGTCGAATCATCCATTACTTGCTAACTTCCCATTTATCTCAGCGTCGAGACCTTCATTGTTGAGATCAAGTATAGCAAATGCGAGATAAATGTAACCTGTTCGTTGGTTGATATTTCGACCGTTACAGTTCTGATCACGACAAATAATCGTTCAATAATGAAGCTCGGCGCATATGGAGAAATATTTGACGCATAGGGTATTTAACCCTGCCGATCAGGCTGTATAATCCGCTGCCTTAGGAGATCACCATGTCATTATTAAATTCTTTACCCGAAAATTCTGGAATCATTATTTGTGGTCACGGTAGCCGAGCTAAAATTGCTGAAGAAGAGTTCAGTCTGCTGGCAACTGGGTTGCGAGCGAGGTTTCCAGAGCTAGCAGTCGAATACGGATTTTTGGAATATTCATCACCCAATATCCATATGGCACTGGATCGACTGATCGCGAAAGGTGTTACTAATATTTATGCGGTGCCTGGCATGCTGTTTTCAGCCACCCATGCGCAGAATGATATCCCATCGGTATTGATCACTTACATGCAGAAAAACCCAGCGCTTACGATTAAGTATGGTAAGGAGCTTGGCTTACATGATGAGATGATCATGGCATTCCAACACCGAATTATGGAAGCGATCAATCTGGTCGAAATGCCAACGCCTGGTGATTTATACGATACCATGTTGGTTGTGGTTGGTCGCGGCACGTCAGTCGCACGAGCGAATGCAGAAGCTTCGAAATTGACGCGTATTGTGGCTGAAAATATGGGTTTTGGTTGGTGTGAAACGGTTTATTCTGGTGTGACTTTTCCATCGGTTGGCCGTGGTTTAGAAATGGCATTAAAACTTGGTTTTAAGAAAATAGTGGTGGCCCCGTATTTCCTTTTTTCGGGCAAGTTGATTGGGCGTATTAATGCCTATATCGAAAAAATTGCTGCCGATAATCCCGATGTTAGCTTTCATGTTGCTGATTACCTGCGTGATCAATCACATGTCATCAACACCTTTGTCGAGCGAATTGAAGAAACAGTATCTCAACCTGCGGTGAACGATGGCCTGATGGAGCAATTTCAATCCAGATTAGAGGCCGGTGAAGTCACGGTTCATCATCATCATGCAGAGTTCCAACCTGAACCTGAAGCTGGCTCTGAATCAGATTCAAAAGCTCATTCGCATAGCCATGAACATGGCAAAGAACATAGTCATAGCCATTCCGCACATAGCCATTCAGGTCATGGTCATTCACATGCGCCTTATCGGCATATTGCCCATCCGCATGGCCCGAGAACAATGATCGACGAAAATATTTGCTGTTGTTTTATGAGTCAGTTTCCTCAAGCGGTTGTCGATGAGGAGCGTGCGCTTCGGCTCGTATTGGGTAAGTCACCGATTGACCAGATCCCTAAATGCAAGAGTAAGTAACACTAGAATGATCGAGTTAATCGTTGGCGGTGCGCGTAGTGGCAAGAGTGGTTACGCTCTGACGCAAGCCCAGCAAAAAATACAGAACGAGGCCAGTACAGGCTATGGTCGGCTCAGTTTTATTGCCACCGCCGAGGCCCGCGATGTCGAAATGCAAAGCCGCATTGATCGTCATCAGCAGGAGCGAGATTCGAGCTGGCATTTAATTGAGGCGCCTCTTGATCTATCTAAATTAATCAACCAGTTCTCAGAGCATGATGTTGTCCTTGTAGATTGCTTAACACTCTGGCTAACCAATTGGCTATGTTCAAAAACGCCTGAACTTTGGGTGGATGAAAAAAAGGCTTTTCTCGAGGGCTTACAAACGTCACCCGCTCACTGGCTATTGGTGAGCAATGAAGTGGGAATGGGCGTGACGCCAATGGGCGAATTAAGCCGACAATTTGTAGATGAATGTGGCTGGCTGCATCAAGAGCTAGCCCAAATTGCTGATCGAGTCACTTTAGTTATTTTTGGATTACCGCAAACATTAAAGTCACCGCCAACGCCTTGAATGAACCGCTTATAGTAGTGAACGCATTACGAATGAATATTCTATGACTAAAGACACAATAATCGAATGGTATCTTGAGCCCTGTGCTGAAATCAGTGCGGAACTAACCGAGCAGGCCCAGCAACGTCAGGCTCAGTTAACCAAGCCGCCGGGGTCACTCGGACAACTAGAACAAATTGCGATTGATTTAGCGTCGATGCAGGCAAAGATTAAGCCAACGGTCGATCGAGTCGAAATAGCAGTTTTTGCTGGCGATCATGGAATTGCAGATCATGGTATTACAGAAAAGGCAGTCAGTGCTTTTCCCCAGGTCGTAACGACTGAAATGGTCAAAAACTTTGTCCGAGGCGGTGCCGCTATTAGTGTCATGGCAAAACACATCGACGCTGGTTTGACCGTGATTAATGCCGGCACCATTAATCAACAGGGCTTCGAGGCACCAGTGGTTGATAAACCAGTCGCCTTTGGTACGGGTAATATTGCTATCCAACCTGCCATGACCGCATTGCAATGTTTGCAGGCGTTGTCACTCGGTAAAGATATTATTGATGGTTATAACGATGCCACCGACGTCGTGATCGGTGGTGAAATGGGTATTGGCAACACGACCTCTGCCACCGCGCTCGCCACTGCTTTTGATGTGTCGACGGCTCCAAAACTAGTAGGGCCAGGCACTGGGCTGGATAGCAGCGGTGTGTCGCATAAATTAAAAATGATTGAGCAGGCGCTAAATAGAGTAAGTGAAAGTAGAGTCAGTGATGATCGATCTGAACTCGAATTGCTTTCTGAATTGGGTGGTTTTGAGATCGTCGCCCTGACTGGCTTTTATATACGAGCGGCACAACGCGGCATGACTATTTTGGTCGATGGTTTTATTTCCAGTGTTGCGGCTGTTGCCGCCTGCAGAATTAATTCAAATGTCAGAGCCTGGATGCTTTTTTCTCATAATTCCGCGGAGCCTGGCCATCAACTTGTTTTAGAGTCGCTTAATGCCAGGCCATTGCTATCGTTACAGATGCGACTGGGCGAGGGCAGTGGCGCCGCGGTTGCATTGGGACTATTGCGTGCCGCCTGTGCATTACATAATCAAATGGCAACCTTTCAGGAAGCCGGTGTCAGCGACGCTTAAGTGTTGAATAAGTAATCGTATGACAGATTTAAATGACAATGAGAAAGAGCTTGTTCCGACGCGTGTTAGTCTGCTTAGGCATGGCGAGCATGCTCTAGGTCAGGCTGTTTGTGGTGTCACAGACCCTGAGTTGTCGGAAAAAGGCTGGGGTCAGTTAACCAATCAAATTGACAGTCTGCTCAGGCTGGATAAGCAGTGGGATATCTGTGTCTCGTCACCCCGAATTCGCTGCGCGGCATTTGGCAGCCATGTTAGCAAGCAACTCAATATTGAATTGGTGATTAACGATAGCTTGTGCGAAATTGACTTTGGTGAGTGGGAAGGTTTAACAGGCGTTCAGATTGAGGCTAGTTATCCCGGGCAATGGCAGCAGTGGCTCGATAACCCAGATGATCCTGCTCCCCATGGCGGAGAATCTTACGGGCTGTTTCAGCAGCGTATCCTGGATGGCTGGTCACAATTGGTCTCACAATATCAAGGCAAACGAATACTACTGTTGAGTCACAGTGGTGTTATGCGCGCTATTCTGGCCAATGTTTTAGGCCTTGATACCACAGGGTTATTTCGCTTCAATGTACCGCATGCCTGCCATAGCCAAGTGAGCGTGTACCACCTGTCAGGTCACCCCGACTGGTTCCAGCTCGATCAGCATAATTCGGATTGTTCTAATCCAGGCTTAAGGGGGGGGCTAAAACTAAACCATGAATAAAGTACTACAGCAATTGCCAGAGGCATTCAGATTCGCGGTTCAATTCTTAACCCGGATACCGCTTGGCAAGCATGTCGAATATCAACCAAAACTCGCGGGCGCGGCAGTCGCTTGGTATGGCGTTGTTGGTCTGTTAATGGGTTGTGTTTTGGCAATATCAGGCTGGGTGCTGACTGACTGGATTCATCTGCCCTCGTTACTCGTCGCCGCTATCGTGTTAATCATATGGGTAGTGATTACGGGTGCGCTGCATCTCGATGGTGTTGGTGATTGCGGTGACGCCTGGATGGGTGGCCACACGCCAGAGCGAATGCTTGAAATTATGAAAGATACTAACTGTGGTATCGGTGCCATCGTTTCTGTTGTCCTGGTATTACTGGTTAAACTATCGGCTCTCGCACTATTGTTAGACGAGGGCGACTGGTATTTGCTGCTGTTTGCGCCGGTCATGGCGCGAGTGGCTTTAACCCTGGTTTTACTTTATGTGCCTTACCTTCGGTCGAATGGATTAGCGACTAATTTGCACCTCAATCTAGATAATACAGCGATTGTTATTGCAGGATTAGCACTGTCGTTTGGTCTTGTATTGATTTGGTTTGAAGGTTTCACCTCCGCCCTAATCGCTAGTGGCGTCGGTTATCTTCTGGTTTATCGAAGTTTGATAAAACCATTGAAAGGCACTACAGGCGATATCTACGGTACTGTAGTCGAAGTGACTGAAGCCGCTGTTTTGATTGGACTGGTGGCTGCGTTTTAAACTGTTATTACTCAAATAGGCAGTTCTAATGGGTAAAAACCAGTGACTTCTAATTGACAGTTGTGGGTACTTTACATACTGTTCTCGATGCGAAATATTGGTTTCGGAAAACGTATTCGGAACTCATTCGAAACATGTATTAGAAATAAGCATTCAAAAATAATTACGACCCAAATCTGGAGAAGTCTATTGAAACCGGTAAGAATTGGTTTGATCGGTGTAGGAACTGTTGGTGCTAGCACGGCGTTAGTACTGAAAAATAATGCGGCGGAAATTGCGCGCCGCGCTGGTCGTTCGATTGAGGTGATTCATGCATCGCGCCGCACGGTTAGCCAGGGTATGCCTGCTGGAACGGAAAATATCCCACTCACAGCGGATCCTTTTGAAGTCGTCAATAACCCTGATGTTGATATTGTTGTTGAATTGATTGGTGGCTACGAACCCGCTCTGGCGCTGGTGATGAAGGCTATCGAGAACGGTAAGCACGTCGTAACTGCCAATAAAGCATTGATAGCAATGCATGGTAATGAAATTTTTGCAGCGGCTCAGGTGAAGGGTGTCAATGTCGTGTTTGAAGCGGCTGTGGCGGGTGGTGTGCCGATTATCAAGGCTATTCGTGAAGGTTTAAGTGCGAATCATATTGAGTGGTTGGCCGGTATCATTAATGGCACAGGTAACTTTATCCTCACCGAAATGCGTGATAAGGGCCGAGACTTTCAAGACGTTTTAGCTGAGGCTCAGGCTTTGGGTTATGCCGAAGCCGACCCGACGTTTGATGTCGAAGGCATCGATGCAGCACACAAACTGTGTATTTTAGGTTCGATTGCCTTTGGTATCCCATTGCAGTTTTCGGCTGTTTATACCGAGGGTATCAGTTGTGTATCGACCGAAGACGTGGTCTATGCGGGTGAGCTTGGTTATCGCATTAAACATTTGGGCATAGCGCGTCGAACCGAGAGTGGCATCGAAATGCGTGTACACCCGACGTTGATTCCAGAAAAGCGTCTGATCGCTAATGTTGATGGTGTAATGAATGCTGTATTGGTAATGGCCGATAAGCTCGGGCCTTCTTTATATTATGGCCCTGGTGCCGGAGCTGATCCGACCGCGTCTTCGGTTATCGCCGATATTATTGATGTGGCTCGTACCATAGACACGGATGCTGAGAAAAGAGTGCCGTATCTGGCTTTTCAACAGGAACAAATTGCCGATATTCCCATTCTGCCGATTAGTGAAGCGACGACAGCCTATTATTTGCGCCTGCGTGTTGATGATAAATCCGGTGTGATGGCTGATATCACTCGTATCATGGGTGAGAGCGATATTTCTATCGAGGCTATTTTGCAGAAAGAGCCGGAGCCCGGAATTACTCAGGCGACGATTATCATGCTGACGCAAAAAATTCGCGAAAAACAAATGGACCAGGCGATTGCAAAAATTGCAGCGCTATCATCAGTGAATGACAAAATTCACCGCATCCGGGTAGAGGCGCTGGATGCCAACTAATTCTTTAGTTTAATGCTGGAGTAGTAGTGGCTGGTATTACCTATTATCACATTACCTCATAGCTTTAGTTTTATTGAAGTAACGCCTGATGATTTAAATATTGTTCAGGCGTTGCTAAGATCCAATAACCTGCCATTCGAAGACTGAGGAAATCATCTGTCGAATTTCATCGGCATCTCACAGGGCGATAAGATCATTGCAATCGGCGGATTCGAGCCTGTTGGACGCTTCGCTCTGTTACGTTCGGTCGCGGTTGACTCGCAGTTTCGAGGGCTAGGTTTAGGGTCGAGCCTGATTAAGCAAATTCTGGGTCAGTTGAGGTTGATAAAAGTAGACGCTGTTTATATTCTGACCGAAACCGCCGATCAATATTTTTCTCTGTTCGGTTTTACGGCTTTAGAGCGTGACAAGTTACCGCTAGAACTCCAAACAACACAGCAATGTCAAACGTTATGTTCTGCGTCTGCTATCGCCATGCGACTCGCGCTTTGATTAAGAGTTGCTTTAATATATAGCGCTTTTTTCGTTATCAAAGGGCCTTAATTCTGGCGTATAACAAAGGAGATAAAGGTCTTGTTAGCAGCATCGATAACTGCGTTATTCTAATATATCGGGACGCCGAATCGTCACATTCATCTGGCGTATTAGCGAAGCGTAATATATCGCGTCGCAATCGCGGAAAAGTGCATCTTTAGAAAGGCTCTTAAGTTGACTGCTGATCGATAGCAACTGGTTTAGAAGAAAATCGACTGATCATCGTGATACCGGTGACAACCAATGTCATGCCCAGCGCATGGTATAGAGTAAAAACTTCATCCAAAACAATCATAGCCAATATAGCCGTAGTGATAGGGCCAGCCGCCCCCAGAATGCTGGCAGTGCTGGCACCAATACGCTTTATTCCACTCGATATTAAGTAAGATGGGATCACAGTGGTCAGCACCGCCATGGTGATCGTGATCATATAAAGTCGAGGTGGGAATATCAGATCGACAAACTGATGGGTGAGTAAAAAGTTAACCAGCATCACGATACTCGCGGCGATCATTGCGATCGTCGTGAAGGCAGCGCTACCGACTTGTCGAGTGTAGTGTTGGCTACCTATTAAAAAGAGGGCAAAAAAGAATGCGGCGGCCAGCACATAGAGCCCGCCTGTTAAAAGTGACTGAGTATCGGCGATGGTTAGACTGTCATGCAACATAATGACTGAAATACCAAGATAAGCCACAGTCAGAGCGAAGACCTCTTTTCGAATAAGTGGTTTACGATAGAGCAAAGCCGTCAATATCAAGGTAAATGCAGGATAGGTGAATAATACCATTCGTTCGAGATTGACCGATATATAACGTAAGGATTGCAAGTCCAGATAACTGGCAATGTAAAATCCGAAAATGCCGACGATGGCAATGCCCAAGTATTGGCGACTGTCGATAGAGATCCGACTCGTACTTTTGATCCAACTGAAGTAGCCGATCACCAAATAAAATGGCAAGGCGAAGCCCATTCGCAAGGTCATTAATTCGACGGTGCTAATGTCATAAGCATAAGCTAGTTTGATCAATATAGCCTTACCGGAGAAAAGGACAATGCCGCCCAGCGTCATCAAAACACCGATATTTTGTGCTCGATTGACATTGAATCGTAACCGTAAATTAGTGATTAAGGTTTGGCTCATGTTCAGCTAATGGAGAAATTGAAATTGAAGTTGAATTGTAGTGGGCCACAAGTTTTATTGATATGACTATTAACATCGCCATTTATTGCGATCAAATAGCATAGCTTCGCTGTATCATGTGCGTTAGATTTTTGCCCCACTAAAGGAAATATAAGTGCCGTTCTTCCCTGTCACCAAACAGCCCAAATTTTTCGAATTCGTCGTTCTCATGGCATTGATTATTTCGATGGTGGCACTCTCAATCGATACCATGCTGCCTGCACTGCCCGAGATTGCGTCTGATTTGGGTGTCACTCAAGTAAATGATAGCCAGTATGTGATTTCTATTTTGTTTGCAGGTATGGCTGTGGGGCAAATGATCTTCGGTCCAATGTCGGATTCAGTCGGACGAAAAAAAGCCATCAACCTTGGTTTCGCAACCTTCATCGTTGGTTGCCTTGTGTCATTATTCGCGACCTCTTTTACCACCATGTTAATTGGTCGGTTTCTGCAAGGGTTGGGGGCAGCTGGGCCCCGAGTGGTATCGATAGCATTGGTAAGAGACCGGTATGAAGGTCGCGAAATGGCGAGGGTGATGTCATTTGTAATGACAATTTTCATACTCGTACCTGTAATCGCTCCCGCAGTGGGGCAGGTCATCCTTATATTCTCTGATTGGCGCGGTATCTTTTTACTGTTTTTAGTTTTGAGCGTTATAGCGTTGGTCTGGTTTAACTGTCGTCAACCTGAAACACTGACCGTTGATAAAAGAATCAAATTTTCGTTCGAACAGATATTGATTGGCATCAAAAAAATCTTCACCCTCCCTGCGGCTATTGGGTATACCGTTGCCTCCGGCATTATCTTCGGTGCCTTCCTCGGTTATTTGAGTAGCTCGCAACAAATACTGCAGGTTCAGTATGCGTTGGGTGATCAGTTTGCACTTTATTTTGGTGTGTTAGCGGTGGCGCTCGGTGTTGCCTCTTTGGTGAATGCCAATCTAGTGATGCGTTTTGGTATGCGTCGATTGTCGCAGGGTGCTACCGTTTCTATTGTTGTGTTATCGGTGCCGTTTTACTTTGTTGCTCAATATTACGCTGGCAACCCGCCGTTGCTGCAGGTGATGATTTACCTGCTGGTTGTATTTTTCTTTATCGGTATTTTATTCGGTAACCTGAATGCGCTGGCAATGGAGCCACTGGGTTCAATCGCCGGCCTGGGTGCGGCGGTTGTCGGGTCGTTATCGACCCTGATATCGGTGGCGTTAGGCGTGGCTATTTCTAGTGCTTACGACGGCACCATTTTACCGTTAGTTAGCGGTTTCGCTTTGCTTGGTATTAGTTGCCTGGTGGTGATGGCCTTGACTGAAAAGATGTCAGCCAAGGTGGCATGAGGCGTCGAAAGAAACTAGGTTTTCAGAAAAGCCAATATTTCATTTTCTATCAAATGTTTTTCGATAACCATATTGTGACAGACCGGTTTGTCGAATAAAGCGTGAATAACTTCTGGGATACCAATGTTGGCTGCAGTCGAAATCGATTCAAGTGCATCCTTATCAGAGCTACCCGACTTTCCAGTAATAGCCTGATTGATAACCGGTGAAAATTTGGTCCACTCCGCAGTGGAATAGACAATGCTGGGCAATGCTTTAAGTGTCGGATTATCGTAGGCTTTGAAACAGGTAGCGGTATGGGGGTCCATTAAATAACCATTCTCAAAATGCTGTTGAATGTACTGGCTACTTTGTTCGTCTGTGCAAAAGTCAGAGACAAAAATTTGTTGGAGTTTTTCCAGCTCGTTGCTTTCTAGCTGGTAACAACGATGTTCATCCAGTTGCTGCATGAGTTCACGTGTACGTGACGCACCGAACAGATCAAACAGTATCCGTTCGACATTCGAAGATTTCAATATATCCATGGCTGGCGACGTGGTTTTTATCAGAGACTTATCGGAGATATCGTATTTACCGGTATTAATCAACTCAGTTAGCACATTGTTAACATTCGAAGACACAATAATTTTCTCTACTGGTAAGCCCATCTTCTGTGCGTAATAAGCACCGAGTGCATTACCAAAATTACCACTAGGGATATTCATATAGACTTTGTCCCCCAGTTTAATAACGTTTTTTCGTACCAGCTCCAGGTAGGAATGGATGTGGTACATAATCTGGAAAATAATGCGCCCAAAATTAACCGAGTTGGCGGCAGATAGCGAGATGTCAAGAGAATCTAGCTGCTGCTTAAAGGTCGGTGAAGCGAGTAAAGATTTAAGTGCTGCCTGTGCATCATCAAAATTACCTTTGATGCCGATGACTTTTAGGTTAGGTGCCGACTCAGTGACCATTTGTAATCGCTGGACATCTGATGTGCCACCTTCAGGATAAAGGCAAACCACTTGTATGTTGTCGCGATTCTTGAAGGTTTCTAGCGCTGCTGGCCCAGTATCCCCGCTGGTAGCCGCAAGAATCAAATATTGTTGTTGGCGTTGTTTGGCGAGCGACGCCAGTATGTAGCCAAACGGTTGTAAGGCCATATCTTTAAATGCCCGTGTTGGGCCATGGAATAGTTCGCTGACATAGATATTGTCATCGACTTTCACTAGAGGAACTGGATGAGTCGAATCATCGAACTGGTCGTACAGATCGAGCGCTTCTCGCAACGTTTTAGGGTCAATATCGACCTCAAACAAATTCAATATTGCTAGCGTCAGAGATTTGTAGGATTGATCGAGCAGACCTTCAAGAAATTTATGGTCAAATTTGGGCATCTTTTCTGGGCTGTAAATACCACCAAATGATGCAATAGGCGCCAATATGGCACCAGAAAATTTAACTTTTTTTGGAAATGAAGGTTCGTTTCCACGGGTTTCAATAAAAAACATGAGCTTTCCAGCAAATTAATATCAATCATGACTAAATGTTTCCGATCATGCTGAGAGACAAAAAGAAGGATTATATCGCAGCGAATAGGTCGGACAAGCTGTTTTGAACAAGTGTTCGCAATAAACTGAGGCTGCAGAGCAAAAATTACTGTCTAATTGCTTCAACTTATTAGCAATTGTGCGTAAAATCCCCCGATTACTTGAGACTTCAGATTGGTCTCATTAAACGAGCTTGCAGTTTATTTCGCTAGTTTGTTGCGCTTCAGGGAGGGCTGCCGGAATCAACTCATACCATTGTTGAATAATCCGAGTCAGGCTTCTTCTTGCTACAACATAGATAAGTCTGATGGCTTCCTGAGAATACTTCTTTAATTTCTACTCATTATTTGAGGCCGAATGTCCGATTTCGAAAAGACAAATTTGCTTAACCTGAATCGCGCGGGATTAGAATCCTATTTTGTCGGTATTGGTGAAAAGTCTTTTCGGGCCAAGCAACTCATGCAATGGGTTCATCAGCGTGGCATCACTGATTTTGAGCAGATGACGGATATGTCGAAGTCATTGCGTGAAAAATTGCAGCTCGAAGCCTGCATCACTTTGCCAAACATAGATGTTACTCAGCAGTCGAAAGACGGCACTCGAAAGTGGCTGTTAAATGTTGACGGCACTGAAAACTCTGTTGAATGTGTGCTTATCCCAGAAAAAATGCGAACTACTCTGTGTATCTCTTCACAGGTTGGCTGTACGCTGAATTGTACTTTTTGCTCTACCGCTAAACAGGGTTTTAATCGAAATTTAACCACCGCAGAAATCATTGCTCAGTTGCACCTGGCGCACCATAGCTTGTTGCAAGAAGGCAACGAGAAAGGCATTACTAATGTTGTCATGATGGGTATGGGCGAACCCCTGATGAATTTTGACGCCGTCATGGCTGCCGTTGACATGATGTGTGACGACTATGCCTATGCACTTAGCAAGCGCAGGGTTACCATCAGTACCGCTGGTGTTGTGCCTGCTATGGAAAAAATGTGTGAGGTAACCGATGTGAGTCTGGCTGTCTCGTTACATGCACCGAATGATGCTATCAGGGATGTGATTGTTCCAATCAACCGAAAATATCCAATCAAACAATTACTCGCCGCCTGCCACACTTACATTGATGGTTATAAGAGCCGTAAAATCACTTTCGAATATGTCATGCTGAAAGGCATTAATGACAGTTTGGAAAATGCTCAGGAACTCGCTAAACTGATTAGTAATATTCCTTGCAAGCTCAATTTGATCCCATTCAATCCTTACCCTCATGCAATTTATGAATGTTCGGATAAAGAAACTATTGACCGTTTTCGTGAATATGTTTCCAGTAAAGGCATTATTACAGTAACTCGCCGAGCCAGGGGTGAAGATATCGATGCCGCTTGTGGGCAATTAGCGGGTCAGTTTAAAGATCGAAGTCGACGTAGTCAGAAATATCAGCTCAGCTTGAAAGACATTGGTGGACTAACTAATGCACATTAAAACAGGGCTGTTGATTTTATTATTACCCTTCCTGACGGCCTGTGTCACAGTGGGGGGGGAACCGCCAACACGTAATGAAAAAGCAAGTGCTATCAACGTGGAGATGGGTTACGGTTATATGGCACAAAATAACTTTGAGGTGGCAAATCAAAAGTTATTGAGAGCGTTAGATCAGAATCCTGAATCGGCCTCGGCACATCTCGCCTATGCGACACTACAGAATCGATTGCTGCAAACAGACGTCGCTCAAAAACACTATAAAATAGCGACTGAACTCGATCCGAACGATTCAGATGCAGCTAATAACTATGGTACGTTTTTATGCCTCAATGGTAGTGAAGCCGAATCAGAAAAATATTTTTTACAGGCTTTGAAAAATCCACTGTACAAAACTCCAGAATATGCTTATACCAATGCCGCCCGCTGCCTCCTCAGAATTGATGGGAAAGTTAAAGCAAAGACATATCTGAGAAAAGCATTGGCCGCTAAAAGTGACTTTGGAAACGCGCTCATAGAAATGGCGCAACTCGAGTTTGAAGTCGAGAATAATGACAGCGCCAAACTCTATGTTGATCGATTCCATCTGGCACAAAGGCCAACGGCAAGAAGCTTATGGTTAGCAATTAGAGTAGAACTTGAACTGAATGGAGAGAATGATGTCGAGGAATTAGGGCAGCAACTCGAGTCGGATTTCCCGAACTCGGCCGAACTTAAATCCTGGGTAGAATCACAATAAATCATGAATCAATCAGATATAGTTGAAGAAAAAGACAATAAGCAAATCAATATTGGCCCAGGCGATCAGTTGCAGGCGGCTCGAATTGAGCAAGGGTTGACAATCGAAGATGTAGCGACTCGTATGCATCTCAGTCTTGCCATTCTTGAATCGATTGAAGAAAACAACTTCGATGACATAACCGCACCCATATTTGTGAAGGGATACTTGCGCGCCTATGCCCGACTGGTATCGCTCAATGAAGATGACATGATTCAACGCTATGTCGAGTTCTACTCTAATGAAGACCCGCCAATCAACACTACCAGTCAAATGGCACCAGAAATTTCAGCCCAGGATGCTCGCGTTAAATGGACGACCTATCTGGTTATTATTGTCCTCATTGCGTTATTGTCAGCCTGGTGGTGGAATAAAGCTCAAGATCAAACAGAATCAGTATCACTAGATGCCGATCAACAGAGTGATCGTGTAACAACAGAGCAGGTTACAGAGCCCGAGATAGTCGAAGCTTCGGGTGAATCAGATGAGGTTGTCGATGAAACTGGTTCGCTGCCATTGCTAGAGGAGACATCTAGTGCTGATGCGCTCGACAGTATTCCGTCAGAGGACCCTCTGGCAGAGAATGCGGCCAAAGAAGCACCTAAGACAGTCGTGACAACAGTCATTGAAACTGTGGAAAACACGCCTGAGCCAGAAGTTACGGCTGATACCATTACCGCGGTAGCAGATACGTTAACAACAGAAGAAGCAATCAAAGCCACTACAGGTTTACCCTTTGATATTTCTCGCTCAGCTCCAACTGGCATTGATCTACTCAGTATTATTGTTAATGCAGATACCTGGGCCGACATAAAAGATGCCAACAATCATCGATTAGTGTATGACCTGTTACGTGCCAATCTGAGTGTTCAAGTTAGAGGGCAAGCACCATTTAATGCATTTTTTGGCAATGGACACGGTGTCGAAATTTCGTTTAATAGCGAATCTATCGATATTGCTAGCCGGATCCTTGATGACAATACTGCCCGGATAAAAATAGGTACTAACTAGTCGTGGGAAATCAAGTTCAGGTGATACGTGGAATGCACGATGTTCTGCCATCAGACATGCCTGTCTGGAACCAATTAGAAGACAATTACCGAGCACTAGTGGAGTCTTATGGCTACCGCCAAATACGCACGCCTATTGTTGAAAAAACAGCGTTATTCAAACGATCAGTAGGTGAAGCGACCGATATTGTTGAAAAGGAAATGTATACTTTTGATGATCGAAATGGCGATAGTCTCAGTCTACGCCCAGAAAACACCGCTAGTGTGGTACGCGCAGTTTTAGAAAGTGGTATCGTTAATGACCAGCTTCTCAGGCTTTGGTATTGCGGACCTATGTTCAGGCACGAGCGACCCCAGAAAGGGCGTTATCGTCAATTTCAGCAATTTGGTGCTGAAACTTTTGGGATGGCTGGCGCCGATATCGAAGCTGAATTAATCTTTATCGCTGCTCGTTTTTGGAAGCAACTTGGGCTTGAAAATATTACATTACAAATCAATACTTTAGGTAGTAATGAGTGCCGAACAAAGTTCCGTCACGTATTGGTTGAGTATCTCTCTGACCATCGATCGTCGCTTGACGAGGATAGTTTAAGACGGCTCGAAACGAACCCTCTGCGTGTGCTAGATAGTAAAAACCCTGATATGCAGTCAATGATCAATAATGCACCAAAGTTACAAGATAGCCTGAGTCAGGAATCTAGCGAACATTTTTCTCAATTGAAGGATATTCTTGACCATGGTGGTGTCTCATACGAGGTTAATCCAAGGCTGGTTAGAGGGCTTGATTATTATTGTCACACTGTTTTCGAGTGGGTGACTGATACGCTGGGTTCACAGGGAACTGTTTGTGCTGGTGGACGATATGACGGATTGGTCGAGCAGCTAGGTGGAAAACCAGGTCATGCGGCTGGGTTTGCTATGGGCTGTGAACGATTAGTCTCAATGTTAATTGACCAGGGTAAAGCCAATACGCAGCATCATTGTGACATTTACCTGTCTATGCGGGGTGATGACACGGCGCGCATCGGGCAGAAACTAGCTGAGGATTTACGAGATCGACACCCTAATCTTGGACTAATGGTTCATGCCGGTGGTGGCAGTTTTAAAAGTCAGATGAAAAAAGCCGATAAATCAGGCGCTAAGGTTGCCTTGATATTAGGTGAGTCAGAAATTGAATCGGGTTCGATAGCGGTGAAATTTCTTCGTGAAGACCGACCACAAATTGAAATGTTACAAACAGAATTAGCCGACAAACTGAGTGAAATTCTATAAATACGCATTACCTATAAGTAATCAAAATGTCTGACTTGAATCTATTTAAAACAGTCAAGTCTGCAATACAATTAACGAAAAAATAATCGAGAATATAATGGAAACAGAAGAAGAGCAGGTCGAAAAACTAAAGCAGTGGTGGAAGGAAAATGGACGAGCTGTCATTGCAGGCATTGTGATCGGTGTCGGTAGTTTGGTGGGTTATCGATACTGGATCGACTATCAGGAAACCAATGCGGAGCAGGCATCTAGTCACTTCATTCAAATGGTCGATGCTATTGAGTCGGGTAATAATGATGTCGTCGACGAACAGGCTAACATGATACTCAATGAATATGACTCTAGCGAATATGCCACAATGGCTCGACTTGCATTGGCAAAAACGAGGGTTGAAGCAGAAGACTATGAAAAAGCCCAGCAGCATCTGCAACAAGTGATTGGTAATGCGGGAGATAGCCCATTGGCTTATGTTGCTCGTAAGCGCCTGGCAACAGTACAGCTGCAAATGGCTCAATTTGACGAGGCATTAAAAACCTTATCAATTGATTTCCCCGAACAATTTGGTGCCAGTATTGAAGAGTTAAAAGGTGATCTTTACGCCGGACAGGGCAATAAAGCTGAAGCTGCCGATGCTTACCGTAAAGCGCAGAAAAGCCAACCCGGGCCTGCCAATGCTGAATTTTTGCAGCAAAAAATTGATGACCTGGGAATGGGTAGCACAGGTTAAATGAAGTTCAATTCCTCGCGTACTTTTTTGATGCGTACTTTGCTGGGTGTCAGTTTAGTTTTTCTGTTGGTTGCTTGTGGTTCATCAGACAATAGTGAGCCCCCAACACCGTTAACTGACATTAAAAACGGTCTTAGATTCGATCAGCTTTGGACAATCAAAACTGGAGCGGGCATTAGTGCTGGTTCATATAATCGACAACCACTGCAGATAGCGAGTGAAATTTTTACGGTTGATATAGATGGTTTAATTAAAAGCATCGATGCCAATAGTGGCAAGTTAAAGTGGGACTATGAGACCGATATTCAATCGATCACGGGTTTGACGGGCAATCAAAAAATTATCGTTGCCAGTTCACGAAATGGACATTTGAATGTCTATGAGCGAACCAGTTCAGATCTTAAACTACGCTGGTCAGCAAGACTAAAAGGCGAAATTCGATCGGCTCCGGTTATCAATGCTGACAGCCTTTTTATTCGCACCGTAGATGGCCGACTGTCATCGTTATCAATGGCCGATGGCAGTATTCAGTGGGCAGTGTCACATCTTGTGCCAGCTTTATCACTTACCGGTAATAGTGCCCCTATTTTATATAATGACATGGTGATTGCAGGATTTGCCGACGGAAAAATCGCAGCGTTTGATCAAGTAAACGGTCAGATTGTTTGGGAAATTGCAGTGAGTCAGCCGACAGGCCGTACAGAAATCGAACGGCTGGTTGATGTTGACGGCCAAATTAGACTCAGCAATGGTGTAATCTATGTCAGCTCTTATCAGGGTAGGTTAGCTGCCATCCAGGCAATCGATGGCGAAGAGTTATGGTCACGTAAATTTTCCAGTTTTAATGCAATGGCGATTGACGACAACGCGCTATATCTTAGTAGCGATACGAGTCATCTTTGGTCAATTGACCGAAGAACAGGTAGCGCATTATGGAAGCAAGATGTATTGCATGCCCGTAAAATATCCGCGCCGTTATTGTTCGAAGGTAAAATAATCGTGGGTGATCTTTATGGACATATCCACTGGTTCAATCAGTCGGACGGCGTATTGATAGGACGCCTTCGTCCGAGTTATAAACGTCACTACTCAACGCCGTTTCAATGGGATAATAAAATTTTCGCAATGGATAGCGACGGCATACTCAGCTCATTTAAAATGATCCAAAAATGATACCCGTAATTGCACTTATTGGCCGACCTAATGTCGGTAAGTCAACCATGTTTAATGTGTTGACACGTAGTCGTGACGCCATAGTCGCGAATGAGCCTGGCCTGACAAGAGACCGTCAGTACGGTGTCGGCATTCGTGAAGGCAAAAAATTCATCATCGTTGACACGGGTGGCTTAAGCGGTCAAAAACAAGACCTCGATGACTTGATGGCAAAGCAAACGCTAGTTGCGCTCGAAGAGGCCGATGAAGTTATTTTCATGGTTGACGCACAGGACGGCTTAATTAGCGGCGATAGATTCATCGCCGAACTGGTACGAAAGTCGGGAAAGCCAAGTCGTGTTGTTGTTAACAAAGTCGATGGCATTAATCCTGATCAGGCTGAAGCAGAATTTTATGCCCTAGGTTTTGATCGTGTGTACCTGACCTCTGCTGCGCATCGCAAAGGCATTAATCCTTTACTGGATCAAATTTTATCGGCCTATTCAGACGGGCTATCGGGCGAAGTAGAACCAGATGGACCTACTATCGCTGTAATTGGGCGACCTAATGTAGGTAAATCGACCCTGATCAATCGGTTGGCTGGGGAAGAACGAGTGGTTGCTTTTGACCAACCTGGTACCACGCGTGACACTATATCAGTACCCTTCGAACGCCATGGCAAGCATTACACTTTAATTGATACGGCTGGTGTTCGAAAGCGTGGCAAAGTACACGAAAAAGTTGAAAAGTTTAGTGCTATTAAAGCATTAGAGGCCATTGAAAAGGCTCAAGTTGTTGTTCTTGTGATCGACGCACGGGATGGTCTAACCGATCAGGACATGTCCTTGTTGGGCTTTGTTTTGAATAGCGGTAGAGCTTTGGTGATTGCCGTGAACAAATGGGATGGTCTTGAGGCAGAGCAGCGTGATTACAATAAGACAACGTTACAGCGCCGATTGTCGTTTGTCTCATTTGCAGCTCAACACTATATCTCGGCCTTACACGGCACCGGTGTTGGTGAAATGATGGCTGCTATCGATCAGGCTCACGCATCTGCTTTTAAAGAGTTTAATACGCGCTACCTAACCGATTTGTTAGAAGAGGCTGTCTTTAAGCACAACCCACCGCTGCGAAACGGTAGACGAATCAAGTTGCGCTATGCTCACCAAGGCGGCAGAAATCCACCCATTATCGTAATACACGGTAACCAGACAGAACATTTGCAAGATGCTTATCAGCGTTATTTGATGACATTTTTTATCACTAAATTAAAGCTGAAAGGAACACCCGTTCAAATACAGCTGAAATCGGGTAAAAACCCCTTTGCGGAAAAAGCGAAGCCATCGAGTAATAAACCTAAATTTAAGAAATATGTTTCTAAAAATAAACAGGATGAATCGAAAAGCACGTCAAAAGGCACATCAAAAAGTACGCCTAAGCATGTGCAGGTAAAACACATTAAGAAGAAGCGCTAGCTTTTTGATAAATCGAATGTTTTTGGTGGTGAAGTTTAAATAAAGTGAAACTTTCTCAGATTTAACCTAGACTCTGATTCATGACTACTCAAAGAATTCTGGTGACCAACGCCAAAGGCGGTTGTGGAAAAACAACTATCACTACCAATATAGCCTCATATTACGCTCAACGTGGCCTCAATGTTCGATTGTTCGATCATGATAATCAAGGCTCATCATTAGCCTGGATCAACAGGCGCCCTGATAATTTGAATCTCATACACGGTGTCGATGCCTCTAAAAACCATGATCATCGCCTGACCCGATCTTGGCAGTTACGTGTGCCACCGGAGACTGATGTTGCTATTATTGATACACCTGCGGGTGTCGATATTGCGGAATTGGCTGCTCTGTTTCAAACCAACGACTCAGTTCTTATTCCCGTTTTGCCATCGCCTATCGATATTCATGCCACTGCCCACTTTATAAAAGAGTTGCTCACTACGGGTAAAGCGCGGAAAAAGATGATTCGGCTAGCAGTTGTTGCAAATAGGGTTCGCAAAAACACCATTATGTACCACTCACTAGAACGCTTCCTGTTCAGTCTAAATATTCCGTTTATTTCAAGCTTACGAGATACTCAATTATATACACAGGCTATCGAATTAGGCGTTGGGGTACAGGAAGTCAAATCACCAAGAGCGAAAGTAGATAAGGAGCAATGGGCGCCAATCGTCAGATGGCTTGAAGCACCATTAGGTACTGAAAGTACTGATGTAACGCCACTTTTTAATCAGCAAGAAAAGTAGCGCTGACACCTCATTTTACTAAGTCGTCTTTTTACAAACAGAACGGCTCTCCAACCATTTGTTGAAATGTCAAAGCAGTGCACATTATGGCTGATTTGACCTTGTCTTAGGCATTACCTGGGTTGGAACACTAAAGCTTTATGGTACTATCTCGGCAATTTCCTGATCAATACAAAAAACATGAAAACACTCCGAATATTACTAGTTGCCGTTACTTCTATTTTGGCTTTTTCTCAGGCTCAGGCGAATGATATTGAAATAGCCCTGAGCGCAGAAACTGCGCAATTTACGGTTAGGTCTGATTCCAGTCTGATAGGTTGGGGCGGTGCAGATTTAGCGTTTGGTCTCTTCTTTAATGACGATGACGACATCATTGGGCAAATAAGTCTAATGCAGGCAAGGCAGGCTTCGAAGGGTGCCCCACTGACTTTTGGTGTAGGTGTGCGCGGTTATGTTGGTAACCTGGATCTTATCAAACAGAATGTCCTGGCTTTGGGTATTGGCGGTGAAATTCGTTATACCATCCCTGGTGTCATGCCAATGGCGATTTATCTACAAGGTCATTATGCACCCAAGATCACTAGTTTTTCAGATACTGAAAGAGTGGCTGATCTATTGCTGGGGTATCAAATTGAAATTCTACCGCAAACGATTGCTTTTGCAGGACTAAGACGATTAGAAGTCGATACCGAAAAAGTCAATGATTACGACCTAGACGATAACCGTTTTCATTTTGGTATTCGTCTTACATTTTGATCGTAATTTTGGTGCCTGTATTCTTAAGATAAGCGAATTCTTAGATAACCAGGGTTCAAGTAATCTATATCTATTAATTTAGGAATAACTCGGGATCTACCCAGGTCCCGTTTAATCCAAGGCTCCAGTGCAAGTGTGGACCGGTGACACGACCTGTCGCACCGACTTCCCCTATTACCTCACCTTTTTTGACCTTTTGACCTAGCTTGACATTTGTTTTACTTAGATGCGCAAACAAGGTGATTAAGCCTTGTCCATGGTCGATATATATTAAATTACCACTGAAAAAGAAGTCACCCAGTTCAATCACTTTACCGGCAGCAGGCGCGAGTACCGGCGTGCCTGTATTAGCGGCTATATCCATGCCGCTATGTGGACGTTTTTTCTGGCCGTTAAAGATACGCCGTCGACCATAACTGCCAGTCATAATGCCTTTAACGGGTTGAAGTAAATCGACATCGACCTGCATTGGTGTAAACACTAATCGCGCTTTTTGCTTGCGCTTCTTTTCAGACACAATTCGATCCATATCTTTTGCATAGGGATTGACCTTGCGTTTATCTTTGATTTCAATTCTTTGCGTTGTGTATTGCTTATCGACTACCGAGAAAAATATTTTCTTGATAGACTTCTCCTTGCCCCAGCTACCTTGAATAAAATGCTCACCAGGTTTTATATTGAGTGGAAGTCCAACAATGGCAATGGACTCTCCCTGATGTAAAACGGTCAGTACAGGTTTACCCTTAAATGTAAAATTGGGGGGGGTATCCACACGTTTTAAATCAACAAGAGCGATACCCCCGGGTACTAGAGATTGCTTTGGAAATGCCCATGTTGAAGTTGAGCAGAGCATGAGTAAAGAAAGAGACATCAGAACAAAAATTGATCGCATATGAAGTAGACTGCCAAGTAGTATCACTATAAATTATACATTGATTTTTTATCCATCCGAGTCCCCAGCCAGAATTTTTCAGTACAAAATTAAAACAGTCGAACTTTTGTGAATTAGAGGCAGTCATAGCACTCTTGTTTTACGTTCAATAGCGTGACTAGTTATATGGCTAGTTGCACTACTAATAGAGGCTTTATGTTGAATCAGTTGTTACTATATTTTGTCGCAGGCTTTGCGTTATTATCTATTTTCATAACGTCGCGAGCGCAGACTAATGCGACTTTTTTTCATGGGGATTCAGCCTCTGGTCAGAGTCCAGGTTTACTCACATTAGTTTTTTCGCAGGTGACCACCTGGATATTCGCGCGTTCGTTAATGAATGCTGCCATTCTCGGTTTTTATTACGGTTTGTGGGGTACGCTAGCCTATGCCGCTTATTATCTGTCGTTTCTGACGGGCGCTAAAATTATCGACAGCGTTCGATTTCGGCACGGTTTTTCGAGTATTCAGCAATTTTTGATGGCTCGCTTTGGCCGTATAGGGACCTCTTGTTATAACTTTGTGATTGGCATTAGGCTGATTAGTGAAGTGTTTGCGAATCTACTCGTCATTGGCATATTGTTTGGTGTAGCCGGGTCAATGAGTTACACCGTCACCATACTAGCGTTTGCTGCCGCCACATTGGGTTACTCGGTGATGGGTGGATTACATGCGTCGTTGCGAACCGATGTATTTCAAATGATCGTATTCTTGATCACCTTAGTGGTATTGATTGTTCTTACAATAAATAGTGGTGCCTACAGTATTGCTGCACTTTCCTTCAAGGCATTCGTAGCCACCGAGCCAGGCCCGGTTTTACTGATGGTGGCATTGTTACAAGTGTGGAGTTACCCGATGCATGACCCCGTGATGATGGATCGAGGGTTTCTGTCTGATCGCGAGACAACACGAAAAAGCTTTCTTCATGCCGCCTGGATTAGTGTGCTTTGCATTGCGGCCTTCGGAAGCCTCGGTATTCTAGCTGGCGCCAATGCGACCAGTGGTGAGGTAATGAATGACGTACTCAACCGAATGTTAGGAGAGGTGCCGATGCTACTTTTCAGTGCCGCCTTAGTGATATCAGCTATGTCGACGTTAGATAGTACGCTGTCGAGTTCATCGAAATTGGTAGCAATTGATATGAACCTGGTTGAGCCGACATTGCAAAATGGTCGATTAACCATGGTGGCTTTTATGCTGATGGGAGTGATGTTTGTCTTCCTTGGCAATCAAGATTTATTTAGCGCCGTTGCGGTTAGCGGAACCGCTTCGATGTATCTTGCGCCGGTAATCTTCTTTAGTCTGTGGGGTGGGCGGGATGACATTCCGGTGTGGAGCTATGTTTGTGCCTTTGTCATGGCGATTACTGCCGCTGCACTTTATTTTACAGAATCATCTGGTTATTCGGCAATGCTGGGTGAGTCGCATAAATATACCAAGCTCTTATTTTTATCACTTGCGGTATTGATTGGTGGTTGTCTAGCCTTCTGGATTGGCGGCAAAACATCACCGCAATCTGTGTCTGCTTTACAAACGTCTGCTTAGGTACGTCCGTAACATGACCAATAAGATGAAAGATTTGGGCGACACAAGCGTTGCATCTAGATTGCTCGTATTTGGTGGATGTTATAGCAACCTGGCGGCAACGCAGGCAATGCAGGCTGTTGCGCTTAAACTAGATATTAATCCTCAGCAAATCATTTGCACGGGTGATTTGATTGCCTACTGCGCCGAGCCGGTAGAAGTGATCGACTTAATTCAAGACTGGGGGATTCATGTATTGATGGGGAATTGTGAAGAGTCGCTCGGTTTCGAACAACTCGATTGTGGCTGTGGCTTTGAACAGACAAGCGCTTGCTCAGCCCTATCTATTGCCTGGTATCGTTATGCCTCACAGAGAGTAACGTCTGAACATCGAATCTGGATGAAGGCATTGCCTCGCCTAATCGAATTTCAGTTTCAGTCTTCTCGTTTTAGTGTGGTACATGGCAGTGTGGCAAGTATCAATCAATTCGTATTTCCTTCTACTGCGGCGGAAATGAAGCTGGTTCAAATTCATCAAGCCGGTGCCGATGTCGTCATTGGTGGGCATTCCGGAATCCCATTTGGGCAGCCATTCGGTGATGATGCTTCAAAAAGAAAAGTGTGGCTAAACTCTGGCGTCATCGGAATGCCAGCCAATGATGGATCTGCCGATGGTTGGTATATGTTGATCGAGGCAGGTAACTTATCAGTAAACTCAGGCTATCGAGTGAGCTGGCATCGCTTAAGCTATGATGCAAAAGCGAGTCAGGCAAGCACTCAAAAAGCCGGCATGGTGGAATATGCGGAGTCTTTAACCACGGGTTTATGGCCCAGTATGGATATTTTACCCATAACAGAGCAAGGGCAGCAGGGGCAACGGCTTGACATCAAAGCAATAACTATCGCTGATTCAAACGAAAGACCGTGACTTCGAATCTGAGTTCGAGTCGTTAGCGCTAGGCGCGAATTGCTCCACCCAGATAATAGTGGCACCCGCCACCGCGAGTGGCATCACGACAAAGTTAATTAGCGGGATAGTGGTTAATACCATCACGCTACCACCAAATCCAAGCGCTAAACCTCGGCGTTCACCGAGTCGTTTCTTTTGATTGGCAAAACTTAGGTCATGGTTTCCCATTGGGTAATCAAAATATTCTAGCGACAATAACCACGAGCCAAATAGGACCCAAAGAAAAGGGGCGATAATATTGATCACTGGAATAAAACTAATGAGCAATAACCCCAGACTCCAGATCAGTATATAAATTAGTTTACCAACTTGAGACCGGATGCTGGTGATCGCAATTTCAGTAAAGCTAGTGTCGGATTCTAGTGGCTTACCCGTCAGGACCGCTTCGATTCGTTCAGCTAACAGTGCGTTAAACGGCGCAGCAACAATATTGGCAATCGGGGTGAAGGTGAAAAAAACCACAATCGTCGTTAACCCAGTAATAAACGCCCATATGATCCAGCGCAGAAAGTCTAGAAATCTTGGCACGAAAGACATGAGCCAATCGACTGTAGGCGATAACTGCGCATAGCCAAACCAGATTAACCAGCCGAATAAAACGATGTTAATGAGCAACGGCACAATGGCGTAGAGCCGTACATCGGGCCGTTTAATGACTTGAATAGCACGGGCTAAAATGGCCGCGCCAGATAAAAAATCGCTAATCATTAGATATAGATCCGTTTTATCTCAAAGGGTGATTATAAAATAGTGCTTTTTTCGTGAGTGCAAGCGGTCCGGCGTCCCGGAAGCACCGCGCTGAGAACCGGAGTGTACAGGCAGTACATGAGGATTCGACCGGGCTGGCACACCAGCACGGAGCTGCCAAAAGTAGGGACCATGAGGCCACGACTGCAATCGCGAAAAAAGTGCATTTTTAGTCTAGGGCAGGACGACGGGCTCTGGCGCAACCCAACCATCAGCACGATGCTCAGCGATAACTTTTGTATAAACACCACCTCGAACATTAAAATCGGCACTCACGCGCATAAACCTGGGTTCGATGGCTTCAACAAAATCGGATAACATTTTATTAGTGACGGCTTCATGGAAAGCGCCTTCGTCACGATATGACCAGAAGTACATTTTAAGTGCTTTGAGTTCAAGGCACTGCTTATCGGCAATATACTCGATAAGGATAGTGGCGAAATCAGGTTGGCCGGTTAGAGGACACAGGCAGGTGAACTCAGGTGTGTCGATGCGAATCGTGTAATCACGATCTTGCTGCGGATTATCAAAAGTGCCAAGTGACTTAGAGGGTTCAGAGGGTCGATTGCTCAAAATAGGTCTCATATAATTGAAGAAATTAGGCGCCATATTTTACACCATGATGAGTCTATCAGACAGTTTTTCTAGCGAGTTTATCTAAGAAAGAAAAAAGTTTATCGTGAACAGATACGGCTTATATTTTTCAGCACCATTGCTGTTGCTTCCATATTCTAATGATATACTGGTCCTAACTAAAAATTAAAGACAACCACCCCAACACATGCGCTTGAGCCAAATCAAAATTTCTGGTTTTAAATCCTTTGTGGACCCGACCAAAATCCTATTTCCTGCCAGCATCACCGGTATTGTGGGGCCTAATGGTTGTGGTAAATCGAATGTAATCGATGCCGTGCGCTGGGTCATGGGCGAGTCTTCAGCCAAGCATTTGCGTGGTGGTTCGATGGAAGACGTTATATTCAGCGGTTCATCAGGCAGAAAGCCGGTCGGACAGGCTGTGGTCGAATTGATATTCGATAATAGTGATGGTCGAGTGAAAGGCGAATACGCTAAATATAACGAAATTTCTGTTAAACGATTAGGTACGAGAGCCGGAAAATCTCAATATTTTCTCAATAACACGCGTTGTCGTCGCCGCGATATTGCTGATATTTTTCTAGGCACTGGGCTAGGTCCTAGGAGCTATTCGATTATTGAGCAAGGTATGGTGAGCCGTGTCATTGACGCCAAGCCAGATGAGCTACGCACCTATTTAGAAGAGGCTGCAGGCATCTCCAAATATAAAGAGCGTCGACGAGAAACTGAAACTCGAATGCGCCATACGCGCGAAAACCTCGACCGACTTAAAGATTTAATCGATGAAATCGAAAAGCAACTGACCCGACTAGATAGGCAGTCAAAGACCGCTGAAAAATACAAACGTTTCAAGCAAGATCAACGCAAGCTCGAAGCTGAGAGCTTATTGCTTGAAAAAATGTCTTTCGAAGAAAGTATCAATGAACAAAATCGAAACTTGGCATCAGTCGAAACTTCGATGGAAGAACGTCTGGCTCAGTTTAGACAGGTCGAAAAGCAAATCGAAGAAAACCGCGAACAGTTAGCGATAGCGACTGATCATCACAATCAAGTTCAAAGCCAGTATTATAAGCTTGGCTCAGAGATATCGACTCAGGAGCAATCGATAGAACATCAACGAAATTTACGGCAGCACAATAGTCAGGAATTGCAGAATATTCAGCAGTCGCTAAAAGATTCGCAACAAATGATTGATAGCGATAAGCAAAAAGTAGCCAGATTTGAATCCGATATAGCCGGTATTCAGCCCCAGCTCGAATCGTCTACCGCCGAGTTTCAAATGCAGGAACAGGCATCGGTTCAAGCTGAAACTGATATGTCTGCCTGGCAGGTGAAATGGGATCAATTTCGCCGCGATTTCCATAAAATTCACGAGTCGGCGCAAATCGAAAATCGTGGTATCGAACACATTGAAAGACAGCTAAGGCAATCAGATCAGCGTCGTGAAAAACTCCAGCAAGAGTTTAAAACCCTCGACACCTCGGCCTTCGAGCAGGAAATTGTCAATCTTGAGCAACAAGCCGAAGCCAAGAGCCAGGAGCATGCGGCTACTCAAGAACAGATGGAAGCAAAGGGTGATGAAATCCTCGAGCTGCGTGACAGCATTGAAATGCAATCGTCTCAGCTAGATGAAAAACGCACAGAAGTACAAAGCCTGCGGGGACGTTTAAGTTCATTAGAGGCATTGCAGCAACATGTTTTATCTGAAAACAGTGAAGATGTGCGACATTGGCTGTCACAGCAACGAATTGATTCAAGCAAACGCTTAACCGAAATACTCAAAGTGAGAAACCAGGCTGAAAAAGCGGTCGAAGTCGTTTTAGGGCCGTTTCTTAGTGCCTATTGCGTGGCACCAGGGCAAGCCATTCCTGATACACTTTTGCCGAATCAAAACCTCGCACTATTTGACCGGCAGCGTAATAGAGTGGCCCATAAAGACCGCAAGGAGTGGCCTCGGCTGCTGGATGCCATCGATTGTGATATAGACTTGTCTGCTTTGCTCGCAGGTATTTACCTCTGTCAGGACGCAGAGGAATTAAGCTTAAGAAAACCGATGTTAGAAGCCGGTGAGAGTCTTGTTACTCGTGATGGACACTGGGCTGGCACTAATTGGATTTTACAATTAGGTGATGAAGACCAACGTAGTGGCATGCTTGCACGAGAGCAGGAAATTAAAGATATTCGACAACAGCTAGATGACATTACTCAAAATGCGCTGGCTTTGAAATCTCGCACTGATGGAGATAGGCAGCGTTTGCAGCACTTTGAGCAACAGCGAGACGGCGAACAACGGGCATTGAATCAACTGCAACAACAAGCATCAGACCTGCGAAATCAATTAACACAGCGCAAGGGCAGGGTTGATCAAGTTCATAGCCGTCACCAGCAGCTTCAAAAGGAATTGCTCGAGTTAGATGAGTTGCGACTGAAGCATAACACCGAGCTACAGACCAATAGCGAGAAGCGCAATGCGCTATTGATACAAATTGAACAAATGGCGGAACAGGATGTCGACTTACTCGCTCAAAAAGAAAATTATCAACAAACCCTGAACAGTTCGCGTAATCGATTAAAACAAAGTCGCGAACAGACCCATCAACAACAAATGCAGTTGCAGGCTTTACAGGCAGAGCATCGATCGAGCCTGGCTAATATCGAGCGCATGCATCAGCAAAGCGAACAGTTTGATCGTCGTTCAGAAGAGCTGGCGATGGCGATAGAAGACGTCATTGAACCGATGCAGGCGATGGAAGAATCACTGCAGGTTTTACTCGAATCACGCCGTCAAAATGAAGTCGGACTAGGGCAATCGCAAGAAGCAGTGACTAAACTCGACAACCAGCAACGCAGCTCCGAAGGCCAAAGAAACACGATTCAAACGCAGGTAGAAGAGACCAGAAACAAGCTCGAAGCTCAACGAATGCAATGCCAGGAATTGAAAATTCGCTGCAATACTATCGAAGAACAGCTGCAAAAAACCGGTGTTGATCTTACCGAGCTGGCACAAAACCTGGACCCTGAAGCAACGCCAGAGCAATGGCAGCAACAACTTGATGATATAGCGGCTCGTATTGATCGACTTGGCCCCATTAATTTGGCTGCCATCGATGAGTATCAGGAACAGTCTGAGCGCAAAGTGTACCTCGATGCCCAAAATGAAGATTTAACCTCAGCCTTAACCACGCTAGAAAATGCCATCAAAAAGATCGACAAAGAAACTAGAGATCGATTTAAAGATACATTTGATCACGTCAATAGCCGCATGGGTGAACGCTTCCCTAAGCTTTTTGGTGGTGGTGAAGCGAGGTTGGAACTGACTGAAGACGACTTACTCAACACCGGTGTTGTCATTATGGCGAGACCACCAGGCAAGCGAGTCACTAACTTGCAATTGCTCTCAGGTGGAGAAAAAGCATTAACTGCCGTCGCGTTAATTTTTGCTATATTCGAATTAAACCCGTCACCTTTTTGCATGCTTGACGAAGTCGATGCGCCACTCGATGATGCCAATGTTGCCCGTTTTTGTGCAATGGTGGGCGAAATGTCAGAGCAGGTTCAGTTTATTATGATTTCGCACAATAAAATCACGATGGAATTAGCGCAAAACTTGAACGGTGTGACGATGCATGAACCTGGCGTATCGCGATTAGTGTCAGTCGATGTCAGCGCTGCAGTGGAACTAGTAGGCGTACAATAGTATCAAAGTAATCTTTAAAACCATGTATTCGGTCTAGGAACCAAAACAATGGATGCATCGGAATTACGCTGGACATTAGCAATTATAGGCATCGTGCTGCTAGTCGGTATTTATTTACATGGCTTGCACCAAAATCGCCTGCGTAAGCGTATCGCTATGGAAACCTTGACTCGCGAAGAAGTTGATTCCGCTTTCATCGAAGATGAAGAGCTACGGTCTGAACTGGATAACCTTAACCAGATAATGACTGAAACGGATGAACTTGAGAGTTACGAGAGTATTCAAATTAACCCAGCAATCGAGGCCGACTTAACGCCGTTTAATTTACCGCCACCCGAGTGGTTTGTGGCGGATATTGTGGCTAGCGTGGCAACAGACCAATGGGTTGGTTATTTGCTTTATCACGCCGATTACCACCTCATGACTAGCGAAGCCGTGGAGAGTGCATTTCGCCTGGCAGGGTTAATTGCGAACAACGCGGGATATATGGAGTATCGTCACGAAGATGATCTGAGCTTTATGATAACTAATCTTTCTGCCCCCGGCCACTTTATCGATATCGTTAATCCAGAATTTTCTACGCAGGGCTTTAATTGTTTTATTGACCTTCAATCCAATAGCAACCCATCTGCGTCGTATGAGATAATGCTCAAGAAAATTGATGAGTTGGTTCGTTTGCTCAATGTTAAAGTATACCAGCCCAATCACGACCTGCTAACCATTAGCGATGTGACCCAAACTCGATCAAAGCTCGATTCTTAACATTTAAGGAAACTCTGACCAATTTATCAGAGGCTCCTTAGCTCAATTGATACTCTAACTGATAATTATGGCCGTGTTAACAGACATCATTCGCCTTCAAGTCGAAACACTAAGGCAAGAAATCAATGCGCATAACCATCGTTATTACGGGTTAGATGACGCTACTATTACTGATCAGGCTTACGATCAACTCTATCGACAACTGCAACAGTTCGAGCAACATTATCCAGAACTAGAATCAGCCGAATCTCCGACTCAACGAGTCGGTTCCGCACCCGCTACTCATTTTGAAAGCGTCGAACATGAAGTTGCTATGCTGTCCCTCGACAATGCATTCGACGCATCAGAAATGCAGGCCTTCGAGAAGCGCTTGACTGACAGAGTGATCACCAAAGAGTCGCCCTTACATTTCACCGCCGAACCCAAGTTCGACGGTCTGGCAGTGAGTTTGCTCTACGATAATGGCACGCTCATTCGAGCTGCGACAAGAGGCGATGGAAAAACAGGTGAAAACATTACGGCTAATGTCCGTACCCTTAAATCAATTCCATTGACCTTAAAAGGCAGTCATTTGCCAACCCGTATCGAAGTGCGTGGTGAGGTGTATATGGATCATGCCGGGTTTGAAAAGCTCAACAATGATCAACGCCGAATTGAGGGTAAGGTTTTTGCCAACCCGCGTAATGCAGCCGCTGGCAGTTTAAGATTGCTTGATTCACGTATTACCGCTAGCCGACCACTCACTTTTTGTAGCTACGCGATTGGCTGGGTAGATGAAGGATATGGTTTGCCCGATAGCCAGTTTGAACGAATGCAGTATCTAGCCACAATAGGCTTGCCAATCAGCGGTTATATACAACGTGTAATGTCGGTTCAAGGTTGCCTGGACTATCGGCAGCAGATACTCGAGCAACGTGATCAACTTGAATTCGATATCGACGGGGTTGTTTTTAAACTGGATGACGTCAGGCAACAGCAACAAGCGGGTTATGTTTCTCGAGCACCACGATGGGCGATTGCTTACAAGTTTCCAGCACAGGAAGTGATGACGAAATTACTCGATGTCGACTTTCAAGTCGGTCGAACTGGTGCCATTACGCCAGTTGCCAGGCTTGAGCCTGTCGCTGTCGGTGGCGTTATGGTGAGTAATGCAACACTTCATAACATGGGTGAGATAGAACGCAAAGACGTTCGGATTGGTGATGTTGTGATTGTGCGCCGTGCTGGTGACGTCATTCCCGAAGTCGTCGCGCCGGTGATAGAACAGCGAGAGAGCAAACTTAGGCTGCCGGAAATGCCGACACATTGTCCGGTATGCCTGTCCGAAGTAATCAAACCTGAAGGTCAGGCCGCCTATCGCTGTACAGGTGGTCTAGTGTGCGCGGCTCAGCGCAAAGAGGGTATAAAACACTTTGCCTCGCGCAAAGCACTCGATATCGACGGACTAGGCGATAAGCTAATAGAGCAAATGGTCGAACTGAAAATGATTCAGTCGATTGGGGACCTTTACCATCTAGATCTGTCACAGTTATCTACTTTAGAGCGAATGGCGGAAAAATCAGCGACTAATTTATTAAAGAGTCTCGAAGTCAGTAAATCAACCACGCTCTCACGTTTTATCTACGCGCTGGGCATTCGCGAAGTAGGGCAGGCAACGGCCGAATCGCTGGCCCTGTTCTTCAGGGATATCGAAGCATTAATGACCACTGATTTTGAAACTTTGCAAGAGGTAGATGATGTTGGGCCAGTGGTAGCCGACAACATCGTCCACTTTTTCGAGCAAGCGAGTAATATCGCTGTTGTGAATGATTTAATAGAGCAAGGTGTTCATTGGCCTAAAGTAACTGCCCCCGATCCCGTCAACGCATTACCGCTAGTGGGCCAAACCTTTGTCATTACGGGAACACTAGAGGGCTTAAGTCGCGATCAGGCGGCACTCATGTTAAAGCAACGGGGTGCAAAGGTGTCTGGCAGTGTGTCGGCCAAAACGACGGCAGTTATCGCGGGTGAAAAACCGGGTTCTAAAGTGACCAAGGCCGATTCACTCGGTGTCGATGTGCTTAATCAGGAGCAGTTCGAGGCCCTAATTGCAGCCGGTGCCTAGCATGACAGACAAGTATAAAATATAAGCATGAGAAATAAGTATGAGAAATGACGACGATACTTTTGATATTAAGAAATATACCTATGCGATCTATATCTTACAGGCGATTTCTTTCATTCCATTTTTGTTATTTATACCGGCTATCATAGGTGTCATGATCAACTATATTAAAGGGGATGATGTAAAAGGTAGCTGGCTACAGTCTCACTTTATTTGGCAAAAGAACACATTCTGGTTTGGTTTGCTATGGCTCGGCCTGGGCATGCTCACAACTGCAATTTTGATAGGCTACGTGGTTTTGTTTGTTGTTCCAATCTGGTTTATCTATCGAATAGCTAAAGGCTGGATTTATCTGGTTGATGGCAAAGAACTATACCGAGCACCATAATGGTGAATAATCACAAATTTTTAGGGCATTAAAACGTGGACGAATCAAGATTTAACCAGTTAGCAGAAGATACAATGAGTACAATCGAAGACGCGGTCGAAGCGTTAGGTGCTGATATCGATTACGACAATGTCGCTGATATTCTGACGCTAGAGTTTCCTAACCGAAGTCGAATAATCATCAATAAACAAACACCGCTT
>CAXMOZ010000220.1:0-2042 GCA_964195315.1 uncultured Acidimicrobiia bacterium | reverse complement strand
TCGTCATCATCCAACTGGTCTGAAACCTTAATGAAAATTTCAGGTAAGGAAGGGAGAGCATCACCCTTTTCTAGTAACTCTTTAATACTAATGGGTTGCTGTAACATTAATTTAATTTTCTATATAACATTGTTTGAGGATAGCAGGATTTTCCAAAACTATGCATTGAACCGCCTTATATAAAACATAGTCAAATAAACGCCATAATTATTAAGCGCTCAAAAACCTATTCATTAACAACAGAAGTTATAATGACGTGTATTTTCGCTCCTTTGACTTTCTAAGCTTCCTAAACTACTACGTAGATGCTAAGACTCTTGTTTGCTCTGCTTAAAGCTGAAGCCTATTATCGTCGACATAACAATTTTACTAGATTAGTTTCGTTGACGGGTTTTGAAAAATAGTATCCTTGCCCATATTCTGCTTTATACTTGCTGACCACCTTGGCTTCACCAACCGTTTCGATGCCCTCTGCAACCACATCCATACCTAAATCATGTGATAGGTTAATCAGTGACTTTACAATTTGATTGCACTTTTTACTGCGCAACATCGCTTTGACAAATACGCCATCAATTTTCAGTGTATCGAAAGGGAACCGATGCAAATAGCTGAAACTAGAGTATCCAGTGCCAAAATCATCTATCGCCAATTTGGCACCCGTTTCTTTCAACTTATTCAATGACTGAGTAGCGAGTTCTGGATTATCCATTAGCAAGCTTTCGGTAATTTCAAACTTTATCTGTTTACTGTCAACGCCAGCTTTTCCCATAATATCAGAAAGCCGCTTCACCAAGAAAAAGTCCTCAAACTGTTTTCCAGAAAGGTTAATGTTCATGAAAACGTCATGTTTGAAGTCGTTATGCAGTCGACGTTGAAATCGACAAGCTTCCTCTGCTATCCAGTAGCCAAGTTCGACGATTAGCCCACTTTTTTCAGCTTGTGGAACAAATCGAACCGGAGATACAAGCTCTCCAGAGGGGTGCTGCCAGCGTACAAGCGCTTCGCAGCCAACAATTTTATGATTTGATAAATCAACTATCGGTTGGTAATGGAGTCGAAACTCTTTATTTTCCAATGCCGATCGAAGCATTTTTTCTTCAGTAATCAGTATCTTTGTCTTCTGTATGGACTCGTCTTCAACTTTTGACTTAACAATTCGTGAGCTCGGCTTGGTAACCGCCGAGTCAATGCGCTTGTGCATTTCTGAAAATTTTAAAACAACATCTTTCAGCTCTTGCGTGGTGGAAGCAAATTCTTCGTTACTAAGCCCTCCCGGTTGGTCGATTGAAAGCCCTTCGAACACTTGCGCCAGCCGTGCGTTAATATCCCGATACCGCGCCATTGCTAGACGCAAAAACATACTAACCGTGGGATCGGCTTCTTCAATTTTTTTACTAACGTAATCAATCGGTATGGCGGTCACTATGGTTGGAATAATTGCGCGTGCTGACGCAGAACGAGGCTCCCTATTTATGATTGCCATCTCACCTAATATGTCTCCGCTGGTGAGTGTGGCGACAACTAGTCTATGGCCGTCCTTATCCAATGAAACCTCAACCATGCCATCATCGATAATATAGGCACAATCTCCATCATCGCCTTCTTTGAAGATGTATTCGTCAGTGTCGAAAGTCGCCTGAAAGTCAATTGGATTCATAGCATACTTTAACCGGTAATTGCCTAACTAAGTTACGAATGAGCATCATTGTATTGTAGTCAAGATTTATAATATTGTTGAAAAAATTAACTATGTGACATTATAAAAATTAATTTATTTTCTTATCCAAAAACGAATGTATTCTTGAGACTAACTTAAGCCTATCACTACCGAGAGGTAGTGAAGCAATTTATCGACATTTCTATTACCCTCACCATCTAACTTTTAGGAATTAGTCATCCCCAAAGACCCCATGACTTCGGCAACACGGCTATCTGCCATTTTGCATGCCATAAAGATAGATAACGCCGATATATCAGACTTTTCCCAACCAGGAATATCACTTAGCATTGCCAAGGCTTCCCCTTCGCTCTCTGGCGGT
>CAXMOZ010000219.1:0-4076 GCA_964195315.1 uncultured Acidimicrobiia bacterium | reverse complement strand
AAAGCTTCCATGTTATAGTTTTCGCCTTCATAGGTAGCATTAAAGTCATAAATTTCGACTCGCTCATTGCCCTTCAAAGCCGTATCCCTTCTAGTAGTAACACCCAGAGTATCATCACTGAGAACCTCTACAACTATGGGTAAACCACGATCGCCATAACGAAAATCAAAAGCACTCTCTGAAACGTTACCCAGCATATTCACTGAAAAATCGCCTTTTATACGATTAGACGGTTCGAAAGCAAAATCAAGGAAAACCATTTGACCGTCATTAAATATTAGGCCGTCTTCACCATCTATGCTGACGTCTTTATCACGACCTTTAACGATGAAATCTCCGCTAACACTGCCGCCGTTAAGGGTGAATATACTCGCTTCCTTTTGAGAGCTCTTGAGTAAACGAATATCACTCTTTAGGGCATACAGATCCATATCAACGTTCTGCACTTGCTTGTTAATCACAGTGCTATTGCTGGCGTAAGGGTCAATATCCCAAATCTCACTGAGTACATCGTAAGCCATGCGAGGCTCGGACTCGTAAAAACCCTGCGAATTGAGCTCACCGATTCGGGTAATACCAAACCACTCTTCATTCATGTTGTTCTGACCTTCAACAAAATCAAAGGTGTAACCGCCATTCGCCCAGGACGCATTGCGATCTTGAACATCGAGGTTTTCAGTTTGCTTGTATTTCCACCACTCGTCGCGCCATTCGAAAACAAAACCACCAATGGCATTACCAACACCACCGTTGCCATGACTTTGGTTATACATTTCCTGCCATTGACCTTTAAGGAAGTTTGCCTGTGCTGGCTCATCTTCGGCAAAGTTTTTAGCATTGAAAGCATCACTACCAAATTCCATAAACAGGACAGGTCGATCAAAACCGGCTGCCACATCGTTCCACAGCTCACTAAAGCCGATACCACGGTAAACGTTGGTACCCAATACATCCATATCCTGCACATATTCCGCGATTAGGTCGAGATACTGAATATCACCATTAACAATGGAAAATAAATGATCCGGTGCAATTTTCTTGCCTTCACTGATTACTTCGCCAAAAAGACTATAAAGGTACTTCGCCTTTTCTCTATTTTGCTCACCTTCTGGAAGATTCTCGATTTCGAAACTCGACCAGGAAAGGCCATAGTTGCTTTCATTACCGAACGCAAACATCAGCACACCCGGAACATTCTTAAACTGCTCAACAATAGCCATTGACTCAGCCTTCAATGTCTCGCGGGTTAAGTCATCAGAGTAGTCTGTAAACGGACGCCAAACACCTCCAATTGACGCACCATATCGGCCCATCAATGGGTTGACGAGGCTCATAATCCCATGCTGCTGGTAAATGTAGGTAACCCACTTAGGTGGAATGATGGTGAATGCGCGATTAGCCGTAACACCTGCTTTTGCCATCAAACCAAAGTCATGGTCTAGAACGGCTTTAATGAATTCGTCAGATTCGCCCCACAGGTTATAGGTGTAATTTTGGTTTATCGGAGAATGCCCCCAAACCACACCTTTAATATAAAGGTCCTCACCATTACGCTGAAGCTTCCAGCCATCGACATCTTTAAATGTCGTAACCTTATCAGTGGTTTGCGCATGAGCGAATGATGCGAACTGAATTAAAACTGCAATAGCAATGGTACTGCTAATTAACTTTGCAGACGCGATAAAACTAAGTTTCGGCATAACTCCACCTCTTGATTGGCAATACTTTATCGATTACTGACCGGCCTATTTTGGTCGTTATCAGTGAGTAAACTGGGTAATACTTAATATTTTTATGCTATATAGCAGTCTGTATTAGGCACTAATAAATGTCAACTTTTTACTTGAACTTTCTGACAGATTCTAAGTTAATTCAATAATTAAACCATTTATGACAGTCAAATCTGGCTGATATGCTCTATAGCAGAGGCGAACATCTCTAAAGGCTATCCAGAAAGTTTAGAAGGTTTGTCTTATCCGCACTCGAAAGCCCCTCATAGGCCAACTTCGAAGCTTCTGCCTCACCGCCATGCCAACGAATAGCTTCGTCAATAGTGCGGGCTCGACCATCATGTAAATAACCGATGCGATTAATGTCATTTATACCGCCAGCGAGAGACACGCTATCGTTGCCTTTCGCATCACCAACCAGAACACTTTTTGTATGCCCAATACCCCATAGCGGTGCAGTTCGCCATTCGCTACCCGAAGCGATACCTTCACCCAGATTATCGGCAAGCCCGGGGCCTAGATCGTGCAATAACAAGTCGGTATAGGGATGAATAGTCTGATTGCGCAACTCAGCCAATGGATGAAATTCACTCGTGGTCATGACAGGGCGGTGACAACCAGCGCAGCCAATGCTATCGAATAAAGTCTCACCCGCGCTATTGGCATAATCACGACGCGCACCAACACCCAGTAAACTAATATATTTCACCAGGTCTTCTAGTTCAGAATCAACAAGCTCCTGTCCCGTGCTATCGCAACTGGTTTGCGTACTACCGCAGTCTGGCGTCGGCAATACGCTCGTCATCACACCCATATCAGTATTAAGCGCCGCAGATACCTGGTGCAGCACGCTAGAAGTGCCAGCTTTGTATCCAAATCGACCGATTCGGATATCTCCCGTCACCGGGTCGATTACCTCAGCAGGCCGACCCGAAATTCCATCGTTGTCGACATCGTCAGCATCCGCCCACTGCATAATAGTCGTCTCGGGTATTGCTTCTAATAATCCTAAACCAACCAGGCTGGGGGCGATTCGCGCAGAAAAAGTCACGGGTGCCACACCGCTGAAAACGTAATTAGGAGAACGTAAACCGCCATTTTCTGTCCAGGCACCCAGACTCACCGAACCTTCCGAAGTACCCGAGCCCGTCATTTCTGGCTGCAATACGCGACCTCTCTCGGCTTCCGGGTTACCGTTCGCGTCACCAATTTGAAATACCCATCGATCGAGTGTCTGGCCAACATCAGAGACCAAAGCCCGACCATTTCGCACATGGCAAGCCGCGCATGAATGGTTAATGTAATGATTACCCAATTTACCAATTTGCTCAGTCCATACCGGGTTATCGTTGCGCTCGTCATGAATGCCATCTTCGAAGTTGGTGTGATGGACGCGGCGTCCCTGCACAAATGGCTGGGCGTTGCTATGGCTCAAATTAGTCGCCATCTGCATGAACCTACCCGCTGGCTCTTCACTGTAGTTATAGCCCAGCGTGGTTCCACCCGCTAACAAAGCCTTGTCTGGCAAAGGCGTTCCATCGTTGCTAGCACCACCAGCGACATCATCAAAATTACGATCCCACTCAAAGGGTGCCACTCCGGGCTGCCCAATCACATAGACGAAAGACGTCCCGTAATAATTCAGCCTAGTACCTCGCGGTGGTGACTTGAGAAACATACTGACCTCAAACTCCATATTGACGCCTGATTGCAAGTCCAGCTTTTGAGCGCCACCATTTTTCCACTGATCGACAATATCCAGCGTATATTTATATTGATGACCACTATCACTCGTTTTGACGAAGTCTTCATCCCAGGTACCCTTACCGACATAGACCACACCAGTTTCGAACGGATTGACTTTATTTTCCTCTTTCTGAGGATTGAAATGGAACTGTCCGGTGGTATTTCGACCAAAGAACCAGACTCGAAACTCCCGCGCACCTAGCTCTTCTTCCATAATAAACGTCGCCGTGATGAGACTTTGCCCGTTAGGCACATAGTCTTCGAGTTGAATTCTAACGGTACGAAATTCCCAGTAATTGGATAGATAATGATCGTAATGATCGGAAGCAGTAATATCCTTGGCATGACGATCACGACCTCGGTCGCCAATTCGAGTCACAACGACGCCATTCGGCCTGACAAATGAAGTGATCGGCTCGAGCTCAGTAGCAGCGTCGAACAGGGCCTTAAAGTTAACCGATCCGGTACTACCCGTTCCTGTTCCTGTATCTGTTCCTGTATCTGTTCCTGTATCTGTTCCTGTATCTGTTCCTGTATCTGTTCCTGTATCTGTTCCTGTATCTGTTCCTGTATCTGTTCCTGTATCTGTTCCTGTATCTT
>CAXMOZ010000218.1:0-39131 GCA_964195315.1 uncultured Acidimicrobiia bacterium | reverse complement strand
GACAATGCTATGAATTTTCTCAAAGGTCTGATTGAGCGATTCGACTATTTCAGCCGTCACATCACTGGGCTTGGCCGTTAGTCTGGTGGCTAAATCAGAATTTTGCTCGATACTCTGTATGTCATGTTGAAGTTTTTCGATAGGTCGGGTTAAACGGATGCTAAATAACCAACCAAAGCCAATTGCTACTATTGCCAGAATTAACGCAACAATGGATGACGAAATAAGGAGCGTATTGGATAGGTTGTTTGATGGCCGCTGAGCTTCCGCAACCTCCATTTCAGTTATAATAATCCAGTCAATGCCAGGGATATCAACTTTAGCGTAAGCTGAAAGGACTGGAACACCACGATAATCGACTGCTTCGCCAAAGCCAGTCCCTTCAGCCTTCGCCTTTGCAAAGGTTGTAGGCGGTACTCCCTGTAATCCTACCGTGGTACCTCGGGCTGCTATTAAGTTTGCCGTTTCTTCATCCAGCGCGCCATGCGCCTTTTCATTTGCTAGGTATTCGTTTGGCGACTCAATAAAAAAACGACTTTCTGATTGCAGTTTATTATCACTTCCAACGACAAAGGTTTCTCCCGTTTCGCCTAACCCTACTTGCTGCCAGGAATTTTTACTCGTTGTGATGTCATTAATTTTTGAGATGGGCAACTGGAAGATTAAAACGGCTATCTTTTTGTCACCATCGAATATGGGCGAAGCCATGAAAGCCGCTGGAACTTCGTAGGACGGGGTGTAATGGTCAAAGTCGACAGTTGAAACTGAGTCTGGGTCTGTTGACTTGTTTGCTGCTCGGAAGACTTCTCCCAGGCCACTATTGGCGTAAGGTCCGTCAATCAATGAGGTCGCATAGTCCAACTCTTTGTAGACAGAGTACATAACATGCCCAGATATTGAATCGACAATAAAAATATCGTAGTAGCCGAATGTTTCAAGATAATGTCGGTAGGACGGATGGTTAAGATTATGTCCGACAGTGTAATAAGAGCCATCGTCTGCTTTGTCCATCTTATGCTTTTCACCCAGAGGGTTTTTATTAGCAACAATATAGTTGTGTTGCAATGCAATGCTGTTGTCACTTAGCTGACTTATTACATTGTCTATATCGAATTCTTTTCCTGGGTTTAAACGGCCATATTTAGACCCAAACTCTGATTGGTAATAGTCTTTTAAGTTAGCTTTCATTTTGTCTATGCCAATATTGGATCCTAGGCTTGTTTGGTAATACTCATAAGGTATTTTTAACCCTTTAGCCACGTTTACCGTCATGTTACTACTGGAATTGGTAATGACTTGATTCCTGAATATCTCAAATACAGCTTCAAGCTGACCTTTCTTGTTTTCGCGTTCAGAAACCAGACGCTGTTCTGTTTCGTTTAGCAATGCTTCCCAACCGGCGTCTCTGGCGACCCAGGTGCTGACTACAACTGATATGGCCATGGGCACAGTTGCTAATAAAATTAGCGTGATAATTAGTTTGTGCTTCATGGTCATAGGATGCTCACTATCAGTTCTGATTAAGTTTGAATGTTTGTTAACGGCCGTTATCATTAAGACTATAGGTCTTAATTTTCTAGTCGCTCAGATAATTACGCTAGTAGTGAGATAAATTTTAAGATTTTGCGACTGAAGTGTTAACAGGTAATATTAGTTTTTTTTGACAAATAATCCAAAAATATGAGAAATACACTGGGTATTTTATTAATGTTAGCCGCGATAGGTTTTTTGATTCCGGGTATTACGCAACCCTTTTTTTCACTGACCGGCACGGTGGATAAGGCTGCATTAGTTAATCTAGGGATGGATACCTTGGCAAACGATCCCAGTGTTCCGGCATTTATGGTGTCAGTGACTCAACAATTAGTGAGCCAGCTCGACGTTGCTGGAGAGTTACCGGCATTTGAAAAAACACGGAGTATTATAGGGACTGTACAAGAATTGTATCAGGCAGATAAGGTATTAGTCGCTGTGCTAATTGCTTTGTTTAGCATCGTGGTGCCAGTTTTAAAGTGTTTGCTGATGTTAGTTTCGGCTATGGCGAACCAGGCTGGGGCAATTCAGTTAGCAAATAAGATTAAAATTATGATTTCCAAGTGGTCGATGGCAGATGTGTTTGTAGTGGCGATTTTCGTGGCATTTTTAGCCGCAAATGCAACCCAGCAGACGGAGGATTTATTTTCGCTGGATGCGCAATTTATGTCAGGATTTTACTACTTTTTGAGCTATTGCATTTTATCCGTTTTGTCGGCGCAATTATTAGATCAGGACAAGCCTGTTGCAACGATTGATCAAACGCATCCGATCAATCGTTGATCGGATGCGCTTGCTAAGTTTAGATTGCTTGTGATTGTCTGCCCTTCGACACCAAATATTCGACCAGTTCATCGGCCAGCGTATCGGCATCTAACTCACCACTTTTTAATATAACCTCGGCGTTTTCGGGCGGCTCGTAGTCGGAGTCGATTCCGGTAAAGTTTTTCAACTCGCCCGCCCGTGCCTTTTTATAGAGGCCTTTGGGATCGCGTTGTTCACAAATTTCTAACGGTGTATCAACAAAAACTTCAACGAATTCATCATCGCCCATCAATTCTCTGGCCATTTGACGTTCTGATCTAAAGGGCGATATGAATGATGCAAGGACAATTAGTCCCGCATCGACCATTAACTTGGCGACCTCGGCAACGCGTCGAATATTCTCGACTCGATCCTGGTCCGTAAACCCTAAGTCCTTGTTTAAACCAAATCGAACATTGTCGCCGTCGAGCAGGTAAGTACGTTTACCGGCCTCGTGCAATTTTTGCTCGAGATGATCAGCAATGGATGATTTACCCGAACCAGAAAAACCAGTAAACCAGACAACACAGGGTTTTTGATTGTTAACCGCGGCACGGACTGCTTTGTCGATTTGCATATTGTGCCAACCGATATTGCTCGCTCGACGCAGGGCAAAGTCAATCATACCAGCACCCACCGTGACATTGCTGTATTGATCGATTAATACAAAGGCACCGGTTTGTCGATTATCGCTGTAGGCATCGAAGGCAACAGCTTTGTCGAGTGCCAGTTTGCAATATCCCACTTCATTCAGCTCGAGCTTTTTAGCCGCTAGTTGGTCTAGCGTATTGACATCAACCTTGTGCACCAAGTCGGTAATTTGGGCGGTAGTGCTGGTGGTGGTAAAACGAATGACATAGGTTCGTTCAGGCAGCATCGCTTCAGGCGCCATCCAGATGATATGGGCCGCAAATTGATCGGCGACGTCGGGTGGACTGTCTTCTAGCGCTATTATGTCGCCGCGACTAATATCAATCTCGTCTGCCATTACTAGCGTTACAGCCTGACCACTAGTGGCAGATGCCACTTCGCCTGTAGGATCCATGATTTGCTTCACTTGGGTTGACCGACCCGACAGGCTGGCAATGACTGTCATGCCTTTTTCGATTTTGCCCGATGCAATAGTGCCACTAAAACCGCGGAACTCGGAGTTAGGACGATTAACCCATTGCACGGGCAGACGAAAGCTTTTGTCCTTTTCGTTATGATGTACCGGCATTGTTTCGAGCAGGTCGATCAAGATCGGGCCAGAATACCAGGGCATGTTATTCTTTGAATTGACATGGTGAGTGGTAAATACGTTGTCGCCGGTCAGCGCCGACAGCGGTATAAAATGCAGGATATCGAAATTAAGTTGGTTAGCGAACTCGGTGTACTCAGCCACTATTTCGTCGAAACGATGTTGAGCGTAGGCGACTAAATCCATTTTATTCACCGCTAGAATAATATGCTTGATACCAAGCAATGACACGATGTAACTATGACGACGGGTTTGTGTGAGCATACCGCGACGAGCATCGATGAGGATCACGGCGACATCCGCCGTGGACGCACCGGTCGCCATGTTGCGGGTATATTCTTCATGACCGGGTGTGTCAGCCGCGATGAATTTACGTTTATCGGTTTCGAAGTATCGATAGGCGACGTCGATAGTAATACCTTGCTCACGCTCAGCCTGTAGCCCATCAACTAGCAGAGCTAGATCAACATTGTCACCCTGCGTGCCGTATTTTCGACTTTCGGTTTCAGTCGCTGAAATTTGATCTTCGAAGACCGTTTTTGAATCATATAACAATCGTCCCAACAGGGTTGATTTACCATCGTCGACCGAGCCACAGGTGATAAAACGTAGTTGGTCTTTGGCATCCTGAGAGGCTATAAAGGTGTCGATGTCTTGATCGAATATTTTATTTGGAGTCGAACTGTTCATTAGAAGTAACCTTCCTGTTTTTTCTTTTCCATCGATCCAATCTGATCATTGTCGATCAATCGGCCTTCCCGCTCAGATGAGCGACTTTGAAGAAGTTCAAGGATAATGTCTGAGACGGATGCAGCCGACGACTCAACGGCACCAGTTAATGGGTAACAGCCCAATGTGCGAAAGCGCACCTGCATGTCCTGAGCAATTTCACCGGGTTCTAATGGCAAGCGCTCGTCATCGCGCATGACGAGGACACCATCGCGTTTAACAATGGGGCGTTTGGCGGCTAAATAGAGCGGCACGATGGGGATGTTTTCGCGCAGGATATATTGCCATATATCGAGTTCAGTCCAGTTTGATATGGGAAAGACGCGCACGCTCTCGCCTTCGGCTATGCGCGTGTTGTACAGGTTCCATAATTCAGGGCGTTGGCTTTTTGGATCCCAACGATGCGTCTTCGACCGAAAAGAAAAGACACGCTCTTTGGCACGTGATTTTTCTTCATCTCGACGGGCGCCACCAAAGGCGGCATCAAAACCATGTTTATTCAACGCCTGCTTGAGACCTTGGGTCTTCATTACATCGGTGTGCAATTTCGATCCGTGAGTGACTGGACCAATACCACGATCTACACCGTCCTGATTGATATGAACGATTAAATCAAGCCCGAGACGTTTGGCTGTTTCATCGCGAAACCGAATCATTTCCTTGAACTTCCAGGTTGTGTCAACGTGCAGCAAAGGGAAGGGTGGTTTACCCGGTGCAAATGCTTTCATAGCCAGATGCAACATGACGGCAGAGTCTTTGCCGACGGAGTAAAGCATCACTGGATTGCGAAATTCGGCAGCCACCTCCCGAATGATGTGAATGCTTTCTGACTCAAGTCGAGCCAGGTGGTCAGGTTCTGAATTTTTGGTCATGCAGTGAAGTCTCTAAAGTTTTTTAACTATTATAGGAAATTATGAGTACATAAAAATGTTTGTTTTAGTGATGCACTTCCAAATTAAGCAATATATATTCTAGACGCCTCTGTCGATAAGAGCTCGTTAAGGGGGATTATTGGCAAATTGCTTTGATCCAGGCGTATCCTGCTTCGACGGCTTGTCTGGTTTGGTCATTATCGGTGAAGAGCACAACGGCTTGAATTTTATTGGGTGGCTCTGTTCCAAATGCTAACTGGTAGTCTTCGGCAATATTTCGAGATTCGGTAACCCATTGATTCAGGTGTTTAGAGCCTGCTTGTACCACAATACTATGAACATATTGGGGTAGGTAAGGGCTTTTAATGACTTCATTAACGACTACTTTATCGTTAGACCAGACATACCTTAAGGTTGGCACTAATTCAGGGTTAGAAAATAAGCCAGGGTCGCCAAATAATAAATAGATGGAGGCTGCAACATCTTCTGCAGAACGCACATTCAAATTGGCATCGGCTTGCAATTGATCGACGCGCCAGGACCATTCGATGATGGGGCAGTGTTTGACATCAAATTCAATATAGCGACTGAGCCCCGATGCTGAATTGCGACCACTAGCCCACAGTACTGGCTCTCCGTCACTGGAAACAACGCGGTACGCAGTGTTACTCTTTATATTGACTTCTTCCCATTGATGCTGAATTAGTAAGCTGACGTCCAGAATGGCTATCGTTGGTTCACTAATGATGGTGGGATGATCTCGATGCTCGGATGGTGTGATGCAGGCTGACAAGGCTATCAACATAAATAGCACCAATAGTGTCTTGAAACGAACGGTGGAGCCAAGTTTAATCATTACCGATAACGACCCAAAATATGATTTACATAGTCTAACGGACAGGAGAAACAGACTCTATTCATATAACGCTGTTGTTTTTTGAATTGTATTGAGGTTTAGACTATTGCTGGACCGAAACTTTGATTATACTTCTACGTGCTGTTTACTGGCTTGATTATACAGGTAGCTATTGACCCGAAGTAAACGGCACTATTCTCGGGGCGGGGTGTAATTCCCCACCGGCGGTAATTAGATGTGCTGTAATTTATTACAGTCTATATCCATTAGCCCGCGAGCGCTTTTGGTTGTTACGGTTTCAGTCAGTCAAAAGGTCAGCAGATTCGGTGGTTCGCAGTTGACCTAATCCGAAGCCGACGGTTAAAGTCCGGATGAAAGAGAATAGAGTATTGATGTCGTTCAGGTCTTATCCTGAGCCAGTATGCTCTTATCGCCCTGATCCTGTATCACCCCTAGCCTATCACGGAATACGTCGCTTTTTTAGGCCATATTTTCCAGAGAACATCATGGATCAGTCAACTCAGTTAAAAACCAATAGCAGCCATCACCAAAAACCTTTCCAACTTATTGAAAGTGGTAAACGAATTGCGTTTATTCAGGCTGCATGGCATAGCGATATCGTTGATCAATCGAGGATATCGTTTGTGAGCGAATGTGACAATCTAGGAATCGATGAGTCGAATATCGATTTCTTCGAAGTGCCTGGGAGTTTAGAAATACCGTTGCAAGCCAAGTTATTGGCAAAAACCAATCAGTACGCCATTATTATTGCCGCAGGACTCATTGTTGATGGTGGTATATATAGACATAATTTTGTTGCCAGTACCGTGTTAGATGCCATGATGAATGTTCAGATTGATTTGGAAATTCCTATTCTTTCATTGGTATTAACACCACATCAATTTCAAGAAACAGCAGCCCACGAGAGTTTCTTCTATGAGCACTTTAAATTAAAAGGGGCGGAGACAGCCCAAGCCTGTGCGATGACTTTGAAAAACCTGGAGTTCACGCTTACCGATAGTTAGGTTGTAGGTTAATGGGTCTATCCCATTAACCTAAGTTTATCTACGATTATCAGATTAGCTATCGGTGAGAGTTTGCATAAAGGCTACCAGGTCCTGCACCTCAGGGGGTGTTAGGTTCAGGTTTCCAATATTGCCACCATTATCTACGTTTTGATTCACTTCGGGCACTATGCCATCGACATCACGTCTGTTATAAAAGTTAACCACTTCGGTCAATGAGTTAAATACGCCATTATGCATATAGGGTGCTGTTTGACTTATATTGCGCAGTGTAGGTGTTCTGAATTTACCATTTTGAGCCACTTCGTTGACGGCTGAACCAAGGCCTAGATCCACAAACCCCGCACCATCGGGGTTCAGATTATTGTCGAGTGCCAGGAAAGGGTTGTTCAGATTCGGGGGCGTGCCAATGTTACGGTATTCAAAGTTACTGAAAACTTCTGGATTACCATTTCCCGTTCGATGGCAGCGCGAACAATCACCTTTGCCATTAAACAGCGTTAGACCATTTTGCTCTGCGACAGTGAAACCGTCGGTGCCATTTTGTACCGCGTCGAACCTTGAGCTGAAAGGTGAAAATACATCAGTGCGCTCAAACGCTGCAATTGCCTGTGACACTTGTTGATAGGCAGTGGCAGAATCGTCTAATGCACCAGCGCCATAGACTGTTTCAAATTCGGTGGCATAGGTCGCTAGTTTAATTTGATCTATGACTGCGGCTTCGCTTGCCATATTCATTTCTAAAACATTCAAAAAAGGACCTAGCGCTTGTAATTCCAATGTGCTGGCTCGACCATCGAGAAATTGGCCGCCAACATAATGGCCGCCGCCTGGCCCACCGACGACGAAACTAAACACTGGAACCTGTGAGGCGTAGCTCGCAGTGGGGGAATTCCGATTGCCAAATCTTCCTGCTACAGCGCCTTCAGATGTGGGTTGATTATTATCTGGATCAGCAAAGCCTGCGGTAGGTAAATGACATGTGGCACATGATTGTCCGGGCGGATTTGACAAATTAGTGTCGAAGTAAAGTTTTTCTCCTAACGATTCCTGCGCAGCGCTATCGACTTCGGTTGTCGTAGTTGTTGTAACTGCAGTCGTGGCCCCGGTTGTCGAACTGCTGCCACATCCGACGAGCACTAGCGCTAAGAGCAATGTCAAAGTTATCGCAGCGATGTCGATATATTTCAGGTGTTTGGTCTCTGTCGAATGTTGCATTGCTTTACCCTACTGTTTTTGGTGAATCAAGTATCGGATGGCAGGGTGCAAACAATGTGCAAGAAAATTGAAATTTGACTGGTTTTAGTATGACTTTTTTACAGTAATGAGTGAAATACTGTTGATTGTAAACTTAACTCACAATCAACAATCCTTAAGCAGGTTTTAAATCAATCCATCTTTTGGGGTGGTTTTCGTTTTGGTCTGTGTTGTTGCATATAGGTTTCGAGCTGGTAAAGCTGCTGGTGGTCGAGAATCGTTAAAAGCTGTTTTCTGTGTTGATTTCGAAGGGTATTCCCATCTTTGCGGTTCTGTTGCCTCTTTTGGTGTAACAGCTTCATTTTTTGATGATGGCTTTGCATGATCGATTCTAGTTGCTGCGCTTTACCCTCATCGAGTTGTAACTGAGTGATGAGGACAGACATGTCAAGACGCTTATTACCTTCGGTTTGATTGGCAAAGCTAGCTTGACTGATGATGATTAAAAAGCTGGCGAGGATGGTGGTAGTTTTCATTTTTGTGCTCCGTTTTTAATGAATTGAGCAGGTAGTATGAAAGCAGATAGTGCAATAAATATGGCGAAAATGAGGAGGTGATGCATACAGCAAGGTTTGTGTGAAAGTGTTGGCTGGGCTGAAGAACGAAACCCAACGTTGTTATTTAGGCCGATTCTGGGTTTGCTGCGTCAACCCAGCCTAAAAGTTCCGGGAACCCAATTCGAGCCGGAAAGAGACTATTCGAACTTATACCCCGCGCCATAAACAGAGTGAATAGCGGCGTCTTCTAACCCAATACTCACTAGTTTTTTACGAATTTTTTTAATATGACTATCGATAGTGCGATCAGTCACAATTCGATTGTCGTTGTATATTCTTGTCATCAAACTATCACGAGAAAGAATACGCCCTGGGCTTTCATACAATGCTTGTAATAATTTGAATTCTACCAGGGTCAATTCGATAGATTGTTGGTTGACCTTAACTTGCAGAGCGGACTCTTTTAGTGACAGTGCTGAATTTAGCCGATTTGGTTGTTCGATACGTCGCAACACCGACTTGACTCTGGCAATGACTTCACGTGGGCTGAAAGGCTTGCAGATATAATCGTCAGCACCCAGTTCCAGGCCAAGTAAACGGTCGATTTCTTCAACTCTGGCGGTAAGCATAATGATGGGTAAATCCGAGTTTTTTCGGGCTTCCTTGCAGAGGGTTAAACCATCAACATTGGGTAGCATAAGATCTAGCAGCATCAGTTGCGCCGTGTTCTCTTCTAACCAATGGAGTGCTTCTTCACCATCATGAATAAGCTTTGTGGTGAATCCTGCATCCTCACAATAATCACACAGCACCCTGGCGATTTTTACTTCATCTTCGACTATTAGTATCAAGTTTTTTGATGTGGTGTTTTGCATAAATGGATTCTAGCTGGTTACCTTATTAATTAATAAGGGGAATGTGACAATGATTGAAATACCGTCTAACTCAGAATTTTCCGCTTTGATACTACCTTGGTGGGCGGTCACAATATTTTGGCAAATCGCTAGACCAAGGCCGGAACCACCCGTGTTGCGGTTTCGAGAATCGTCTATGCGGAAAAGCCTGTCGAACAATTGAGACTTGTCAGTGTCCGAAGCGCCAGGTGCCGAGTCGGACCATATGATTGATATTCTATCCACTTGTTTCTGTATCGTTATGACAAGGCTGCCGGGAGATTGCGTATAGTGGCGAGTATTGTTTGCCAGATTTGTAAATAGTTGTTCGAGTCTGCGAAAATCACCATGAATTTGGATTGTGTTGTGATTACTATTCGGAACTTGAAGCGACACATCAATCGACTGTGAATTGAGTAATTGTCGATGCTGTTCTACGACATTGTTGATCAGTTCAATAATATTGATAGACGTCTTTTGGTAGCTCAGAGCGCCGATATCTGACAATGATAGTTCATGTAAATCATTGACCAATCTAGATAGTCTCAATATTTCCTGGTGCAGTGAGTCGACCGCTGGTTTGTCAATTTTTCGAATACCATCTTGAATGGCCTCTAACTCACCCTGTAACACAGCGACAGGTGTGCGTAGCTCGTGTGAAATGTCGGCTATCCATTGCTGACGTAGTGTCAGGTTTTTAGCCAAAGTATCTGACAGGACATTAAAGTCCTCTACCAGCTCGGCAAATTCATCATTACCGTGATGAATCAATGAGGTCTTGAAATTACTGGAAGCCAGAGAATGCATCGCTAGTTTTAGCTTTTCAATTGGGCGCACTAGTAACCGCGAGAGCGGAATCGAAATGATTGCGCTAATGAGTAATATGCCGAGAATCATCCACGAAAAGTTACTTTTGATCCGGTCTGTGAACAGTAGGTCGAGCTCCGAGGTGATGCTAAGCCGCCGTACAAAACCGAGCTGACCAATTACGATTGCATTTTGTTTGATCGGTATCCAGTAGGCATTTGTCATTTGATGTGGTGGCCCAGTCACTAGTTGCTTATTCTGATCGAGTAATAGTAAAGGCTGATTGTTTGGTGGTGGTCTATGATTGGGTGGAGGCCGATCCCGACCCCTTGCCCTGTTATCGTCAAAACCCACATCGTCTTGCCTAAAGCTATTGTTTGGTTGAGGTTTCGGCCTCACTGGCCCCCTTGTCATATAAGGGCTAATGAGTCTGCGCCAAGTTGGATCTCTGCGATTATTAGCCCATTGCCAATCGCCCTGTGTTGAATACTCGTTGGCCAAATTGAGCGCAAGGGGCGCGAGCCGAGTGGCTTCGGACTGATCCAGATAATCACGAAAACTGGTATCGAATATCCAGCTTCCAAATATATAAATAGTGCCCACTAGCAGACAGTTCGCGGCCAGAATGGCAAGGAAAAGTTTATGGCGAATCTTTAGTTTCAGGATGGATGACTCCATGCCGCTTGTTTTCAAACTATGAGTGTGGCGATTTTCGTGTGTAAATACCAGAGGAGCGCTCTATGTTTCACATTGTTTACATAATTGCAGGGCTGAGTATCTTGCGCAGATGTATGAGTCAATCCGGTGAATGCTAACTACCATCAATAGCGACTTGGATAAATTGGGTTCTCTTAAAAGTCGCTCGTTTCGTTTACAGCCCTTTAGTTTAGGTTCTCTTTATTAGACTTAATTGAGGATTCCAGGTTGAGTCTGCGCCGTTCATCTCGAATTCCAACAACGCAATAAGACATGACACAAACCAGCACAATGCCACTGCCGACAATAGTCAAACTGCTGGGTTGTTCGCCAACACCAATCCACACCCAAATGGGACCAAGAATTGACTCAGTTAATGCAAATAATGCAACCTCAGAAGCCATAATGTACCGAGTCGCAATGGTAAAACATAAAAAACCAATACCAAGCTGGACAAACCCTAGTAACAATGAAATCACTAAATCATGGTTCGAAATAATAAAATCATCGGCGACTAAAAAAGCGATGCCGGCCATAACCAAACCACTTAAACAGGTTGCTGGTAACATATCGACATGCCGATGACTCCGCAGAATCATTAGAAAGGTGACAAACGAAGCGACCACCAGAAGCGCAACAACATTACCTAACCAGCGTCCTTCGAGCAAACCATCGGCGAACATCAATGCTATGCCAATTAGTGATACCAACATGGCTATGATGCCAAATTTGGGGGTTCGCTCTTTTAAGATTAGCCAGCCAACGAAGGCAGTCGCAAGTGGCGCAGATCCGATGATAAAAACAGCATTTGCGACAGTGGTTAATAAAATTGCATAGACATAACAAATCGATCCCAATCCAAGCACTATTGCAGCCCACACACCTGGGCGGCCAATAGCACGAAAAGCATCAACAATACCTAACCGATATTTTAATAGGAGAATAACAAACAACATGGCGGAAAATGAGAGGCCACGGTAAAACAAAATTTGCCAACCGCTCGCGTCATCGATATTACGCAGCAAAATACCTGATAAGCTCAGAAACACGCCGCCGATAATGACTAGAGTTACGCCGTAGGTATATTTACGTTCCAATTTTTAATAACATTAAGTTTAGTGTCTCAATATGATATCAAACTCAAAGAATATGGCGGATGATTATTTGTCTAATACTGGTATTCTGATACAAGCCTGTTTTATCTCGTATTTGTCAACCATCTCAACGAAATCAGTGAACCTAAGGGGTGCGGGAGAAGTTCTTGAGCACTAGTTGACGGGGGCTAAATAGAAATCCGACCCTTTTTCAGCCATGTAATTCCACATTGGCCTAAACAACGATGCATTCCCAGAATACCAACCTGTTATAACCAGCGTGTTTTCAAACTTGTCATATGCCTAATAAGCTCTGAGATACGATCACTAAGTCCGACTAATATCTATGCCCGCAGTTCACAATCGACAAAAGTTTCGTTATAGCAGGCACCTTGCATAATATCGGTTTTTATATCTGCCGAGATTAAGGCATTGACGGTTTGCCCTGTGTTGCTGGTATTTAACCAGGTGCCTTTTGCGCTGTAGACGACACCAGTTGGCACTGCATCGGTTACCCTGGCAATCAGTGTGACTTCACCGAGGTCATTCCAGGTCCTCAGTTGAGCGCCATCGACGATACCGCGGAGTGTCGCATCTTGCGGATGAATTTCGATTTGTTCAGGTGAGGCAGAGGCCGGATCACTACCAAACGTGGCGTTGGTTCGTTTCGAAGAAGACGGCGAAATAAGCACTAGAGGAAAATTGCTTGATACCGGATCGTATCTGGGGATTCCAAAGCCAAACTTTTGTTCTAGCTCTTTGCTGAATAATTCAACTTTGCCAGATGCCGTTGCGGGTTTAACGGTATTGCACATTAATACCGGTTCATTGCTGAGTGTATTCATTAGCAATGCGCTATCGGTCGGTATCTGGCTAGGGCGATGCCCATTTAATCGTGGGTCTGAAGCATCAACGGCGGCGTCCATCAATTCTTGATCTGTGTCTTTGAACAATGCTTCATCAAATCCGAATCGAGCGGCAAGCCGTCGGAATATTTCAGTGTTGGGTAATGATTCGCCCACTTTTGGAATCACCGGCTCTGCTCTTTGCAGGTAGCTGTGACCGTAGGAGGCATAAATATCGTCAAACTCAAAATGTGATGAGGCAGGTAATATGATATCAGCATAGCTTAGGCTATCGGTCATCACGACATCACAGCCAACAACAAATAGATCATCACGACTCAAACCGCGCCGCATTCTGTTTTGATCGGGGTGGGTACAAACAGGATTGTGATTGTAGATAAACACAGCTTTGACAGGTGTTTCGAGCTGGTCGTCGAGCAGGTGCTTACCCACATCAACAATATTAAAGGTCCGAGTGCCGTCTGGTATTAAATCAGGACGCTGTAAGGCATCGGCAGTCAGCGCAAATGCGAGTCCAGGTTTGGCGAATACACCAGCGCCTGGCCTGCCGAGGTGGCCAGTCAATGCGTTGATACTCATGATGGCGCGAAGTCCTGAACCGCCGCTGCGGCCACGCTCTATACCATTGCCAATCGACAAGGCGAGATTTCTTGCCCGAGCATAATAATTGGCTAGTTGGTTAAATTGATCAGCGCCTATGCCGCATATTTTTAACATGTCGGTTATTGGATATTGCCTTGCCTGTTGCATGAACAGGTCGCGATCTTTCACCCAAGTTTCGATAAAAGTTTCATCAAATGCGCCACGTGTTTCTAGTTCGCAGGCGAGCGCCATAGCGAGCACGACATCGGTGCCTGGTTTTATCTGCAGATAAAGATGAGCCTGTTCTGCGATACGGGTTCGTTTGGGGTCGACAACAATGAGCTCAGCACCTTTGTCCCGAGCTGACTTAATGACTCTAGCGAGGTGCAAGTTAGACACCGTCACATTATTGCCCCAGACTGCAATGACATCGGCTTCGGCTGCTTGTTCCGGCGGCATGCCTGGCGCACTGCCAAACAGACTAGTGTAAGCGGTGCCACGAACAGCACCACAAAAAGGTCCTCGATCGAGTTGTGTAGCACCCAATTTATTAAAGAATCGACGATCCATCGAGCCGCCCGAAATTTGGCCATGTGGCCCAGCATAGTTCAGCGGCATCACTGACTCGGGGCCGTGGTTTTCTATGACCTGACTGATGCCTTTGTGAATGGCATCTAGCGCCTCAGTCCAGCTGATTCGCTCAAACTGACTTTCCCCTGAATTACTGACACCACGCTTGCCAACACGTTTCAGTGGATAGTGCAGCCGATGTTCACCATGCACAAATTCGGGATAATACTTTGCTACTTTTTTGCAGATCACACTGGCGGTATAGGGGTTGGTATTTGACCCTTTGACATTAATAACCTGTGTATCGGTCACTTCAACCGACAGACTGCAGGTATCCGGACAGTCAAGCGGACATATGGATGGTTTGATTTGGGCTGTTTGGTGATTCGCTTGTTTGTTTGATTGAGTCATTGGTCAGTGTCTTTAAAATGTTTGATAGTGTAAATAGTGTTCTTAAATCTTCTTAAAGTAGATTAATTAATTGTAATCTTATTGATATTTGGTTCTATTACTAGATCCATTTTTGAATGTTAGATAGAACCACTTAATTAGGATTATGCTAGACCTTAATTTACTAAAGCTGGATCGAGCTAGTAACAAATCTCTGCAACAACAGTTGTTTCAGGTTTTGCGTCAAGGTATTTTGTCGGCGGAAATTCCGGCTGACTCCAAACTACCTTCATCGCGCCAACTGGCGACTACACTGGTCATAGGAAGCAATACCGTGATAGCGGCCTATGACCAGCTCATTGCCGAAGGTTATCTGGTTTCTAAGGTCGGCTCGGGTACTCGAGTATCAACTTCTGTGAGTGAGGTGCAATCTAAGAAAAAGTCAAAATGTCCCGGCAATTCGCCAAAATTATCAACTCGTGGGATCAGAATGACGTCGGCTAAAAGGTCGATGTATAGCGGTGTTCAGGCATCGTTTCAGGCAGGTTTACCGGCACTGGATGAATTCCCTTATGCCAAGTGGTCGAGATATGTCGCACGAAATTATCGCAGTGGTGCAAAGACCTTGTTCGGTTACGATACCGCTGGAGGCCTGCCTGAACTTCGCTCGGCGATAGCCAAATATGTTCGAACCCAGCGTGGTGTGGTTTGCGAAGACTCACAGGTTATCGTTATATCTGGGTCGCAGGCAGCACTCGATTTGAGTGCTCGAATGTTGATCGATCCGGGCGATGATGTCTGGATTGAAAACCCCTGCTATCAGGGAGCAAAGGGCGCATTTCTGGGGGCTGGTGCTAATTTATGTCCAATTCCGGTTGGCCCCGCAGGGTTGGATGTCGATTATGCCTTCGGCCGATATCCGAATGCTCAAGTCGCTTTTGTCACACCATCCTACCAATACCCTCTGGGTATCACCATGAGCCTCGATCAACGATTACGCTTGCTCGACTGGGCGGAGCAAACAGAATCCTGGATTATCGAAGATGATTACGACAGCGAGTTTCGTTATAGCGGGCATTCGATTTCCGCCTTGCAGGGACTAGACTCGGGCGAGCGGGTTTTATATATTGGGACTTATTCAAAAACAATGTTTCCGTCACTTCGTATTGCCTATTTAATTGTGCCCTACAAATTAGTTGGTGGTTTTCAAAATGCGCTCAGGCAAAGTGGTCAATCAAGTCCATTACCGCTACAGGCAGCAATGGCCGATTTTATAAACGAGGGTGCTTATGTACATCATGTGCGACGAATGAAGGGCATATATTTACAGCGTCAACAGTTCTTTCTCGAGTTGGTTGATCATCATCTAAAAGATGTTATTCAATTTGAAGGCGCCGATGCAGGTATGCATCTGATAGGTTATTTCAACGATCAACGTACGAATGACAAGGAGGTTTCGGTAAGTGCGCTCAGGTTGGGAATTGCAGCGCCTTCGCTATCGAGTTTATACATTACCGAACCTATAAAACAAGGATTGTATCTTGGCTATGCTGGAACGGCAGAGCCTGCCATGGAACGCGGTGTGATCAAGCTGGCAACTGCACTTGGATTGAAATTATGATTCTGTACTAACAGTTTTTTTGTTAAATAATTATCCAATCGGTGCCTACTGCCAGGGTTAGCCTGCGCTTAACTATACAGTTTACAAGCGCAGGCATGATTCAAGTATGGGTTGTCAGTACTTACTCGGCAGCAATAACACTAATTTCAACTAATAATTCAGGTGCTGCCAGACGAGCTTCAATGGTGGCTCGTGCTGGCTGATTGCCTTCGTCAATCCACTTGTTCCATACCAGATTCATTGCAGCAAAATGCGCTATATTTGAAAGCCATACCTGTGCTGACAAAATTCTATTTTTATTAGATCCAACTTCTTCTAGTAGCGCTTCAATCTTATCGAGAACCTGTTGTGTTTGAGTCGTAATGTCTGAATCGCGATCTTTTGCCACCTGGCCTGTTAGGTAAATGGTTTTGTTGTGAATGACTATTTTGCTTGAGCGTTCATTAGTGTGATGTCTGATAATGGTCATAGTTTTTTACTCAGTTGTTTTAAAATGATTCGATAGGTTTTTATAGTACGAGGCATTAGGTGATGTTGACCTAATGCCAATTTTAAACCGGTTGGGTTCTCAATCACTAACCCAACCTACGCTTCTAATTTTATGACACAGTTGGTATTCTGTTTTGTAGGCTTTTCTAAAAAAGTGTGTTCTTAGAGGTGCCCTAGGTGATGGTTGCCTGTTTACTGCCGTCACTTAAGGTTATTTCAATAGAATCTCCAGTTGATAATTGTTTGACGGAGCTGATTAACTTTTGCTGGTGACCAATTTTGGCAAACCCGCGAGATAGTGTTTTAAGCGGGCTAAGTGTGTCGAGTGATCGGGCCTGGATGGCGAGTTGATGCTCGGCTAGTAATAGGTGCTGCTTTACTGCATTGACTTTTTGGTTCGATAACTGATTGAGATGATCTTGTTTTTTACTGATGACCTGTAACGGTGTTGATTGGCGTATCGACGATTGACATAGTTGCAGACGATGTTGCTCAGTAGACAGTTGATTTTGAGTCTGCTCGATGAGTTTTTGTGTGTGAAATTTCAGTCGCATCGCGAGTTGATCAAACTGGCGAGTGGGGTGCTGATTCGTTAGCCTTTTATTGCGTTGAGTCAAAAAGTCATTATTGCGGGTTAACATCGATGTCATTTGAAAGACTAGCTGGCTGACCTGGTAGTCGATGTTTTGCATCAATTCGAAACGATCCGGTGTTACCGATTCCGCTGCCACCGATGGTGTGGGTGCTCGAAAGTCAGCAGCGAAATCGGCAATGGTAAAGTCTATTTCATGGCCTATGCCAGTAACCACGGGAATTGGGGAATGGGCAATTTCACGCGCAATTCGTTCGTCATTAAAACACCACATATCCTCTAAAGAACCGCCACCACGTACCATCAGTAAAACATCACATTCGCCATTGGATTTAACGAGCTGAAGTGCTTTCAATATTTGCTCAGATGCCTGTTCACCTTGCACAATAGTGGGAAACACTAATACCGGTATGTGCGGTGCACGTCTGCTAATAACACTGATGACATCGCGTATCGCGGCACCCGTGGCGGAAGTGATAATGCCAATTTTTTTAGGGTGTGTTGGAAGTGGTTGTTTTAGGCTTTTACTAAACAGGCCTTCCTTATCAAGTTCACTTTTGAGTTTTTCATATTGACGCATTAGCTCGCCAACACCCGCGTCTTCGACATGCTCGACGACTAGCTGATATTCACCCCGAGCCTCGTAGAGTGTGACTTGCGCTTTGACTAATACCTGCTGACCATTTTTTGGCAAAAAACCAACCCGATTGTTTTTGCCTTTGAACATGGCGGCACGACATTGTGCCCGTTTATCTTTAAGCGTGAAGTACCAGTGACCGGAAGCAGGGCAGGCAAAATTGGATATTTCACCTTCTATCCAAAGGGTTCCGATACCCTCAGACAACATGGTTTTGACTTCAAAATTGAGTGCTGAAATGGTCCATATGGCTTGTTCGGTTTTGGACGATGATTTCATTTTGAGCATGATTGGTATCTGTTTTCGGAGCGGTATTCTATAGCACGACGCGGCAAACCATGAATGATTTTTAATGTCTGATAAAGAATCATCTCTAGCCGAGAGTATTAACTAAAAAAAACTGTTTTATAGCATCTCAAAATTGGCAAACAGGCTTACGCTTAGAGCCGCAATACCCTATAATCGCGCTTTGAAAAATCCCCTCGGAGACCCCATGCGTATCACTCAGGAAGCTCTCACCTTCGACGACGTCCTATTAGTGCCTGCCAGATCAGACGTTTTGCCTAACGAGGCTATCCTTAAAACACGCTTAACGCGCAATATCGAGCTGAATATCCCGTTGATTTCGGCGGCGATGGACACAGTGACTGAAGCAAAGCTGGCTATCGCAATGGCTCAGGAAGGTGGTATCGGTATTGTCCATAAAAATTTATCAGTTGAATCACAGGCCGAGCTGGTTGCGAAGGTTAAAAAATACGAAAGTGGCGTGATCAAAGATCCGATTACGATCAGCGAAAATACCACCGTGCGCGATGTCATCGAATTGACCAATAGCCAACGAATCTCTGGCCTGCCGGTACTTGGCGCTGACGGATTAGTGGGTATTGTGACTAAACGGGATTTGCGCTTCGAAACTAATCTAGACCAGCCGGTATCATCGATCATGACTGGATTAGATCGGTTAGTAACTGTTGGCGAAAAAGCTACAAAACCTGAAATACTGGAGTTACTGCATAATCATCGTATAGAACGGCTTTTGGTGGTTGATACAAAAGGCAATCTTAAGGGCATGATCACAGTCAAAGATATCACTAAATCAACCGTCCATCCGATGGCCTGTAAAGATGATCAGGGGCGTTTGCGGGTTGGTGCTGCGGTTGGTACCGGCGCTGATACCGAGGATAGAGTGGCAGCGTTGGTCGAGGCAGAAGTCGATTTGATCGTGGTTGATACGGCCCACGGACATTCACGTGGCGTGCTCGACAGAGTGGCCTGGATTAAGAAAAAATACCCGAACTTGCAAGTGATTGGTGGCAATATCGCGACCGCTGCTGCGGCACTTGATTTAGTAGCGGCTGGTGCCGATGCGGTGAAAGTTGGAATTGGTCCTGGATCTATCTGTACAACTCGAATTGTCGCAGGTGTTGGCGTACCACAAATCACAGCAATCAGTAATGTTGCTGAAGCTTTGATTGGCTCAGGTGTGGGTGTGATAGCCGATGGTGGCATTCGATTCTCGGGCGATATATCGAAGGCTATTGTTGCTGGAGCACATGCAGTCATGATCGGTGGCATGTTCGCAGGGACTGAAGAAGCGCCCGGCGAAGTCGAACTATTTCAGGGTCGATCATATAAGTCATACCGTGGCATGGGCTCCATAGCGGCGATGAAAAAAGGTTCTAGCGATCGTTATTTTCAAGCCGATAGTGCCGATGAAAAACTAGTACCAGAAGGCATCGAAGGCCGAGTGCCTTATAAAGGGCCACTTAACGATACCATTCACCAATTGCTGGGTGGTGTGCGTTCGAGCATGGGTTATGTGGGTTGTGCCACGATAGACGACATGCGTACTAAGCCAGAATTTGTCAAAGTCACCAGTGCGGGTATGAGTGAATCGCATGTTCATGATGTGCAAATCACGAAAGAAGCGCCTAACTACCGTATATAAATCAGTCACCTGTAAGCGTTCAAGAGTATAAAATCGATGGATATTCATCAAGACAAAGTTCTGATTCTGGATTTCGGTTCGCAATACACGCAACTCATCGCTCGTCGAGTTCGTGAAGCGGGTGTTTACTGCGAAATCTATCCTTGGGATATCGAGTTTTCACGAATTCAATCCTTTGGTGCTAAAGGTATTATCTTGTCTGGTGGCCCAGAATCGACTTTGGCTGATCATACACCCGCAGCCCCAATCGAAATTTTTGATATGAAGGTGCCAGTACTGGGTATTTGCTACGGTATGCAAACCATTGCGAGCCAGCTTGGCGGCGCAGTAGAAAACTGCGGTAAAAGTGAATTTGGGTTTGCCAAGGTTCGCGCTCGTGGCCATACCGAGTTATTGCGTGATATTCAAGACGATACCACTAGCGAAGGCCATGGCATGCTCGACGTGTGGATGTCGCATGGCGACCGAGTATCAGAAATACCGCCAGGATTTAAACTGATGGCGAGTACCGAAAGTGCGCCAATTGCTGGTATAGCCGATGAAGAACGTCAAATCTACGGCTTGCAGTTCCATCCAGAAGTGACCCACACCACTCAAGGCGTCGCGATCTATAGCCGTTTTTTGCATGATATATGTGGCTGCGGCTCGGACTGGACTTCGGCCAATATTATCGAAACTTCAATTGCCAATGTAAGAAAGCAAGTCGGTACAGACCATGTCATTTTAGGGCTATCAGGTGGCGTTGATTCCTCTGTCGTGGCCGCCTTACTGCATCAGGCGATCGGAACACAGCTAACCTGTATTTTTGTTGATAATGGGTTGTTGCGTCATGAAGAGGGTGATCAGGTCATGGCATTATTCGACCAAAACATGGGTGTTAAGGTGATTCGGGTGAATGCTGAAGAGCGTTTTCTTAATAAACTAAAAGGCTTGTCTGACCCAGAGCTTAAACGCAAAGCGATTGGCAACTTGTTCATCGAAATATTCGAAGAAGAAGCCGAAAAACAAATCGATGCCAAATGGCTCGCACAAGGCACTATCTATCCCGATGTAATTGAATCGGCTGGCGCATCCACCGGCAAGGCACATTTGATAAAATCTCACCATAACGTCGGTGGATTACCCGTTGACATGAAGTTAGGCCTGGTCGAACCATTACGTGAATTGTTCAAAGATGAAGTTCGTAAGATCGGAATGGAACTTGGTTTGTCACGTGAAATGGTTTATCGCCATCCATTTCCAGGGCCTGGTTTAGGCGTTCGAATTCTGGGTGAAGTGAAAAAGGAATTTGCCGATGTATTGCGTTTGGCAGATGATATCTTCATTAAAGAACTGCGTCGTCATGATTTATACGACAAGGTGTCGCAAGCATTTGTAGTTTTCTTGCCAATCAAATCGGTCGGTGTGACGGGCGATGGTCGTCGATATGACCATGTCGTGTCGTTGCGCGCAGTCGAGACTATCGACTTTATGACCGCTCGATGGGCGAATTTACCCTATGATTTTCTCGGTCATGTGTCGAACCGAATCATGAATGAGATAGAAGGTATCTCGCGCGTGGTCTATGATATTTCTGGCAAGCCACCCGGCACCATTGAGTGGGAATAACGGTTAATAGTTAAGACTTCCACAGGTACTAAACCATATGAGCAAAAGCAAAGGCGTTTTGGCCACGGAATCCATGGAAGGAAACGGATAAAAAAAGGATGGGTTGTTATTCATTAGGCATCTATCGGACTGCTGTTCGACTATCCGACCGCCACCGCGATGACGAAATGAGGTGCAGAATCTTAGGGCGTATTAGTTGGAAGCGTCATAACGCTTCAAGTCTCAGTCGAGCCTCGATCAAACTCACGTCACCCCTGCAAACATTGAAATGTCATAAATTAGCCGATGCAGAGCAATATTAAGATGTTTTAAAAATCTCATCCACACATTAACGACATTATGATGATGGTGGTTTCATTGCATGTGCATTGTATTCTACTGTTCCTCTATTCAGTACCCATCTATAATATCTAGTGCGTTATCGCGGTATTCTATATACTCGCGATCTTAGTACGGAACCCCCTATGCCAAAAAAATCAAAATTACCTGCCGAAGATCCTAATTTGCCCAGCGAAAGTGTTAAATACGACCGGCCTGTCGCCAGTCGAGACTATCTACTGCAATTGATCAATGAAGAGAAAGTCCCTGTCTCCCATGAGCACATAGCAGAAAAACTTCAATACGAAGATGAAGACAGCATCGAGGCGATACGCCGGCGCTTGCGTGCAATGGCGCGTGATGGACAGATATTTCGTAACAGACGGGATGGCTATTTAAGTTTTGATCACATGGACCTCGAAAAAGGGATCGTGCAAACCCATCCGGATGGCTTCGGATTTTTAAAGCCAGAATCTGGTGGCAAAGATATTTTCCTCGCTGAACGCCAAATGCGTAAGTTAATGAATGGTGATAAAGCGGCAGTAAAAGTAGCAAGTTACGACAAACGTCGTGAGCGATCGGAAGGCGAGTTAATAGCAGTATTAGAACGAGCGCATCAAAGCGTGGTAGGCCGTTATCATAAAGAAGGCGGTATCGATTTTCTGATCCCGGATGACAAGCGTTTAACTCGCGATATTCTACTCAATCGTGATGTTGGGCATACCGCAAAGCCGGGCGATATTGCCGTCGTTCGAATTACCGATTACCCAACTCAGCATACCCAACCAATTGGTATTATTGAATCGGTGCTAGGGCAAGACAATGCGCCGGGCATGGAAGTCACTATCGCGTTAAATACCCATTCCATTCCACATCATTGGAATGAGCATGTGCAGGCTGAAATCAAGGATTTTACTCATCAGGTAGAAGAGTCAGATAAACAAAACAGAAAAGATTTTCGTCACCTACCTTTTGTGACGATTGACGGATCAGATGCACGCGATTTCGACGATGCGGTTTATTGTGAGCCGGTCGATAAGGGGTTCCGATTATATGTCGCGATTGCGGATGTGGCGCATTATGTCAAGACCGGCACCGCACTGAATCAAGAGGCAATCGATCGTGGTACTTCGGTTTACTTCCCTGGTGAAGTAGTGCCTATGTTGCCCGAGGTGCTATCGAATGGTCTGTGTTCTCTTAACCCTGATGTCGATCGTCTTTGTATGGTGTGCTGCATGGATATCAGCCAGAACGGTGTCATCAAGCAGCATGATTTTTTTGAAGCAATCATTCATTCTCATGCTCGACTGATTTACGATGACGTCGCAGCCGTTATATTTGAGAAAAAGGAAGAGGGTGCGCCTGCGTTACAGCGAGTAAGGGCTGATCTCGAAAATCTTAAAAAGGTGTATCAAGCACTCGCTAAGGCACGTAAAAAACGTCATGCGATTGAGTTTGATACCAATGAAGTTATCTTTATATACAATGAACAGCGCAAAATTGAAACCATTCAGCCCATCGTGAGAAATCAGGCCCATTTGCTGATCGAAGAGTGCATGATAGCTGCCAACATCAGTGCCGCACGTTTACTGAAGAAGAATAAAATACCCACCCTTTATCGAAACCATGAAGGACCTAATACCGATAAACTGCCGAATTTGGCTGAGTTTCTGCTGGGCTTTGGTATTGCTTTCACGGCAGAAAAACCAACACCGACCGACTATGCAAAAATCATTGAGCAAATCAAACCATTGCCTGAATTCTCGATGATTCAGACGGTGGTCTTACGCTCGATGTTGCAAGCCAATTACAGTCCAGACACTAAGGTTGGTCATTTTGGATTGGCATTAAAAGACTATGCTCATTTCACTTCACCGATAAGACGCTATCCTGATCTTTTGGTACACCGCGGTATCAAGCAGTGGATTCGACATGGCAGCAATAATGGTTTCGAATATGACCTCGCTGCAATTACCGGTCTGGGTGAGAGCTGTTCACGTTATGAACGCCGAGCTGATGATGCAACACGCGATGCATCCGACTGGTTGAAATGTGAGTTCCTGCAAAAACGTATCGGTCAACAGTTTAGTGGAATTGTCTCAGGCGTCACTAGTTTTGGTCTTTTTGTTCAGCTCGAAGAGCTGATGATTGATGGCCTGGTTCATATCACCTCGCTTAAACGTGACTACTATCACTTTGATGCGGTGCGACATCGTTTGGTAGGTGAGTCGAGTAATCGCAGTTATCAGCTAGGCGACCGATTAGAGATTCAAATCATGGGCGTCAACATGGAAGAAAAGAAAATTGATTTCGATTTGGTAGCAAACTTGGGTGATGATGACGTTAAACCTAAGAAGGGCAAGAAAGTAAAAAAGTCAGCTGACAAGCCTTCAGCCAAGGTAAAAAAAGGAAAGAAATCAACTAGCAAAGAGACTAATAAGTCAGAAGCTAAAGTGACAGCTAAGAAAGCAGCTAAAAAATCGACCAAGAAGCCAACCAGAAAAATAGTCAAAAAAACAGCGCCGAAATTGGTTCAGGAATCGACTCAGCAGGCTAAAGTGAAACCTAAAGCAAAGGCAAAACCTAAAGCAAGCAAAAAACCAAAGTCTGAACAGTAAACGACATGAGTGATTTGTATATCTATGGATTTCACCCCATAGCCAAAATGCTGCAACACACGCCTGAGTCATGTCAGGAGTTTATCTGTACTGACTCAAAGAACCCGCGCTTGATTTCACTCATCGCACGAGTAAAAGAACTCAAGTTAGCGATTCGAGTTGAACCGAAGGCAGTGCTGAACGGATTAGTTGATAGTGACAAGCACCAGGGTTGTGTGATGCGTTATGTGGCATCCACCTCGGGCATCACCAGCGTAGAGCAATGCCTCGCTGAAATGCATAATCAATCTTTGTTCCTGGTACTTGATGGAGTGCAAGACCCACATAATTTGGGTGCGTGTCTACGAACCGCCAACGGCGCAGGTGTCGATGCAGTGATTATTCCCAAAGATCGCTCCGCCAAGCTAAATGCAACCGTAAGCAAAGTGGCAGCTGGCGCTGCCGAATCAACACCATTGTTAGAAGTAACTAATATTTCACGCTGCCTGAAGGATTTGAAAAATGCAGGTGTGTCGATTTATGGTACTAGTGGTGACGCCAATGACTCGCTATACGATTTTAACTATCAAAACCCGGTGGCACTCGTCATGGGATCGGAAGGCGATGGATTGCGCCGCTTAACTATGGAGCAGTGCGATCATCTCTTAAAACTGCCAATGCAAGGGTCAGTTGAAAGCTTGAATGTATCGGTCGCAACAGGCGTTTGTCTGTATGAGATTATGCGCTCAAGAATGGCTTGCAGCTAGGCATCCGCTACGGTAGAATCCGCGACTTTCCACGACTCGGTGATTTAAGCAGCTGTAGTAGTGGAAATCCTTGCTCCACAGGCCATCGGCAACATGTCATAGCACTGGGGGCTTCTAATCCATAAGGAAACAATATGAAGCATTACGAAATTGTGTTTCTGGTCCACCCTGACCAGAGTGAGCAGGTGCCTGCGATGGCTGAACGCTATCGTACTATGATCACTAATTCTGGCGGTGCTGTCCACCGTGAGGAAAACTGGGGTCGTCGTCAGCTTGAATTCCCAATCAAAAAAATCCACAAAGCGCATTATGTTCTGATGAACATCGAATGTTCACAGGAAATCCTCGAAGAACTGGAAAGTGCTTTCCGTTTCAATGACGCAGTATTACGTCATTTGACACTAAGTTGCAGCGACGCTGTCACTGAAATGTCACCGATGATGGTAGAAGTAGAGCGTGAAGAGTCAGCTAAAACTGCTGACCGAAAGCCTGCTCCTGCACCAAGAGTCGAAACTGAAACTGCTGAAGCACCTGCTGCTGAAGCTGCCACTGCCACAACCGAAGGAGCTGAATAGCCATGTCACGTTATTTCCGTCGTAAGCGTTTTTGTAAATTTACTGCCGAAGGCACAGTCCAGATCGATTATAAAGATCTTGAAACATTGAAAGAATATGTGACTGAGTCTGGCAAAATCGTACCGAGCCGTGTTACAGGTACAAAAGCAAGATATCAGCGTCAGTTGGCTACAGCGATTAAACGTGCGCGTTTTCTGTCGTTGTTACCTTACACTGATCAGCACAAGCTGAAATAATAGAGGGTCGTGTCACATGTTGGCACTCGCTAGATACGCTCTAAAAGGACCGTACCAAGCCGCCACAATAGTTGGGTTACTGGCTATTGTGGCCGTTGTATTACCGTTAATGGGTGGAAGCCCATTCGTAACCATGATCATCACCGCGGCTTTAACACTGTTTTCTGGTGCTTTAGTTGGATTGGTCATATTAACTGAAGGATCAAGGTCAGGGTTGAAAGCAGTGGTTGTTTCGATTATCGGAATAACAATTGTGGCAACCATCGCACTCAAAGCGCCCATGGTTGGTATATCTATTGGGCTCGCCCAGTGGTTACCTATCGTGATTTTGGCGCAGGTATTGCGATCGACAAAATCATTAGCATTGATGATGTTGAGCGGGCTTGCAATAGCGATATTCGCTGTCGCATTGCAGTTCTTGATTTGGCCCGATCTCGAAGCTAACTGGCTTAGGGTGATCGAAGCATCGGTTGTTCAATTGGAAGAGTTTCCTGAGTACCAGGAAGTTGATATTGCCAATAACGCACGCTTGCTAGTGCATTTTATGGTGCTAGCGTTGGGTTCGGCCATGTATTTACTATTTATAGGAATACTACTGTTGGCACGCTCGATGCAAGCACGACTAGCAGAATCAGATGGCTTTAGCACAGAATTACGTGCCATTTCATTTGGAAAGCGTGTCGGGTTAGTCGCAGTGATATTTCTGGCAGTTAGTTTTTGGGTAGACCAGCCGTGGATTTCAAGCATGGCGTTATTGTTAATGACGGCATTTTTATTTCAGGGCATAGCGGTAGTACATACGAAAGTATCGAGAAGCAAGCGACCCAGGTTGTTAAACACTGTGTTCTACGTGTTGCTTTTCATTTTCCCGCAGGCTGTTGTTATTACAGCGTTAGTGGGCTTGTTAGATAACTGGTTGAATTTGCGCAAACCTGCGAAAACAAAATCAACCTAAACGTAAGTTAAGAGAGGATATTCGAATGGAAATTATTCTATTGGAGAACATTGAAAACCTGGGTTCTTTGGGCGACAAAGTTTCAGTTAAGGCGGGATTTGCTCGCAACTTTTTAGTGCCGCATGGCAAAGCGCAAATGGCGACAGCTAATAACCTGGCTCAGTTCGAAGAGCGACGTGCAGACTTAGAAGCAGCGGCTGCTAAAGCCAAAGCTGAAAACGAAACTCGTAAAGCGAAAATTGAAGCGCTAGGATCGGTTGTTATCACATCTAAAGTTGGCTCAGAAGGCAAATTATTTGGATCGATTGGTACAAGTGATATTGCCGATGCAATCGTTGCAGCTGGTGGCGCTGTTGAAAAACGCGAAGTTCGTTTGCCAGAAGGCACTATCCGCACAACAGGTGAGCACGCTATCGATATTCACCTTTACACCGATGTTGATGCAGTGATTACAATCTCTGTTGTAGGCGAAGAGTAAGATCCAAATTAAAATCGTCTTGCCCTAATGGCAAAACGGTTTTATGGGTTACCTGTTTAAAGGCTGTCATTTTTGACAGCCTTTTTTATGTTCAGGATGAACGGTATGTCACGGGCGCATGGATGCGCAGGAGTGACGATGTTCAGGATGAACTGGAAGGGTTTTATGTTCCTCGATAACAGCTCCTGCGCTATTCTAATTACGGACATCCTGTCCTAATGCATTGTTCTAATTAGTTACATCCATGTAACGATGCCAAAATGACACTTCCGCCATCCATGGCGGTCGTATGTTACGGGGGCATGGCTGGTCTGGAGTGGCTGGCTTCAAATCCCTTCATTATTCATGACACTAAATTCTAGCCGTAAAAGTAATTTAATGAGCGAATCGTAAGCGCAAAAAGTTTATGATGTGCGCCCATAGATCCGTGAATTAAAAATCGACATGTCTGAAATAACCTCCCGTGTAGCTGAGCTAAGCCAACGCGTTGATGACCTCAAAGTACCGCCGCATTCGCTGGAAGCTGAGCAGTCGGTGATTGGTGGTTTAATGCTAGACAACCGAGCCTGGGATGATATAGCTGATGTCATCAATGAAAATGACTTTTACCGTCATGATCATGCTTTAATTTTTCGCGCCATCCATGATCTTGCCGCAAATGACCAACCCTATGACGTAGTCACAGTATCCGAATGGGTTAGCTCTAGAAATGAACTTGACTCTATCGGCGGACTGGCCTACTTGAGTATTTTGGCTAATGACACGCCAACCGCGATTAACGTCAAAGCCTATGCCAATATTGTTCGGGAATATGCAATTCTTCGCGCATTGATTCAAGTCGGAAATGAAATTTCAGCCAGTGCTTTTAATGCTGATGGCCGTACCAGTAAAGAATTACTGGATGAAGCAGAGCGAAAAGTTTTCAAAATTGCAGAGCAAGGTGCTGGCAATAAAGAAGGTTTCGAGGCAATCAACGACTTGCTGACAAAGGCAGTGGCACGAGTTGAAGAAATGTACAAAAGTGATGAGGCGCTCACTGGTATCTCCTCTGGCTTTGCTAATTTTGACGAAAAAACCTCAGGTTTGCAAAAAGGTGACTTAATTATTATCGCGGGCCGACCCTCGATGGGGAAGACCAGTTTTGCGATGAATCTGGCTGAAAATGCCGCGCTCAATACCGGTAATTCGGTTGCCGTTTTCAGTATGGAAATGCCTGGTGAGCAATTGGCAATTCGTATGATGTCTTCGCTTGGGCGTATTAATTCACATAATTTACGAACCGGAAAGCTCGAAGACCACGATTGGCCTCGACTGATTTCTTCGGTCAATATGCTATCGAAATCGAAGTTGTTTATCGACGATACGGCAGCGCTGACGCCAACCGAATTGCGTGCCAGAACACGACGACTAAAAAGAGAGCATGGCCTCGACCTAATTATTATCGATTATCTACAGCTCATGGGAACGGGTGGAAACGCAGAAAACCGAGCAACAGAAATATCCGAAATATCACGGTCGCTTAAAGCACTCGCGAAAGAACTCGAAGTACCGGTGATCGCGCTGTCTCAGCTTAATCGTAGTGTTGAGCAACGGCCTGATAAGCGACCAGTCATGTCCGATTTAAGAGAATCAGGTGGTATCGAGCAGGATGCTGACGTCATCTTGTTTATCTATCGAGACGAAGTTTATAACCCCGACAGTGCCGACAAAGGTACGGCAGAAATACTCATTAGAAAACAACGAAATGGTCCTATCGGAATGGTAAGACTAGCCTTTCTGGGACAATATACTCGTTTCGAAAACCTCGCAAACGAAGATGCATATGGGAGCGGCGACTTTGAATAGTCATGGCCAAAATCGTCACGCACGAGTCACTATTGACCTCGATGCAATACGATACAACTATCATCAATTAAAAGCGCTGGCAGGCGATAGCCAACTGATAGCAGTGGTTAAGGCCGACGCTTATGGTCACGGTGCAATACAGGTTGCAAACGCACTATGCAATGCCGACGCCTTTGCGGTTGCTGCCGTCGGCGAAGCCGTTTCATTAAGAGAAGGAGGCATCACCCAAAAAATTCTCGTCATGGGTGGGTTTATCAGCGCCGCCGACCTACAAACCTGTATCGATCTGCAACTCGACCCTGTTATTCATCAGCAATTCCACATCGATTGTTTGCGTGATAACCCGGCACTGGGACAAATGCAAATTTGGATGAAGGTCGATTCCGGTATGGGACGCTTAGGTTTTTCAGTCGATGCAGTGAAAGACTGCATAGAGCAGTTGGAAAAAATTCCAACACTCGGTCAATTACGAATGATGACTCACTTTGCCAGTGCAGATGAGATCGATAACGACCAAACCGAAAAACAAATGAAGACTATTAGCAATCTGAAATTAGAGTCTTACGAATGGGGAGTATCAAATTCAGCAGGTATTATTGGCTGGCCAGAGTCGCATAAAACCTGGGTGCGATCGGGTATTGCCATGTATGGTGCCAACCCTATGTCAAACCGAAAGCAAGTACGCCAGCACTTCCGTCCAGCAATGGCGATGACGACAGTAGTGCTAGCAGTCAATCAGCATTACAAAGGGGATGTCATTGGGTATGCCGGGTCTTACACCTGCCCAGAAGAGATGAGTATCGCCGTAATAGCAGCTGGTTATGCCGATGGTTATCCCAGGCTAAAAACCAAAGCTAGCCAAATCAATATACAAGGTCAGCTATGCAATATTGTAGGTCGAGTGTCTATGGACATGATAACCGTCGATATTAGCGCCTTAAAAGAAGTCAACGTAGGAGACGAAGTTTGTTTATTCGGTGTAAATCCTGAAGCCGAAGACATAGCAGACGACTCACTAACAATAGCCTATGAAATATTTTGTAATGTCGGTGCGCACACCAAACGAGAATATATCAATATAGGCGAATAATTATTCAGAATTGACTAGTAAAATGAAGGGTTTGTCCGTAGAATCCTGCCTTCAATTAAGCACCTGTAGCTCAGCTGGATAGAGTACTCGGCTACGAACCGAGCGGTCGGGAGTTCGAATCTCTCCAGGTGCGCCATATTATCCGTAAGAAAAACAAGCAGTTATCGGCTTATCCGTTAGCTGCTTTTCTTTTTAAGAGAGTCAGTGCCGGAGTTTTGCCGGTCTCCTCTCCACATACCTTGTTTGCTGCTCTTATTAGTTCCTCCAATTCTGGGGCAGAGTAGTGCGACGTGATATCACCATTTTTGTGTCCTAGCAAAACTTTCCGAGTTTCTAGAGAAACTCCAGCAGCTCTCAAGCGACGTCCAAAAGTATGTTTGAGATCATGCAACCTAACCTGCCTCAGTTTAGATTTTCCCTCGCACGCTTCCAGGCACTGTTGTAAATGTTGCCTAATGGCTGGCCCTTGAAGCTAAACACATACTCAAGATTCTGACCCCGTACTTCATCTATAACAGACTTGGCGTACCGATTTAAAACAATTAAACGATCTTCTCGGTTTTTTACTAGATTTCCTGGGACGATGAATACCGAAGTATTTAGCTCCGGCACTTCAATTTCCCAATCCCAACGTAACTTACAAACCTCTTGTTCCCGAGACCCACTAGTTACCTTAAAAATACACATCCTAGCCAAATGAACAGGTAGCTGATTGAATAGTGATTGCTGTTCATCCTAAGATAAAGGATAAGGCTGACGCGCATCATTTAATGGCAATAACTGTATCAGCGGGGCCGTTTCCAGCCATGTCAGGCCATTCTCGTCACGCCACAATCTCACCGATAAATTCAAAACTCGTCTTGCGACACTAAGAGCCAGATTAATAGTCTTATTTTTCGCACCTTCCTTATTTCGTTCCTCAACGAAAGCCTTGAGAGTCTCCATATAGACCTTTTGCAAAGGTAGGTGGCCGATATACGGATCAAGCTGACGTAAATAAAGCGCCATGTTGCTGATCGTCGCCAAGTGCATATTTTCTTCCAAATAACGAGTTGCCCCATCCCGGAATAAGTGCTGCTGGCGAACACCAAATATTTTTGCTTGGCGAACTTCATCAATGCGATGAGCGAGAATTAACTCTGCTTCTTTGAGGTTGCCTGTTCCAGTGCTTTCGCAAATTTTGACACCAAGCACCTTTTTTTGATGTGCCAAATGCCATTTCTTTGCCTTAGCCCTGGTGTTGCTTTTTTGCGTCTCATATTTCTTCTCCTGCGAGTAGAACAGGACGCCCGTTGCACTTTTTATATTGGTCGACTTAGCCTTTCAGGTCAAGATACCTCAAGGAAAAATTAGTCTATTGGTTCATTTGTACAACGCACTAGCGGGCGTACTTCTAACTTAAGTAATTTCGATTCATCCAGAGGAAGCTAAAAGAGGCTATATCCTCGTTCAAATGCCAATTTCTCAATGAGAAAACAAAGGCCTTATTAAGTTAGTGTTATGAGCGGGAAAAATGCATGTATTTTCAGCATGCTGCAGGAAGGTTCACGGGTAAAGGCTCGATTTTTCTTAGCTGATGCACTAAATCTTTAGCGGCATTATTTATTTTAGTTAATTTGTTAGTTAGCTAAGTCGCTGCTTGATTTTTGTAAAACACAAATAGGTGATGAAATGTCTAGACCAAGAAAATATTCAAGTGAAGAAATTATCGCGACTGGGAGAGAGATAGCTAAGAGTAAACAGGTCGAATTTAACACTGTTACTGCTTTTTCAATTCAAAAAGAAATTGGCGGTGCTCCCAAAGTTATACGGGGGTCTGGGATCCTTATATTAAAGAGGTTGGGTCAACGAAAAATGAAAATACTAGGGTAGAGGTGATTCCTGAAATTTCTGATGCAATCGATACGGTCCAGAACCAAATCGGAGAACTACCATCAACATTTAGTGAATTGGTAACTAAACTCTCAACTGATCGTATAAAGGAAATTGAAGCTACAATGGTTTCCATTAAGTCTAAATGCATTAGTGAAATTAATGAGGTTTACCGATTTTCTGAAGAGATTCAAGCTGATCTAAATGTGAAAATAGACCGGATAACCTTCCTGGAAGAAAAAGTAATCAAAAAGGAAATAGAAAATTCTTGTGGGACACTAGAGATCTTCGCGGTGGATTTTTGAACGACCGGTTTAGATGATTTTTCAAGATAAATACTCAGTTTGAAAATTTCCCCCAACAAAACCAGGTAAATTCTCGTAAGCAGCCATTTAAATCATGGGATCGTTAGGCAAGTCTCCGCACAAAGCTGACGCTCACACCAGATAACAAGTTATCTGCTCAATTACCTTTTAATTATTTTTAAATACTACGAGATAAATATAGTGCAAACAAAAATACATACCTTGGTCTATGTCATCCTGGTTATTTTTTTAAGTGGATGTACTGGCAAGCAAATCTCACAAACAGTATATGATAGTGTCAAATTAAACGAGTGTATGAAAACACAGGGAGCAGCAATTTGTAATCCTGAAATTGAACAGTTCTGATGGCATCGTTATATTTCTTTGGCGTTATCAAATATTCTTTTAACTGGGTTTCTAGCTTCAAAATTTCGAGCATAAGAGATAACTATCATGTATGAATCTTCTTTCTCCAAAGGAGGTGCTCGTAGTGACTGCCTGGATGACTACCTTGATAAAGTGGCCCTTTGAGATAGTCGGCAAGAATAGCTTCAGAGAGCGCACAACCGATCATCATGTTACGAATATCAGTAGTGGCTTCCGGCAGCGGATATTAGTAGCACTGACTGACCTGACTGACACCAACCTATCAGTGTAAGTAATAGCACAAAAAAATATAGCTCCGTTTCGTAGAGGTTCCTAATTGCTTCATTTCTATCAAACCCTCATAGAAAATTGAGCCCTACGGTCAGCTTAGCAGTTGACCGCAACGCCCTGATAAAAACCTCGAACTTGCTTAGCTTATTCCCAGGTAACGGTACCATCTAATAGCAGTGGTGCTGTTGCTGGGTTCGTGTTGCCTGAAGTCGCGCTGCCGATTGGTAAGCTCACGCCGCTAAAAGTCAATGATTTACTGCTAAGGTTTAAGGATAGCCCGCTACAATCAACTCCTTGTCGGTTACAGGAGAGCGAATAGGCATAGACTTCGTTTATATTGACAACCTTAACAAAAATTACAGTTTGAACATCGCCATTATCTGTCGTGACAGTTAAAACGCTACCTGGGGTATTACTTCCCCAGCTAATTACGACGATAGTCGATGCGCTTGCCGTACTGGCTATGCTGGCATCAAACCGAGTCCCAGTTCCAACGCTATCAGCTCCGCTTAAGTCAAGCCCGCCAAATTCTCCACTGCTAGTTGATGTATTGTTACTACCAATGCCAGTGCTTGACTGGAAGTGCGCAATGGCAGCTGCTGCAGAAATTAGCGTCGAGGTATTACCCGATGTTAGGAAGTTCACTAGAGTACTGGCTGTGTTTTCAAACGCAGACAATGAAAGTGAAAAATCAACCGTTTGACCGCTAGCCATAGTGGAAACAATGACAGGAATAACGATACCATTATCCGGATTATTATCTTCATCTAAGGTTTGAAGAAACCGTATTATGTTGATCACCTGTGGATTGCTTGCGTCGACCGCATTAGCCACAAAATTGATCGGCGTTACCTGAGATTGCCCGGTTGTGCTTCCGAGCAAAATATCGCCAACATAGAAACTAATAATTTCGTCTACTTCATAAACAAAAGTTCCGTTGGCGTCGGTGAGGCCCGAATGCGAGGTTGACTCATAGCGGGCTCCCATGACAGCTGAATCAATAAGCACACCATTTTTAGTCGTGGTTGTTGCACTGCCGCCAGCGCCACCCCCCACCGCAGGCGCTCAAAACCAATAGCAGGCCGAAAGCCAACAAGATTTTTTTAGTAGATAGAAACATCAAATACTCCATTCTTTAAATATTTTAGTCTAGGAGGAACTCTGCTTCCTTTAAAGAATAACAAATAAATTTATTAATTTAAACCCCGTAGCAACTACGGAGTTTTTCAATTATTTCGCACCTTCCAACAGATTTGAGCCCTTTACTAGGTAGCTAGAAAGACCGAGAATTTGACCATAGCCAACCTCAAACTGAGGATAGGTGAAAGGCTCTTAAGGGAACTTAGCCGAAATTAGCTAAATCAACTTGAATGACCGTATATGGACTCCACCTATTTCACAACATTAAATTTGCATGAAAACGTAAACTGCTTACGTATATACGGCTTCTTGTTGAGGAAGCTATCCTCTAGCCTTCAATGTTTGCGCACCTACCATCCTTTTCGCTATGGTAGCCTTTCACGGCTTTCGGTCATTACAGGTTTTTGGCAGGTTGGTCTTACCTTTTATGCATCGTTATCATTGTAAAAATCTCGTGGATTTGCCCTCTTTGATTTAAAGATTATTGCTCATTAACTTTTCAGTAAAGCGGGCTCGTACGATTTTCCTGTGGCTAATAATGCCCAGGCCGTTATGACGGATTTGTTGGCTAGGGCAATGCAGGTTCGTTTAACCCCTGCTCGTTTCACCAGCGCCAGTAACCAAGCCTCTTTGCCAGTGCGCGGTAGATTTAACGACTCATGCGCTAAGCAATTGATCTGCCTTGCACCTCTGTGTTTCAAAGGACTTCTTGCCTCAGCACGACTCTAAATACCGCCTAACACTACTAATATTTACTTTCTATAGTTTGTCTGTTTAGATACTGCTGACACTACTAAATATAAAATAAGAAGCTATCCATGATTGATGACCAAGGCTTGAACTCCATATCTAAACTGCAAAACCTTATTTTTAGAGCTTTCCCTGGAAAACCTCAACTGAAAAGCTTGCCCCTCCCAAAATCGATTACTTCGGCATGGAATCTGTTGCTAAATTCTGCCTCGGTGGATCCGAAGCATTTTCTCCAAGCCATCTCGGAAACAAGTGGTATTGCAGTTGCCTCAAGCCTTAAAACCAACTCCAGCGCCATCAAGTTGCTGCCTGAAGCATTTGCGCGTTCTCAATTAGTGTTACCGCTATTGATCGAAAATAATTGCTGCCATGTGGCAATCGCAAACCCGAGTGATGATGAGCTTAAGCGTCAAATTGAATTCGCAATTAATAAAAAAACAGTTTTCGTTTTAGCTGCACCGGATGAAATTGAATTAGCAATACATGTTGCCTATTCGAATTTAACCGCTGAAAGCATTAGTGAGACAGGGCGTTTGGTTATTCAGGCAGAAAAGGCCGACGATAATAATGACAATATTATTGTTTCGTTAGCACAAGCAATTATTAGAGAAGCCATACAAAATAGAGCATCTGACCTTCATGTGCAGTCTTTGTCCGGCGGTGGCACGGTGCGAATCCGTGTCGACGGCATGCTTAAAAGAATTGCGTTATTACCGGGCAATGTATACGAGCGAGTGGTGCGTTATTTCAAAGCGCAAAGCAGTATGAATATAAGTAAGAAGCGCATTGCCCAAGATGGTCGTATGTCGCTAACACTTGAAGAACACCACTATGATCTGCGAGTATCATCACTTCCAGCGCGAGGTGGGGAGCGCCTGGTGATTAGATTTTTGGATCAAACCAAAAATTTCCAGCTCTCTGGGAATGGCTTCTCTTTGGCAGAAATTCAAACGCTACGTCGACTATGCCGCTATGGGGCCGGCCTGGTATTAATTACCGGGCCTACTGGCTCAGGTAAAACAACAACGCTTTATGCCCTTCTTCAAGAATTAAATCAGGTTCAGACTAACATTCTAACCGTAGAGGACCCGATAGAGTACACGCTAACTGGACTGTCTCAGGTCGAGGTGAATAATGAAGCCGGTCTTACTTTTTCGAGTGCGCTGCGAAGCGCGCTAAGACAGGATCCAGACATAATACTTATTGGTGAAATCCGTGATCAAGAGACGGCCCAAATAGCTTTTCAGGCAGCCCTTACAGGGCATCTTGTTTTGTCAACACTACATACTAATGATGCGATATCGGCTATTCCCCGATTGCTTGATCTGAATGTTGATCCGTCTATCATTGCTAACTCCCTAATAGGCATTGTAGCTCAGCGCCTTTGCAGAAGACTTTGCCCGGTTTGCCGCACACCAGTTACTGCCGATCTAATTAATGAGGAAATGGCCTTCAAAAGCATGAGCAAGATAGTGCCACCTTACCGGGCAAATGCATGTGAAGCATGTGACTTTACGGGCTATTTTGGTCGTCTACCAATCACTGAAATCTTAGAGATCGACGAACAACTTCGACAGAAAATCACCGACAGGCAAGTTAAAACCTGGTCATATCAGATCAATGAATTAAATAGTATCAAATCGCTTTCGTCTTCAGCTGCTAGTCACATTATTTCTGGTGATACGTCGGTGAAAGAGGCATTTCGCGTTATTGGCAAGAGGTTCTGGACTGATCTCGCCAATGAATATGAGGTTGCACCTGAACAGATTGTTACCTACCAACAAGGTGACAAAACAATGGGTCAGCCGGGCGTACTAATTCTCGGGTATAGAGCTGGAATTGAAGATGCTATCGCTGCCGAGCTGCAGAACTCATGGTTTGAAGTGTTTCGCTCCTTCGATGCGGATGATGCTAAAAACCAACTAGAACAACATGACAACATTGTGCATGTTGTTCTAAACCTCAACGATCAGTTCAACGAGGCCCAATTGATACGGTACGTCCGGGATACCAGAACTAGGCTAGCCTGGTCCCGTCTGCCGGCATTAATGCTCGTACCTAAGCAGTTTCCTAATCTCGAGCAGGCTTTAGTCGCTGATGGTGCTACACAGCCCTGTATCGTGAAACCTGTTCCTATGAGTGAAATTATCAGATACACCCATCAGGCAATAACCAGTGGCGATCAAAAATGAATGACTTGAATGACTTAATAGGTAAAGCCAAGCAGGATATTGATCTTGAGGATCAAAAATCGAGGAATCAACCTGTAAGACGGCATCTCAATAGTAAACCGGTGGTTATGGGGATGGTGGTTGTCACCCTAACGGTATGGTCTTATCATTTTCTTAATCGCAATCTTAGTAAAGATACCATTCAGACCGATCTTACCGAATTGGCAATACAGGCTGGAGATTCGATTCTAGCTTATTACAACCTTGAAAAAGCACTGCCTCCCTATATTCCAGAACCCAGCCTTAGGGGACTATTACGATACGAGGTTGTGGACGCTCAGTCGCAGCCGCCAAAATTTATTCTAGAAGGCGAAATTGAGGGGGTCTCTCTAAAATGGAGCCACCCGTCTGTTGAGGCTGCGCAATGATGATCAAAATACAATCGGGTTACACCCTTTTGGAACTCGTAGTGACTGTTGCAATTACTGCGATATTAGCGGCTATTGCACTTCCTGTTTATAAGGATTACGAGGAACAGGCTCAGCTATCCGAGGTCATGGTGATCTACGGGAGCATTGTAACTAAGGCTGGTATTATTGCTGGAGAAAGTGGGAGAAATTTGTGCAACTGGCCAATACAAAATACTAGTCAGACTCAAGACATCGAAACCAATACTATAAGAGTAACGGTAGACAATAGTTTGAAAACACTCGATCCGAAATACTGGAGTGTTTCGACCTCAGGGTTGAATATCGACAAACAAAGTTCCTCAACGGCAATGACTGTTTTGTACAGTGGAATCGGTCGTAATGGCGTTCACCGAGCAGAACTACTTGCCGCGAAGTTTCAAAATATAGGAAGATTCGAGAAATGGCACCTCCAAACAGCGAGCTTTGCGGCTTTCAGTGTATTTTTGGACCAGTGCGATTCCTCTGGCCCATCTACGGTAGTAAGCGCAGTGACGACCCTGCCTACACCTTCAATTCCGCCGCAGGTAAAAATTCCTGTGGCACCGACCGCCAACGTCACGCCAACGACTACCATTATTCCACAGGTCACAACACCGGTTACGAGTGTTCTACAAGGCACAAACGCAGCTACGAGCGTTCCACAAGGCACTGTGTCGACAACAAATTCTGTGGGAACTGGTGGTTCGGCACCTCCTGTTCAGCCGGCAGTGACACTGCAGCTGCCAACGCACCCATCTTTTGTGAACCATCAACAGCAAAGGCAACAGTGCAGATCGAACTGTCGCGTTATTTATCCCCATGGAAACAGCAGGGCTTACCGTAATTGCTTGGCGAGCTGTTGACATAAAGATTCATCTCTAAGTAGAGGTAAAAACTAACCTTTTTAAAGAATTAAATCATTAATCAAATGTTGTCTTCGGGAACACTAGAGACCTTCACCGAATCACATTGAACGACAGCTTTTATTAACACAGCTGACCTTGGGGTACTAGCCTATGAAGGTAAGCAAGAAGCTGCAATCGCCAGACTGTATGACCCCACAGACTGGCTAGAAGTTTCGATAATTAGTGTACCCTTGGATACTACTACGCAGCTCTGTACAGTCGCACAAAGCGGTAGATTTCAAGATAGTTGTCGCCTAAAGTTAAAAATTACGCTGCCTCGTTTTCCTTTTTTTCTGGATTCAAATGAACTTCAGTTATCGGATCCCAGTTTTTGATTTCACCACTCCAGCGGATCGGGTTTGTCGCCTTCGCCTGTTGATAAACGTGTTTCCGATTGGCTAGTATTTTTATATCT
>CAXMOZ010000217.1:0-27536 GCA_964195315.1 uncultured Acidimicrobiia bacterium | reverse complement strand
TTCAAAGAAATTGATGACGTTGGTATCGCCGCACCACTGACCAAATACAGCATCAGCATAACTGATGGGACACGCATCTATGAATTTGTTGATCGAGCCTGGAAAATTGCGCTCAGTGGTTATCCTGGCGCTGTTCACCTGAGTTTGCCAGTGGACATTATGTTTTCTTCTTTTGAAGAAAATGCAGGTAAGAAAGAACGTCCGTTCGACCATAGGCCAAAGCTGCCGCCACGGGCCTGGCCTGACCCAGAAGCTCTGACACCTATTCTAGATTTAATTGCGAATGCAAAAAGCCCGGTCATTATTGGTGGTCACGGTATTTGGTGGTCTGGCACTGAAGACAAGTTGGAACATACTGCTCGTGAACTGCACATTCCGGTGTTCAATGTCCCCTATCACCAAAAACTATTAGGCGAGGAATCAGATATCTATATGGGCTTGGCTGATTTCCATCAGTATCAGCCATCTAAACATGCGATTCATAATTCAGATGTCGTGATCATGGTGGGTGGCCAGCTCGACAATCAAATGAACTTCGGCAACCCGCCCTTCTTTCTTGAATCAACTCAGTTGGTTTGTGTGAATGGTTCGCAAGAAGAACTCGATCGCAACCGGGCTGCCGATCACGTATTACTCAGCGACCCAGGTGCATTTTTTGATGCCCTAAAAAAATTGAAAGAAGAAGGCCAATGGCAGCTAGGCGACAGCTGGTACCAGGAAAACCGAGATAAACGTGGCGAGTGGGTCGCAGAAACACTGGCAGAACTGTCAGAACATACCGTTGCAGCGGATGCAAAAACCGACAAGATTCACCCTTTGCAACTATCACTCGATGTTCAAAATGAAATGGGTGATGAAGATTGGTTAGTATTCGATGGTGGCAATACGCATTTTTGGTCTGAGATTGCAGTCAATCTTGCTGGATGGCATGGCAAGAAATTAGGCGGCATGTTACATCCAGGAAATTTTAGTCTGCTAGGCGTAGGCGTCTCATTTGCGATGGCGGCTAAAACAGTTCACCCCGATAAAAATGTAATTTTAATCAGTGGTGATGGGGCTTTTCTGTCTGGCGGCTTATCTATCGAAGCGACTTTCCAGGAAGGACGACCCATCATCGTCGTGATTGATAACAATGGTGGACTCGATTGTATTTCACAACAACAGGAGCGTCTGTTCGAAAACGGCCAACACTATGCAACTGATTTTCGTGACATTCCATTCCATACCCTATTCGAAGGACTCGGTGGCTATGGAGAACTAGTCGAAACACGCGATCAACTAGCGCCAGCTATTCGTCGTGCAATCGCCAGTGGCAAAACAGCCTGTATCAATGTTAAGGCAAAAGGTGTCATTAGTCCGATTGTGCTAGCGACCACAAATAAACGCGACAAAGCGTCAATCGAGTAGAAAGAAAAACTATGGCCCTAATTACTAGCCACACACTTAATTCAGTTGATGGTACTCATGCAGGCAATATCGGAGTAGCCCTAATACGCATTTATCAATCAGGTGAGCGTGAAACTTTGCTCAATACATCAACCGATGATGGTGGCCGTTTTTCTGAAAACATTTCATTGTCTGTTGAGGAATGTGATGCACGATACGAATTGGTGTTTCAGATAGGAGAGTATTTTGAAAGCCAGAATCTACCAATACCTGGCATGAAGGTTATGCAAGAAATCGTTATTCGTTTCGCAATGCCCGACCCTTATGGTAAGTATCATATGCCATTAATGCTTTCACCGAATAGTTATTCAGTTTGGTTTTCCAGCTAACGGGTACGTCTAAAATTTAAAAGAGAATAGATCAATGTCATCTGGTGGTTTAAACATGTCACGGCGTATTCGACGCACGCCCTATACTGATAAAGTCGAAGCAGCGGGCGTTAGTGGTTTCTCTGTTGTCAATCATATGCTGCTACCAAAGGCTTTTCAAAAATCAGTCGCCGAAGACTACTGGCATTTGCGCGAGCACGTACAGATCTGGGATGTCTCAGTCCAGCGCCAGGTCGAAATAAAAGGCAAGGATGCAAGCCGACTTGTGCAGTGGATGACTTCACGAGACATCAGTAAGGCTAGCGTAGGGCAATGTCTTTATGTACCTCTGGTTGATGAAAATGGTGGCATGATTAATGACCCTGTTTTACTGAAATTAGAAGACAACCGATATTGGTTATCGATTGCGGATTCTGATGTCCTGCTGTGGGCAAAAGGACTAGCCCTTGGTGCTGGAATAGATGTTGAAATCAACGAGCCCGATGTTTCTCCACTCGCTGTGCAGGGTCCAAAAGCCGAAGACCTGATGGCCAAAGTTTTTGGTGAGGAAATACGTAAAGTAGGATTCTTTCAATATGGTAGATTTGAATTCAAGGGTACAAGTCAAATTATCGCCCGTTCCGGTTATTCCAAGCAAGGTGGGTTTGAAATCTATCTCGATGATTCGACATTAGGGCATAATCTATGGGATACCATCTGGGATTCCGGTCAAGAGTTTAATATTTCGCCTGGCTGCCCAAATTTGATTGAGCGTATAGAAGGTGGCTTACTCTCCTACGGCAACGAAATGACACGTCAAAACAATCCACTAGAATGCGCTATGGATGAGTACGTCGTTCTCGATGGCTCGATCGATTTTATCGGCTTGACCGCTCTTCGAAAAATTCAAACCTTGGGAATTACAAAACAAATTCGAGCCATCGTATTTGACGGTAAACCCTGCCCCACCTGCTCGAAACCCTGGCCTGTTATGACAGGCGAAAATAGCGATCTCAAAATTGGTGAAATTACCTCTGGTATTTATTCCCCTCGCCTCGAAAAAAATATTGGTCTGTCTATGATTGATCGCGACTATTGGAACCCAGGGCAAGAAGTAACTGTTCTTTGTGCTGACGATTTAATTCGCGAAGGCGTTGTTTCTACATTGCCGCTTGGTGAGCAAAGAAAAACCTCTGATTGAGCCAAGCTGGGCTCAGGCCAATATTTATAAGAATGTATCCTACTAGAAATTTTCAGCATAAATTTATGAATCAGATAACCTGGATTAAAATTAAAGAATTGATCAAAAAAGGAATTTATTAATGATAAAAATTGGATTGCAATTGTTGATTAGTTTTTCAGTATTCATCACACCCTTAGCTCAAAGTGAAACATGCATATCGCAATTGTGTTTGACTTCTGAGTACGAAGAAGCGCCTATCAAATATGTGACTATCGAAGTTGACGGTATCGCAGAAATCATGTCAATCGAGAACCCCAACCTACCGCCTGACCCTGGGCCAGAAGGAAAATTTACATTGCTCGGCATAGACTCTGATGGAGACGGTATACGCGATGATATCTATCGATATGTTGTTAATGAATGTTGGGATAACGCCCATGCTAGTTAGATTTATTTAAAAGAAGCTAAGGTAATCCAAAATATATTAAAAAATAATTTTAGTAAATCAATTGTCGAGGCAGAATTTTGAAAAATGGCTATTTTGAACAGATGTTCCCATTCAATTCAAGGAGAGATTGATCGAACAATGTACAGAGAGTTTGAAAAAGTTGTTATTATTACTTTGGTAAGGCATCGATACTGGGGTATTGCTTAATCCCAATTAGCGGGAACTAGCTTTAAAGCTGTTGTTGTGGATGACTACCATACCTTTTGCCCAAAGGTAGTGAATTTATAAAACTCCACGCAGTAAATAAGAAGCATCACCCGAAGGGCACAATAGCGCAGCGTATTGTGCCACATGTATTAAACACCCTCACCAACCTCAAAATCAACGCCATTCCCACCCCAGTTTTCAGGATAAACCTGACGCTTAACCAATTGATGAAAGGTCGAGTATGGCCAATCTTTAACCTGATCAACATGGCCATGTTGATCAAGATTATATTGAGGGTAGTCTATATGCGCGTTATAGTCAGATTCATCTCGAATGCTATGTTCTCAAAAGCGCCTTTGCCATATACCTCTTTTGCCGCGTTTTTGTCTCACGGTTGAGCGTCGCTCTGTCTTCGGTAGACTTTTTGAAAACAGCACTTTGATCAATCTTATTCTTGTCGTGTAATTGTCATCTCCGTGTGGCAAGACAGCATGAAGTGCATGTGTTCAGGGAGAACAACCCATCCATCAATATGAAATGGGTGTTTATTTTTTACTTGTTTGACTACTTTACGTAGTCGGTCTATTTGTTCGATTAGTAATCGATTTTGGTGGTGTCCTAGCAGGTTGACGGCGAAGAAGTAGCATTCACTTTTGATTCGGTTTCTTCAGTAGTTTGGCATGGTTGATTATTCCTTTAATCACTAAATTTCATTCGGTGCAATACGCTTCGCTATTGGCACCCTAGGTTATTATGGCTCTGTTTTTTGGTAATTTAGGCTGTGTCAATGCTAAGATAATATCTGCATCCCACCCAACATTATAATATTCAAGGAGTGAATAAACTATGCGCTATCGCCACCTGATTGGCTTTCTTCTCGTTACATCGTTGGCTGGCGTATCCGCCGAAAACACGACCCCAGAATTACAACTGGCCAACCGTTATCACGATCAGATAGACATTACTCAGTATTGGGTGAGTGAAAAATTTGATGGTGTACGGGGTTATTGGGATGGCACACGAATGATTTCACGGCAGGGCAATATCATTAACACACCGCTCTGGTTTGTCTATGCATTACCCAAAACGCCACTCGATGGTGAGCTTTGGCTAGGTCGAGGTCAGTTCGATCAAGTCTCAGGTATTATTAGACGGCATCAGATTGATGAGGAAGATTGGCGTCTAGTCAAATATTTGATCTTCGACTTACCGGCTAGCGAGCAGGTCTTTGACCTTCGGGTTGAACAAATAAAATCGATCGTCACACAAGTTAATCGGAGTCATATCCAACGAGTAGAACAATTTAAGCTCGACGACAATCAAACTCTATTAAAAACACTAGATCGCATCGTCGAAAATAAGGGCGAAGGTTTGATGTTACATCTAGGAGCATCGTACTATCAGAATAGCCGCAGCGACGATTTACTCAAACTAAAAAAAAGCAATGATGCGGAAGCCACAGTGATTGAGCATTACGAAGGCAAAGGCAAGTACGTAGGCTTGCTGGGTTCACTATTGGTTGAAGCTAATGATCAACGCCGCTTTAAGATAGGAACAGGTTTCTCCGATTTAGACAGAGCTAATCCACCACCCATTGGCTCAATCATTACCTATCGTTATTTCGGGTTGACTCAAAAAGGCACTCCACGCTTTGCGAGTTTCTTGAGGATTAGATATTCACACTGAGTTATTGAGTCCAATATCGACGCTATCTCGATCAAGTTATTATCCTATGCCCAAAGGCGCTTCACTTATGACTAAAAAATTTAGTAGCTACGAAAGTACACGGATTGGCACGGAATAAAGAACTTTGAATGCTGCGTTCCACTGTTTTGTAGCGACAATAAGTTTTAAAATACATCACCTGTTATAAAGCCTACGATATACTCTACTTGTTGTCCCACCTGTGTTATTCCGTGTAAATCAGTGGTCAAACGGTACGGTGGAGTTACTCGTAGTATGGATTTAATTCCAGCCGCCACCTCCCTAGCGTCTAGATTTCAGTCTTTTCCAAACTATCAACAAAAGCTTTTGTGAGCTCCTTCGCCTCCAACGACAATGTGTCCAGCCCTCTTGTGATAATGGCGATGTTATAAGTTAATTTTTGCTGTATCGGCAGGCTGGATACGCCACCTAGTTTAATAGCAATTTTAGCTGTGTAAGGGTCGACGATGGCAAGCGCTCCAGTCTCATGAACAAGCGCTGCAGCGACTGGCATGTTGACGGCCGAAAGGCGTGAATTTGCACGTAGTTTATCGGCGAGCTTGTGATCCATTCCCATCATTTCATCGGGGAAGGCACCACCAAATGTGATGAATTTTTCGGACTCAGCAATGGCATTCAGATCAACTTCACACCCTTGGGCTAGTAGGTCATGTGATTCAGGCAATAGGCAAACGTAAGGAAAAGAAGCTTCAAACAAAACCTCGACACCCTCGTAAGGCGGTGCACGTCCAACTATGCCAATATCAAACTGTTGCATTCTGACTGCATCAACAATGGCCGGAGTATTGCGCACGTGGGCCATGATTCGGATATCGGGCCAAAGGTGATATAAATTTTTAACCGCCTCTGGCATAACGATCTGGGAAAATGCAGGAATCACACCAAACGAAACCACCCCACCTGCCGTTGTCTTTATGGCGTCAGCGACCTCCTTAAGGCGATCAACACCTATAAACATGCCCTCAACGGCTTGAAAAAAGCGACGAGCCTCAACCGTTGGCACGACTTGACGGCCAACCCGCAAAAAAAGTGGAAACCCAACCGATCGCTCGAGGTCGCTGATAAGCCGACTAACACTCGGTTGCGAGACAAATAGCATTTTAGAGGCTCCGGTGATGGAACCTGATTTAATAGTCGCCTGAAAAGCTTCTAACTGTCTTAAGTTCATGTGACCGCCTCAATCGAAGCGGCCATAATGATACGCAAACTAAATTTAATAAAGCAATAGTTAGCAAAATGCTATCTATTGCTTCCTCGATCAGCTGGCCAAATTACCTCGTTAATTAAATTTGTTGATCAGGTTGTTTTTGCATCGTCAATGATCGTCATCGTCGCTAAACCACTAGACCCTAGCTCAGTCGTTGCAAACGGGCCACCATGGCAAGTGAGAGCGGCATCATGAACATCAGCAGGTGGTGACTCGGCTAGAGTTTTTGTCGCAAACTGCTCTGCATTATCTTTAGGTCGATAGCCCAGGAAGCTTGCTTTTGCATTGTCTACAGGCACACGGTCATTATTAGACACACCATAAACAACTGAAAACCCAGTCACGGGTGTATCAACGGCCCTTTCTACCAATTGAATTAAGTCGTCATACGACAACCAGGTACCTAACGCTCGGGTATTGGTAACTTGGGCACAGGATAAAATACGCATGCAAACAGATTCCATACCACGTTTATCCCAATACAGACTGCCCAAATCTTCGGCAAAACACTTAGCCAATCCATAGAATGTATCAGGGCGATGAGGGGCATCAGTACCGATAAAATCTGTTTTTTTGTGCATGCCAACCGCATGGATAGAGCTGGCGTAAACAACGCGCTTCAGTTTGTGCTGATACGCTGCTTCCCAGACATTGTAAGCGCCAATAATATTCGCCTGAAGAATGTCACCAAAAGGAGCTTCATCGCCAATCGCTCCAAAGTGAACCACCATGTCAGCGCCTTCGAGTAGCGCATGAATATCTTCATATTTTGCCAGATCGGCCCGTTGATAGGTTTCGCCCGGATATAGATTACCGATATCATCGGCTAAGTCAGATGACACCACCAAATCTGCCATTTTAGTCAAAGGCTCTCTCAGATAGGAACCGAGTCGTCCAGCAGCACCGGTGAGTACTATTTTTTTCATCATCTTATCCATCAGTAATCTCTGTTTTTTTGATATTGAATTTAAATGCTTTTCTTCACTGTTGCCAATAAATTATCGGCTCCACGCGCTAACAACGAAGTATCAGATCCGCAGGCGACAAAGGTGAAGCCTCTGTTAAATAACTCGGCGGCAAACTTAGGATCAAATACCAAAGTTCCAACGGCTACACCTTGTTGAATCAGTTTTTCGGCTACTGGCCAGATCAAGTCCCACACTTCACTATTACCGGGCTTACCTAGCAATCCAATGTCGGCCGCGATATCGGCAGGGCCAAAGAATACGCCACTGACACCGTCAACAGCCGCTATGTCTTCGGCGCGCTTGAGCGCCACTCGTGTTTCGATTTGTACGATGACCGTTGTTTCATCTTCGATGCGCTCAAAATAGTCTGTCTTACGACCAAAGGCATTGGCACGTGTTGACGTGCTAACCCCTCGAATACCTCGAGGTGGATAACGCGTAGCGGATACCGCACTCTCGGATTCTTCAACCGATTGGATCATCGGAAACAATAAACCTTCAGCACCTAAATCTAGCAAACGCTTCACTTTCACAGGATCGTTCCAGTCAGGCCTTACTATTGCAGTCGTGTTAGTCGATGCAAAGGTTTGCAGTTGTCCCAGCAAAGAATTTAACTCACTTGGCGAATGCTCCATATCAAGCAAGACCCAATCAAATCCAGCTGTTGAGACTACTTCAGCAGCAAAATTATTACTCAAACTCACCCACAATCCAACCTGCTTTTGCCTGTCGAGAAGTGCCTGTGTAAACGGATTTGATTCAAGCTTCATTGCTATTGCCCTAGTGTCATGTATCTCAACTTTAGTTTTCTTAATCTTATCTTTCTCAGATGATCGCCTTCTCGTTAAACGGTTCGTTACGCTCAATGCGGTCGAAGCTAAATGGTGATAAATCGAGCGAGCGATATTCACCGTATGTAATCAACTCTGCCGTTCCTCGTCCCATAGCCGGTGATTGCTGCAAGCCATGGCCAGAAAAACCATTCACAAATATGAAGTTTTCTACGGTCGGGTGAGGACCGAGAATCGCGTTTTGATCCAGTGTATTGAAGGCATAGTGACCGACCCAGGAATTAACCGGCTTGATCGCTTCAAACTGTGGAATGCGGTTTGCAATGATAGGCCAGAGTTTCTCCTGCCAGATACTGTGATCCGGCTCATAGTCGTCGTAGTCAACCACGTGGTCATCGTCGGGTGCGCAACCGGCCAGGTAATACGGTCCATCGGTTCTCATGTGCACGCCAGTCGGGTCGATGGTTAATGGCAAGTCTCGGTCGAGCGGTTGCTCTGCATCGAATATAAAGGTATATCGCTTGCGCGGTTCGACGGGTAATTCAATACCTGCCATACGTGATGTGAGCACTGCTCGTGGCCCAGATGCGTTTACGACAGTGCCGCAGCTAACAATCTCACCTGATTTTAGCGTCACGCTCTCGACTCGGGTTCCAGCCGTATTTAGCTGCATCGAGACAACTTCGTTACCAACGAATTCAACACCCTTTTCTTTTCCCGAACGTCGCCACCAGTCGAATAATGTGCCGCCGTCAAAGTAACCTTCGTCGATTTGATTGTGGCTACCGGCTACAATATCGTCGACATTGTAGAATGGATAATCTCGTTTAATTTCTTGCGCAGTCATTATTTTGGTGCCAGCACCGCAGGTTTTCTGTACTTGCTGGCTTTCTTTTAAAACGGCTGCAAATGACTCATTGTCGGCCAGATATAGATAGCCATAACTTTGAATAGGTAGATTAGGTACTCGTTCGTCACCACCCATAAATTGACGAAAGTTTTTCACAAATTCTGCACCGTACTGGGAAATACGAACATTAATTTCGCGCGAAAATTGTTGGCGTATGCAACTGTTGGTATGCACAGTTGAGCAAGCGGTATAATCAGGGTCACGCTCAACAACCAGAATCGAACCATCAAAATCGGGGTTATCTGCCAGAAACCAGGATACGGATGACCCATACATCGCACCACCGACTATAACCACATCGTAGCTTGACTGTTTAGGCGCGTGAGTAGTAAGCGTCATATCAGTATTACTCAGCTTGAATTGTTGTGATTATATCCCTGACCTCAGATTCGCTCATACCATAATCTTCCCGGGCGACTTGTTCAGATATATAACCACGCACTAAATCTTTTTTGATTAATGCTGCGTCTCTGTCAGCCACATCCCCGTAGCCTGCGCCACCTGGCATGGCTAACATAACCCGATCACCCGCTGGCACAAACTGTTTGCCCTTGCCTTTCATTGGCGAGCCATCACTTCGTGAGATGGTCATTGTTGCGCCATTTTTACCACCTTGGCGGCCACGTGCTGGATGGTCGACACGATCAAACATGGCTGAAAAATCAAACTCATAATCTTCAGTAGCGCCCACTTCCATATATTGCCCAAGACCACCTCGCTGTCGACCTGCACCACCGCTATCGGGGCGCAATTCTTTGCGCCAGATAATAACAGGGCCGGTATGTTCGGTTGCTTCTACAGGCATGGTCATTACGCCTGATGGAAAAGCCGTCGCATTCAATCCGTCAGCCTGGGGTCGAGCACCAGAACCACCTGAATTAAAAGTTAATACTTCAGCTCTGGCACCTCTGCTGGGTGTTGCTACATCCGTCCTTGGTCGTAATGAAAGCTGAAAGTTGCAGAGTGTTCCCGCGCCTTCGGCTGGCACGGTATTGGGTAGAATTTTATCTAACGCGTCATATACTGCATCAGGAATCATATGGCCAATGACATGCCTTAAGGCCACCGGAGCTGGGTGAACCGCATTCACTATTGAATCTAGCGGGGCCGTAATTACAAATGGAGCCAAAGACGCGGCGTTATTTGGAATATCAGGTGCGATCGCGCACTTCAGTGCAAAGCAGGCATAAGCTTTGGTATAAACCAATGGTACGTTGATACCTTTTTTATCCAGTCCAGAAGTACCCTCAAAATCACATAGAATGCGATCTTTCTGAAATTCTAGAGATACCTTCAGATCTACAGGGTGGCTATAACCATCTATTCTCATTTCGCCTTTAGCTTTAGCACGCGGCAGTTTTGCGATACATTCGAGCGTTGCTCTACGTGAGTTTTCGAGAATAAAACTAGCGATACCATCAAGATGCGTCAAACCAAATTCAGTCATCATATCGACTAGTCGACGTTGACCAATTTCGTTACAGCTAGCGAGCGCATAAAAGTCGCCGATGGCTTGATCAGGCTCGCGCACGTTACCTCGTACAATATTGATTAGCGTCTTATCCACACTACCTTTTTCGGCAAATTTCATGATAGGAATATAGAGCCCCTCTTCATAAATCGAATTAGCATCTGCGCCAAATCCTCGCCCACCAATGTCAACAATATGTGCGGTACAACCGAAAAAACCGACATGCCTGGATTGATGAAAAGCCGGTGTCACAACGGTAATGTCATGCAAATGCCCGGTGCCTTCCCAAGGGTCATTGGTAATATAAACATCACCTTCAAATATATTGTCGACACCAATACGACGGATAAAATGAGCGACCGCATCGGCCATTGCATTGACGTGCCCCGGTGTGCCGGTGACTGCCTGCGCCAGCATTTGGCCTCGGGTATCGTAAACACCAGCTGACAGATCGCCTGCTTCACGTACGGATGGTGAAAAAGCGGTTCGAATAAGTGCTTGAGCCTGCTCTTCGACGACAGATATCAATCGATTCCACATGACCTGGTTTGCGACTGCGGTTGTATTTTGTGCCATTACAAAGCCCCTTCAGTAATATCAATACAGCCATCGACCTGACAAACTGCTTGCCGACTGGACGGCAGGATAATTGTGGTTTCATCTTCGACGATAACCGCTGGCCCTGCAATTCGATTGCCCGCAAGCAACAAATCACGCCTGACGATTGCAGACGGTACAAATACCCCTAACGCTGGATCGAACAAAGCTCGCTGCGCAGCGGGCGCAACTTCAGTGATCGCATTTATAATTACAGCAGGCTCGACGGCTTCGGGCAATGTTGTTGAGTTAACAGACCACACTGTAATTTCAATATCCATTCCATCAACCACACGGCCAAATAAGTCGATATAGTCTGTCTCGAATAGTGTTTGAAAGGCAGTCGCGTCTGGGTTCATTGCCTGGTCTTCAGTTAATATAACCGGCAGTTCCTGACCTTGACCGGTGTAGCGCATATAGACTTTATATTCAGCTTGAATGGGCGCATCAGCATCACAGGAGCGCACAAAACCGGTTGCCTCAGTTTCAAGCTCCAAGAGCAATTGACGAATAATGTCTGGGGCAAAATTCGACAGACGCATATACACACTTCGGTTAGCCTCGAAACTAAAAGGCGCCCGCAAAAAACCAATGGCCGAGCCAACGCCAGCACCAGGTGGCACGAGTAAGCGACTGACCCCTAATTTTTCACAGAGCCGGCCAGCATGCAAAGGTGCTGCGCCGCCAAAGGCTATCATCGTGTAGTCGGCCAGGTCCTGGCCATTTTCAACCGCATGCACTCGAGCGGCATTTGCCATGTTTTCGTCGACCACTTCGCATAAGCCGTAAGCGGCCGTTTGGGCATCCATATTTAGCACATCGCCCAAGCTATTTTTCAATGCAGATTCAGACTGGCTGGTATCGAGTTTGATAGAACCACCCGCGAAATTGTCTGGGTCAAGCTTACCCAATACCAAATCAGCATCAGTTACGGCAGGGCGTTCACCACCACGGTTGTAGCAAGCCGGGCCCGGCTCTGATCCTGCTGACTCTGGTCCGACTCGGATTTGATGCATCGCATCGACATGCGCAAGTGATCCACCACCGGCTCCAATTTCTACCATATCGATGACCGGGATCGAGATTGGCATGCCTGAACCCTTTTTGAATCGGTAGGTTCTTGCGACTTCAAATACTCGGCTCGTTTTTGGCGTTTGATTGTTGATTAAACAAATCTTTGCCGTTGTTCCACCCATGTCAAACGACAGCACTTTGTCGAGCCCATAACGTGCAGCAATATGAGCAGCGAACACCGCCCCGCCCGCAGGGCCAGATTCGACCAACCTGACCGGAAAATCGGCAGCTGACTCCAGTGAAATAATGCCGCCACCGGAATGCATCAGGAAGATTGAACAATCAACACCTTCGTTGCGTAATTGCCCGCCCAATCGGTCGAGATAGCTTTTCATCATCGGTTTGATATAAGCGTTCGCTACCACTGTATTGAAGCGCTCATACTCGCGCATTTGTGGCGATACCTCGGATGACAGTGAGATAGCAACATTGGACATTTTCTCAGCGATCACATCACGAATCATATTTTCGTGACTGTTATTTAAGTAGGAGTGCATCAAACCAATGGCAATGCTTTCATAGCCGCAATCTTTAATGCTATCGATCAAGCGCTCAATCGTTTCACGCTGCAAAGGAATGAGAACATTACCAGCCGCACCGATACGTTCTTCAACGACATAACGCTGTTGGCGAGGCAGTAAAGGTTCGGGTAGCACAAGGTTAAGATCATATTGCTCGAAGCGCGATTCACTGCGCATTTCGATCACGTCGCGGAAACCCTGTGTCGTAATCAATGCAGTTCTAGCACCCCGTCGCTCAATAAGAGCATTAGTAGCAAGCGTCGTGCCGTGAATTATCTGCTCGATTTGAGCGGGCTGAATACCCGCCTGACCACAAACCTGCTTCATACCATCGATAATGGCATCTTCGGGCGCAGCATAGGTGGTGAGAACCTTGGTGGAATATTGCAAAGCTGTCCCTGGCTCAGCGCTGATCTCGAGAACAACATCGGTAAATGTACCGCCAATATCTACACCCAGGCGGGTTGACGATTGATTCATGACTCACCATAAAGTTTAACTAGATGAGGAGTGTAAATTACTCTATTAGATAGAACCCAATTATTTAATTAGATAGATATGATCATAAATCCTGATCTTATGAACTACCGATTTATCAATGCCTGAGCAAAACCAAAAGAAACTTCACTCCCTATCTCTGCCGCCTTAGCAACAAAACCAGCAGACTTTTCAGCATCATATCGAGCAACGAAGCTCAAGCTCTCAGGCGTCCAGTCATAGTTTATTCGCGATAGCTCACCTGATTCCAATTCATCTATCACCATAGTCTCGGGCACAGTCGCCACACCATATCCATCAACCGCCATGTGAATACAGGCTGCCAGATTACTCGATCCGACTAATCGCGCAGGCAAATCACGTCGGCAACCAAAATGGGCCTCCACCTCGGCGTAAAGTAACGTACTGCGAGCATGAGTCAGTATCGGAAACCGAACCATATCGTCGATGGTGACCCGATCGAGCCCCTGCAACCCAATCTTAGGTGACGCAATCCAGATCAGAGGGAAAACACCTAATTCTTTATTACCAGTCGTCTGGCGATTAAAAGGGCCATTTTGAAATGCTAAATCAATCGAACGCTCAAAAAGTTCCTTCTCCAAATTAATCGACAAATCAACCGTCAACTCGACCGTGATATTTGGATAACGATGCTTCAAAACCCGTAAGAATTCTCGCACCCAGGTATGTACCACCATCTCAGTCACACCCAGTCGCAACACCCCATCGTGTAATGTCTTTTGATTCGCTGCCTCAATAAATCCGTCAGCCGCTCTCAACACAGTTCGTGCATGTTCAAGCATCTCTCGCCCTTTGGTCGTCAAACGCACCGAACCGGCATCACGCTCCATCAGCGTGGCACCTAGAATAGATTCGAGCGCGGATATGCGAGCGGAAATATTAGGCTGGGTAGTATTCAGTCGATCTGCAGCTTTGCGGAAGCTAGCAAGATCTGACACCCAAATGAAGGCTTCTAGTTGTTTTAGGTTAAAGTTCAAGTAAATCGCTTTCTTAGGGTTAATTTCTCAATGAATAACACGGCACTATCAGAGTTAGAGACTAACATAAGCGGAAGTGTAGATTAAAAGTCTTTTTAACTAAAGGCAGCCAGTCCTTTCGTTTGTGAGTAAGGTTAGTTGTCAATCGTAACTTGCGGTTATCGCCAGAGGAAAACACATCCTTATGAATGACCCTTTATGCCGCTACAGTAAAAACTGACCTTGCAATTACAACAGTAATTTTCAGGGTTAACGTCATTTGAACTAGAATCATCTGGCCACTCCTGTCAAGACAATTTGTACTGAAGAACTTGTTTTTGTCACATAACTATCTACACTAGTTTTGAAAGTAAATTACTTTATAGAAATTTATCCTCATCATTTTTTTGCTATGGAAGGACCTTGCATTATATTACTTTGAAGTTAGTTCGGTTTTTATACTTAAAGCCTAACTGCATTCTTGCGCTCGCTAGCCACGCTAAATATACACATTACCATCATTGATATGAATCGAATCAACAGCCTGACCAATGCCTTAAGTACTTACCTCGAACGGCAGAATACACCGTATGCGATCATGATTAACGGCGGCTGGGGGGTTGGCAAGACGTATTATTTGTTGAACACCTTGACGTCAAACTATACAGAATATCAATTTCATTATTTGTCTTTATATGGCCTCACGTCAGTAAAAGAGATTGAAGAGCGCATTGGAAACCAAATCAAATCTCAGTCTGCCGAGCAACCCCCTAAGACACAGGTTGTGTGCCTTGATGATCTTGAGCGTTGGCATGGCAATATTGAACATTGTTTTTCTTATGTGAATCAATTGGTTGAACACTTAAACTGCAAATGTATTCTGGTTGGCAACCTCGATGAAATTTCAAAAGAGTCTAACCTTGCGTTCTCTCGAGCACAGGAAAAAGTGATTCGTCAGATTTATCACTTCAATCCACCAATCGATGAGATACTCAAAATTTCCCTGAGCCTTGTTGAACCAGTGAATAAAACTTCGCAACGCTTTCTTCGTAGTCTGGTAAAGTCTAACCAATTAGTATTACAGCGATATCTGACTTCGATCTCGGTCTGTAACATTCGGATTGTCACCGAGGCCTTACAGCTGTTCGAACTGGTATATCGACATCATCCCGGTACCTTCAAAAAATCGCCTGGCCTCGCATTTACCTATTTGATGGCCTTGCTCTCATTGCTATTACTGGTTAAACGTCACATTCTTGAAAAAGGCAATCGTAGCAAGCTGCTTGACGAGGAACATGCCAATAATAAAGGCTTCAAGTTTCTGGCTGAGATAGGCTATTTTGACGAGAGCTTATCGTCCGGACTCACTCAACAATCAAAAATATTACTCGACACAATTTTCTCTCGACTTGATAAAATTTCTTTGCGTGGGTTATGCAGCATTGTCAAAAATGGTTTTTACCTAAAGGCTGATTTTAAAAGCGAATTTGACCAATGGAAGGACGACGACCATTTTGAACTGTATTTGGACACCGATCGATTTTATGAACTCGAGAATGACCAGGCTGAACTTGTTTTTCAACAGATACTTGAAGTACTCATTACCCGTCGCGAGGTCAAAAATCCTGTCACTTTGTTACTACTGACAGAAAGAGTCGTTAACGATATTGCGACCGGGGTCATTGATTATAACCCGGTACTTTTTAGAAAGCAGGTGCTGGAAGTTATCGATAAATTGTATGAGAAAAACGATATGACATACGTTGCCAATAATATTTTTGACCTTGCAGGTGATCGGTTTATCAATTGTCGGGCAATCTATAATTATATTGTCAATCGCAATAATGAATGTTTATCTAGGCAATCCAAAATTAACCTTGGTGACTTCTGGCACCAAATATTCAACAGCCCCGACATATCAGACTCTCTAATTAAGGAGTTCCCGCCTACGATTATTTTTGGTCCCACCATCGACCTTCGCGAAGTTTTAAAAGGTTTGGGGAAATTGAGCAATATTCAACTAAATCGCGTGGTCAACTGGATAGAACTTGGAATAGATTTATCAGTTGATTCGATCGACACTAAAACAATTAAGAAAATGAAACTATTGGCAAGGTGGCTTTATCTAAATTACGCCAATGCCGTGGGCATCAAAGCCAATCACTTGAGGCGTTTGAGTCGAGCACTATCTGCCCCCCCCCTCCTAAAATAAAGCCGGTCTGATTATCTTCATTAGCCAGCAATATGAGCTCATTTTTAGAGTCATGAAGGCTTGATAACAAGTGAACGCAGCTATTGTGGTGTATGCCTAAATCCATTTTAGCCGACTATCAGACGGTTATCTCTGCTTTATGGCGAGCGCGGATAAATTCTGAATGTGGCACATAGAGCAGCTCAGCAACTTGGCGGATTAAATGCTCTTCATAATGACTTTTTACACCGTCGGCAAACACCACCTGCCACATCATTTCAATGATGCGCACTTTCATGGGTTGATCGAACTGTTCATTTAGTACTCGAGTAATGTGTTGAAGCGATATTAGATCATCCGCCTCTTGATGGGCCTGATCCATTAACTCGTCGAGTGCACCATCATCCAACGAAAACTGCTGTGCTAATAGCTGACGCATGTGCGCAAGCTCAGAAGCATCTTGCTCAAAGTCGGCTCGGCTCGCTTCAATCAACAGAGCAGCAGTCGAGACCCGCAGAGCGTGCTCTTTATCAGTGCTTTTTTCTTCTGACGGCATCGATTGGAATAGTTTCTTTAATATTGCTTTCATCTTTATACGACTCGTTTTATTTAGTTGTTTAGTTGTTTGGATTGCAACATTGTGCTTATCGCTACGATTTGATCAATGACGCCTCTATTAATTCAGTGATTAACTCATAGTTTTTATTCATCAAAAGTCAGTCTTAAATTGCATATTCCTCGAGAATATGCAAAATCGAATGCTACTCTCTTAGTTTGAATCAAATGACTTTAACTGAATTACGCTATATCGTTGCTGTCTCTCAAAAAAATCACTTTGGCCTAGCGGCACAGGCCTGCTTTGTAAGCCAACCGACGCTCAGCATTGCGATCAAAAAGTTAGAAGCTGAACTCGGTGTCCGTCTATTTGAACGTAGCTCAAAGAACGAAATACAAATCACCGAAATCGGCCAGCAAGTTATCGATCAAGCGCATATTGTGCTGCAAGAAGCTCGGATTCTAAGCGAAATAGCACAGCAGGGTAAAGACCCTTTGTCGGGTACCTTTAAACTGGGGGTTATTTACACGATTGGCCCCTATCTCCTGCCAAGCCTTATCCCTAAACTAAAAGAGCGTGCACCAAATTTAAAATTGATCATCGAAGAAAACTTTACTGCGAATCTTTATCAGTCGCTCAAACAAGGTATCTTGGATGCCATCATCATTTCCTATCCCTTTGCAGAATCAGGCATCGAGACCTCGTCTTTATATGAAGAGCCTTTTGTCGTCGCAATACCTCGTGATCACGATTGGAACAAACGCTCGGAAATTCCAACCGAAGACCTCGCTCAACAAGACTTGATGCTGCTCGGTGCTGGACATTGCTTTCGTGATCAGGTGATTAAGTCCTGCCCTAACTGCATGGTGGGCAATAGTGAAATAACACGTAGCCTGGAAGGTGGATCACTTGAAACGATTCGCCATATGGTGGCTGCTGGCACTGGCATTACGGTATTACCGCACACCAGTATTTCGCATAGCCATCATGATGAACGGTTGATTGATTTCAAACCATTTAAGGCACCTGCCCCAAGTCGCACGGTCGCAATAGCTTGGCGCAAGCATTATCCGCGTAAAGAAACGATTGCAACTATACGAGAGACCATTCAAACCAGCCCGCTTAATGGTGTCGAAATACTACTTTGAATAGCCCAACCATGAGCAATACAAAAATAAATAAACCCACTATGAATGATCCGGACCTCGAACGTATCCTTGAACAAGAACTTGAACAGGACCTAGAGTTAATTCGGGGCAAACTGATATCAGAAACAGCAAAAATGCCCTGGACTGACTTACAGCGTTTCTTCGCTAACGGTAGCACTTTGTATGTTTCGCCCGAGCTTGATTTAATTGATGTCGCTTTTGCATTCCAGCGAGATCTTGCTGTTCAGGTAAAGCCGTGGCTCGACCAAGCTTTGGTGGCTACTGTCAGCACCGAGCAAGCAAAAGAATGGTTTGAACAAGACAGCCTGTTATGGACGGTGGTTGTGAAGCCTTGGGTATTACTTCAATTACCCAAGTAATTTTAATCGAATAGCACCGACTAACGAAAAAATAGCCCGCTATACTAATAGAAAACGAGGCCACTAGCATTGACTGCGACACAACCAATCCACCCCACTAGTATCGATCGATTCATTATTAACCAGGTTCTGGGTAAAGGTAGCCAGGCGATTGTTTATCTCGCCACTGACCCAGACCTTAACCGTAAAGTTGCCATCAAGTCAGTTCTCCTCAACAGCGGAATTGAACACAAGGAAGGGATTGATTCATTGTTAGTGGAAGCTCAAACGGTTAGCAAATTACAGCACCCAAATATCGTTAGTATTTACGACCTAGGGATTCATGACCAGAGACCTTTTCTTGTTTTAGAATATATAGAAGGGCAGTCATTACGTCAGAAAATGGGCAATCGACTCAGCATTGAGCAGTGCATCCGATTAATGCGTGACATTTTAAACGGAGTTGCTGCTGCCCATACCCAACAAATAACTCATTGCGACATAAAGCCAGAAAACATTCTGATCACACGTGAAAACCATGCGAAAGTAGCTGACTTTGGCCTCGCACAACTCGGTGATGCTAATAGAGAAGATGAAAACGCATTATACGGAACACCGCAATATATGGCGCCTGAATATATCGAAACACGCCAACACAAAACGGCGTCTGATGTGTTTTCACTTGGACTTGTGTTCTATGAAATGTTAACCGCAAAAACAGCAGTGAACGGCGACGATGTTTATCAGGTTTTAAATGCCATTGCGAATGTTGACATTAATCCACCATCGACACTGAATCCGGAGATTGACGAAGGGCTAGATGCTCTCATCATGAAATCACTTGAAAAAAACCCAGACAACCGGTTCTCTGATGCGTCTTCTATGCTCGCTGCGTTTAATGAGTATTTATCACTTAACGGTGAAGAATTAAGCTCTGAAAGCAATGATGCAACCGTGCAGTTTTTGCTAAGACGCATGCGCCACAAAGGCGACTTCCCAGCCTTCTCACAAACCATCAATAAACTCAATAAAGCTTCATCGAGTGATACTGAGGGGCTCGCCTCAGTCTCGAATTCAATTTTGAAAGACTACGCGCTTACCAACAAAGTACTGCGTCTGGTGAACTCGGCTTTCTATAGCCGTGGCGGTAAGATCAACACCATTTCACGCGCCGTGGTCATGCTTGGCATTAACCCTGTGCGCAACATTGCAGCATCCTTAATGCTGTTCGAACATTTACAGAATAAACAGCAATCACAACAGCTCAAAGAAGATACCGTAAAATCCCTTTTTAGTGCTGTGGTTGCGAATGAGCTCGCTTTAACTAGCAAAATTTCTAACCATGAAGAAGCTTTTCTTTGCGCCTTACTAGAACAGCTCGGTAAGATGTTGTCTCGTTTTTATTTGCACGAAGAGACAATGGCCATCGATAAACTGATGATGCAGGATAATTATTCTGAACAAAAAGCAGTTTCCCAAGTACTGGGCACTAGCTACCATCAATTGGGCATGTCTATCGCACGTGAATGGGGCTTCCCCGAACAAATTATCGAAAGCATGAAACCACTCGATTTCGATCAGTTACCTAACCAGGATAACACTACACAAAAATTACGTACTGTCTCTCAATTTAGTAACGCGCTGGGACACAGTTTGCAGCTACCCAAAGAACAGCAAACAGTCGCCCTCGAAACATTAACCAACCAGTTTTCAAAAGCACTCAATGTTAACAAAGATAAAGTCGAAAGCCTTGTCGAATCCGGTTACACAGAGCTCGTGAAATTTGCCAAGCTCATCCAGTTTGATCTCACCAAAAGCAAGTTTTTTGATCAAACCTTGGCCAAACACACACCAGAACCGACAACCAAGTCGGATCAAAGTCATTCCATAGATGGTGTAGAGATTCTGGAAGAGGAGATGGATGAACGCCAAAAAACCAGTGAGAAAGCCTTATCAGATGGCATTCAAGACATTACCAATACGCTCACGGGTGACTGTACGATTAATCAGATCATGCAAATGATCATGGAAACCATTTATCGTTCACTCGAAGGTTGTCGGGTTGCTCTGTGTTTAAAGGACGCCAAAAAAGGCGCAATCACCGCCCGCTTTGGTTATGGTAAAGACACAGAGGTCATCACTAGTCATTTTTCTATACCACTTGCTTATCACGCTGACGTCTTCCATATTGCATTTAAAAACAATGTCGACATTCATATTGAGGATACAAAAGACATTAAAATTAAAGCCAAAATACCAGACTGGTACCATGACAATATTGGTGCCCGCAGTTTCACCATATTTCCGATTGTTATCAAACATTCACCCATTGCACTGATCTATATCGATAATGGTAATAATAAGCCAATTCCCATATCGGACACTCAATTGGGGTTATTAAAAACACTTCGAAACCAGGCCATACTGGCCATTAAGTCCAATAGCTAAGTTCGACAGACCGCAGAGTTAATAGTGCAGGGTTAACAGCACCTGCACTGGCTTTTAATGTAGAATTGTACTCCTTTTAGCGACCCTTAGATTGAGTCCGACGTGGCAAAAATTCCAGAACATACCTTTCGTATCCAGTTCCATAATAATAATCGTATTTATGAACTCTACGCGCACGAAGTCGGCCAGGCACAAATGATGGGGTTTATCGAAGTCGGCCAAATTATTTTTGGTGAGCATTCAAAAATCCTCATCGATCCCGCCGAAGAAAAATTAAAAAGCGAATTTGGCAACGTTAAATATTCCTATATCCCACATCACTCAGTAATTCGTATCGACGAAGTTGAGCAAAGTGGCAAGAATAGAATTTTAGATTCAGAAGGCAGCAGCATTACCAACTTCCCAGGCGCGAATCTAGCACCAAAAAATAATTAACTGGTTTTAGGGCATGCAAATATCGGCCATAATTCCTAGTTACAACCGGCTTGACAGTTTAAAGCGCGCCGTTCATTCCGTGCTGGATCAAGATTGTGCGGTCGATGAGCTCATTGTGGTCGATGACGGATCAACCGATGATACCGCCAATTACATTCGGTATAACTTCCCCCAGATTAAACTCATCCAGCAGACTAACAAAGGTGTTAGTGCAGCTCGAAACGCGGGCATTAGGCAGGCCAGTTATGACTGGATTGCACTGCTCGATTCCGATGATAGCTGGCATCAAAATAAGATTTCAACCATCAAAGAGCAGCATACAGAGCTACCCGATATCAATCTGATTCACTCTGACGAAATCTGGATTCGCAATCATGTCCGCGTAAATGCAATGAATAAGCACCAGAAAACAGGTGGGAATCTGTTTTTGCGATGTCTGCCACTATGTGTTATCTCGCCCTCTGCCGTGGTGTTAAAACGCTCGCTAATAGAGTCAGCCGGTTATTTTGACGAGTCTCTCCCTGCCTGTGAGGACTATGACCTTTGGCTTAAGATATGTTGTCTGCATCCGGTTCACTATATCGACCAGCCATTGATTACCAAATACGGTGGTCATGAAGACCAGCTCTCAACGCAATACTGGGGCATGGATCGATTTCGTATTCGCTCATTGTGGCGACTGATTCAACAAGGCAACTTGTCAGAAGAGTACCGGTTGGCAGCTAATGACATGATGCAAAAAAAATTAAAGGTATTATTAAATGGGGCCAAAAAGCACAATAATCAGGCGGTTTTAGATGAATTTGGTTCGATGGCTTCTCCTGAGATATACAAGGTGATCAAGAATCAGCCCGTTATTCAACAGGTCACAAAAGCATGTTAATTTGGGTAGCTGCATTACACTGTGAAGCAAAGCCTGTGATTGATTTTTTGCGGTTGAAAAAATCTCATGATCATCACGCTTTTGACATTTATCAAAAAGACAATATGTGCTGTATTGTAAGTGGTATCGGCAAGCTAAATGCCGCTGCGGCGACCGCATGGATAGCAGCGATTCATCAACAGTCGCGATCTATTGCATGGATCAATATTGGCACCGCAGGAAGTCAGTCATCTGCCATCGGCAGTGCCTGGGCGATCAACAAGATAACCGATATTGAATCAAGTCATTGTTATTATCCTGTGCCCTTAATCAATAGCCAGTTGTCTACTGAGCATTGCCAAACGCACAATCAACCTGATAATCAATACCAGTCAAAATCTCTGTCAGACATGGAAGCGAGCTCTTTTTTTGGCACCGCGACTCGATTTAGTAGTGCCGAGTTGGTTCATTGTATTAAGGTGGTAAGTGACAATAGCGAAACCCCCTGTAGCCGAAACAAAAATGAAGTGAGTGAACTGATTCAACAAAACATAAAGGCAATTATCGAGTTCTCACATGGGCTGAGTCTGTTGAATCAGCAGGTCGAAAAAATTGGTATTTCAGCATCGGATTGGCAGCGGTTTTTATCACAGGCCCACTTCAGCCAGACACAAAAAGCACAGCTTAAAAACTGCTTACGCTTCTTGCTCAGCCAAGGCGATAGTATCGACTCTCTGATGGAAAACTTCGATACTGGCTCAGGAATAGGTCAAGGAATAAATAACAACAGCCAATCAATCCTGAGTTGTCTCGAACAACGACGAATTGATCTTAGCCGGAACTTATAAACATGGTTAGCTGCGTCTATGTCGAATCAAGTATCAAGCAACATGAGCGGACCCTTAGAATTCTGGCGCGATTCAAAAATATCCCCGTCGTCGAGATAGAGCATCACGGCGAAGTCTTCAATCCAAGCGCCCAAAATTTTCGTCTGCAAAAATCGAATCCGGCATTAATTCTGGCCAATAAAAATAATCGTCATGCACTGCCGACTCCCGAAGGTTACGGATTGGGGGGCAAACACAACTACTACTTTTCACACATGCTCAACTGCCTTTATGATTGTCGTTACTGCTTTTTACAAGGCATGTATAACTCCGCGCATCAGGTTATCTTCATCAATTATGAGGACTTCGATGAAGATATTAGGCACATTTCTGCACAACATGGGGCCGAACCAGTGTGGTTTTTTTCAGGTTACGATTGTGACAGTCTGGCTTATGAGCCAGTCACTCAGTTTGCTGATTTTTTCGTGCCTGCATTCGAAAAAATCGACAATGCCTGGTTAGAATTACGTACCAAAAGCACCCAAATTCGGCAGCTATTAAAGCACCAGCCCAGCGACCGAATCGTCACTGCCTTTAGCTTTACCGACCAGCACAGCCACGGCAAGCTCGAACATGGCGTTCCATCTATCGAAAAGCGTATCGATGCGATGAAATTACTGGTCAATGCTGGCTGGCCAATTGGTCTAAGGTTCGACCCGATTGTTTATCACGATAATTACCAGGCGTCGTTTTCTAACTTGCTTGAAACTATTTTTGCCACCATAGATGCCAACCGATTGCACTCGGTTAGCCTGGGCGCCTTTCGCCTACCTAAAAACAACTTTAAGAAGGTTAACAAACTCTATCCAGACGAACCGTTATTTTCACAAAATCTAACGTTGAATAATGGCATTGTCGGCTACCCACTGACACAGGAAATAGAAATGATGCGCTACTGTGAGCAGAAATTACTGCAACATATTCCAGCTCATTGCTACCAACCCTGCCAATGGCATGATTGATGGAAACCTTATGAAAATTTTGATTTCAGGCGCTAGTTCGGGCATAGGATTAGCAACCACAAAAATGTTGCTCGACTTGAATCATGAAGTTATCGGCATAAGCCGTCAGCCAGAAATACCTCAACTCGACCACCTAAATTTCAGTTCACTTCAGCTTGATCTGAGTCGGCTTGACGATTGTGACAGACACCTAAATTCGCTACTAAAAAAACAGTCGTTCGACTGCTTTATCCACAGTGCTGGCTATGGCCATTTCGGATCAATTGAACAGTTTTCAGTGGCACAAATTGAGCGAGCTATTCGAGTTAACCTAACCAGCGCAATCGTTCTATGTCGCCAGTTAGTGCCTATGTTTCGCCGCCAGAAGCAAGGCAGACTGATATTCATAGGATCAGAGTCCGCTCTCAATGCGGGCAAAAAAGGCGCCTTATATAGCGCAGCTAAATTCGGCTTGCGAGGTTTATGTCAAGCATTACGTGAAGATTGTGCCAAAGATGGCATCGGGGTCAGCCTGGTTAATCCAGGTATGGTTCGCAGTCCATTTTTTGATGGACAGTCATTTGCACCGGCAAGTCAACCCGAGAACGCTATCGAGACGCAAGATGTCGCCAAACTCATTTGCCAGATATTGCAAACCAGCGCCGATATTGTGATCGATGAAATAAACCTGTCTCCACGTGTTAAATCAATCGATTTCTCACCTAGATCAAGTTAAACAAACAAAATATGAAGCACTACCAGCCAGCAGATTTAATCCAATAAAGCAACGAGTAAGAAACAGATTGTCTTGCGATCAATTCCTTGTAAACTTAATGACTACTATTAAGAATTGGAGATAAATGCTATCTTTATTTTATTTGTTCTAGCCCAATTTTTTTCTAAATTAATCAGGAATATTGATCGGTGAAACTGCAACAACTTCGTTTTCTAGATGCCGTCGTGCGCAATAATTTGAACGTGTCAGCGGCCGCTGAAGAGCTCTATACTTCTCAGCCTGGAGTCAGCCATCAAATCAAGTTACTTGAAGATGAGCTAGACATTCAAATTTTTGAACGATCAGGAAAAAAGCTGACTAATATCTCACCCGCTGGTGAAGCCATATTGGGCCATGTTACCGATCTTTTAAATAACGCTAAAAATATTAAGCATGCCGCCCTTGAATTTAGTAATTCAAATCGTGGCAGCTTAACAATCGCCACTACTCATACTCAGGCGCAGTTTATTTTACCGCCTATTTTGCAGCGCTTCTCGGAGTTTTATCCTGACATCGAATTACGCGTTCACCAGGGCAATCCCAAATCGATGTGTAAGCTGGCGGCAAATAATCAGGTGGATTTTGTGATCGCCTCGGAAACCATGGATAAACTAAGTGAACTTGTCACCATTCCCGCTTACACCTGGAATCGTCATATTGTTGTGCCAAAGGGTCACCCATTGACAAAAATGCTCAATATCACCCTGTCTGACCTGGCTTCATTTCCTATTCTGACCTATATGCTTGGATTGTCAGGTCGATCACAACTCGATAAAACCTTCCAGGAAGCTAACCTCAGCCCTCGCATCGCATTTACGGCGACCGATTCAGACGTTATAAAAACCTATGTTCGACTGGGATTGGGCGCGGGCATCATTGCAGAAATGGCCTGTGATAAAGAAGACGAGGAACTAACCTATATCGATGCCAATCACTTGTTCCCTGATAGTTCGATTAAGATTGGCTTCAGACATTCACGGCATATTTCGGCTTTTCAGTTAGTTTTTCTGCAGATGATCGCACCGTATCTCGACATCGATACGATTAAAAATATCGCTGCCACCCGAACACGAGCAGAGCAAAGTAAACTACTGGAAGATTATCAAGTACCTAGTTTTAAGGCTATGCAAAAGGTTATTACTACAAGACATACCTGATTAACTGATAGTTTTATTAACTAGTACCTGATTGAAGATGTGCTCTGAATCGACATAGTCGGCAACGACTTTCATGCCGAGAAAACGTCCTACTTCAGTCATGGCGCGCACAAACACAAAACTGAATTCGACTTCGATAATGCCTCGAATAAACTCCCAATCAATTTTTAAATAATCGACGAGGCACCGTTTCAGATAACTAAACGATAATAGGCCTGTACGAAAATCGAACGCCTAAATTTTTGATCGAATTAACAAACTCGACCGACTGCTTCATGTTATCGACTACAGAAATTTCGGTACTATCGAGACAAAGAGCTGATGAATAGGGGATTGATTAAACAACGACCCATCTGAAACTTTACTGTGGTATTAGCCACCTCATCCGTTTAACAACAGTAGAACATGCTAAAAAATGCTGTTTGCATGGCATTAGTTTTTTTGAATTAAAGATAATTCAAGCCCCCTACTCTAAAGGTCTCTGCACTCGCTTTCTGTTCCACAGGCCATCACTAGATAATCGATAAGTTCTGTCATGCTTAAGATTTTTATATTTATTCTTGAGTGAAAATTAGCCACGATATTGTTCGCTAACCATTGAGGAACCTAAATCGACAATTACCCAGGAGATAAGTAGCTATCGATTCGGCTCAGAATTCTGGTTTTTTTATTCAAGTTATATATAGCCAATCAAGTTTTCTTATAAACGTAAGTACGGCACTATTCCGCCGCCTGCTGGATACTTTTACACCCTTCCCTTCAGAGAGGCTATATACGTTCCAGGAAGTAAATAACATGAACCTGTGGACAGCAAATTGACGCAAAAAACATCCACTTGTTTAGAGAATGGTTTTCCGCAATTTATCTGCCATAACATCTCACTCAATCAAAGGCATTCAAAAATCGAGCTCTATCCAAGTGGGTGCATGATCAGAAGGTTTTTCCATTGCTCTTACCGAGTAATCGACGCCAGCATTCGTGACGGTTGATTTCAGTTGATCTGATACCAGCAGATGATCAATTCTTAACCCGCGCTTTGGTTCAGCATCAAACCCTTTACTGCGATAATCGAACCAGCTAAACACATTATTTTCTATTGGATGACATATCCTAAATCCATCGCTCAATCCAAATGAACAGAGCAGGTCATACCACTCGCGTTCTTCTGGTAGAAAGCTGCTTTTCCCGGTTTTGAGCCAGCGTTTAGCGTTATCTGGCCCAATCCCAATATCAGTATCCTGTGGCGAAATATTGTAGTCACCCATAACAATCAATGGCGTGTCGACCAGAGGCATGCCCGCTACATCACTGCTTTGCACAAAGTCGTTTAAGTCGCTATAAAATTTGGCCTTGGCTGGAAATTTAAGCGGATGATCTCGACTTTCTCCTTGAGGGAAATACCCATTGAAAACATAGATAGACTTACCTTCAACTTCAAACTTGCCA
>CAXMOZ010000216.1:0-2534 GCA_964195315.1 uncultured Acidimicrobiia bacterium | reverse complement strand
GTTTATGATGGGCACCTGGCAGCGCGGAATCTTGAGTCTGAAGTTGATTTTTATGAGCCGTTGTTTCGTCGGGAGATGCCGGAGTTGGGTTGAGGGGGTATCAGCGGCAGTTAGGCCGTGGCTAATTTTTTAGATAGTTATATACGTGGTTTCGCACACCAAGACTCGCAGTACTTCGTAGCTAATATTGAGTAGGTGCGCGAGTCACTTTTCTCACGGCGAGAAAAGTAACCAAAAGAGCCGCCCCCGAACAAGCCCTTTGATCGGCAAAATAGCACCCATATCAGGGTCGGCCCACACGCGCTCCCTCGGCAATTGCTCCTGCATTGCTCTACTACCTTCCATCCATGGACATAGGCACGGGTGGGCCTGAAATGGCATCCCTGCCATTTCACCCAGATATGAGCACTATTTTGCCGAGGGCTTGAAAGGGGTGGGGTAAAAAACCCCTAGCGTTCGGTAACGCTCTTATCCGACCTCAATAGAATTACATTAAAACTTGTAATGAAATATATGATTTGTTAGCTTCGTCGGTGCAATACGGATTTTACTGCTTGTCGGGCGTAGAGATTTTACTAATAAGGATGGTTTTATGGATACTGGTCTCAAAAATAATGACTACGAAAATCATAAATCAAAGACCAGACCCCGAACCCGGACGACTTCTAATAAACTGGGACTCTGTGCCATGAAAGGATCCTCCTTGATTGTTAATGTAATATTCCATCAATTTGACGTGTTTTTACAATCATATCCTTGTAAATCAGTTACTTATTTCGCTAAGCACGGAATTATACGTCATTTTGACATGTTATAACACGTCATTTTTATGTCGAATTATAGTTAGGCACACAAAGATGAGTACGAGGTTCATTCAAATACTGATTACTGTAATTGCCGTCATTATGGCAATTGTTCACACTTACATTCCCGACATTAAGATTGACGGAATTACCGTTACGATATTATTGATTGCCATACTTCCTTGGCTCGCACCATTGTTCAGAAGCGTAGAATTACCAGGTGGGTTAAAGGTCGAGTTTCAGGATCTTGAGGCGGCTAAAAAGAAAGTCGAAGATGCCGGTCTATTAAAGGAAGGCAGTAAGCTCCAAACAGAAGAACGTCATATATATGCGTTTCAATCAGTTGCAGGGAATGACCCAAATCTTGCCTTAGCAGGCCTTAGGATTGAAATCGAGTCTAGGTTAAGAGAGCTAGGTAAGAACAAAGGCATTCAGCCTGATCGATTGCCTTTGAGAAAATTGACTCATGAATTGATTAAAAAGGGAGCACTTAATAGTGATGAGGTTGCAGCAATTGAAGACTTGTTGCCTCTCTTAAACAGTGCAGCTCATGGTGCTGGAGTAGATAACAGAGCTAGTGAATGGGCATTAGAGTTTGGCCCTAGGCTATTAGATGCTTTAGAAGATCGCCTAGGAGAAACATCAATTCCAAAGCTGATTGAAAGCTGGAAATCTCGTGATGGTGCTGCAGTGGCAGAAATCGGAACCGAGCTATCGAAGACACTCGTTCAAGCGCCGCGTGCATTCTTTCAAGCCATGAACTCTGAATCAGAATGCTTTGAATCTTGGCTAGAAGGCCTGCAGCAGCATACATTCACGATATTCGAATCTCAGAGTGAGGTTGATGATGACCTATACATGGCTTATTACGAGAAGCTGAAAGATTTAATGATCCAGGCTGTTAAGACCTTGCTTGGAAGTGAATTTGATCTACAAGCCAAGCAGGCACTTAGCTCAATAGAAGAAGTGGAAATATCAAGAATATGGTGAATTGCCTAACAAGTAGCTCCACCGGACAAAATACTCGCTGCGCTCGAATTTTCCCGGTGAGCTAAGCGTTAGGGGTATAAATACTAGTGGCCGTAAAAGATAAAAATGATGTATTTATACATATAGTGAAAGCGAATGAACTTGCTAATAAGGAATTTACAGAAAATGGAGAAATTTCTTTCTTTTTAACCAAAGGCGGTTTTAAAAAATTAAAAAAATTGATTGATTTAGAAACAAACTACTTCGGTGCAAATCGGAAAAAGTCAGTAAATGGTAAAATCACTTTCTTTTTAAATGGACTTCGATGGGTAATGAAATCTATGTACTACGCCATATTTGATATGCACTTGGAAAACATTAATCATTTTTATTTAACTCATAAACATGAAATTAAAGAAATACAGGAACATGAATATAGTGAAAACAAACGTTGTACTGTTGTTACTTTTATTCGAAAGAAAAATCCGTCTGTATCACATTTAAGTGTAGTAGAAAATGACCCCTAACAAGTCAATGTTACTGAAAGTCAACTGCTGGGCCAAAACCCGCCCATCAGTTGCCTTCAGCAAATTGTGGCGTTATGCGTAAAAAGAACATTCACTAATAGTATCAATAGTGCTACCATTGATAAATGAGTGGCATAGCTAAAATATTGAAAGATATGAAAGCAAACCCCAAAGGGGTTCATTTCAATGACCTTCAAAAGGTTTGCTTACATTATTTCGGGAAACCACGCCAGAG
>CAXMOZ010000215.1:0-5393 GCA_964195315.1 uncultured Acidimicrobiia bacterium | reverse complement strand
CGACGTAAAATAACTGCTATGTTTTGCGCCTTGATAGGTAAGTAGCCTTGCTCTGGCGTAACTATCATGGCTTCGGGGAAAACGGTGCTGCTGGTACGGTTGTAACATGGTCGTGTATAGCCATTCGTTCAGTCGCTTGTTTTTAACGAGGTAACAAACTCATTTGACGGTTTTCTTGGCGGTTCAGAAAATACACGGGCATAAAAAAGCCCTAACTATCAGATAGTTAAGGCTTATATATGGCGGAGAGTGAGGGATTCGAACCCTCGATACGTTGCCGTATACACACTTTCCAGGCGTGCTCCTTAAGCCACTCAGACAACTCTCCGGATTTAATACTATTCAATACCCTATGTATACGAGCTCATTAGGCTAGGGGTTACCCACTGTCAACTCGCCACTCTATAGTGCTTGAATTCGGCGCGAAGGTTACAGGATAGGACTTTTGCTATCAATCTTTATGTGGTTTTGGCTCTATTTAAATGGACTATCGAACAGATAAGAAGGTTTTAAGGGAAAGCTGTGTTAACTTTGATATTATGTTTCTTTTTGTGATGATCGTTTAACATGCTCATAGTAATTTCACCCGCTAAAACACTAGATTTTGAAACACCCGCTATTACTGAAGAGTTCAGCCAACCTACCCTTTTACGTTACTCGCGTCAGTTGAATCAATACCTAAGGCCTTTATCTAGCGAAGACCTATCAAACCTAATGAGCGTTAGCAGTAATATTGGTGATTTGAATGCTGAGCGTAACTTGCGCTGGAAGACGCCTTTTACACTCAAGAATGCGAAACAGGCTTTGTTTGCGTTTAAGGGCGATGTTTATATTGGTCTCGATGCCAATACAATGAGCGCCGACGACCTTCAGTTTGCTCAGGGGCATTTGCGTATGCTATCAGGCTTATATGGTGTTTTACGTCCTCTCGATTTAATGCAAGCCTACCGACTGGAGATGGGTACTCGGCTAGCCACTGATGCAGGTACCAACCTCTATCAATTTTGGGATACTCGTATCACCGATTGCTTAAATGACGAATTGGCTCAAATTGGGGGCGATACGTTAGTGAACCTCGCATCTAACGAGTACTTTAAGGCAGTTAAACTAAAATCTTTCAAGGGTCGTGTTGTGACACCTTTATTCAAGGAATATCACAAGGGTACACTCAAGATCATCAGTTTTTATGCGAAGAAAGCACGCGGTTTAATGGCGCGTTATATTATTGATAAGAAAATTAATGAGGTTAATGAAATAAAACAATTTGATCGCGAGGGCTATTTTTTCGATTCATCACTATCTAACGAGAATGAATGGATTTTTACGCGCCAGCAATAACATGCCTGAGCTGGATTCGAACTAATTATGCCTGACCTATCTTCTCGAGCTCATTTGATCCAGCTAGCATTTGGTTTAATGGCTGTTTTTCTTATTATTTTAGTTTTGGTGGTTCAACCCAGTATCGAACGAGATTCGAAGACGGCGCTGGAAAATATCCAACAAAGTGGAAAACTTCGAATTCTCACTCTCAACAGTGCCTCTACTTATTATCAGGACAACAATGGTTCAAATGGTTTCGAGTACCAGTTATCGGCCCTATTTAGCGAGTATATTGGCGTTCAACCTGAGTTTATAACCGTTTCACAGTTTGCTGATTTGTACCCAGAATTACTATTTGGCTCTGGGGATATTATTGCGGCAGGCCTTTCCGAAAATGAGTCTGAATTTAGTTCCACTGTTGCTTACGGCCCTCGCTATTTCGAGTCAGCTAATCAAGTGCTTTATCGCAAAGGACAGGTGACTCGCCCAAGAAAAGTTGACGATTTGACCGAAGGAGTATTGCATGTCGTTAGCGGTACTAGTCAGGTTAAATTATTGGCAAAAGTACAAAAGCAATATCCTGAGCTGGTTTGGCGTGAAGTAGACGATGCCGCAAGCGAAGAATTAATCGAACAGGTAAATTCAGGTAAAGTGCCCTATCTACTGGCTGACTCTCATCAAATCGCGTTACAACGGCGTTTCTTCCCTGAGCTACGCATCGCTTTTGAGCTGGGAGAGCCTCGACAATTGCGCTGGGCATTTAATCATGCGCTCGACCCTAGTCTGGCGAATGCGCTTGAAGAGTTCTTCGAGAAAATTGATAACGATGGCAGGCTTGAACAACTCATCCACCGGCACTATAGCCACGTTGCTAAATTCAATTATTCCGACATTCAAACCTTTACCAGTCACATTGAAAAACGTCTGCATAAGTATGAAGCCCTATTTCGTCGAGAAGGTAAAGCTGCTGGGATCGATTGGCGCTTAATTGCCTCGATCGGCTATCAGGAATCACTTTGGAATCCTCGAGCAAAGTCTCCGACCGGGGTTAGAGGGTTAATGATGCTTACCCAGATAACGGCGAAAGAAATGAAAGTAACCAACAGGCTAGATCCAGCAGAAAGTATCCGAGGCGGGGCAAAGTATTTTGCAAGTGCATTAAAGAGGACGTCGTCTAAAATTACCGAGCCTGATCGTACCTGGTTTGCACTGGCCTCCTATAACGTCGGCTTTGGACACGTTCAGGATGCTCGAAAAATCACCGAAAGAAATGGTGGCAATCCTAACCGGTGGATTGATGTCAAAAAATCACTGCCATTGCTGGCGAAAAAGAAGTGGTATAAACAAACCAAATATGGCTATGCGCGAGGATGGGAGCCAGTTAAATATGTGGCCAATATTCGCAAGTATTATGATTACTTAACTGGCTTAGATCTCAGGTTAAATCCAGAATCCGTTTTACCCAAGCCCTTAATAGATGGCGAGACATTGCCGTTAGCACCAAGCCTTTAGTCAGATATTGAAGGTAATCCACCTTGGCCCCTGAGCAATGTCGGCAATCATATGGACTTGCCGATTTAAGGTCTTGATACGAATCTTCACTTTATAAACACAGCAGAGCTTGAGAGCTCAGTCTATGGACGCAACAGTTGATCCAATAGAGGCTTTGCTGAATTCGAAAGTTCTACTTAGCAACAATAGAGGCGACTTTAAGTCTAAACTCACCCAGTTTTTTATCGGCCAGCATAACGCTAATTCTGCGAATGTGTCCTGGATTAAAGGTGTATCCCGAAAGCTGACGCCCTCGCCATGTTTGTATAAGGCCACTGAACGGTAAAAAAATCTCTGCCCACTCATCTTCTCTGGTTTTAAATTCACTGCTAAAGCTAACGGGCGAGCGTTGTGAAAACATAGCGTCGCTCTCTAAACGTAATTGATAACTGCGACCATCACCAAGAACCTTCAATTGAATACCCGAAAAGTCTGACAAATCATAGTTAGCCCGAAAGTATATCGATGAGAATCCACCGTTATTTTCTAATGAGATATCGCCATTAAACAACATGCCCCCTTCTGTAATATTGGCACTACCTTTCGAAAGCCCCCCCATCACTCCATCATTATTTGATTGCCATTCCACATCGGGGTTTTCACCTGTAAATTTAAAGAGCGTTTTCATTGTCTGATGAGCTTTTCCGTGTAAGGTTGGAGTCATTGCTGCAAAGGCAATGAAGCAGACACAAGCCATTGAAGGCTGCATCAAAGTAGTGAAGAATGCGCGCACCATCTTCATGCTATTAAGCTGAATTGAATCATTAGCTTACCCGCGATATTACGAATAAAAATATTTTGAATGCGTTAATACAACTGCAGTTTTGGTTAGAAAGGTAGCTCGCATTATTATTCAAAACAGTTAATGGTGAAACGAATCAGGATAACGCGTTTTAACACGGTTTATATATTGTTGAGTAAACAGGAGCATTACTAGTTAAGGGGTTGTTGAATAGAATTCACCATTTCGAGTATTGTATCTAATCGCTGTTGTGGTTGTCTCATTTCCAGCAAATCTTGTTTGATTTCAGCAGGCATGCCAATTAAACCGTTTACCAAAAAGCTAAACTCAACTGGAGACATTTTTTGCCAATTATCATCAGACAGCATTTTTTGAACTTCATCATTACCATCGCTAATGGACAATAAGCGCTGCATGATTTTTTCATGGCTCTGCCTTAACAACCCTAATTGGTCATCCCCCAGCTGATCATCTTCATACGGCTCACAAGACCATATATTAAATGGCAAGGTCTGCTGCTCTTGTTTTAACCTGAGTCGTATTTCAAAGTTAACCATTATTGCCATGCGGCCGTCATCCATTTCCTCGAGTAGCTCGACCGCTCCAGCAGAAAATACAGCGCATGGCTTGTAGGTAGATTGGTTACTGTTAAGTGCTTCTTGCTGGGTTTGATCACGCGTATTGGCATGGACCACTTTTTCGGTATGACAAACCCCCAACATCACATTGTTATCAATGCAGTATTTCACCATTTTTCGATAACGCGGTTCAAAAACATGCAGCGGCGTTGGTACGCCAGGAAAATTAACTGAATTAGGTATAGGGAAAAGCGCAACTTTTATCATAAAGGTCAAAAGAGTAATTTATAGGTGAATAATTTAATGACTAAAGTAGGCCAACAAAACCTTACCCGTTCATTGATCGAGCGCTCTGATACGATGCAGCTACTCAATATTCAACATGGTCGGCTGAAGATCCGATTCCATCATCAATCTCACGAGTATAAAATGCCTACCCTCCAAGATCAATCTGCAGCATTGTCCAATATGAAATGAGTCTGAACAGGGTATGGAGTTTTCCAATTTAAAATAAGTCTAAAGCTACTATGAATCTGTTCATGATGGGAAATGAAAACCATTATGAAACTCAAAGATTGAAAAACCATCAATCAATGGATCGAATCATAGGCATTTGAATTCCTGCATTAATGATCATCGGCACACTTACCTTCTGAAATACAGACGAATAAATAAGGAAACCCGCTTAAAACGACTGTATTTCAAGCCCTGCCAGTAATCACTAAGCATGATGCGAATAGTTTCTACAAAACAACCACTTAACTTCCAAGTTAAGTGGTTGTTGATGAGTTTTTTCTCGCTATGAATAAGGGCGGTCCATTTACTCACCTAACATGGTGAAGATACCACCCTACCCTGATGTTATTTTCAGTTCTAGCTGATTCTTTTCACCAAAGCTTTCGATATTATTTATCAGCGGACAATTAGGATAAGCAGTCGCTGAGAAAGTATTGTCAGGTCGTCTCTTTCGCCCATTAGCTGTCATTGCTATATAGACCAATTCTTGAGAATATGGTGAGTGAAAATGTCGGCATATCTCGATATTCGTGCTGACAAATAATCCCCCTGTGTCAGGATAGTTGTCGCCTCTAATATTTAACTAGAGGTGTTAGAATGCGAGCAAGATTTAATCCATCATTTAAATTACAAGCTGTGGAGAAGGCGCTTAGCCGAGAGGAAGGTATCAGTTTAGCTATAATAGC
>CAXMOZ010000214.1:0-58666 GCA_964195315.1 uncultured Acidimicrobiia bacterium | reverse complement strand
ATCCAGTATCACTGTTCCAACTGGAGCCACTATGACCGTAGAAGACGGAGCAGTATTGAAATTCAATGCCGGGTTAGTGCTCTACGTCAGTGGCAGCCTAATCGTAGGCGATGGAGATGGCTTGGGAGCCAAAGCCGTATTCACTTCGATTCTGGATGATAGCGTAGGTGGAGACACGAACGGGGATACCAATACGACAAGCCCTGCGTGGAATAACTGGAATTCCATTCGAGCCAACGCCGGCAGTGTGATCGATATTGATAATGCGACCATCGGTTATAACGGCTATGGGGTTTATCACTACAATGTCCAATCCACTAGTCTTGATATCAGTAATACAGATTTTCATGACGTTTATTACTATGGATTACAACTACAATTATTCAGTGCTCAAAGTCTGACGATGAATCTGGATAACGTGTCCTTTACCGATACCGGGGTAAATACCAGTTATCACGGTATTTATGCTGATATTGATACCACAGCCTCGCTTGGTGGAACCTGGAACAACGTCACATTGAATAATATCGGTGGTAGCGGTATTTATATCAACGACAGCAGTACGAGTGCAGTCGATCCAACGATCAGTGGCTTGACCATTGCCGACTCAGGAACTATAGGTGTTCATGGGGTTCAGCTACTCGGTAGTGCAACGACAACCCCGACCTTCGATAACAGCGCGGGAAATTCAAATGTTATTAGTGGTGGTACCTATAATCTGACATTGCAGGGCGTGGGTGGGTCTTACAGTAATATGACTCTGGATGGCGCAACCTCTTCGTCCCTTTATTTTAGTAACAATGCAAACCCCTCTGCATTTAATGGTTCTATCATTACGCTTAGCAACTCCCCGTCTCCTTATACATTGGTGGGTATGTCACTGCCAGCTGCGGTAATCGTCACGCCATACCAGGCAGGAACCGGGTTAGTACAGGATTACGTCATATTCTCCGGCGCACTCATCAATGACTTAACCCTGACTGCAAATCCTTTAGGTGGCACCTTCTGGCGAGTAACCTCCGATCTGGATGTACCTAGTGGCAGAACCTTAACAATAGAAGCCAATACCTTAATCAAGTTCGACAACTCGAGGTATCTTGATGTTCTTTCAGGGGGCACCTTAAATGTTAACGGGACTATAGGTAACGAAGTCATCATAACGTCGTTTACCGACAATAGTGTTGGCACGCCTAATACAGCTCTAATCGGTTTATGGCGTGGGGTACGGTTTAATTCTGGTGCTGCTGGAGGGACAGTGAATTATTTAACCACCTGGTATGGCCTTAATGGTGTCTATATTTCCAATGTCAGCACTGCATTGATCTTTAATAACCTGACGATCAACTATTCAAACGAAGGCTTGCGACTCAACTCAACAACGACGACTAGCCCAGTATTCAATAATATGGCGATATACGAATGTTCATCAACGCATCTATATCTGGAAGGTGCGGGCACCATGTCTCCCACATTCTCGGGCAATTTAATTATCACTGATATTGTTGGCACTAATGGCACTAGAGGCATTTATACCTCGTCAGCAGACACAACAACCCTGTCAGGATTCACCATCACCGGAAGCAACACAGGTGTTGAGATTGCAGGCAACACCGGCGCAAACAGAATTGAGAATAGTGTTATCCGTCAGGCGGCAACCGTCGGAATTAGCATGAGCGCCGATGGCGGCCCATGGGTACGGAATAATATTATTGTCAATAATGGTTACGGTAACAACAATGTTAACTCTTTTGGCGGTGGTATTTCTTTCAATAGCGGCAATGGCATTATTTTTGGCAATTTGATCAGAGGTAATCGAGCGGGCGGGGGTGCCGGGATAGGTTTAAGAAACTCAAGCCCCACGATAGTGAATAACCTGATTATTGAAAATCGATCTCGCGCAAATGGGACTTCTCTAGGTGGTAGCGGTATCGACATATCGGGTTCTTCTTCGTCTGCAATGATTAAAAACAATACGATTGCTAATAATGTATCGGCAGATATAAAAGACCAAGGTGCCGGAATATCAACTGGGGTAGGCTCAGGCGCCACCACCCTGATAGACAATATTATTTATGGCAATATCGATGGCGCATCAGCAGCTAACGATGTTTATGACGGAACGAATAATATTTCGACCAAAAATAATAATATTATTGGCACAATATTGATAGGTAGTTCAACTAACCTCAACCTGTACACCGCCGCTGCTACTGACATTGTCGGTTCGAACCCCTTGTTCACCAATGGCTGGTATTTGAATGTCACCTCGCTACAGGGTGGCTCTAATTCACCCGCGATTGACGCAGGATCAACCCTAGCCTCTTTAGTCACACCATTTGACCTCGCCTCTGTCACCACACGTACCGATGGTGGCGATGATGGCGTAGCTGACCTCCCGGCGGTTAATATCGGTTATCACTACCCGGGTATTGTTAATGTTCCGAATAATGCCAATACAGTCGTCAGCCCGGCTAGCTCTACTGTGAACGGTCTCGTTCTTGTAGTGACAATTACCATTACACCTCGAGATGCTGTTCCAGCCACTATTGGAGCAGGGCTTGATGTGGTTGCAAATGCCACTACCCCAGCACGATTAGGCAATGTAACAGACCTAGGTGATGGCAGTTACCAGGTCACCTATACAAGGCCAAGTGCAACCACTGGTAGCGACACCGTCACCTTCACTGTAAACGGCATTGCAATAACCGCCAACGCCGCCATAAGCTGGACGCCATAATACTATTGGGGTAAGCGCATTATGCTTACTCCTAATAAGTACATCTATGGTAAAATGAATGTTAAGTATCAACAATTCAAAATACGCTTGAACGAATTTCTCACCACTAAAGAATTAGCCGAATTACTACGCATTAAAGAACGCAAAGTTTACGACCTTGCTGCTTCGGGCAATGTGCCCTGCTCTCGTGCGACAGGAAAATTACTGTTCCCTAGAGATGCTATCAATGCATGGCTGGCTAATCACGATTCCAGTATGGATTCGTCAAAGTCTAAACCATTGGTCATCATCGGTAGTCATGACCCTTTGTTAGAATGGGCATTACGTGAGTCCCGTTGCGGTCTAGCCAGTTATCTGGATAGCAGTCTCGATGGTCTTGATCGATTCGAACAGTGCGATGGAATCGCGGCTGGACTGCATGTGTATGACGTTGGATCGAAGGACTGGAATGTTCCGCTTATCAATCCCAGGTTCGCGAATTCTGGTGCTGTATTGGTCGAGTGGGCGAAACGAGATCGAGGCATGATTGTCAATCCGGAGAAGGTAAAAGACTATCAATCATTAGCGGATTTCAGCAACAAAATTATCGTGCCACGCCAACCAGAAGCAGGTAGTCAGGTATTGCTTGAAGCCTTGATGGCGGAGCAATCTATAGAGAATGCCAGCATTCAATGGGCACCAGTGGCTCGTAGTGAAATGGATGCGGTTGTTGAAGTATTAGAAGGTAAAGCTGATGCCTGTTTTGGACTTTCGACACTGGCCACACAATTTCGCCTGGGGTTTATTCCGGTAATAGAAGAACGCTACGATTTACTGGTTGATCGGCGCGCCTGGTTTGACCCTACCTGGCAAAAATTCGTCGAATTCTGCCAGTCGGAAAACTTTGCCAAACGCGCCAAAGTATTAACGGGTTACGAGGTAAGCAAACAATTTTTGGTTCATTTTAATAGTCAGTAGAGGCGTTTGGAAAAAACAACTGCTCTCCTTCGAGTTGATACGCTGCGATAGCAGCCTGTCCCGTTTTAGATAAAATCCAGTCTATAAATTTTTTCGCCTGAACTGACTTCACCTGATTACACTTCTTAGGGTTAACCTGAATAATGCCATATTGATTGAACAATTTATCATCGCCTTCAACCTGTACTTTATAATCCTGTTTGTTTTTAAAGCTTATCCAGGTCGCTCTGTCTGTCATTGTATAAGCACCTGAACCAACCGCTATATTGAGCGTAGCGCCCATTCCCGAACCTGTTTCGAGGTACCAGTGACCACTCGATTGTTCTGGATTAACCATGACTGCCTTCCATAACGACACTTCTTTCTTATGAGTTCCAGAGTTATCAGCTCTTGAAGCAAATTGAGATTGGCTCGCAGCGATGTTGGTAAAAGCCACGGCTGCCGCACGACCGCCTGAAATTTGAGCGGGGTCTTCTGGCGGCCCGACCAAGATGAAGTCGTTATACATGACGTTATGCCGTGCAACACCAAAACCCTCAGCAACAAATTTTTGTTCGGCTGATGTCGCGTGCACTAGCAAGACATCGCCATCGCAGTTCTGTGCATTTTTAATCGCCTGACCGGTGCCGACAGCAACGATATGGACTGTAATTCCAGTTTCCTTTTTAAACATTGGCAGTAGGTGATCGTATAAACCCGAATTCGCCGTCGATGTCGTTGATTGCACTATGATTGAATGCTCATCGGCTAGCACGTGACTTACACTAACAATAGAGACTAGTGCTATTACGAGCATTTTGAGACAGTTCATTTGCTTTTCCTTTTGACGTTAAAACTTAAACAGATAATACAATTAAAACAATAGGCGACCTTCAAGATAAGCCTTTGCCTGCTCACTCGAAGGCTGGTTAAAAAAAACATTTGCAGGTGCATGTTCAATTAAACGGCCACCATGCATAAACATCACATCATCCGCCAGCCGACGTGCCTGAGCGATGTCATGCGTAACCAAAAATATTTTGATCCGCTGGTCGCGTGCTTGTTCTAATCGAGTTTCGATTTGATAAGTGGTCGCGGCATCTAAACTTGCTGTTGGCTCATCGAGTATCAGCACTTCCGGTTGAGTGGCTAATGCCCTTGCCAGCGCCAATCGTTGTTGTTCGCCGCCCGACAATAGCCTGGCTGGTTGGTTTCGTTGCTCGAACAAGCCGGCCTCATGTAAAACAGCATCGCGTTGTTGAATAAAATTAGCATTCCTTGGTTTGAATAGGGATTTTTTGAGTACGAATTCGATATTGGCCGACACAGAACGTCTCAACAAAACAGGCTTTTGAAACACCAATGCCTGACGCTTTCGAGTCGCCAGATCTTGCACCCGGCCATTCCACTTAATTGCATGTAGGTCCGATTTAAGCAAGCCATGCAATAAACGAACAAACAAGCTCTTCCCTGCACCGTTCGCCCCCAGAACTACAGTCACGCCAGTGGAGTTAATTGTCGCATTAATATTATCAAGTAGCCTTTTTTGACCAACTCGGTAACTCAAGTTTTGGACGACCAAAGGCAGTAACGGTAAAGACTGGCGATTAATATCAGGCATAAGCTGAACGCTGCGCACTGCCGCGCAGAATATAAGCCGCTGCGTTGATAGACAATGCTAGTACCAGCAAGATGATTCCCAAAGCTAGAGCAAGTGCCAGGTCACCTTTTGATGTTTCAAGGGCAATTGCGGTGGTCATGACACGAGTTAGGTGATCAATATTCCCACCGACTACTATCACCGCCCCAACTTCAGCAATGGCACGGCCAAAGCCTGCCAGCACGACGGTGAGTAAACTATATCGAGCATCCCAGATAAGTGTCATAACAACGCGGGGCACTGGCACGCAAAACGACCGCAGTTGCTCTTCGTATTCTTTATGCAAGTCTTCTATTACCTGTCGGGTCAGTGCCGCAATGATGGGTGTGATTAATATCGTTTGGGCGATGATCATCGCTGTCGGTGAATACAGTAAGTTCAGCCAACCTAGAGGGCCGGCACGAGAAATTACGAGATACACCAAAAGGCCAACCACAACAGGCGGCAGCCCCATCAAAGCATTTAAGATGATAGCCAGAACTTGCCTGCCCGGAAATCGAACCACTGCAGTGACGGCACCGAGTGGAAAACCAATGATGACCGAAAAAAGGACCGCACTAAAACTAACTGACAAAGACAAACCGATTATCTCAATCAAGTCAGCATCGGCGTTAAATATTAGTGAGAATGCTAGGCTAAAGGCCGTGGAAAAATCTTGCATAGAAAATCATTTGACTGCATTTTTTACATATTTTATAGAAATACGGGAAATTATGCAATTAATTGGAGAGATTCACTGCAGTAAGGCTATAGCCAACCAGAACGAACTAAGTAGAGAAAGGCCGTTACCGTCACCATCGCTAACAAAGTCGATACCACTATGGTACTGGAGGCTCTTTCTTGCCAAACACCATATTGTTCCGACAATACAAAAACATTCGTCGCGGTGGGCAGAGTCGCGAGCAATACCGCGCTATACAACCATACAGGATCCAGCTCGGGTATTAACCAAACCAATAGAACATACACCAGGACTGGATGCAGAATGAGCTTTATTGGAACAATATAACCAAGCTCTTTCGGAACCCGCTTAAGTGGTCGCAGTGCTGCTGTAATACCCATCGCAAATAGGGCACAAGGCCCAGCGGTTTTTGATAATAGCTCTAATGAATGGCCAGCAAACTTTGGCAATTCAAAAGAAAAAACTGACGCCAATACTCCTGCCATAGTCGCAATAATAAAAGGGTGGGTAAATATTTTTACGGCGATTCGCCTGGCCAGTTCGAATTTCGTTTGTTGGTTACTTTTGTCCATCGCCATAAACAAGGGTGCGATAATAAAATGCATTGCATTTTCAAAGCAGAATATAAGAGCCACGGGAACGCCTGCCGCTGGACCGAATGCAGCTAATCCAAGTGGTATTCCCATATATCCAATATTGCCATAAGCAGCTGCAAGTCCCTGAATGGTTGCATCGGGCTGATTGTTTTTTCGCCACCTGGCAATGAGATATACCAGACAAAAAATAGCGAATGTGCTGCCAATTGATACCAAAATAAATCCAATTTGAGCAAACTGACTGACTGGGGTTCTGGATAAAAGCTGATAAAACAAAGCTGGCAAGGCGATATAGATAATATAAAAATTCATCCATGCCAAACCTTCAATCGGTAGGCGAGCCAATTTACCCGAAACGAAACCAAGCAGAATAATCGCAAACAGTGGTACAACGAGTTCAATCACGGCGAGCATTTATTTATTCCCAACGAGTTTTAGCTCGACTTTTGAGTCAAGCTTTAGTTAGCCGATCGATTGGATTGCCTTTGGCAAGGAAGGTTTTCAGGCTATTTGAGATGCGGACATCCCGTCATACTGCATTACTAACGCAACGAGCAATATCATAAACTACTCACTGGGTCTCTTCGAGCAAATTTGACCTGAAAATGATACCGGACGTGAACCAGTAACGAGGCATATCTCAGCTCTTGGGAACAAAACGCATAAAATACAAATGCGTTTAAGGTCATCGCATAGAAACCTTAACCTCTATTTTTGATGGGCATTATTTTGATTTCCATATCGTTTAATCGACGAAATACAGCTGTTTAACCTAAATCTATCGCTACCTGTATTTCCTCGATGTGGAAGGAGTCCGAGTTAAGACATCTGCGATTGAAGCCATCACCTGACTTTTATAGTGATTAGATTAATAACGACAAAAAACTATTAAACAGCCTACTCCGGCTGCAAACCCATAAAATACAATGCCGTCTCGAGGCTAGTGCTATTGATTTGATATGCCGTCGCTTCTCGGGTCGCAGGTTTGCCTTGATACGCGATACCTAATCCTGCCTTTTCGAGCATAGGAACATCATTCGCACCATCACCTATCGCACAGCATTCGACAGTATCGATACCAAGTTTAGCGGCGATCGATAACAACAACTCACGTTTCGAACTAGCATCGACTATCGGCGCTAGTACGCCCCCTGTTAAGACTCCATTGTGAACTTCCAATCGATTACTATGGACTTCATCAAACCCTAGCCGTAGTGATACTGGCTCAGCAATCGTATCGAAACCACCACTAATCAAAACGGTATATATCCCGGCTTGCCGAGCTTTTTTTAAAAGCTGCTCAGCCCCTGGGTTGACACGGAAGGCATTCGACATATCAGTAAACACCTTTTCAGGCTGCCCTTTTAGCAATCCCACACGTTGTTTTAACGACGTATTAAAATCGATTTCGCCACGCATGGCCTGTTCTGTTATCTCCGCAACCTGCTTGCCAATACCGACCGCTTCTGCGACTTCATCGAGTGTTTCCGCATCTAGAATGGTTTTATCCATATCGCAAATCAATAGTTTTTTAATGCGCTGACTGACGGGTTGAACCGCTATATCAACGTCTGATAACTGACCCAATAATAATTGAAAAATTTGCCATGCGGTCGAACGGGTCGAATTGAACTCCAAATCGTGAGCTGCCCCAATCGAAAGCTGCTGATCGAGAGCAATAGTTAATGCTTTATTCTCGATCAGCTGCCTCGCAAGCTGAACCTGTGATTCAAAGGTATGCAAGTCGAGAGAGCTCAACCCACAGAGTGTTAGCACAAAAGCCTGTTCATCAGTCTGCTCCGCATTGAACCAGGCTGGTGACTTAATCTGCATTTGAGCTCTCATAACTTGATCCTGCATCACAGACCTCAAATCAAAGCGATGGGAAATTGAGATATTTGACTTTATTGATATTAGCCAAAGCTCTTAATTTTTGCATTGCTTCATCACTCGGCTGCGCGTCTATTTCGAGTAAAGCGATGGCTTTGCCACCACTGGCTTCCCGTCCTAGATGCAAATTAGCGATATTGATATTACTGGTAGCGGCGGAGGTGCCAATGTCACCAATAACACCCGGCGTATCCTGATTGGTAATATAAAGCATGTGCTCGCCTAACTCAGATTCAAGGGGGATACCTTTCACATCAATCACTCTTGGTCGGTGTTGGATCAAGGTGCCGCAAATACTGCGCGTCTGAGATTCAGTTTGTACAGCAACAGTAATCCGGCAGGGATACTCATCCTTGCCCTCACTTAATGCCTCTATCAAATTGATATTGCGTTCTTTCGCCACCTCACGTGCATTAACCGAATTGACAGAACTACTATGATGCTCGAGTAACGATTGAACAACCTGCGTTGTTAATGGAGATACATTCAAACCATGCGCTTCTCCACCATAGGTGACAGTCAATGACTCGATTGGATCATCGGTTAACTGGCCGATAAATGAACCCAAACGCTGCGCAAGTTGCAGATAGGGTTTCAACTGCTTGGCTTCCTCTGCACTCAGGCTAGGTGTATTCAGCGCATTATTGATAGCGCCACTCAACAGATAATCACTCATTTGCTGAGCAACTTGAATCGCTACTTTTTCCTGAGCCTCAACCGTAGAGGCACCTAAGTGCGGCGTACAAATCACATTAGGCAGACCAAATAACGGGTTCTCTTTGGCCGGCTCTACTTCATAAACATCGAGTGCCGCCCCTTTAATATGACCGCTTTTTAATCCGGCAAGTAATGCCAGCTCATCGACTAAACCACCACGAGCACAATTGATTAACAGGCTACCCTTCTTCATTTTATTGATTGCAGAGGCACTGATAATATTCGCGGTTTCGGACGTTTTAGGTACATGTAACGAAATGATATCCGAAGTCGACAAGAGTGTTTCCAAATCGACCTTCTGAACGCCTATCTTGTCTGCTCTTTCTTCGGTGAGGAATGGATCATAAGCCTGAACTCTCAGTCCATAGCCGATGGATTTTTTCGCGACTATCGAGCCGATGTTGCCTGCCCCGATAATACCAAGCAATTTCCCTGTCAGCTCCATACCCATAAATTTAGACTTTTCCCACTTGCCTTCATGAGTCGACTGATTTGCCTGCGGAATATGACGCGCCAGCGATAACATCATCGCCATCGCATGTTCGGCGGTGGTAATCGCATTACCAAATGGCGTATTCATGACCACAACGCCGCGCTTGGTACACGCAGGTACGTCGACATTGTCAACACCAATACCAGCACGCCCGACCACTTTCACATTAGTCGCATGCTCAAGTAACTCCTCGGTTATCTGGGTTGAGGAGCGTAGTGCAATACCATCAAAGTCACCCACCATATCGATTAATTCTTGTTTCGATATTTTCCCAGGATGTACTGCATCAATGCCACGCTCTTCAAAGACTGAAAGGGCCAGACTTGACATCGCATCGGCTATTAAAACTTTTGGTTTCACGATAGTGGTACTTTTCTTTTTTTCGTCAGTCATTTCAGGTCTCTTTATTATTTTGTTGTTTGAAGTTAGCGAACGCCCAATCCATCCAGGCCGTCAAAGCCTTTAGATCAGAAGTTTCTACGGTTGCACCGCCCCAGATCCGAAAACCTGGCGGTGCACTACGGTAGTTCGCAATATCCAAAGCACAGTTTTCTTCCGCTAACCAGCTAAGCATTAAATTGATCGCTTGCTGCTGCTCGTCCTTTTCAAGACGATTGAATTCAGGATCAATAATCTGTAAACACATAGCAGTAGGCGAACAAGTGTCAGCGTCAATCGCCAACCAGTCGACCCAGGGTGATTGCTGCACCCACTGATCTATCGCTTCAAAATTCTGATTGGTACGCTGCCAAAGTGACTCAACGCCGCCAATACGATCAGCCCAATCGAGTGCTGCATGTAAATCTTCGACCGCCAACATACTAGGTGTATTAATGGTTGCGCCCGAAAAAATACCTTCGACTAGTTTTTGATTTTTAGTCAATTGGAATATTTTAGGCAAGGCCCTTGGAGGCGTATAGCTTTCTAATCTTTCAACCGCTTTAGGACTGAGTGCGAGCATACCGTGTGCCCCTTCGCTACCCAGCACTTTCTGCCAGGACCAGGTGACGACATCCAGTTTAGAAAAATCGATCGGCATTGCAAAAGCAGCCGAGGTTGCATCGCATAACACCAGCCCTTCACGATCGGTATCGAGCCAGTCCAAATTTGGAACACGTACGCCACTGGTTGTGCCGTTGTAAACCATAACAACATCGTGATCTGATTTTGTTTGTGTCAGGTCTGGCAAGTCACCATAACTCGCTTTGTGCACATTTAGTTCAGACAATCCGAGTGTACCGAGGTCTTTCGCCCAGTCGGCAGAAAAACTATCCCACACCAGGGCATCGACAGCACGAGCGCCTAACATTGACCACATTGCCATTTCAAATGCACCGGTATCCGAACCCGGTACTATCGCAAGTTTCCAGTCGGCAGGTAATTTGAGTAATTGATGTGAACGTGAAATCGCGTCGCTAAGACGATGCTTGGGTTGTTTAGCTCGATGGCTACGGCCAAGCTGAGTGATGTTAAGATGACTGATATCCCATCCGGGATATTTCTTACAGGGTCCCGAAGAAAACCGAGCATCTTGCGGACGCAAGCTCGGTTTTTCGGGAAAGCCATTGACTTCCTCGATCATGATATAACCTCTAGTTATTCGGTGGTTTGCCCCACCAAGCCGTAATAGGCTATCACAGTCATTGAGAGATAGTGCACTGGTAAAGTAGACCGAATTCAACTATCAATATAGCTAACTGCAATATGGAAATTGTTTTTATGATTAACCCTAGTTTGAACCTTAATAACAAAGTTACTCTCTAACCGGCAATATTTGATACTGGCTTTGCCCATGAAAACTCGCCCCTCCTTTTGGCTGCTCGCTTTTATTCTGTTCAGCTTAAATCTACCCGTGCACGCCACAACAGACCAAACCAATGGCATTGCCGAACAATTTGCGACATTATTTTTCTTATCAGAAGATGAAAAACAAAACCGTATCGAGGACATATCAGCCAACTGGGAAAACAGTTTCACACCCATGGCTATCGAGGTTATGCCACTCGCCCGCTCCGACCTTGCTCGGAAGCTACTAGAATTGCTCCAGCAAAAAACAGGGCAGGATATCGGCTACGATACAAATAACTGGTTTGTGTGGTGGTGGAAACAAGCACCGGTACAATCGCTTGAATACGCCTATTTCAAAGCCCGCCTGTATCGCCAAATTGACCCAAAATTTGATGCTTATTTTTCAAAAGACCGAGAATCTCGTATTCGTTTAGACGAAATACGTTGGGGCGGTGTGAAACAGGATGGCATACCGCCACTTCGTCAACCCAAAATGATTGATGCCTCTCAGGCGAGTTACCTTGATGATGACAACGTTGTGTTTGGCATTAAAATCAATGGCGATGCCCGCGCTTATCCAAAGCGCATTCTGGCCTGGCATGAAATGTTTATTGATAATATTGGCGGAACTAACTTTGCGGGTGTTTATTGCACGTTATGTGGCGCAGTGATTCTCTATAAGACGAATCACAAAGGCATTCAGCATCACCTTGGCACCAGTGGCTTTCTATATCGATCCAACAAAGTCATGTATGACAAAGATACCCAATCACTATGGAATACCACCTGGGGAGAACCCGTGGTCGGACCATTGGTCGGCAAAAAAATTCGTCTGGAGCGAAGCTATTTAGTCACCACGACTTGGGGCGAATGGAAACGCCGTCATCCGAACACCACGGTTTTGTCGCTCAACACCGGGCACCAGCGCGACTATGGCGAAGGTGTTGCCTACAACCAGTATTTCGCAACAGATGATTTGATGTTTAGTACTTCGACGCCAGATCACCGCCTCAATAACAAAGACGAAATACTGGCACTTACTTTCCCCGGTCTTAGCCAACAATCAATGGCTATTTCTGCTGAATTTCTGACCAGTAAGCCCGTATACAAGAACAGTTTAGATGATTTGAAATTTGTCGTTTTCACCGATATTAGTGGTGCCAATCGTGTTTACGAATCGAAGAATATCAACTTCATTTCCTACGACCAGGACATAACTGCAACTGATAGCAACGGTAAAAAATGGACGCTAGCAGAGGACAAGTTGGTTGGCGAAAATGCAACCACAGGTACCGAACTGGACCGACTACCCGCCCATCGTGCATTTTGGTTTGGCTGGTTTTCGGCATATCCTGAGACTATATTGATCAAGTGAACAGTTAAAAGGTCTCAAGGTATAACTGCTCAACCTTTTCTCTAGCCCAAGGCGTTTTTCGGAGGAATTTTAAGCTCGATGAAATACTCGGATCACTATTGAAACACTTGATAGCGATCCGTTGACCCAACTCCTCCCAACCATACTGATCAACAAGCTGAGTCACTACTTCCTTTAAAGTCACGCCGTGCAAAGGCTCTTTCGAAGCTTTTCTATTCGTCAATCGACTCACCTTTGGTTATATTTAATTAGCTGGAACAAGTTTTATATGTTGTCATAAAAATTGAACTATACAATCTATGATTCGGAATTGAATGAACGTTCTATGCCATAGTAATCTAAATAACCAAATATAATTTTTGTTATCAATATTTGGCGCACACCGAAAGATAGATTATTATCCACCTAATGTTGATAACCAAAAAAGGAAAACATGGCATCACTGCAAGACCAATTACTCAAAGCTGGCGTAATTAATAAGAATAAGGCTAAGAAAGCGAAAAGTGAACAGCATAAACAGGCCAAGGTAGTGCGTAAAATGGGTGGCAAAACCGTCAATGAAGCCAAGGCCGCCGTGATCAGTGAGCAGGCTAAAAAAACCGAACGTGATCGCGAACTAAACTTAAAGAAACAACAGGAAGCCAACCACAAAGCGGTGATCGCTCAGATTAAGCAATTGATTGAGCTCAATAAAATAAATGCTGGCAAAGGTGATATTCATTATCGTTTTGTTTACGAAACAAAGGTCAAACACATCCACGTTACTAGCGAAATGCAGGACCACCTCAGTCGAGGACGATTGGCCATTGTAACGTTATTAGGCAACCAGCCTGAAAAGTTTGAAGTAGTGCCTGCTGCCATCGCAGAAAAAATCGCCCAACGCGATAGTGCCTATATCGTTCAATTGAATGATAAAGAGCCGTCTAGCGAAATCGAAGATGATGCCTATGCAGACTATCAAATACCTGATGACTTAATGTGGTGAATACTCAATTCAACCTGATTAACAACCCCGATTATCGCCCCAACGTTGGTATTATGTTGGTCGATAATAATCGACGGGTACTAGCTGGGGAAGCATTCAATTATCGTGGCGAATGGATGATGCCCCAGGGTGGCATGGACCAGGGTGAAACTACGCTTCAAGCAATGCACCGAGAATTATTCGAAGAAACCAGCATATTGCCAGAACAGACTCGAGTACTCAAAGAGCATGACAAATGGTTAAGCTATCAGTTTAGAGAGCCTGTAAAAAAAGAAGGCGTTTTATATATAGGCCAACGCCAAAAGTGGTTTTTACTGGAATATAATGGGTCATTGCCAGATGCCACCAAAACTCAGGATAGAGAATTCACCCAGTTTGACTGGGTAACTCCCGAATGGCTAATCGACCACACGACGCAATTTAAGGCTGAAGTTTATAAAATTATTTTTGCCGAATTCGATATGCTTACGCCCTGAAAAGCAGCTGCATTTAACTCGATTTTCGAGCGTCTACGACTCCTTTAACATACAAACCGACGACAAAAAACCATTGCAACAAGACAAAATACAAAAGGTTCTTCTGAATTTCATAACCCGCATCGACTGAGTCCTGATAACTAAAGATTTGCCGACCATCGATAACAAGGTCATAAATAACGGGCTCCTGCTCTAATCGGCCCTGAAACAAACTTTGTACTGGGAGACCCAGTGCCCAGTTTTTTTTGGCGTCACTACAGTCAATACCCGCAACAGCAAAGCTTAGCCAAAAAGCCGATTCGGCCATTTTCAAACTATGTGCCTTGCGGTTTTTTTTACAGCCAATATCCTCAAGAGTACCATTGATCGAGGTCAAGCTCTGTTTCGCCACCACGTCATCATTCGATGAAATAAGAATAAAATAAACAAGCGCCGCTGATCCCAACATAGCGACTACGATAAACGGCGAAATACGCCTAAGGACTTCTTTGTTCATAAGGAAGATACTAGGTTAAATGAGAATTTTAATCGACTTCGATAAATAAGCGGTAAAAAGGCGGCATTACTAACGAACATGGCTAATTAACATGACCAACAGGTTTCACTAAGGCGAGTCCAACTAGAGAGACAGCAACAGCAATCCAGATCCAGATACTATGTTGCTCGCCATGAAATATAATACCTAAAACCACTCCCGAAATAGTGATGATATAGGCACATTGACTAGTGAATACTGCACCCGCAATTTTGATGCTATAAAAATACAGCGCATAGGCAATACCACTGCCGATTGACGCCCCAATCACGCCATAACCGGCAGTTGTCATAAGCCATGTGGCCGGTTCGGACACGCCTAACCACAAGCTCACCGGCAGCATCACAAAGGCCGCAACTATATTTGATCCACATAGTAGCTCGGTCACATCAATCTTCGTATCGACTTTATGTTCGATATAAACGCCTTCGACTGCGTAGCTAAATGCGCAAAACACTGCCAATAGAATCCACAGGTTAGCATCCTCACTGGCCAAACCTTGATCAGGAATCACTAATAACAAGATGGCTATCATGCCGATAAAAATACCAAAAACTCGCTTTATGACGACTCTTTCAAGTTTCAGCATCAGCATAATCATATAGCTGAAAACCGGTATGACTGAAATGCTAATCGACAAAATCCCAGCAGTCAGATGGGAGGCTGCATAATAATAAGACAAACTAGGAAGTGAAATACCAACAACTGCGAGCACTGCATAGTGAACAAAATTGATTCGGCGAACAATCGGTTTTTTTGCAATCACGCGGTAAGCAACAAATAACGCTGCTGTAATCACCACCTGCCAGGCTGTAATCCCCAGTGGATGGGCGCCCTCTGATGTCACCACTAGTATCAGTGAAAAAACTCCACCCCAAATGGCCCCGGCGACAATGATTAAGGCATAGGATAGATAGAGTGTTTTTGACATCAATTGCTTAACTCTAACGGAGTATTACATAAGAAAAAATCAAGCATTACCGTCTATTTAAACTCTGAGACTAATCGTAATTAATGGAACAATAAAACCGGAATTTTACAGGATGCAAGCATCGCCGATGTTGTCGAGCCAACGAACATATTTCGGATATGTGAATGGCCATAGCCACCCATTACGAGCAAATCGAAGCCGTCGGATTCAACATGTCGTGATATAACTTCTTTAGGTTGCCCCTGCTCAGTATCGGCATTAACTGACAATCCAGCTTCACGCAGCTGTTGAGCGGCTAGCTGAATCTTCTGCCCTCCTTTAGAAGTCTCTGAACCAACCGCCAATAATTGACATTCAATATCCTTGAAAGCAGCGTTATTAGCTAAATGATCGATTGCCTTACTCACACTTTTACCACCGTCAAAGGCAACTAGTAATCGGTTGATAGGCTTGAAAACTCGCGATGCAACCAGCACAGGCTTTTTACTAGAACGAACAACATTCTCAAGATTAATACCTAGATGCACCATATCGTGTTCTGCGGCAATACCTCGTTTACCAATAACAATCATGTCGGTGTCCTGATCACTTTCTTCGACTGTCTCTACAATTTCACCATGCCGCAAACGAGTGGTGACTGATTCGATGCCATCTTCGTGCATTCTGACTTTTGCCTCATCAAGAATCGCGCGGCCTATTTTATGCGACAGCTTGGCTTTTTGAGCATCAAGCTCAACGAGCTCTTCCATTAAAGTAGTTCTGGCGCCGAATCCAATACTGCCACTTAAGTTAGATGCATCATCAGAAGCCCTTTGCTGGCCTGCCAGAACATGCACTAAATCGACCGATGCATTGGTTTTTTGAGCAAGCCATGCCGTATGATCACAAACACTTTCCGCATAGATCGAGCCATCGACCATTGCCATTATTTTAGTCATTACATTCGTCGGTTCTGAATTCATTACTTAGTGCCCCAATAAACGCTCTAAAGCGCCTGGTTTATCGTGCTCACCTAACTTATCAACGATGGTTTCACTGGCTTCGTTTAGCCCCACTATTTCCACCTCTGCACCTTCTCGGCGGAATTTCAAGACCACCATATCTAACGCAGTGACACTGGATATATCCCATATATGCGCATTACTCACATCGATTATGACATTTTCGAGTGCTTCTTTAAAATCAAATGAGGTCGAGAATTCATTGGCAGAGGCGAAGAATAATTGACCCTCGACTAAATATCTACGTGACATGCCATCATCTGAAAGCTTCGATGTAATTCGAAATACCTGCGAAATTTTCCACGCAAAGAACAGACCCGAAAACAAAACACCGGCAAGCACACCTAATGCCAAATTATGGGTCGTCACAACGACGCTCACAGTCACTATCATGACTATTGAAGAACTGCGTGGATGATGCCTCAAGTCTCTAATAGATGACCAGCTAAAGGTGCCTATAGAAACCATAATCATAATCGCGACGAGCGCTGCCATCGGGATTTGCTTAACCCAGTCACCCAGAAAAACAATCATTATGAGCAAGAATATGCCTGCGCAGAAAGTCGATAAACGACCTCGACCACCGGACTTAACATTAATCATCGATTGGCCAATCATCGCACAACCAGCCATGCCACCAATAAAACCAGTGGCTGTATTGGCAATACCCTGGCCGATACACTCTCGGTTTTTATCACTCGTGGTATCGGTTAACTCATCCACTATCGACGCAGTCATTAATGATTCTAGTAGTCCAACCGCAGCAACAGCTGCTGAGTAAGGTAAAATAATCATCAGCGTTTCGAGGTTGAATGGAATTTGGGGGATTAGAAAGATGGGTAACGTTGAGGGTAGTTCACCCATATCGCCAACCGTCCGAATATCCCAACCCAGCCACATTGACAATGAGGTTAACACCAAAATACAAATTAAAGGTGATGGAACTGCTTTTGTCACGAGAGGCAATAAATAAATAATCCCCAACCCTGCAGCCACTAGAATGTAAGTTAGCGAGGGTACATGAATCAACTCTGGTAACTGCGCCATAAAAATGAGTATAGCGAGGGCATTCACAAAACCAGTCATGACTGACCTGGAAACAAACTTCATGACATATCCAAGCCTCAACAGGCCGGCAACAACTTGCAATAGGCCCGCAAGCACAGTCGCGGCAAGCAGGTATTCCAGCCCATGATCCTTGACCAAGGTCACCATTAATACCGCAGTGGCAGCTGTTGCTGCTGAAATCATGCCAGGACGGCCACCGGTTATCGACACAATCACGGCAATCGAGAAAGAAGCATATAAACCCACCTTGGGGTCCACACCAGCAATGATGGAGAATGCAATGGCCTCAGGTATGAGCGCCAACGCGACAACCAGTCCAGCTAAAATATCGGGGCGTACATTGCCAAGCCACTCGGTTCGTAACCGAGAAAACGCATCAGTTTTCAAATTATTCTCAAAATTAGTAATGTATCGGTGTGAGGTTGGAATTTAACTTGGATCATCACAGCTTCCTAGGCAAGCGATATTGCTGCCAACCTTCGCTGCTATAAATGCCCCGTATCAAACTACTGGCTATAAATAACCATAGGGCGTTAAAAACTTCGCCCATTATTGGGATGAATTTTTCAATTTCAAGCTATCTTTTACCATTGACCCAATATTATTAATTTCGAGCAAGCTATAAATCATTGCCTATACTTATTTCACTATTAACTTTTAATCAATCTCATACCAGGCAAATCAGGAAAGCAATATGTCAGAAGGAAAATTTAGATTAGTCACACGCAGCGACTTCGATGGTTTAGTTTGCGCTGTTTTATTCAAACACATGGACTTGATCAATGACATTAAATTCGTTCATCCAAAGGATATGCAGGACGGCACGATTGACATAACAGCAAGCGATATTACCACCAACCTGCCTTATGTTGCGGCTGCCAAACTTGTTTTCGATCACCACGTGTCAGAAACTTTTCGTAATGGCAATGACAATCTTAATCATATTATAGATGCTGATGCTGCGTCTGCTGCCCGAGTGGTGTGGGAGTATTATGGTGGCCATAACACATTCCCTCAATCATGGGATGAAATGATGGATGAAGTCGATAAAGGCGATTCGGCTCAATACAACCAACAAGAGGTGCTCAACCCAAAAAATTGGGAGCTACTCAACTTTTTGATGGATGCACGCACTGGACTAGGCCGCTTTCGTGAATTTACAATTTCGAACTACAACCTGATGATGAATTTAATCGATTACTGCAAAGATCACAGAATCGAGGAGATTATCCAGCTACCTGATGTCAATGAACGGGTCGAGCTCTACTTTGACCAGGAAGTGAAGTTCAAGAATCAAATCCAGCGCTGTAGCACCGTGCATGGTAATTTAGTGGTACTTGACCTGCGCAATGAAGAAGTCATCTACGCCGGTAATCGTTTCGTTATATACGCACTATTCCCGCAGTGTAATATATCGATCCATCAGCTCTGGGGCTTGAAAAAACAAAACACCGTATTCGCCACAGGCAAGTCTATTTTTGATCGTGCATCTAAAACAAATATTGGTGAGTTAATGCTCACGTATAATGGTGGCGGGCATCATGCAGCAGGCACTTGCCAGGTTGGTAACGATATTGCCGAGCAAACATTAAACGAGCTAATCACTCAAATTTGTGCCGACGGCTAACACAGGCTCTTAACTAGACAGTTGACAATTGATGACGAATACTTGATAAAACAACCACCCCATCTGGTAAAAGTCGCCCAACCTATGCCTAATGGGCGAGAGGCGACATCCAGGTGACAGTTGTCATGATTTTGCATATGTGCAGTGCGATTAGCGAACAAGTAACCCATCTATTCTAGTGCATGCCCTAGCACTTTTAGAGTCACAATTACCGATCTGCTGGCACCTTTTATTCCCAAGATCATTAAATATTAAAGCGAACCTCATAGCCTAGTCATTACCGGTCAGCTTTTTATATTTATCCATTAACTCATCTTGTGTTTCAACAATATTTGGGTTCAACGGGATGCAATCGACAGGGCATACAACCACACACTGCGACTCTCCGAAATGCCCAACGCACTCGGTACACAGGTCGGGGTTGATTTCATAAATCTCTTCGCCTGGATAAATAGCGTCATTTGGACATTCGGGTTCGCAAACATCACAATTAATACACTCGTCTGTGATCATTAACGCCATTCTGGTTTTCTCCTGATATGAATCAATTTAGGTTTTAGTTTTTTCTAATTTTTCAGTCAATTTTTGTAAAATTAAAGGATGTAAAAATTCAGATACATCGCCTTCTAGACGTGCAATTTCACGCACCAAACTCGACGATACAAAAGCATAATGTTGCGCAGCCGTGAGGAAAACAGTTTCAATTTCATGGGCTAATGAACGATTCATACCCGCAAGTTGAACCTCGTATTCGAAATCTGATATAGCTCTCAACCCTCTGATAATTATTTTAGATTGACACTCGCGGGCAAAATCAATCAACAATCCAGAAAAAGGTCGGATCGATATTTTCGGGTTATCCAAAAATACCATTTCTAGCATTTCAGTGCGTTCATCAATATCAAAGAACGGTTGCTTGACAAGGCTGTCGGCAACACCTATGACCACATGATCGAACATTTTTGTCGCACGTTCACAAATGTCAATATGCCCTTTGGTGACAGGGTCGAAGGTGCCGGGATAAATCGCAATTTTTTCCATTCTCGTCTCACAGGAAATTAGCTATAAAATAGCCAGCAAAAATCAGTCGGGGCGACTACAAAAAATTTCAACTAAGTTTAGCGACTTCCTAACCATTCGACCATAGCATAATTAACTTGACCCGCTTTTTTCTGTTTGAGCCAACTGAAATCGTTTGACGGCAACTCAAAAGGCTCATACTTTGGCCACTCGAGGTAGAGTTTAGCGCCCTCATTGAGACGCTCGGATTGTAAAAGGCGGTCTATTACAGCTCGCTTTAGATGACCTTCGGCAAAAGGTGGGTCAATAAACACCAGGTCGTACTTCACGGTCAATTGGGAGACCAGATGTAAAGCATCTCCCTGACGTATATCACACTGACCCATCTCTATTGATTCATGTCTCAGACGATCAGCCTGCAACATCAAACTTTTACAAGCATGAGGGTTCTTCTCAAGCATAGTTACTTGCTTTGCCTCTCGGGACAATGCCTCAAACCCCAATGCACCACTACCCGCAAAACAATCGAGTACATGGGCACCTGGGCAATCCAGTGCAACCCAGTTAAATAAGGTTTCACGCACTCGGCTAGTGGTAGGCCGAAGTCCGTCAATATCGGCTACCTGAAGCTTGCGACTGCGCCAACGCCCACCGATGATTCTTACTTGCTGTGATTTACCGCTATTCATTTATTTATGTCGTAGAGTTTGTGTAGAATGTGTATTAGAAAGTAAATCAGAGTACACAGAATTGTTCGCTTTCTGTTAGCATATTGTGCCTGAAATCCCTATCGTAGGAAAATAGATGTTCGGCTTTAAATCACGTGATGAAAAACAGGACTCTGAGCCTCAAAAAAGCAAAGGTTTGTTTGCATCTCTGCGTGAAAGACTGGCCAAAACACGATCTAATCTGTCATCAGGCCTCGCTGACATTTTGCTGGGTAAGAAGAAGATCGATGACAGTTTACTCGAGCAACTCGAAGATCAGCTTTTACTAGCTGATATCGGTCTACCCACCACACAAAAGATCACTTCAAGCCTGACTGAGTCACTCAACCGCAAGCAGTTGAAGGATGGCGAGACAGTATTGTCTGTGCTCAAACAGATAATGGCTGATGTGCTCAAGCCGAGCGCTATTCCGCTAAACATCGACACCCAACATAAACCCTATGTTATTTTAGTGGTTGGCATTAACGGTGCAGGTAAAACAACAACAGTCGGTAAACTCGCTCAAAAATTAAAATCTGAAGGCCATCGAGTCATGCTATCAGCGGGTGACACTTTTCGTGCGGCAGCGGTCGAGCAACTGCAAACCTGGGGTGATAGGCTCGATATTCCTGTTGTCCAACAAGGGCAGGGAGCCGACTCGGCATCCGTTATATTTGATGCCTTACAATCGGCCCAAGCTCGTAATATCGATGTACTCATTGCAGATACCGCAGGACGCCTGCACACCCAAAGCAATCTGATGGACGAACTCGAAAAAATAAAACGGGTACTCGGCAAACTCGACCCAACCGCACCACATGAGACCATGCTGGTGCTCGATGCTGGTACAGGGCAGAATGCTATGGCTCAGGCTGCTCAATTTAAAAAAACGGTTGGTGTTACTGGCGTCACATTAACCAAACTTGACGGAACCGCAAAAGGTGGGATGATATTTAGCGTTGCCGAGCAACTCAAATTGCCGATACGTTTTATTGGGGTTGGCGAAGCAGTTGAAGACTTACGTCAATTCAATAGTGACGAATTCGTCGATGCCCTTTTAAGTGAATTCGAAAATCAAACTTAAACCTGAGGCTAAGCCTAAAACTTATTCATGATCGAATTTAAGAATGTAAGCAAACGATTCGAGGGTGGTTTCGATGCACTTCGCAACGTCAACATGCAGCTCGGTGAGGGCGAAATGGCTTTCTTAACTGGCCATTCTGGCGCTGGGAAAAGCACCTTGCTTAAGATTATCTCACTAATCGAAAAACCCACACGCGGTCAAGCTCTGCTTAATCGTATCAATTTGAAAACAGTCTCTAAAAACAGAGTACCTTACATTAGGCGTAACATTGGTATTATTTTCCAGGATCATCAACTGTTGTTTGACCGAAGCATTTTTGACAATGTAGCCTTACCCCTAACCATTCAGGGCTATCGACATCAAGAGATAGCCAAAAGGACACGAGCCGCTCTAGATAAAGTCGGGTTACTTAATAAAGAAAAAGTTATGCCCATTACACTATCTGGGGGTGAGCAACAGCGAGTTGGCATCGCTCGAGCAGTCGTACACAAACCTATGTTGCTACTGGCAGATGAACCGACTGGTAATCTTGATCCTGTATTGTCCCGAGAAATCATGCAAATTTTTGTCGATTTCCATCAGGTAGGCGTTTCCGTATTAGTCGCAAGCCATGATTTAAGCTTGATAGATGAGCTGCAAAAACCGGTGCTCACTTTAAATCGCGGTCAAATGATCCATAATGATCTGCAACCCATAACAACCTACCAATCATGATTGAGAACTATTAGTCATGGCGACAAACAATACACGACTTGACAGGCCAGAAACCGCCAATAAACTGATCGCCTATTTTTTGCATCATCTGCAGTCACTGGTGTTTAGTCTTGGGAAAATTTACAAGGCGCCCACCACAACTATAATGACCGTCGCTGTCATTGGCATTACTTTATCTCTTCCCAGCGGGTTCTACCTATTCCTTAAAAATATAGAAGCCATGTCTGGCGACCTAAGCTCCAGCACTCAGATTACGTTATATCTAGATCTAAAAACTAGTCAGGAAGCAGCTCGTAAACTAAGCAAAAAACTGACGAGTAGAGAAGCTATTCAAGAGACCGAATTTATTACTCGAGATACCGCATTAAAAGCCTTTCGTGAAAGCTCCGGGTTTGGTAAAAGTATCGACACCTTATCGAACAACCCACTGCCACACACTATTATTGTCATTCCCAGAAGCGACCGTGATAAATTCCAGATAAAAAACCTACTTAATAGCCTGCAGTCTTTGCCCGAAGTTAAAATAGCCAAACTCGATACCGAATGGCTAGAGAGGCTCTTTACGATTTTAGAAATCGCCAAACGAGCAGTCGGCATTATCACACTCTTATTTGCCTTTGCAGTTCTACTCATTATTGGCAATACGATCAGACTCGACATACAAAACCGCTATCAGGAAATCATTGTGACCAAGCTCATCGGGGCCACCAATGCCTTTATTCGCCGTCCATTTTTGTATGGCGGTATATGGTATGGCTTATTTGGTGGCATTATTTCCTGGCTAATTGTAGAGCTAGGCTATTTTGCTATATCCGGCCCTCTTGGGCGCTTAAACCAACTCTATCAAGCAGAATTAGATATTGTTACATTTTCGTTCCAGGACTTTATCATTTTGATCACTTCGAGTACCCTATTAGGCTTGGCTGGCTCCTGGGTCGCAGTTGCCAAACATCTCAACCAAATCGAGCCAACGTAAAAACTATGCTAAATAAACGTCGATTACTGTTGATTGATTCCTCAGATTCAGCAAGAGTAATATTGTATAAAGAGATATCGAGGCAAATGCCCGATCTCGATATTATTGCCTGCGGCAATGCTAAGGAAGCCATATCAGCAATAAAACGCTTTTCCTTTGAAATCATTACCACGGGAATATCGCTACCTGACATGGACGGCTATCAGTTGATTGCCGAAATTCGTAAATCAAGCAAAAATCGGGATACTGCAATTTTTGTCGTGTCTGGAGATACCAATACCCGAATTATGGGTACAGAGAAAGATGATAGCAATGCAGTAACAGCATACTTTGATAAAGCAGAAGGTCATCAATCACTTGTTAATTTCATCCTAAACTTTCTTGGCAAGGATCACCAAGTACCAGTTAAAGTACTGTACGTCGATAAAAGCGCTACCTCTACAGCCATAACAAGCTCAATATTGAATAAAAACGATATAAACTTTGTACACTTTAAAGAACCCAAAGAAGCCTTGCAGCATCTGGAGCTCGACATTGAAACAAATTTAAGATGCACCTTCGATGTCATGATCACTGATTTGACGCTGTCATCCGACTTTAGTGGTTTCGATTTAATTCAAAAAGTTAGAAACCATATAAAATTAGACTATCTCGCCCTTCCCATTTTATTAATGACGATCGAACCTGGTGAAGATGAGAAAACAGACTTCACGGCCATCTTTGGGGCTGGGACCAATGACTTCATAACAAAACCCATTGACGAAGAAGACTTACTCAAAAGGATACTGAGTCTTTTAAATATTAAACGCCAAAACGAAGCATTTAATGGATAATTAACCTTTCAACATGTTTTGCTACAGCTTATTTTAACAACGTAAAAAATACTATTAGACAAGGTTGAACTTAACATTCTATCTATGCTCTAATGTTTAGCACTCTTCTATGAAGAGTGCTAAAAACCAAACACCAAACACGAGGTCTATTATGAGTACACAGCTGGTCAGTACTGGCAATACACTACCAATCCTTATGGGTTCATCTAATTTAGATGCCTATATACAGGCTGCGCGTAGGATTCCTATTCTCACACCAGAGGAAGAATATGCATACGCTACCGATTTGCAAGCAACTGGAAACCTCGCGTCTGCACAAAAGCTAGTTTTACCTCACCTTAGATTTGTGATTAAAATTGCCAATAATTATGCAGGTTATGGCCTCGCTATCTCTGATTTAATTCAAGAAGGCAGCATAGGGCTAATGAAAGCAGTTAAGCGATTTGATCCTGAGGTTGGTGTACGCCTTGTTTCTTTCGCGGTGCATTGGATAAAGGCCGAGATACACGAGTTTATACTTAAGAACTGGCGCATTGTTAAAATAGCCACCACCAAAGCTCAACGTAAACTATTTTTTAAATTGCGCAGTCAGAAGACTCGATTAGGTTGGTTCAAATCTGAAGAAATTACCCATGTTGCTGAAACACTAGGCGTCACCCGTGAAAACGTCATGGAGATGGAAAATAGACTTAACAATCAGGACATCGGCTTTAATATGAGTAGTGATGAAGACGACGAGTCAGCCTATATAGCGCCAGAAAATATGCTCGTCTCGAGCACGCTATCCCCTGAGATCACGCTTGAATCTAAAGACTCGAAACAACAAAACAGCCTTCATTTGAGAAAAGCGCTAGATGAACTAGATGACCGCAGCAAAGAGATAGTATCTCGAAGATGGCTAGATGATGAGTCTAAAGCGACACTGCACGAGCTTGCCAGCGAATTTGGTGTATCGGCGGAACGGATTCGGCAAATTGAAAAAAATGCTTTCAAGACCATAAAAGCAACATTTGTAGCCTGATCATAATGTATCAGGGTTAAAACTGAAGCACGGTTATTGCATCGTGCTTTTTTTTGCCTGTAAACTACCCTCACGCGTCACCTCTGCATCGCCTCATAGAGCCTTCTTTTGAAACTCCACTACACAGATATGCGTGTCTGGACTTAATACGCTCGTGAAGTACGCCGTAGGAACGCTTTAATTGTCGTTTTAGTATCGTTACATGTATTTAACTATTTAGCACAATGCAATTGTCGAGGACCATTAAACGACCCGTTCACCCAGGACATCGACACTCCTGTAAATCCATGCACCCGTGACATACCGTTCATCCTAGACATAAAAACGCGACCCTGGGGTCGCGTTTTACAATCAAACTTAGACATTAATCTATCGAAAGGTTAGATCCAATAAACGAAGACAAACAATATTAACCAAACCACGTCAACAAAGTGCCAATACCAGGCGACTGCCTCAAAGGCAAAATGGCTCTTACCACTATCAAAATGTCCTTTCATTGATCGGATCATAATAATCAATAACATGATCGCACCCATAGTGACATGAAAACCATGGAACCCTGTTAATAGATAAAAAGTACTGCCATAAATCCCCGAGTCCATTTTTAAATTTAGATCATTATAAGCATGTGAATACTCCCATGCCTGTAAGCCCACAAATAGAAAACCGAGTGCAACTGTAGCGAACAACCAATACACAACTTTTACTTGATCATGCTTTTTAAGCGCCCAATGCGCGAACGTAAGCGTTAAACCAGACACTAAAAGAATAGCAGTATTGATTGCAGGTAAGCCCCAAGGGCCTAGAGCTTCTTTGGCAACAGTAAAGTTTTCTGCTGAAGGCATTTGAATCAAAGGCCATGCTGCTACAAAATCAGGCCACAACAACCAGGCGGTCGCATCATTATTAGACGCACCACCTAACCAGGGAATCGAGAGCGCTCGAGCATAATAAAGCGCACCAAAAAAGCCAGCGAAGAACATAACTTCTGAAAAGATAAACCAGCCCATGCCCCAGCGAAAAGATTTATCGACCTGCTCATTATAAAGTCCCGCCAGACTTTCATCGATAACTTGCCCAAACCAGCCATACATCATAAAAATGACAATAGCCAAACCAACAAACATCACAGTCATCTCAGACCCATGAAGGTAGTTCGCAAAACCCACAAATGTTGTTGTTAAGCCAATCGAACCTATAATTGGCCAGTGTGTACCGTGTGGTACGTAATACGCACCCTCTGAAACTGAACTCATGAATTTTCTCTCTCTAAATTATTTTTATCGCTGGCCATCTGTCATATACCTTTTGTTTCAACTTATCCTTTATCAATATTAAAAAAGGTATATGACAGTGTTATTTGTTCTACTTTTTCCGCAACATCCCTATCTACAATAAACCTTATTGGCATAAGCTTAGTTTCAAATCCAGCCAATTCTTGCTCGGTAAAACAAAAGCATTCTGTCTTATTAAAGTGCTGTGCTGCTGTTCCCGGTGAAACACTCGGTACCGCCTGGCCTTTTGTTGGTTTTTCTGTCGTGCTACGCACACGGTACATAGCTTCATAAAGCTGACCTGGATGAATTTCCATCCTTTTAACCACCGGCTCAAAACTCCATTTCAAACCTGTACCTGTGTTAGCCAAAAAACGAACTTCAATAGTTCTTGATCTGTCGACCCTATCCTCATCAATCATCGATGCTTCGACACGCCCAGTTTTACCATTCAAACCAGTGATTTCACAAAATACATTGTAGAGTGGCACCATTGCAAAACCGAAACCAAACATCAGCAACGGAATTAGGCATAATTTTGCCAATTGCGACCGGGGAATAATCTGTTTCACAACATTGCTCATCTAAAACTACCCTATATTCCTACTGATATGATGACACAAAATTTCTCAGAATATTATTTAACCAGCTTCAATGCATATGCTACCCCGACTATTCATTAGCCGGAGAGCATCTCTCTAATCTTACTTAATAATAGGAGCTGTATTGAAACTATGGTAAGGCGCTGGCGAAGGCAATTGTTCAAACTCTAAGCCAGTTGCCCCTTCCCAAACGATATCGGTTGCTTTTTCACCACCTTTGATCGTCTTAATAATAATATATAAGAAGAACACCTGCGCTAATCCAAAAGCAAAACCACCGATACTGGAAATCATATTGAACTCTGCAAACTGCAACGCGTAATCGGGAATACGACGAGGCATACCAGCCAAGCCAAGAAAGTGTTGTGGGAAGAACAGTACATTAACAGCAATTGTTGACCACCAGAAGTGAATCTTACCCAGAGTCTCGTTATACATATTACCGGTCCATTTCGGAACCCAGTAATAATATGCTGCGATAATTGAGTACAACGCACCCGTGACTAACACGTAATGGAAATGGGCAACAACAAAATAGGTATCATGATATTGAGTATCAACCGGAGCCACACCCAACATCAAACCCGACAAGCCACCAATAGTAAACATCACGATGAAGCCTAGCGCCCACAACATGGGTGTTTCAAAAGTCATAGACCCTCTCCACATAGTCGTTACCCAGTTAAAAATCTTCACCCCTGTTGGAATCGAAATCAGAATAGTCGCGTACATAAAGTACAGCTCACCCGCTACCGGCATGCCTGTCGTGAACATATGGTGTGCCCAAACCATGAAAGACAATATAGCGATCGACCCTGTTGCATAAACCATTGAGCTATAACCAAATAACGGCTTTCGCGCAAAAGTTGGAATAATGGCAGAGATAATACCAAATGCTGGCAAAATCATAATATAGACTTCTGGATGACCAAAGAACCAAAAGATGTGCTGAAACAAGACAGGATCACCACCGCCAGCTGCATCAAAGAACGAGGTTCCAAAGTGACGATCCGTTAACATCATGGTAACCGCACCTGCCAATACTGGCATAACGGCAATTAATAAGTAGGCAGTGATCAGCCAGGTCCAGACGAACAATGGCATTTTCATCCACGTCATGCCTGGAGCACGCATGTTAAAGATAGTAGCAATCACATTAATGGCACCCATCACCGACGAAATACCCATCATGTGCACACCAAAAATGAAGAAATCTGTGCTCGCTGGAGCATATGTAGTCGACAGCGGCGCATAAAAAGTCCAACCGAAAGCAGGTGCCCCCCCTTCCATCAACAAGCTACTAAGTAGCATCGTAAATGCAAATGGCAGAATCCAGAAACTCCAGTTATTCATACGCGGTAACGCCATATCCGGCGCACCAATCATCATTGGCAACAACCAGTTAGCCAATCCAACAAAGGCAGGCATGATTGCACCAAAAACCATAATCAAACCATGCATTGTGGTCATCTGATTAAAAAACTGTGGCTCGACAAACTGTAAACCAGGCTGAAATAATTCAGCACGAATTACCATGGCCATGGTGCCACCGGTCAAGAGCATAATGAAGGAAAACCAAAGATATAGCGTACCAATATCTTTATGATTTGTAGTTGTTATCCAACGAGTTATTCCGTATGCAGGTCCATGATCATCATGATCATCATGCCCATCTGTTGCAGTTGTAGTCGTGGTTGCATTTGTCATTTATAGTACCCCTATCTCAAACCAGTAATAGCTGATGGCTGAACCATGTCACCCACGCTATTGCCTAAAGCATTTCTTTCATAAGTAACTACTGCAGCTATATCAACATCACTCAGCTGAGCCTTAAACGCTGCCATTGAAGTACCTGTTCGACCATTCACTATGATATCGATATGTCCCGCAATATCGCCCGTTACGACAGGACTATTAGTCATTGCAGGAAATACACCTGGAATACCAGCTCCGGTAGCACCATGACAAGCAGCACAGTTTGCATTATAGACCGTCTCTCCTTTTGCTATAAGGTCCTCCATAGACCATTTTTCCTCTGCAGCTGCAGCCACGGCGAGAGCTTCAGCCTTTTTACCGTCTAACCATTTCTCGTAATCAGCTTGCGTAACAGCCTCTACTACTATCGGCATAAAACCATGATCCTTTCCACATAATTCAGCACACTGACCACGATAGGTACCGACTTCTTCGATGATCGCCCAAGAATCGTTAATAAACCCAGGGATAGCATCTTGCTTAACGGCAAGCTCAGGTACCCACCAGGCATGGATAACATCATTCGAATGGAAGAGAAATCTGATTTTCTTATTGATCGGCAAAACGACTGGCTCATCTACTTCAAGCAAATAATTTTCGTTTTCTAGAGGGTTCTTAATGACATCACGACTGCTTTGCGCTAAGGAACTGACAAATTCAACATTATCATCGACATATTTATATTTCCACTTCCACTGAATACCGGTGACCTGTAGGTTAATATCAGCGTCGGTTTTAGCATCTTCAAGATCCAGAAGTGTCGAAGTTGCAGGAATCGCCACTGCGATCAAAATAAGTAACGGCGCAACCGTCCAAATAATTTCTACTGTGGTGCTTTCGTGGAAGTTGGAAGCCTTAGCCCCACGCGACTTTCTGTGATAGAAAATTGAATACGCCATCACACCAAAAACGAGGACTGCGATAACTACACAAATCCAGAACACAAGCATGTGCAAATCATGTAAATCACGACTAATTGGGGTGACACCCTCAGTCATATTAAATTCGTATTCAGCATTCGCAACCGACATCGATAGCATGGATAAAACACCCGCTATAGCCGCAAACCACCGCCCGGTTAACTTTTTAAAAACCATTGTAAATCCTCGATTCATGCCTTAATTCTATGTTTCATTTTGCTAGCCTAGGCATTACTGCCTAAGTAAAAATACCGCCCTTGCTGCACAACCCAGGCGAGCTCTAAAATCCACCGGAAATTATACAGTTTTTCAATTGAAACGCTAGCTCATACCGCCTTGATTTTTATCAAGAAACACATCAATAATTTAGCTCAACCCACTAACAAAATTCGCCATCTCTATCATTGTCAAGCTTGAGCTTTATAGATTAGTGCAATAAGGTTAGTTGGGAGCATAGAGTTAATCATATAGTTTCTTCGAGGCGCCTATATCAACCATGGTTAATAATTGGCACAATGACATAGAACTAAAACTCAACCCACCGGATAACTCGGACAAATTGCGTGAAAGACACTCCTGTAAAAAACGAAGACAAAATTACCATTAGCTTCTGGCAACTATTATTGAGCACTATGGCTGCATTTATCGGCGTTCAAAGCAACGCGAATCGAGAGCGTGATTTTACACATGGCAAAATCTCTCACTTTATTGCGATAGGCATATTGTTTGGGCTAACGTTTGTTTTAACCATCGTTACCGTAGTTAAAATCATCATGGCTTACGCAGCAGCCTAAGCAAGGTCAAGGTACCCGGAACTTGGCTGATTAAGCCAAATATCCTCGAATAAAAATTCTGGCATAGTGATCCACCAATAAAAAGCCGAATAAAACGCTGAGGTAAAAAATAGAATAACTGAATGTTTTCATCGCAATAATATTGGGTTCATCATCTCGATAAAGCATAATCGCATAATACAAAAAACCAATCCCGAGAGACACTGCCCCAGCAAGATAAATTAAGCCGCTCATCTGAACCAAAAATGGCACCAGAGTGACGATAAATAGAAGTATCGTATACAGTAAAATTTGAATCTTAGTAAAGTAAACGCCATGCGTTACAGGCAGCATTGGGATATCTGCTTTCGCATATTCTTCTCGCCGGCGAATCGCCAGTGCCCAAAAATGGGGTGGCGTCCAGATAAATATGATTAAAAACAACAAAAGCGCTTCAGTTTCAACCTGTCCAGTCACCGCAGTCCAGCCCAGCAGAGGTGGTGCAGCACCAGCTGCGCCACCTAACACTATATTCTGAGGAGTCGCACGCTTTAAGTACATGGTATAGATCAACGCATAACCAACCAAAGAAAAGAAGGTTAATACCGCCGTTAATGCGTTAACAAAGATCAGCAACATCAAAATTCCGATTGCACCAAGTGACAGCGCGAATATCAACGCTTTACCCTGTCCTAAATCACCACTAGCAATAGGACGATTCTTTGTTCTCTCCATAATCTGATCGATACGCTCATCAACCACATGATTAATCGCTGCCCCAGAGGCTGCGGCAAAGCCGATTCCAAGTAGACCAAAAACAAAAATATCGAGCGGCACCGCACCGTCAACCGCCAGTAGCATGCCAACCATTGCGGTAAAAACAATTAAGTAAACCACCTTAGGTTTAGTCAATTTATAGTATTGCGACCATGTGGCCATTGTTAGAGCAGTCATTTTAGATTCTAGCTTTAGTGGGACAGGCCCAGAGTATTCGATCCCATATCATAACAAAATCAACCAATCTGGGACAACTTTATCAGCTTTTTAATATCTTCCAGTATTTTATGCTGATCGTTCTCTGCTGGGTAGTGCATCATGTAATTTTGGTCAGGGTCGACTAAATATAATTTAGACGAAGTACTCACAGCATCCTCACCTCCTACCTGAAACTGGCCAAATAGCCCCTTCTCATCCACTTTTTCAATTATAGTGAAATTAGGATAATCGACAAAGAATGCCTTCAGCTCTTCGTCGATAGGCCGCGTACTAATAAAAACATTCGACATGCGTTGAGTATCTCGCCCAAGCAAGGTCCGTATTTGACGCATAGAATACAAATTAGAACGGCATAACTCAGAACAAACACCATCATTAAACATGACAAAAGACCACTTACGACCTAAGCCGTTTTCATATCGATCACCTTCAATACTTTCTAGCACCGGCCAATTTAACCTTTTAACCGGCTGAACAAGCGTGCCATAATTGCCGCTAGTCGGCCTTACTTCAAAAACATACAACGCCATCCAACCACCAATAAAGGGCGCTAAAAAAACACCAATAAAGGCCAGCAGCTTGGCCCTATGCCAAAATAGACTTTTCTTTTCTTCACTCATTCCAATTTCCGTAAATTTAAAAAAAAATATAGTCCGACCGCAATCAGCGCAAAAATAAACCACTGTAAAGCATAAGCTCGGCTTTTTTCAGGGTCGGCCCAAGCTGGGTCCCAATTACGCTGATAGTAACCAGCCTGATCCGGCGCAAGCCATAACACTAGCGGCAACAAGCCACCCGGAAATGATTCCTGCATTGCGTCGATATCTATGAAGGGCACCACTTGCGGCCAACTGTCGGTCAAGACTACAGCCCCCATACGAAAGCCATCGGTATTAGGCACCGAAGCAATGCCTTTCACTTCATCCAATACTGCTGGCGACTTAATCGTCGGCAAAATGTCTCGACTATTACCCAGCGCCACCCAACCTCGATTTACCAACACGACCTTTCGACTACCAGACAAGATAAATGGCGTTAGTACTTCATAGCCCACTCGCCCTTCAGACAATTTATTATCGACTAAAATTGTCCGGCTCACATCAAATTCGCCACCTAATCTCAAGTTCCGATAATCAATATCAGCCAGTGAGTCTGTGGCCGAAAAACGCTGATAGTCGGTCGCAAGCCTTGACTCAAATTTTGCTTTAACCGCATCTTTAAAATCAGCGCGATCCAATTGCCACATCCCCAGACTTGCAAATATGATCACTGCCACCAGGGTAATAATCGTCAATAGCCAACTTGGCTTAAAACGCCTGTTTAGAATAATCATATCGCAGTCAAAGCCTCTATCAAGTAAACTAATGTATCTATTCGCTTGCGCAATAACCTCTGAAGACAACTAACGCATCGAAATTCTTTTCACAATATTGATATCGCTTTAAACGTGAATATAAAGCGCGCACTTAGAATCTGTGTTCATAAAACCACGCTCATAAAACTATGCTTATTAAAATCATCATCTTCGTCTTATTTATTCTAATCCTTGCCAGCCTCGTCGCTAGCATGCTCACCTTCATCAGAGACAGGGAGAACACAAACCGCACCGCAAAATTGCTTACCATTCGCGTCACTTTATCCATTATCCTGTTTATTGTACTTGGCGTATCCTTTCTCATGGGCTGGATACAACCCCACGCTTTGATACCACCAAGGCCCTAACTATTAGGCGGTAACTCATTGATCCAGGCATGACCATAAATAACTTCATAGCTGGCAATGAACCTGCCACCCTGAAAACCTTTTTCACGATAAGCCGCCTCTAGCTTTTTTAACCGGCCAGGCGTCATCAAACCTTTGCTTCGATTCTTATCGGCATTACTGGCGCCAATGCTTTTCAAATCACTTAATAGCTGACGAAAATTGGTGTATTCAAGCTTTATCACCTCAGCATCAACCACCGGCTGGGAAAAGCCCGCCTTCATCAAAGCATCACCAATATCATGCATATCAATAAATTGATGCACATGCGGACGCTGGTCGACTTCAAACCAACTGTCCCGAAGCTCGACAAGTGTTGACGGCCCAAAAGTGGCGAACATGAACAGACCGCCAGGTTTACCAATACGAGCCACTTCATTAAACACGACATTAAGATCGTTCGCCCACTGTATGGCCAAACAGGAAAACATCAGATCGAAGCAATCACTAGCAATCGGCAAGCGCTCCATATCAGCATTGACCATTCGCTTCTTACTTAGGAACCCGAATTGTTTTTTAGTCTCTTGCAGCATCGAATAAGCCATATCAAGACCGACCACTTTAGCACCAGAATAAACTTTCTGTAAGCCAGCAACGCCTCGACCCGTACCACAACCAATATCGATAATCGACGCGGGCTCGAGCCGAACATATTGTAATCGACCTAGCAATCTCGAAAGCACCTCTTCCTGCAAGACACCAGAATGATTATAAGTTTTAGCCGCGCGATTAAATGATTTTTTAACCGCAGCCTTATCTAGCCGAGGCAAATTCAGCAAATCCAAGAGTGAAACCTTACTTAAGTATTAGGGAGTGAAAAATCAACCATGATTCGATTCACTATCTACTAGTGATCATAGAGGCAATTTGTGCCGTATGCGATAAAAATGGTGCGTGTGCGGCATCGGCCAGCGAGTCTACCTGAATCTTAGGGTTAACTTTACTGATTTCTTTCGCTACGCTAACTGGAACCAATGCATCAAGTCGACCAAACATCATATCGATGGGTATTTCCAATCGAGATAACACTGAACGGGTATCTGCAGACTTCAATAAATCGAGCCCAAAACGCAAGGCCGCCGCATCGGGCTCACCTGCCTGCTCGAGCTTAATCAATAAATCTCGAACCATTTGACGAGCATTAGGGTTGCCTAACATTTGCAATGATAAAAAATGCTTTATTGTGCCCCGCCAACCGCGCTGTAGAGACTGAGAAAAAAGCTCAAATACTGACGCATCTACCGCAAAAGGCCAATTTTCGCGACACACAAAACAAGGGTTACTACACATCAAAATCAAACGATTAAAACGATGTGGCTTTTGCCTTACCATTTCGGTGGCGTATAGGCCTCCCATTGACCAGCCTAACAGAACACCCTCTGGCACTTGATCGCTAATCAATGCCACTTGATCTTCGAAATTTAGCGACTCATCCCATTGACTTTGTCCGTAGCCAGGCAAGTCGACCGTAATCACTTCACGCTGATGAGACAACAGTTCCTGAAGCGGATCAAAAATAGACGCACTCATACCCCAGCCATGTAACAAGATAATAGGCTCACCTTGACCTGATCGATCAACCGACAATACTTTCTTCACATTTTTATCTTTCATTCACGCTCTTAACCTTTAAATCGCATACTGCCAAACCTAATATATTCTGCTAGAGTGCCGCCACATCCCAACAAAAACAACAGCCAGATAACGTGACTACCACATTATTCGAAACAACCAGCCTATTGATCGCCGCCTATATCCTAGGGTCGCTTTCCTCCGCCATTATCTTAAGCAAACTAATGGGCTTTACCGACCCAAGAAGTGACGGCTCAAACAACCCAGGAGCCACCAATGTATTGCGCATAGCGGGTAAGAAAGCGGCTTTTTTAACGCTCACGGGAGATTCATTAAAGGGCCTAATCCCGATCCTCGTGGCACAGTGGTTAACGACCAGCGAATTAGTCGTTGCGCTGACCGGCTTGTGTGCATTTCTGGGGCATTGTTACCCACTATTCTTTCGATTTAGAGGCGGCAAAGGTGTAGCAACATCGATTGCTGTAGCGGTCGGGTTTAACTGGATGATTGGTCTCGCCATTATCGCAATTTGGCTATTATTTGCCAAAGTATTCAAGATATCATCACTGGCCGCCATCATAGCGTTTAGCGCCCTACCCTTACTGGTGTATTGGACCGGCTCTACAACCTATGTCACCTTAGTATTCTGCCTGATATCATCAATATTGATCTGGCGTCACCGCAGCAACATCCAGCGCTTACTCAGCGGCACTGAGGCTTAACCACGTCATATTTAAGCGCCTAACACCCTGTAAAGCTCAACCCATAAAAATATCAGGCTGGAATTTCAACCAAATCTTCAAGTGACCAACGTGCCAATACGTCGCAAACATCATCATCCTGTAAGCCAGCCTCTAACCTCAAAGCACCTGCATAAGCAATCATCACCCCGTTATCCGTGCAGTACTCGTGTGCAGGGAAATAAGTTTTACCCGATCGGCCGAGTGTTAACGCAGATAATACTTCGCGCAAGCGCCTGTTAGCACCTACCCCGCCAGCCACTACCAAGCGAGAATAACCGGTTTCGGTGAGCGCCCGATCACACTTAATACGCAAGGTATCAACTACGGCATGCTGAAACGCAAAACAAATCTCGGCTCGCAAAGAATCGTCTAAGGGCTGATGCTGATGAATAATATTGAGCGCTGCCGTTTTCAACCCACTAAAACTAAACTCAAGCCCGGGCCGATTGACCATCGGACGTGGAAATACAAACCGTGACTCACTCACCTGATCCGCTAGAGCCGCTAATTCAGGCCCACCCGGATAAGGCAAGCCTAGCAACTTGGCTGTCTTATCAAACGCCTCACCAACGGCATCATCGAGAGACTCACCCAAAATCCGATAATCACCTACTGCCCGAACATCGACCAACATGGTATGCCCACCAGAGACCAGCAGCCCCACAAACGGGAATTCTGGTTTATCATCAGAAAGCATCGGCACTAACAAATGCCCCTCCATATGATGAACACCAAGCAAAGGTTTATCCGATCCCCAGGCCAAACCGCGCGCGATACTCGCTCCCACCATTAAAGCCCCAATCAATCCAGGTCCACGGGTGTAAGCGATAGCATCGATATCATCTAAAGAACCAAATTCTGACAGAATATCCTTGATCATTGGTGCCGCCTTGACGACATGATCTCGCGACGCTAATTCAGGCACTACGCCACCATATTCACGATGTTTTTCGATTTGAGAATACAACCGCTGCCATATTTCACCACTCTCACTATCGAATATTGCGATCCCTGTCTCGTCACAAGAGCTTTCCAGGCCCAAAACCTTCATATTTTCACCCTAAACCTTAACTTATTTGTAATTGCCAATTGATATTTAATACCGCCTCCTTATAATTGTCGTCCTTAAAAGCGGCGTGAGAGATTTTTCTTCGCCAGAAATTCAACATACCGGATATTTTTTAATATGCCATCAGTTAAAGTAAAGGACAACGAACCGTTTGATTTTGCACTCCGTCGATTCAAAAGATCTTGCGAAAAAGCCGGTGTTCTAACCGAAACGCGTCGTCGTCAGCATTACGAAAAACCAACGGCTGTGCGAAAGCGTAAATCTGCCGCCGCAGTAAAGCGTAACTTCAAGCGTATATCCAAGGATTTCGGTACTCGACGTCGTATGTACTAAAGTTTCTGCCGAAATGTCAGAAGCCAATCTAAAAGAACAACTTAAGTCTGAGATGATATCGTCAATGAAGTCTTTGAAAAAAGATGGCGATAAATCCGTTCTAAAGGCCACAAAGGCCAGACTGCTAGTGATTCGCACTATGCTTGCCGCAATCAAGCAAATTGAAGTCGACGAAAGAATTGAACTTGACGATGCACGCATCGTCGGTGTTCTTGACAAAATGTCGAAACAGCGGCGCGAATCAATCAGTCAGTTCGCTGCGGCTGGCCGCAATGATTTAATTGCAATTGAAGAAGCCGAACTTGTCATTCTTAAAGAATTCCTACCCGAGTCTCTTTCTGAAGAGAAAATAGCCGAGTTAATCGAACAAGCAATTAACAGCACTGGCGCTACCTCGATAAAGGAAATGGGCAAAGTAATGGGCATTCTTAAACCTCAACTACAAGGTCGAGCCGACGTTGGACAAGTTAGTCAATTAATAAAATCTAAACTCGCTTAGCACAAGCACCGCACAGAGGCTAGCTCCTAATGCCAAACGTATTCAAGTTTATGGATCAGCAACGTGCTGATCCAGCTAAAAAATCAGCCTCTAGTAGAATAGTTGAGTTTGGTGAAATCTATAATGGTTTTGGCCAGCATCAGGCAGCAGATCAATCGGAACGTTGCATAGAATGTGGCAATCCTTATTGTGAATGGAAATGCCCCGTTCATAACTACATCCCCAACTGGTTAAAGTTAGTTGCCGAAGGTAATATAATTGAAGCAGTTGAAATGTCTCACAAGACCAACAGCCTACCCGAAGTCTGCGGTCGCGTGTGCCCTCAAGATAAACTGTGTGAAGGTGCTTGCACATTGAATACTGGATTCGGTGCCGTCACCATAGGTTCAGTCGAAAAATATATAACTGATACCGCTATTGCTCAGGGTTGGTCACCCGATTTATCCGATGTTGTTGCTAGCGGCAAAAAAGTCGCCATAGTGGGCGCTGGCCCAGCGGGTATTAGCTGTGCCGATGTATTGACACGTAATGGTGTCAAGGCAGTTCTATATGATATGAACCCAGAGATCGGTGGATTACTCACCTTCGGTATCCCTCCATTCAAACTTGAGAAAGATGTTATAACTCGCCGCCGAACAATGTTCGAGGACATGGGCATTGAGTTCAACCTGAACTGCGAAATTGGCAAGGATATAGAATTCGAGACCTTGCTTGAGGAATATGACGCAGTTTTTCTCGGCATGGGCACTTATACTTCTATGAAAGGCGAATTTCCTGGAGAAGATAAATTAGGCGTCCACGAGGCTCTTCCGTACCTGATATCAAACATTCATAATGAAATTGATTTCGATACCAGTAAAAAACCTGATTTTATCAACTTCAAAGACAAAAATGTCATTGTCCTCGGTGGTGGTGATACATCAATGGATTGCAACCGAACCGCGATACGACAAGGCGCTAAAAGTGTCACCTGCGTTTATCGCCGCGATGAAGCCAATATGCCTGGCTCGATGAAAGAAGTCGCCAACGCCAAAGAGGAAGGCGTTAAGTTCTTATTTAACCGCCAACCGATTGAAATCTTTGGGACCGACCGTGCCGAAGGCGTGGAATTCATCTCTACTGAACTCGGAGATGCAGACAAAAATGGTCGCCGTGTCGCTCGCGTCATTGAAGGATCAGAACAAAGCCTCAAAGCTGACGTTGTCGTAATCGCCTTTGGTTTTCGACCTAACCCAGCCGATTGGTTCACTTCATCAAAAATTGAGATCGATGACACAGGAAAGGTCATTGCGCCTGAACTGGCTCCTGAACCTGGGGCTCATCATTTTCAAACATCAAATCCAAAAGTTTTTGCTGGTGGGGATATGGTTCGAGGGTCAGACCTCGTCGTAACCGCTATTTATGAAGGACGCAAAGCGGCTGAAGGCATGCTCGATTACCTTGACCTCTAGGCATTACTCTATAGGCATTACTCTATAGGGAACACTCAATAGGAAACACCCGAATTGAAATTTGCTCCGCTACAAAATGATCGCATGATCAAGGCGCTACTGCGTCAACCAACAGATACCACGCCCGTTTGGATCATGCGTCAGGCTGGTCGATACCTACCAGAATACCGAGAAGTACGAAAGCAGGCAGGCAGCTTTCTCGACCTATGTAAAAACAAAGAGCTCGCCTGTGAAGTGACATTACAACCCTTACGTCGTTTCGATCTGGATGCAGCAATACTATTTTCTGACATTCTAACCATCCCCGACGCAATGGGACTGGGCCTTTATTTTGTCGAAGGTGAAGGACCAAAATTTGAACGCCCCGTCCGCTGTGAGCGCGATGTTGACAAATTGGGGGTGCCTGACCCATCAGAAAGCCTGCGCTATGTTACAGACGCAGTCACTTTGATCCGACAAGAGCTCAATGGGAAAGTACCTTTAATTGGTTTTAGCGGCAGCCCATGGACACTTGCCACCTACACCGTAGAAGGCAGCAGTTCGAAAGACTATCGTTATGTCAAAGGTATGCTGTATGAAAACCCAGCAGCCATGCATCGTCTTCTTGATAAACTGTCCCGGTCGGTTGTGTCGTATTTGAACGCACAAATTGAAGCCGGTGCGCAGGCAGTCATGATATTTGACACCTGGGGTGGCGTACTGTCCCCCGAAGCTTATATAGAATTCTCACTTAACTACATGCAACAAATTGTATCTCAGTTAAAGACTGATCACGACGGACAAAAAATTCCGGTCACCCTCTTTACAAAAGGCGGCGCACAATGGATAGAGGCGACAGCCGACACTGGCTGTGATGCCGTTGGTTTAGACTGGACGATCAATATAAACGAAGCCAGACAACGGGTTGGGCATAAAGTGGCGTTACAAGGCAACCTCGACCCTTGCACGCTTTATGCAGCACCCGACACAATACGCGCCGCAGTCAAAAAAATAATAACTGATTTCGGATCTGGCCCAGGACATGTATTTAATTTAGGGCACGGCATACATCCCGCAGTCAATCCAGACCATCTCAAAGTTGTGGTTGATGCCGTACATGAGTACGGCTATGAAGTCCGCCAATAGGGTCTGATTGCTAGTGAAATCATCTCGTTGAGATTAACTGGTTAAAATTAGAAAATTTCTTCGACCATTTCATCTTCATTCTCTGGTTCAACTAATGGCGACTGACCAGATGAATCGTTACTTGATCCCGAAAAAACAAGATCCTTCGGCGCGTTTGCGGCTCTGAAAATCTCGAATCGACTATTTGCTGTATCTCGACCTGCCCGCTTTCCAGTTTCTGCATCAATCTTGACGGTTACCATGTCATTTGGTTGCTGCTCTAGATTTTCAGACACGCCTCTTAATGCTGAACGCATATACTCAATCCAAATCGGCAATGCTGCTCTGCCACCAGTCTCTCTAGAGCCTAATGTTTGCTGATTATCAAACCCAACCCAGGCGGTCGTAACCACCCGATCATTAAAGCCACTAAACCATGCATCAACCTGGTCATTCGTAGTCCCTGTTTTTCCACCAATATCTCTTCTGCCTAAGGCCTTGGCGCGAACTGCCGTTCCTCTTTGAACCACTTCACGCATAATAGAGCGCATGATGAATGCATTTTGCGCCGTAATAACTCGCGGAGCGTATTCAACCACCGGCTTTTCGATCAATTCAACGGTGTCTTCGATAGCTAACTCCTCTGCATCTAAAACCGCACTCTCAACAACCGCCTCCTGCTCGATAGGTGCTTCTATGGTGCAATTGTCACAAACAATTCGAGGTATATTTTCGAGAATAATTTCACCCGAACCCGATTCAACCCGACTGATCAAATAAGGATCTACCAAGTACCCACCATTAGAAAAAACCGTATAACCTCGAGCAATTTCAAGTGGTGAAAAAGCACCACTTCCGAGCGCCAGTGACAAATCATAAGGCATGTCTTTTCGCAAGAAACCAAACTTCTGCGCATATTCTGTGGCGAATTTTAACCCAATTGACCTTAAAATTCTGATAGATACCAAATTGCGCGACTTAACCAACGCCTCTCGTAAACGAGTAGGGCCATATACTCGACCCGAATAGTTTTCTGGTCGCCAGGCCGCCTCTAATGAGTCATCATCAAATACAACAGGGGCATCATTAATAATGCTTGCCGCTGTAAAACCTTTTTCGAGTGCAGCTGAATAAACAAACGGCTTAAAATTTGAACCTGGTTGACGCTTCGCCTGCATTGCTCGATTAAACTTATTTTGGAAATAGTCAAAACCACCCACCATCGCTCGAATAGCACCATTGCTAGAGTCTATAGAAACCAGAGCGCCCTGAACTCGAGGCACATCGGCCAGCAGCCACGACTCACCGCGTTGCTCTAGCCAAATGACGTCACCTAAAGCCAATACATCCGACACCGCTTTTGGTTTTCGACCTTGCTTATCGACCTTTATAAATTCACCAGCCCAGTCAACGCCCCCTTTAAACAATACATCAACCTGCTCATAATTCGATATTAATACCGTTGCAGCTAATTCATTCACCGTTAAAACTACGCCTTTGCGTAAATTACCAATACGTTCATCACTAACAAGATCTTCTTCAAACGGGTCCTCCTCAATTAAACTTAAATCGATATTATCAACAACGCCGCGATAACCATGGCGACGACTGTAATCAAGCAATGCCCTTCGTAACGCTGTGTTTGCAGCGCCCTGCAGCTCACCATCAATAGAGGTATAAACATTCAACCCAGTTTTATAGACATCGTCGCCATACGTTTCGAATAACTCTGCGCGAATAGACTCAGCAACATACTGAGCATCAGCCACAGTACGTCTCGCATGTAACTCAGCAGTGACTTCTTCATCCTTAGCCAGCGAAAACTCCTCATCATCGATATACCCTAAAATTTTCATTCGACCTAGAATATGATTACGTCTTATCAGTGCCCGCTCCGGGTTTATGATTGGATTGTACTTCGAAGGCGCCTTCGGCAAACCAGCTATCATGGCTGCCTGCGCCAGAGAAAGCTCGCTCATCGATTTATCGTAATAAACCTGAGCTGCTGCTGCCAACCCATACGAGCGATGACCCAAATAGATTTTATTCAGATAGAGCTCCATTATTTTTTCTTTGCTTAACTCTCTCTCCACTTTCAACGCCAGTAATATCTCATTGAGCTTTCGGGTATATGTTTTTTCTGAGCTAAAAAAATAGTTTTTCACCATCTGCATAGTAATTGTGCTGCCACCACGGGTCTTTTTCCCGGTTGTTATCAACTGGTAAGCTGCGGCCATTAAAGCCTGTGGATCGACACCAAAATGAGTCCAGTATTGACTATCCTCGGCAGACACAAAGGCATCAATAATGTGCTTTGGAATCTCCTCGAAAACAACGGGAATTCGCCTATGCTCTCCAAATTCGGCCAGCAAAATTTCATTTTTATCATAAATGCGCATCGGCACCTGAAGCTGGGTATCCTCCAGATTTTCTATAGAAGGCAGGTTAGGCACCAAAAAACCATAGATATAGCCCCCCCCTGCGAGTAATACAATAGACCCGGTAGCAAAGAGCATGGATATTATTTTTACTAGTTTTATCATAAACTTAGACTATAAACATAAAGAAACACATGAAAAATATCGACAAGATCATTTTCTTGAACTAGACTCGATTGCAGTTGAAACAGAATTATTTAACATTTTATACACTTACGACTAGATCTTAATGTAATTTATCATATAAGATTAGTGGACATAGGCACACAACTGAGGGAACCCTGTGTTTTTATCTCGAAAAAAACCACCATTGATTGGTTTAGACATTAGTTCAACATCCGTAAAGGTAATGGAGCTCAGCAAAACTGGATCTAGCTACCGTATAGAAGGCATAGCTGTTGAACCGCTGCCCGCAAACGCCGTAGTCGAAAAAAACATCGCCGAGGTCGAAGCCGTAGGCGAAAGTGTAAAGCGTGCGCTGCACAAGTCAAAAATAAAAACTAAAGATGTTGCCATAGCGGTTGCCGGTTCTTCTGTAATCACGAAAAAAATAACAATGCCTATCTCTCTTTCTGAAGACGAGATGGAAGGGCAGATACAACTAGAAGCCGATCAGTACATCCCTTACCCGCTAGAAGAAGTAAACCTCGACTTCCAAATTTTGGGTCAAACCGAAAACAACCCCGAAACAGTTGATGTGCTACTGGCCGCCTGTCGCCGAGAAAATGTGGATGACCGAGTCGCAGCAGTAGAGCTTGCTGGCTTGACACCAAAGATAGTCGATATCGAAGCATATACTATCGAATCAGTATTTTCATCGATGGCATCACAAATGCCAGATGAAGGCATGGACAAGATTATTGCCATTGTTGATATCGGTGCCACTATGACGAGCCTTAGCGTCATCAGCAACCATAAACTTATTTATACCCGCGAACAAAACTTTGGCGGTAAACAACTAACCGAAGAAATAATGCGCCGCTACGGCTTGTCATATGATGAAGCAGGACTCGCTAAACGACAAGGTGGGTTGCCTGATAACTACGAACCAGAAGTGCTTAATCCATTCAAAGAAACAACTGCTCAACAAGTAAGTCGGTTTTTACAGTTTTTTTATTCAGCGGGTGGTGACAATGGCGCTATTGATCACCTGATACTCGGAGGCGGCACTGCATGCTTGCCAAGCTTGGCTGAACTAACCGAATCTCATATTGGTGTACCAACCACAATAGCCAACCCTTTCATGGACATGTCATCCTCAAACAAAGTCAACAAAGCAAATCTTGAATCAGATGCGCCTTCGTTCCTCATTGCAGCAGGACTAGCCATTCGAGGAGCAGAATACCTATGACCAGAATTAACCTACTGCCCTGGCGAGAATGGGAAAGACAGGAGCAGAAAAAACAGTTTGGCGTTTGGAGTGTATTATCGTTGCTTCTAGCTGGCGCGATTATGCTTCTCATTCACATTCAGATGGGTGCAAAAATCGACTATCAACTGTCGCGGAATAACTTTCTTTCGAATGAAATTAGAACACTAGACAAACAAATTACAGAAATTAGTGACTTGCGAAAAGTTCGTCGTAGCCTTCTGGAACGAATGGAAGTGATTCAGGAGCTGCAACGAAGCAGACCGTCTATCGTCCATTTATTTACTGAAATTGTCGGCACTGTTCCAAACGGCGTTTACCTTCAGTCACTCACTCAAACTGGCGGCAACCTGGTGATGAATGGTGAGGCAGAATCTAATGCTCGAGTATCAACTTACATGAGAAACTTGAGTGGTTCTGATTGGTTTAAAGACCCAAACCTAACTGTTATTCAAATCGAAGACAAAAAGGTGAATCGTATCAGCGCATTCACACTAACTGTCAAGCAAACATCGCCTAATGCTACAGAGGAAGAGACCAATGATGGAGGCATTCAATAATGAATTTTGAAGAGATCCAGCATCACCTCGAGCCTGAAAATATTGGCAGGGCACCTCTTTCAGTTAAGCTTTCTATACTTGTGTTAATTTTTGTAGCCGTCATCGGATTAGGCTTATATTTCGACACAAAAGACCAGTTCACCCAATTGGAGCGACACGAAAAGAAGGAAATTGAGCTAAGAGGCGAATTTAAATTAAAAGCAGACAGAGCTGCAAAGCTCGAACTATATAAAGTGCAGTTAGCAGAAATGCGCATTTCATTTGGCGCACTGCTGCGCCAACTTCCAGAAAAGACAGATGTCGAATCACTGCTGGTGGATGTATCACAAACTGGTTTGGCGAGCGGCCTTGAAATTAAAAGGTTCAAACCAAGCGCTGAAGAAAAGAAGGGTTTCTATGCAGAGCTGCCAATAACACTCGAAGTAACTGGCTCATTTCATCAGCTGGCATCATTTATCAGTGGCATTGCTGCATTACCGCGAATAGTGACTATAAGCAATTTAAAACTATCACCCATAGCAAGCAATGACAATAAGCCACAAGGCAAGCTCAGCATGTCTGCAACCGCTAAAACTTATCGTTACCTCCAGGAGGATGAACAGTAATGTCTAAATACACACATTGTTTACGCCTCCCTGCCATTTTGATCGCTTGTGGACTTGTTTCAGCCTGTAATCAAGGGTTGGGGGATTTGCAACAATTTGCACAACAAACTATTAGCCAACCACCGGGTAGAATTGATCCAATACCTGAGTTCCAACCCTATCAAAACTTTGAATACACCTCACACGATTTACGTGACCCTTTCAAATTGGTTGATTTTAGACGTCCAAATGTAAATCCTGAGGCTATTAATAATCTGGCCAATGGTCCCAAACCAAATATTGATCGGGTACGTGAACCACTAGAAGACTTCCCTCTGGATACATTGCGCCTAAAGGGCTCAGTTACCCAGGATGGCGTCAAGTGGGGGCTGATATTCGCACCAGATAATACAGTACACCGAGTACTCGTAGGTCAATACATAGGTCAGAACCACGGGCGTATTATCTCTGTTACAGATCAGAGTATAGAATTGACTGAAATTGTACCAGACGGACTAGGCAACTACATCGAACGTTCATCAGCCATAGCGTTGATTGAGTAGCGAGAGGAAAATCCCATGAAATCAATTACCCACAAAACTATAATGAATAGAAGCTTAACATTCTCACTCGTTGGTATTGTTCTACTAACTGTAGGCATCAATAGCGCCATTGCTAGGAATTTGATAGGGCTCGACTACTCTGTATTGACCGATAACGCGGTGCAGCTTGTCTTCACTTTCGATGAAGCCGCAATAGAGCCTCGAACCTTCACTATCGACCAACCCGCGCGAATTGCACTCGACTTTGCAGGCACCTCAAACAAGCTGCAACAAAGAAATATGCAGGTCGGGATCGGTAGCATGCAAAGCATCATTTCTGCGGCTTCTAAGGACCGTACCCGCGTTGTGCTAAATCTGACACAAAAAACAGCATTCTCAACTGAGGTTAGTGGCAATCAAATGACTTTAACACTAGCTGGTGCAAATCAATCAGGTCTTGTGAAAGGCAACATCCAGGCACCAACTATTACTAACGCCTCACTGACAGATTCAACTATAGGTATCGCAAAGGGCATTACAAACATCGATTTTAAACGTGGAAAAAATGGAGAGGGTCGCATTATTATCAACATGACCAACGCATCCATAAGCACCGATGTCTGGCGAGAAAATAACGTGATCTATATCGAGTTTGTTTCATCACAATTACCGAAAGAGCTACAACGGCGCATGGAGGTTGGCGACTTCGCAACACCTATAAGTCACATTGATACCATACAGGATGGAGCCAATATTCGAATGACCATTGCATCTGATGGTGATTTCGAACATCTGGCCTATCAAACTGATTTAATCTATACCATCGAAGTAGCACCGATTACAAAGGAAGAAGAAGAGAAGAAGAAAAAAGACAAGTTCGGTTTCACGGGTGAGCGCTTGTCACTTAACTTTCAGGATATAGAAGTGCGCTCTGTTCTGCAGTTACTCGCTGATTTCACAGGTCTCAACCTGGTTGTCAGTGACTCGGTAACAGGCAACCTAACTCTAAGGTTGAACAATGTGCCCTGGGATCAGGCCATGGACATCATTCTAAAGACAAAAGGACTGGGGCAGCGAAGAGCTGGTAATGTCATTCTAATTGCACCAACTGACGAGATAGCAGCTCGCGAGAAACTCGAACTCGAATCAAGGAAGCAGGTTGAAGACCTCGAGCGGCTTCGTACTGAGTTCATCAAAGTCAACTATGCAAAAGCTCAGGAAATGGCTGACTTACTAAAACAGAAGGACAACACTATCCTATCTGGCCGAGGATCAATCAGCGTCGATGTTCGAACGAATACGTTATTGGTAAAAGACATCAATTCAAGCTTAGTCAGTGTTAGGCAGTTACTGGCTGAACTCGACATCCCTGTTCGTCAAGTATTGATCGAATCACGAGTAGTCGTGGCAAACGACGACTTTAGCAAAGAACTCGGTGCTCGATTTGGTGTAACTGGTACTAATGCTAATAACAGCTCTACAACAACAACATCAGGGTCACTCGTGGGAGTTGCAGATGCAGAAAATGGTGGTGGATTTTCACTCGGTGGCGGTGGCTTAAACACAAATTTACCGGCTCAAAATGCTGCAGGTACTTTTGCACTCGCCTTAGCCAAACTACCATTAGGAACCTTATTGGAACTTGAGTTATCTGCCGCTCAGATAGAAGGCAGAGGCGAAGTAGTCTCTAGCCCTCGTGTAATAACATCAGACTCTCATACAGCCAAAATTGAGCAAGGTGTAGAAATTCCGTTTTTTAGCATTAGTGATGGGCAGGCAACTTTAAGTTTTAGAAAGGCTGTTCTTTCATTGGAAGTAACTCCTCAAATCACGCCTGATGACAGAGTCATTATGGACCTTGAAGTAAAACGAGATACACAGGGCAGTCTGGTGACATTCGGTGCAGCGGGTATTTCAGCGCCGACCATCGATACTCGTCAAGTCCAATCACAATTACTCGTCGATAACGGCCAAACCGTCGTTCTGGGTGGTATCTACGAAACGACTCAGTCAAATACAGTGACCAAGGTACCACTACTGGGCGACATACCTATTCTGGGTCAATTATTTAGAACCACTAGTGCTATTGATAACCGATCAGAATTACTTATCTTCGTGACGCCGAAGATCCTTCAAGGTGTTAATCTAAACGTTCAGTAACACCAATTTGATCGAACACAAAAAAGCAGCCTGTGCGCTGCTTTTTTTGTGCTCGATACCAAGACATTCAATAGTTACATCTAGCTTTCTAAATAGTAACGCTACGGTTCAACCGTTAATCGAAACAAACCTCAAATTATTATTCGCTTAGCATGATTAATTCTGGCAACTTCTAGTATCATATCGGCATGAATAATCGAAATATCATTCTTATCGGACCAATGGGGTCAGGAAAGTCGACTATCGGCCACATAATGGCCAAAAAATTGAATCGCGAATTTCACGATAGCGATCATTACATCGAACACAAAACAGGCGTGGACATACCTAGAATTTTCGACGTTGAAGGTGAGTGTGGATTTCGAGACCGAGAAACACAGGCACTGCATGATCTGCTAAATCAAAATAACCAGGTCATAGCAACAGGTGGCGGCTCGGTGATTCGAGATGAAAACCAGGCATTATTAAAATCAAATGGCTTCGTCATATTTCTCGATACCTCAGTTAACCAACAAATGCATCGCTTGAGACGAGACAAAAAAAGACCACTGCTACAGACTGACAACCCACGTCAGCGTTTAGAAAGTTTATTCGAAGCTCGACGCCCTATTTATCTCGATCTGGCTGACTTAATTATCAAGACAGACCGTCGATTAGCGCGAAAGCTTGCCACCGATATTATTACCCAACTGCCCGACTCACTCAATTAGCTTATGGAACACAATCACACACTAAACGTCGAACTTGGCGATAGAAGCTACCCCATTTTTATTGGCAGCGACCTACTGATTAAACAAGAATTACTGTGCCGATATATTAAAGGGCATATGGCATTGATTGTTTCAAACACAACAATTGCACCACTCTACATAGAACAAATAAAAACCAATTTAGACAGCCAAAACATTCAATATGACTGCGTCATCCTTGAAGATGGTGAGCAATTTAAAACCCTCGAAGCAGTCCAGACAATAGTCACAACGTTACTAGAGAAAAAGCATAACCGGCAAACCACTTTAATTGCACTCGGTGGTGGCGTCGTTGGAGATATCACTGGTTTTGCAGCAAGCGTATTTCAGCGTGGCGTCAATTTCATTCAAATTCCAACCACTACCCTATCTCAAGTCGACTCTTCAGTTGGCGGTAAAACTGGCGTCAACCACATTCTTGGCAAAAATATGATTGGTGCCTTTCACCAACCCCAGTGCGTTATCGTTGACATATCGACCCTAAAAACACTGCCGGACCGAGAATTCAGCGCCGGCTTGGCCGAAGTCATCAAGTATGGATTAATCCATGATTCTAAGTTTTTCGAGTGGTTAGAACAAAACATCGAAAAACTCATGGCGCGAGATAGCGACACAATTGCTCAAGCCGTATTGGTGTCGTGCCAAACTAAAGCTGACATTGTCTCTATAGACGAAAAAGAATCTGGCATTCGGGCCATACTAAACTTAGGGCATACCTTCGGTCACGCAATAGAAGCAGTGATGGGTTACGGAAATTGGCTTCATGGTGAAGCGGTCGCAACAGGAATGGTGATGGCGATTGACTTATCTTATCGTCAGCAATGGATCGATAACAGTGTAAGACAACGTACCATTGATTTACTTCAAAAAGCTAAACTACCAGTCAAATCACCCTCTGACATGACAGTTGATCGATACATGGACGCCATGTCCATCGACAAAAAGGTAGTTAATGGCACAATTAAGTTTATATTGCTCAAAAGCTTAGGCGAGGCCATCATCACTTCTGATTACGACCCAGCCCTGTTAGAAAAAACGCTGACCCACTGCTAAAAATAAATCGCACCGCTTTGGTGCGCATTTTAAGTTATTATTGCAGAAATTCAGCTTCAACCGAAACATTGAACCACACAGAACTTGGCAGGTATAATAGCGCCCTTTTTGCCTCACTGAGAGTCCCACCAATGAGCCTAGATACTCAACTTAAAGGCCTTTACCAGCCAAGTTTTGAAAAAGACAGCTGTGGCTTCGGATTAATAGCTAACATAGATGACAAACCGAGTCACTGGCTTATAAAAACATCCATTGCGGCCCTCGCTCGCCTCACTCATCGTGGCGCAGTTGCTGCAGATGGAAAATCTGGTGATGGCTGCGGTTTATTAATTAAAAAACCTGACTCATTTCTTCGTAACAAGGCTCAAGAACTCGGTATAACTTGTTCAGAAGAATATGCAGTTGCCATGATATTTCTTTCGCCACACGCGGCAGAAACCGCCGTATCAAAAAAAATCATTGAACAGAAAATTGCAGATCAGGGATTAGAATTTGCTGGCTGGCGCGAAGTACCTACAGACGCATCAGCCTGTGGCGAAGAAGCATTAAAATCTCAACCCGCTATATACCAGGCCTACATTAATGCGCCTGAACACCACAGCAACGCCGAATTCAATCGTTCACTATATCTCGCTCGACGCGCTATCGGAAAAGCACATGAAGCCCTTGAGCAAAAACGAATCAATGATTACTACTACATCACCAGCATGTCATCAAGCGTACTGTCCTATAAAGGATTAATCACGCCAGAAAACTTACCCATATTTTTTCCTGACCTAAGTGATGACAATATGGAGAGCGCAATATGTGTTTTTCACCAGCGATTTTCGACCAACACCTGGCCTCAATGGAAGCTTGCCCAACCATTCCGCTACCTCGCACACAATGGTGAAATCAACACAATACAGGGCAATCGAAACTGGGCCAATGCTCGTGCCTACAAATTTAAATCAGACTTGCTGCCTGATATTGAGGCCATCAAACCGCTTGTCAACATGTCGGGGTCTGACTCAAGCTCGATGGACAACATGCTCGACTTCCTACTCACTGGCGGTATGGATATTTTCCGTGCCATGCGACTACTTGTACCGCCAGCCTGGCAAAATGTCGATCATATGGATCCAGCACTCGCAGCATTTTATGAATATAATTCCATGCATATGGAACCCTGGGATGGCCCCGCTGGCATCGTACTCACCGAGGGTCGCTATGCCTGTTGCGTGATGGACAGAAATGGCCTTCGCCCTGCCCGTTGGGTGATGACCAAAGACCGTCATATCACACTCGGCTCCGAAATTGGTATCTGGGACTATGCACCGGAGGACGTCGTTGCCAAAGGTCGATTAAAACCAGGTGAAATGATTGCAATCGATACCGAAACAAGTAAGTTTCTGCTGTCGGACGACATCGACAAAATGCTACAAGAACGCAACCCCTATGAAATATGGTTGCGTGATGGTCTCAAGCGTCTAACCGCTAATTCTGCTCATACCACCCTCTCTGCGCTAGCGATGAGCAAAGAAGTTCTTGCTCGCTTAGAAAAGCTTTTCCAAGTCAGCTACGAAGAACGCGATCAAATACTTAAGGTACTGGCTAGAGATTCTCAGGAAGCAACCGGATCAATGGGTGACGATACGCCATTGCCGGTTTTGTCGATGCACCATAGATCGTTATACGATAGCTTTCGTCAGCAGTTCGCCCAGGTTACCAACCCACCCATTGATCCGCTGCGCGAGAAAATCGTCATGTCTCTCGAGACTTGCATTGGGCGAGAACACAACCTATTCAATGAAGGTGCCGAGCACGCCAACCGCCTGATCACAAGCTCGCCAATCCTGTCCGAAAGAAAATATCTGAAACTACTATCGAAACACAACGACGGCTATCCACATGAAACTTTCGACCTAAGTTACGACCCCAATGAAACTGACCTTCATCAAGCCATTATTGGTATCGCAGACCAGGCTGAAAAGGCGTCAAGGCGTGGCATTGTCATCCTCATTTTAAGCGACAAAAACATTCCACAACATCGATTGCCAATACACGCAGCACTTGCCACCGGTGCAGTGCACCATCGACTCTGCCACACAGGCGGGCGATGCGACACCAACATCATCGTCGAAACGGGTACCGCGAGAGACTCCCATCACATGGCCGTCTTAATCGGTTACGGTGCAACTGCCATTTACCCGTATCTTGCTTACGCCAGCATCGTCGGCATGACTCGCACAGGCGAACTGCCCGACCTTCAATGCCCGAACACCGGCACAAACTATCGCCGAGGCATCAATAAAGGCCTGTATAAAATAATTTCAAAAATGGGCATCTCGACAATTACAAGCTATCGCGGCGCACAACTATTCGAAATAGTCGGCCTGCATAGCGAAGTTGTCGATCTCTGTTTCAGCGGCACGGTTTCCCGGATCGAAGGCATCAACTTCAGCGATATCGAAAACAGCCAAAAAGCATTGACCAAACTCGCCTGGAACCCACGCAAGTTGGCCAACCAGGGTGGACTGCTCAAATACGTGCACGATGGCGAATATCATGCCTACAACCCGGACGTTGTCCACACACTGCAAAAAGCAGTCAACGAAGGCAGTTACGACGACTGGAAGCTGTACGCTAGAACTGTCAACAATCGGCCTGCAACAGCGTTACGCGACATGCTACATTTAAAGGCTCAAGTAGCGATTGAACTAGACACCGTCGAACCACTGGAAAATATACTGTCCAGATTTGATTCAGCCGGTATGTCTCTCGGTGCACTATCACCCGAAGCTCACGAGACTCTGGCACAAGCGATGAATCAATTGGGTGGACGATCAAATTCAGGCGAAGGCGGCGAAGACCCAGCTCGATTTGGCACCGATCGTGTTTCAAAAATCAAACAGATCGCGTCCGGTCGCTTTGGCGTCACACCACATTACCTGGTCAACGCCGAAGTGCTGCAAATAAAAGTAGCTCAAGGTGCTAAGCCTGGCGAAGGCGGGCAGCTACCTGGCAACAAAGTGAACGAGCTAATAGCTGAATTAAGAAATTCAAAACCAGGCATTACGCTCATTTCGCCGCCACCGCATCACGACATCTATTCAATTGAAGATTTAGCTCAGCTAATTTTTGACTTAAAACAAGTCAATCCAAAAGCACTAGTCTCAGTCAAACTGGTCTCAGAAGCTGGTGTGGGAACCATTGCCGCAGGTGTCGCTAAATCCTATGCAGACTTGATCACCATCGCGGGATATGACGGTGGAACGGGCGCTAGTCCATTGACCTCAGTCAAATATGCAGGGTCACCCTGGGAACTAGGCCTGACAGAAACGCATCAAGTTCTTCGTGCCAACAAATTACGTGAACGGGTTCGTGTACAAACCGATGGAGGACTAAAAACCGGACTAGACGTCGTCAAGGCTGCCATTCTTGGTGCAGAAAGTTTTGGCTTTGGCACTGGCCCCATGGTTGCGATGGGCTGCAAATACTTGCGCATATGTCATCTCAATAATTGCGCCACCGGTGTTGCCACTCAAAATGCCACATTACGCAAAGTGCATTTCATCGGCAATGTTGAAAAAGTCAAAAACTACTTCCGCTTTGTGGCAAGAGATGTACGGGAGATTATGGCAACCATTGGCATCACAAAAATGGAGGATCTAATTGGTAGAACAGATTTACTCGAAGCCATCAATGGCAATACACCAAGCCAGAGAAACCTAAATCTCGAGCCACTTTTATCTGATGGCGGTCTCGATCCTAAGCTGCCACAGTTTTGTACTCAGGAACGCAACCAACCTTTCGACAAAGGTGAGTTGGCAGAACAAATGGTTGTTGATTGTTTACCCGCAATCAAAAATGCCAGTGGTGGCGAATTCCATTACAAGGTGCAGAATATCCATCGATCAATTGGTGCACGCTTATCGGGTGAAATCGCCAGGTTGCATGGCAATCATGGCATGTCTAATAACCCTATTCATCTAAGATTAATCGGCTCGGCAGGGCAAAGTTTTGGCGTCTGGAATGCAGGCGGTCTTAACATGACCCTTGAAGGTGATGCCAACGACTATGTCGGTAAAGGCATGGCGGGTGGCAAGATTGTCATCGCCCCACCCAAAAACAGCCACTTCAAAACGCAGGACTCAACCATCATCGGCAACACTTGTTTATACGGTGCAACTGGCGGCAAACTACTCGCCGCAGGCCTGGCAGGCGAGCGCTTTGCTGTTCGAAACTCGGGCGCACACGCTGTCGTTGAAGGTATTGGTGATCATGGATGCGAATACATGACTGGTGGCATAGTGACTATTCTTGGCAATACCGGGCTCAATTTTGGTGCTGGCATGACGGGTGGGATCGCCTATGTGCTTGACCTCGACAAAAATTTCATCGACCGCGTCAATAAAGAACTCATAGACATTCATCGCATCACTGACGAAAGTATGGAGAGTCACCGGGTTTATCTGAACGAAGCCATTGAAGAATATGTTGTCGAGACAGGCAGTGAATGGGGTCAATATATCCTCGAAAACTTCAACCACTTCAAACGTAGAATCTGGATGGTAAAGCCAAAGGCAACCGAGTTTAATTCGTTGTCAGTCACGTTACAAAGAAATGCCAGCTAAAGGACTCTCTTTGAACTAATGGCAGGTAAAATCCCGCGCTCATTTATCGATGACTTACTCAATCGAGTTGATATTGTGGAAGTCATCGATAGCCGTGTCCCCTTGAAAAAAAAAGGTAAGGAATACTGGGCCTGCTGCCCTTTCCATAACGAAAAATCAGCCTCCTTTTCTGTCAGCCAAAACAAACAGTTTTATCACTGCTTTGGTTGCCAACAATCCGGTAATGCCATCAGCTTTTTGATGGAATATGACCATATGGAATTTGTTGAAGCAATCGAAACACTAGCACAGACAATGGGGATCGAAGTGCCTCATGAGCAAGGCCAGGCACCCTCAGCATCAACCCAAAGTTTCGATCCACTATTCGAATCTTTAGAGCAATGTTCGAATTACTACCAATCCCAGCTCAAGCAAAACCCACTCGCCATCGAATATCTCAAGCAACGAGGCATTAGTGGCGATATTGCCCGTGATTTCGCTATTGGTTTCGCTCCACAAGGCTGGAACAACCTGACAGGCAACAAAAAAATACTGGCCGAGGCAGGCATGCTCATAGAAAAAGAAAACGGCCAGCCCTATGACCGATTTCGTCATCGCTTAATGTTCCCTATTCGAGATCGTCGAGGGCGAACCATCGCTTTTGGTGGCCGAGTGATCGATCCAGAAGACAACCCCAAATATTTAAACTCACCAGAATCCCTCGTGTTTCACAAAGGCAGCGAAATATACGGTTTGTTCGAGCTCAAAAAAGGATCGAATAATATCGACCATATTCTCATTACAGAGGGCTATATGGACGTTATTGGGCTCGCGCAGCACGGTGTAAAAACCGCAGTTGCAACACTCGGCACCGCCATCAACAACGAGCAAATAGAAAAACTGTTCCGAAGCAGCAAATCATTAATTTTTTGTTTCGATGGTGACAATGCTGGTAAAAAAGCCGCCTGGCGATCACTAGAGCAATGTCTCGCCTCTTTAAAAGAAGGTCGCATCGCACGTTTTCTATTTTTACCTGAAGGGCACGATCCCGACAGCTACATACAAAAATTTGGAAAACAAACCTATCTCAGTGAAATTGATAAAGCCGCCACGCTGAGTGAATTTTTGTTTGATACCCTGATGTCAGAATGCGATATATCGTCCTCCGAAGGCAAAGCAATGCTGCTCGATCGTTTGGACCCCTACGTCAAAAAAATTCCACTGCAAAGTCTAAAAGACCAGATACTCAGCAGAGCCGAAAGCCTAACCTCCGATAAACATGATGCCCGGCTCCAAAAATTATTGTCTCGAGGCGATAACAATCATGAAACCAGAATCCACATGCCAGAACAAACTTGGACACCCACCCGGCTCGCCATCAATTTATTACTACAAAAACCGACACTGGCGCATGGCATAGGCAATCAATATGAACTATCAGAAACCAAAATACCTGGAATCGACCTGCTACTAAAGATACTAGATCGGATACAGGATGAACCGGACATCAGCACCCAAAATCTGCTCCACCGATTCCAGGGTGATGCTCATGAATCACACCTCTATCAGCTCGCCGCAATGCGCCCTCAGGTAGAAGATGAAGCCAGCCTCGACAAGATGTTTCAAGATTGCCTCAACCGACTCCAGAACGAATATATAAAATATCGCAGAAACCTTTTAATTACCAAGCTACAATCAAATGGTTCTATCTCAGAGTCTGAGAAAAACGAACTGAAACAATTGTTCACTATTCAGTAATTTGTCATTGTATTACCTTGAAAAACCAAGATAAGGTCTTATATACTGGCGGATTACTCTGCCCTATCCCATCATCGTCGAGGCACCATGGATAAAGATCAACAATCACGTCTTAAAGAGCTAATTGCAAAAGGAAAAGAGCAAGGATTTTTGACCTATACCGAGGTTAATGACCACCTGCCTGAAGGCATCGTTGAACCCGAACAGATTGAAGATATCATCCGCATGATTAATGACATGGGCATTAAAGTCCATGAATCAACGCCGGCAGAAAGCAATGACATTTTAAACGACAACGAAACCGAACCAGACGAAGATGCCGCCGAGGAAGCTGCCGCAGCACTCGCCTCACTTGATAGTGAATTCGGCAGAACAACAGATCCAGTCCGCATGTACATGCGCGAAATGGGCACCGTCGAACTGCTCACCCGAGAAGGCGAGATTAAAATTGCTCGGCGCATCGAACATGGCTTAAACCAAGCCATGAGTTCACTCGCACGCTATCCAGATACGATGCGAATGATCATCGACAAATACAACGCAGTACGTGAAGAAGAAGCCAAACTAACCGATGTGCTAGTGGGCTATGTCGACCCAGATGAAGATCCAAACGCCATCCCAATGCCAGCCATTTCACAGGCTAGCGATGACGACGACGATGACGATGAAGTCATAGAAGATACCGGCCCCGACCCAGAAGAAGCTGAGAAACGTTTTGTCATGATCGAAACTTTCTTTCAAGACGCCATGGAAGGACATGAAAACAACGATATACTTGTTTACGAAAGCAACATAAGCAAGGCCGTTAATGAGCTAATGCTCATCAAACTATTGCCTGCCTTTATCGACAAACTGGGAACCAACCTAAAAGACGTTATCGCCCGTATTCGACTCAATGAGCGTACTATCCTAAGCATCTGTGTTAAACAATCTAAAATGCCGCGCAAAGTCTTTATCGACACATTCAAATCAAATGAAACCGACCTTGATTGGATCGATGGCCACATCGCCAAAGGTGAAGGCTATGCCGAAGAACTGGCCGTCAATAAAGACGAAATACTGCGTCATCAAAAACGACTGCGCACCATAGAACGCACATCAAACCTGACCGTATTCGAAATTAAAGAAATCAATCGGAAGATGTCGATTGGTGAAGCCAAGGCACGCCGCGCTAAGAAAGAAATGATAGAAGCCAATCTTCGCCTAGTAATTTCTATTGCAAAAAAATACACCAATCGCGGATTACAATTCCTCGATCTCATTCAGGAAGGCAACATTGGCCTAATGAAAGCAGTCGACAAATTTGAATACCGCCGAGGTTACAAATTCTCGACCTACGCTACCTGGTGGATCAGACAAGCTATTACTCGATCAATTGCAGATCAAGCCAGAACCATCCGCATTCCAGTACACATGATCGAAACCATCAATAAGCTCAACCGCATCTCTCGCCAAATGCTCCAAGAACTCGGGCGCGAGCCACAGCCCGATGAGCTAGCAGAGCGCATGGAGCTACCCGAAGACAAAGTCCGAAAAGTGCTCAAAATATCAAAAGAGCCCATCTCCATGGCAACCCCAATCGGTGATGATGAAGACTCGAACCTGGGTGACTTCATCGAAGACACCAATGTAGCTTTGCCATCAGATACCGCAACCAATGCTGGCCTGTCAGAGTCAACCAGAGACATTCTCTCAAGCCTGACCCCAAGAGAAGCCAAAGTCCTACGCATGCGTTTCGGTATCGATATGAATACTGACCACACATTAGAAGAAGTTGGAAAGCAATTTGACGTAACCCGCGAACGTATTCGTCAAATTGAAGCAAAAGCATTACGAAAGCTGCGTCACCCGAGCCGTTCAGAACAACTTAGAAGTTTTATTGACGCCGACTAAGTTTCATATACAATTCGCACTCCTAAACTTCCTGCGTCTAGAAAACTAGCGCAGGATTTTTAATCTCAAGCAATATGTACAGGATGTACGGTATAAGAGTAATGCAGGCGCAAGATGAGATTAAAAAGACCAGTTAAAGGGCCTGTAGCTCAGTTGGTTAGAGCAGTGGACTCATAATCCATTGGTCCGAGGTTCAAGTCCTCGCAGGCCCACCATATAAATCAAAGGGTTACATTAATTTGTAGCCCTTTTTTTATGCCT
>CAXMOZ010000213.1:0-4471 GCA_964195315.1 uncultured Acidimicrobiia bacterium | reverse complement strand
AAGGAGCGAATTAGTAGGCTCGACAATTGTTGTTGTTGTCTGTCTGGTTGTGATGGGTGTTTACGTTTTTTTTGTTGACTGGATAGTGTCTACTTTTATGAAGGCTATAGATATATTGTAAAGTGATTTTTGTATTCAGGTTTGAGGGGTAATAGTGTAGAGTTGTTTTTGGGTTTTGGTCCACGTCTATTCTAACATCGTTTAAGTCGCTCCAGCCGTTTATCTGTTGGGTATACATCTGTAGGGTTCAAATAATATATTAGGTTTTTTTAGTGTTTGGCTAAAAATTTTGATTTTGGATTATGGTGAAAAAGTGGTTTGTACTTCGTGTTCAAAGTAACAAAGAGGATAAAGTTAAGGGTGATTTAGAGAAGCGTATTAAAATTCAAGGAATTGAAAGCCTCGTGCCGCAGATTTTAGTTCCTGGTGAAAAGGTTTCTGAGATCAAAGGCGGTAAGAAAAGAGTTGTCGAGAGAAAGATATATCCCGGCTATGTAATGGCAGAGATTGAGGTTGGTGAAAAGGGAGAGATTCCAGAAGAAGTTTGGTATATGATTCGTGATGTTCCTGGGGCCGGAGATTTTATTGGTGGTGATAACAGGCCGATCGCAATGAAGGATAGTGAAGTTGAAAAGTTGTTGAAGGAGGCAGAGCAAGGCGAAGATAAGCCGAAAGCAGAGATAGATTTTCACGTTGGGGATCGTGTAAGGGTTAAAGAGGGTCCTTTTGAGAATTTTGAAGGAGTGGTTGAGGAGGTCTTGCCGACTAGTGGGTGTTTGAAACTGATGCTTACGATATTTGGCCGACCCACCCCCGTGGAGCTTGAATATTGGCAGGTTGAAGCGTTATAGAATATATTTTTTTTGTATAGGAGCTTTTAATGGCGAAAGAAGCTGTCGCTAAGATAAAATTACAAATTCCTGGAGGGCAGGCAACACCGGCTCCTCCTGTTGGTCCTGCATTAGGACAACATGGGGTTAATATCGGTCAGTTTGTTACTCAGTTTAATGAGAAGACAAAAGATGCGCAGGGAATGACATTGCCTGTTGAGATCTCTGTCTTTAAGGATAAGTCTTTCACTTTTATTATTAAGTCTCCGCCTGCTGCCGTATTACTCAAAAAAGCGGTTGGTATAGCAAAGGGTTCGTCTGAGCCGAACAGGGAAAAGGTAGGTAGTGTTACGAAGGCGCAGGTTGAAGAGATTGCAAAAATAAAATTGGCAGACCTTAATGTGAACAAAATTGATATGGCCGCAAGGATAATTGAAGGCACTGCTCATTCTATGGGTATAAAGGTTGAAGGTTAGAAATATTTTTGTTTATGAAGGAAACTAATAATGAGGTCTAGAGGTAAGCGTTATATTGATTCAAGTAGGGCGGTTGAAAAAACTAAGGAGTATGGAGTAGGTGAGGCGGTATCGATCGTTAAGGCTTTTAAGAAGGCTAAGTTCGATGAAGCGGTTGATATTGTTATGAAACTGGGCGTTGATCCAAAGCACTCGGATCAATTGGTTCGAGGATCATTCTCGTTGCCAAAGGGAATAGGAAAAGAAGTTAAGGTTGTGGTATTCGCTGGTAGCGATGACAAAATCGAGGTGGCGCAGAAGGCTGGTGCTATTGAAGCTGGTGGTGATGATTTACTGAAAAAAGTAGAGGGAGGCTGGCTGGATTTTGATGTTGCGATTTCTACGCCAGATATGATGGGGAAAGTCGGTAAATTGGGTAGGGTTTTAGGTCCACAGGGTAAGATGCCGTCACCAAAATCAGGTACTGTAACGAATGATATCCTTAATGCGGTTAAGGAGTTCAGGGAGGGGAAAATAGAGTATAGAACTGATGCTGGTGGAAATGTTCATGCGCCAGTAGGAAAGGTTTCGTTTCCTGATAGTGATTTGATTGAGAATGTTGAGTCATTTATAACGCATATAGTTAATAATAGACCGCCTGCGGCAAAAGGTACATTTGTTCAGAAAATATCAATTTCATCTTCTATGGGTCCAGGTGTTAGAATAATTCTGGCTGCATAGTCAAACTATTTTAAAGTAATAAAAAATGTCTAAAGCATTAAAAAAATTAATTGTAGAAGAGCTTGTTGCTGATTATAGGGATAGAAAGAACCTCGTTTTGGTAAATTTTAAGGGGGTAGATGCTCAGCAGACCAATATTTTGAAGAGGGATCTGGGTGAGAAAAATATTAGCGCGAGGGTTGTAAAAAACTCACTTGCAGCTATTGCGTTCAAAGAAGTTGGGATTTCAGAGCTGGGGCAGTTGCTTGCGGCGCCTACGGTTGTTGCGACTAATGATGACGATGCTGTGGAGTTAGCTAAAACGTTAAAAAAGTGTTCTGAGGAAATACCGGGTTTTGATATTGTAGGTGGATGGGTGGATGGGGAGCTGATGTCGGTTGAGGATCTTAGCGTCTTGGCGTCGATTCCGCCGAGAGAAGTAGTTCTGACGCAAATAGTATGTGCGTTCAATGCTCCTGCGGTTCAGTTGGCAAGCGTATTCAATGCCACAGCGAATAAACTTTGTCAGGTTTTGCGTGCAATAAAAGAAAAAAAGAGTGAAGTTTAACATATAGTAAAGATTGAAAGGTAAAAGGAGAATACAATGACGACAGATACGGAATTGGAGAAAACGGAGAATACTGAAAAAATTACCCAGGTGCTAGAGTTGGTAGAGGGGATGAGTTTGCTTGAGGCTTCTCAGTTAGTGAAGGCGTTTGAGGAAAAGTTTGGAGTTTCTGCTTCTGCAGCAATGGCTGTTCCTGCTGCAGGTATGGCAGCTGCTGGAGGGGGAGAGGCTGCTCAAGAGGAAAAAACCGAATTTGATGTTGTGCTGAAGGAGGTTGGTCCGAACAAGATACAGGTTATCAAAGCTGTTCGTGCAGAAACAGCGCTTGGATTGAAAGAGGCTAAGGCATTGGTTGATGCTGCGCCGAAGGCGATAAAAGAAGCTGTTGCTAAGGAAGAGGCAGAGAAAATTAAGAAGGCATTAGAAGAAGCAGGTGCAGTTGTAGAACTTGCATAAGACATTTCCAAAACGTTGTTTGGCGGAATAAGTATGAAAAAGTTGAATATAAGGAATTATAGTAAGGTTGCAGATGTGATTGAGTTTCCTAATCTGATTAGGACACAGACTAAAGCCTATTCTGCATTTTTGCAGGAAGATGCACTTCCGCACAAGCGTAAAGATCGTGGGTTAGAGGCCATTTTGCGGGAGACATTTCCGATTATAAACTATGACGAGACGGTGTCCCTTGAGTATTTAAAATACGAAATAGGAAAGCCGCGTTATACGCCAGATGAATGTCGGAAGTTAAAGTTGATTTACGGTAAGCCTCTCAGGGTTTGGTTGAGATTAAATAAGGATGAGCCGGTAGAGGAAGCGGTATACCTGGGAGAAGTTCCTGTTATGATTGGCGGTGGTGAGTTCATAATCAATGGGACGGAGAGAGTTATTGTAACTCAGCTTCACAGGTCACCAGGTGTCGATTTCGTTGAGGATATGAGTGCGGAAAAGAGGATACATTCTTGTAGGATTATCCCGGAAAGGGGTAGTTGGATTGAGATGGAAGTTGGCAAGAAAAACGTATTAACCACAAGGGTTGATCAGAGTGGTAAATTTCCTGCGACTTGTTTCCTGAGGGCCATGTCAGAAAAATATTCAAAAGACGAAGATATTATTAGGATTTTCTATGATACAGAAACGGTTAGTATTAAGGATTCTGCTTCTGTAGCTAAGCTTAAGGATAAATATATAGTGGGTCGATTAATAAACCCGCAAACTGGTGAAATTATGTTGGAGGCTGGACGCCAGATAACTGAGGATGTTATTGGTATAATAGCGAACTCAAATCTAAAGAAGGTTGAAGTTATTATAAATATGGTTGATCCGTTGGTACTTAATACTCTGGAAACGGATTATACGGAATCACACGAAGATGCGTTGCTAAAGGTCTACACAAGGTTTAGGCCTGGCAATCCACAACAGCTGGACAAGGCTAGGCAGCTTTTTCATGATAAATTTTTCGATTCAAAAAGATACAAACTTGGTCCTGTGGGACGTTTCAGGCTGAATAGGAAGTTGGGGCAAGAGGTGCCTATCGATGAGATGACGTTGAAGCCTGAAGATTATATAAATTGCATTAAGTACATTACAACGCTTAGGAATGATGAAGGAAGTATTGACGATATAGATCATCTTGGTAATAGGCGTCTTCGAACTATTGATGAGTTGTTTGGCGAGGAGTTGCGTAAAGGTTTTCTTAAGCTAAGGAGAACTGTTCAGGAAAGAATGAACACTAAGGATTATGAACTGTTGACGCCGAGGATCCTCATAAACTCTAGAACTATATTTTCTGCTATAGAATATTTCTTTAGCCGTGGTGAGCTTTCTCAGGTTTTAGATCAGACTAATCCTTTAGCACAGCTTACACATGAACGGCGATTGAGTGCTTTGGGGCCAGGTGG
>CAXMOZ010000212.1:0-2487 GCA_964195315.1 uncultured Acidimicrobiia bacterium | reverse complement strand
TATTAGGGCCTTTTCTACCGAGTTTAATTTTAGATTTATTTGAGTAAAGTTGACTGTATTTTCGATCTATCAATTTTTTGTGGAATCTAAGGTAAGCGCCTAATCTAGCTCAGCCTTGATTACTTTCTTTCACGTTCCAAGGCAATAATGCTTCGATATCTTCCACGCTGTTAACTTGCGGCAGTTTGGTAAAAACTTCCGTCAGATAAGCGCTCGGCTCAAGGCCATTCGCTTTAGCGGTTTCAATTAAACTGTATAAATTCGCACTGGCACTCGCACCTTTTGGAGTGGCTGCAAAAATCCAGTTTTTGCGGCCAATCACAAAAGGACGCACCGCATTTTCTGCACGGTTATTATCGATGGGCCACGCACCATTCTCCGTATAACGGGCGAGTTTAGGCCATTGATTATTGAGGTAGGTCAGTACTTTGGCAAGCTTGCCTTGTTTTATCGGACTCTCGAGTGATTTATCCAACCATTGCCGGAGTTGTTTAAGGATAGCCTGGGAGGTTTGTTCCCGCGCTAGATACCGCTCTTCAGCTGATGCATTCAGCATCTGCTTTTCGACACGATAGAGTTTTTGAATAAGCGCTAATGCCTGATCAGTTTTGCCGATCTTACCTTTGGGTCGTGCTTTTTTTGCATCCATAAAGTAACGACGCGCATGAGCCCAACAACCAAGTTGTGTGAACTTTTCTTCTTTCGCAAGTGCATCATAAGCGCCATAGCCGTCAGTCACTAACGCCCCAGAAAAATCATCTAGCATGTAGGCTGCTTCGGCAGCACTCCTCGTTTCGCTATAGTGATAAAGGATGACATTTATTGCCGAATGGCTTGCCGTAGTCATTACCCACATACGGCTTTGCTGCTGAGCGCTACGCCCTTTTTCCTGAAGAACCTGCAGGACCGTTTCGTCCATGTGCAATATTTGCTGCATTCTGGCGTGGTCAAATAACAAGTTGATCAAAGGCTGGATCAGTTGGCCACACTTAATCATCCAATTCGCTAAACTGCCACGATCTAACTCGATACCTAACCGCTTGAATATTTCTGCTTGTCGATATAAAGGTAAACCATCGCAGTATTTTTGAATGGCAATGGTGGCCAGTAACATTGGTGAGGCGATGGATCTTTCAATGGGTTGTGGCGGTTTAGGCGCGGTGATCAAATATGCTTGGCAACATGGGCAAGCATACTTTCTGCGCACATGGCGTAAAACATTTATTTTGGCTGGAATGTAATTCAGCTGTTCAGAACATTCATCGCCAATATGTTTGAGTTCAGAGCCATCTTTCGGGCAAACTTTTTCGTTTTCAGGTAGGTCATGGATGACGTCTGTACGTGGGAGATGGTCGGGAATCGACACACGCTTTTTCTTGCGCTTGTGTGTCGCTATCTCAACAGTTTCTTCTTCAGTATCAATGTCTACTTCGAGGGCTTCTGATTCATCAAACAAGACCATTTGGTCTGCACTCAGTTTTTCACTGGACGCGCCAAACTGTTGCTGTTTCATGTAGCGAATATATTCTTCGAGCGTTTTAATACGCTGATCTTTGTCAGAAAGGCGTAGTTTTAAATCAGTGTTTTCAGCAGTAAGATCGTCAAAGTTCATGCATGAAATAATACCAGAAACGACTTAATAAATCCCGTTAAATTCAATAGAATCATGCGTTTGCATGGCGCTAATATTAAGCCCTCGCAGCAACCAATGAAGCTCTTCTTCACTTATCGAAACCGTGTTTGAATCATGCTTACGAGGCCACTTAAACTTGTCGCGCTCTAGGCGTTTGTACCACAGACAAAAGCCAGTTCTATCCCAATAGAGGATTTTTAATTTATCTCGGCTGCGCGAACAAAATACAAATAATGCATCGGAATTTAGCGGTAAGTTCATCGACAACTCAACGATCGCTGATAAACCATTAATAGACTTTCGAAAATCCACCGGATCACGATGCAAATACACCTCAGAAACATCAACAAACATCTTCACGCCAACTGCCTCATCAGTGCAGCAAGCCATTTCGTATCAGTTTGCTTGGGAAGATGAAGCTTTGCACTGCCAACCGAAAGTACTGCAAACTCAGAGGAGGTAGATGAAGAAGGTGGCACTGCTTTGATAAAGGCTGGACGAGGTGAAGTTGAAGCCTGTTTTTTAAATTCGCTACGTCGTCCGTAAAAAGACTTAGTAGAAATTTTGTGTTTACGACAATACTCGACGATAGATAAGTTACTGCATTCCTGGGCAGCTATTAACTCTCGCCATTGTTGTTGTGATCGCCTCATACATCCTCCTTAGATAAAATAAGCAGTGTATGAGAAATAAAATATTAAGGTAGGTTGTACTCAGTTAGGCGCTTACAGTTATGGAGGCGACCAAAAAGCATTAGAGCGCTAGTCCGTTCAAATTAATGAGTCAACTAAAACAAAAATTCCAAGTATTTTTTAATCATCTGAAACGGCAATATCCATACCTAATTCTTTAAT
>CAXMOZ010000211.1:0-3915 GCA_964195315.1 uncultured Acidimicrobiia bacterium | reverse complement strand
AAGACAATATTTTTACGAACGAGGCGAATCCAAACGTATTCACTTTATTGCTCGAAAACAAAGTTACCACGGCAACACCTTAGGCGCTCTGGCAGTGGGCGGAAACGAATGGCGACGTACTCAATTCAAACCCATGTTGGTCGAGACGCATCACATATCGCCCTGTTACGCCTATCGAGATCAAATGACGGATGAATCAGAATATGATTATGGGCAACGAGTAGCCAATGAACTTCAGGACAAAATAGACGAACTAGGTTCAGATACGGTTATTGCCTTTATCGCCGAGCCAATGGTGGGGGCGACTTCTGGTGCAGTTGCAGCCGTGCCAGGATATTTTAAGCGGGTTCGCGAGATTTGTGATGAACATGGCATCCTGTTAATACTTGATGAAGTGATGTGTGGCATGGGACGCACTGGTTCGTTATTTGCCTGCGAACAAGAAGCCGTCAAGCCCGATATAGTGGGCATCGCGAAGGGTCTCGGTGGCGGCTATCAACCGATTGGTGCGATGTTATTAAGCGAAGAAATATATAGCACGATTGAATCGGGCAGTGGATTTTTTCAACATGGTCACACCTATCTCAGTCACCCGATAGCCTGTGCAGCAGCGCTGGCAGTACAAACCATCATTGAACGTGATCAACTGTTGAACAATGTCGTTGACAAAGGCGGAAAGCTGTTATCTCATTTACAGTCGCTGTTTTCAGAGCACCCTTATGTCGGTGATGTGCGAGGACGGGGTTTATTTCTCGGCGTCGAATTTGTGCAAGACAAAGCCAACAAAACACCCTTCGATTCGAGTGTGCCATTGCATAAAATACTCAAGCAAGCATCGATGGAAGCTGGGCTTATGTGTTACCCAATGAGTGGCACCATAGATGGCAAGGCAGGCCATCACATACTGTTCGCACCGCCTTATACTATTAAAGACCAGCACATTGATGAAATTGGCGAAAAATTATCGCAGGCGATAAAAAGCAGCTTTCAACAGGTAGCTGTGGTTTGAATATAGAACATAAACCATTGATTATTTCAGTCGCACCGAATGGTGCCTATAAAACCAAACAGGATCATGCCGCAGTCCCCATAACCGCAACAGAAATTGCTAGCACGGCTGCCGCTTGTGTCGAGGCCGGTGCTTCGATGATTCACCTGCATGTGCGTAATACCAATGGTAGCCATTCGCTAGATCCTGACCACTATCGCGCTGCTATTACGGCCGTTGAACAGGCCGTAGGCGATAAGCTATCGATTCAAGTCACCAGTGAAGCCGCTGGTATCTATAAGGCCGAGCAACAGATAGCCGCGATTCGAACGCTAGCGCCCCGATCGGTATCAATCGCCCTGCGAGAAATCATTCCCACTGATGACAACCGGTCCGTTGCAGCGGAATTCTTGCTCTGGCTTTCGCAGCAAAAAACACTGCCACAATACATTTTGTATGATGCTAACGATGTCATGCGTTATCGCTCACTAGTGACAGAAGGCATTATCCCTGACACACCGCATTGGGTGCTTTTCGTACTCGGCCGCTATAGTGAGGGGCAACAATCCGACCCCAATCAGCTACAACCATTCTTAACTGCAAGCAAAGGCATAAAAGAACCCTGGGCTGTTTGTGCCTTTGGTAAAACTGAGCTGGATTGTGTGCTGGCTGCCACAGAGCAGGGCGGACATGTGCGCGTTGGCTTTGAAAATAATATTTATCTTCAAAATGGAAAAATCGCTAAAGGTAACGCTGAGCTGATCAAGCAGGTTGCTAAAGGTGCGGCCAAAGCAAATTATGAGCTGGCAGATGCGGACGATTTCCGTCAAATTTTCTCTGGCTGGGGCTGAGAAAAGAGCTCAATGTATAATACGCAGTGCCCTGAATGCCATCATGCTAGTGTGCCAACGCAATAGAGTCCTACTCGCTCAGCCTACTCGTCTGGAGTAAACTGGGGCCCAACAAAAACTGAAATTTTATTAAGGGCCACCGTTCATGCTGATATTGATTGGAAATTTACCACGGGATGTGACGCTGGTCGAACTTGGCCAAGTATTAAATCACAATAATTTGAAAGTCAGGGGCTCTTCCCAGCGCGGTAAACGCATAGATAGCAGCGAATATCATTGCATTTTAATCGATACTGAAAGCAATGATATTGGGCACCAACTGATTAAAAAGATCGATGGCCTAAAATTAGGCCATAATATCTTAACCGTCAGACGATATATTGATCGTGCAAAAACTAATACCTGGCAAGGAGAGAATCGGCGTATCAAACAACTGAATCTGGATTTTTCTGAAGGAAAAATTTCGAATAAATAGTCATTGCAGCGAATGCCACAGTCTATTCTAGTAACCTAGGATACGATTAAGCATTAACCGCATCACTCCTACACCAAAGCATCTCTCGATACGATATCCATATCATTAATGACCCATCTACCTTAAGTAATGGGTATCACAATTTCTTTTTAGGTAACACACTGATTGGCTTTCCGATACTGGCGCTGATTATTTACATGGCTCATCACTAACAGTTTTTTGTTTCTGCTGCGGAACGAGCATTGTTACTGGTAAGTTTGCTGAATATATATTTGAACCGGATTGCCTTTAAAAATACCGAAAGTCGCTATTGCTGATGGATCTTCATCAAATTCACCACCATTGCTCCTGCTGTATCTTAGCCATTTATCTAAGGACACATTAAGATCTGGTGACACATTAATTGTTCCTGTTGAGGAATTACCAGGGGCTGTTAAATTAATATTGAAAACACCCTCCAATGCCTCATCACCAATATTGTCGACTTCTACGGTTGAAGTGCCCGGAGCTATTAAATTGTCAGTAAGAACTAAATCACTGTCCATTATCGTTGTGCAGCTATCATCATTATTAATCACATACCCACTAGCAGTTAGATATTCCACCACCATCGGCATAGATAAGTCATTTAGCTCTGAACCATGTGTATTACTTAATTTAACCCGCCCGAATCTCTGATTGTTACCAGAAATATCAATTAAACCATCTGTCGCATTAATCACAGTTGATGTATCACCGTCATCGATCAAAGAAACGAAGCGATCAATGTTGGCGGTAAATGGAGGGACTTCACTATTTACATATTTACTATGTGCGAGCAACAGCAGCGGATTAGGTCAGTATCGATATAGATCAGATCCCAATCGGTAATTTACAACGCCAAAATTAACGGGGTCTTCGTCCACACTGACTATACCGGCGGTAAAATCGACAGCTAACAAGCTGCCTTCCGTGCCTACGTTACTGGTATCGTTCAAGACTACACTGATCGAAGCACCGGAAGCAACGAATGGCAATAGCGATAGTTTCGCAAAAGCGCCTCGGTAGTTGGTCGTTGTTGTTGTTGTTGCCGATGGCAGGATGGCATTCTTAGCGGTCACTGAGAACGCTGGATTAACACTATAGCTAAAATTTTCTCCAATATAAGTAAAGCCTACTCCCGCCAGGCATTTATTCTCAAGAATTCCATTATTCGTAATCAGAACCTCAAAATAGGCTGGGGTAAAGCGGCCTAAATTTTCGAAAGTATTAACAACATTACCTGCGCCTAGATAGTTACCATCCCCAACCGTTGCAGTTAGATCAATAATGCCTACTTCGCTCCAGTTAAAGTCGCCAGAAAAAATACCATTGCCTTTATTTTCAAAATTGACATTATTCAAAACACCCACAGACCCAAGTGAAGGGGCTACCAGCGAATGGGTGACACTGATCGTTTCTTCTAGAGGCGACGTTTCATTGCCATAACTTTCTGTGACTGAACCTTCCGCATCCAAAGCTGTAACGGTGACAGTAAAATCACTGCCTGCCGTTGTGAATACGTTTGGGTCAGTTGCAACAGTTGCTGTCTGAACACCGGTGATTGCTATTTGGAATCGATC
>CAXMOZ010000210.1:0-2722 GCA_964195315.1 uncultured Acidimicrobiia bacterium | reverse complement strand
TTTCATTACGACATATTGGCCAAGCGATTGCGTGAATTATCTTTTTTAAATTCTGGTGTTCATATCCACCTGCTTGATGAAAGGAATAACAGGGAAGATATATTCGAATATGAAGGGGGAATCCGCGCCTTTGTCGAACACTTGAATAAAAATAAAACGCCTATCCATGAAAAAGTCATAGTGATCGACGTCGAGGTACAGGACGTTGGCGTTGAACTTTCGATGCAGTGGAACGATTCCTATCAGGAAAACATTTTCTGTTTCACCAATAATATACCGCAACGAGACGGCGGTACTCATTTATCGGGCTTTCGTACAGCACTGACGCGAACGATGAATCACTATATGGAGAACGGCCCTGCTAAAAAAGATAAGGTATCTACCAGCGGTGATGACGCCCGTGAAGGATTGACCGCCGTATTATCGATCAAGGTGCCAGATCCCAAGTTTTCATCGCAGACCAAAGATAAGCTGGTTTCATCGGAAATTAAAGGAATTGTCGAATCGGCGGTAAGCGAAAAGCTAAAAGATTATCTACAGGAAAATCCAGCCGAAGCTAAATCTATAACGATGAAAGTCCTGGAGGCAGCGAGAGCCCGCGAAGCGGCGCGTAAAGCACGCGAAATGACACGGCGCAAGGGTGCGCTGGATATAGCAGGTCTACCGGGAAAACTAGCTGACTGTCAGGAAAAAGATCCCACCCTGTCAGAGATCTATCTGGTGGAAGGAGACTCGGCAGGCGGCTCAGCAAAGCAGGGCAGAAACCGCAAGACACAAGCCATACTACCATTGAAGGGTAAGATACTTAATGTAGAAAAGGCCAGATTCGATAAGATGCTTCAGTCGGCAGAAGTGGGCACGCTTATTACAGCGCTGGGTTGTGGTATCGGTCGAGAAGAATTTAATATCGATAAACTGCGTTATCACCACATTATTATTATGACCGACGCAGATGTCGATGGCTCCCATATACGCACACTGCTACTGACTTTTTTCTATCGCCAGATGCGTGAACTGGTCGAGCGAGGGCATATTTATATTGCCCAACCGCCCTTGTATAAAGTTAAAAAAGGCAAGCAGGAACGTTACGTAAAAGACGACAAGGAATTAAATGGCTATTTATTACAGCTGGCAATCGAGGGTGCAAAATTATTTTTGGACGACGATACACCTGCGCTGTCAGATATCGCGCTCGAGAACCTGGCGCGACAGTATATGACTATTCTGGCAATATTTGATCGGCTGGAGCAAAATCTACCGCGCGAAATTTTGACCGAATTGATCGATTTACCCGCCGTTAGCGAAGCTGAATTAATCGATCAGAACGCGATGCAGGATTGGGGGCAAGCATTGTCTGCGAGGTTGAATCAGAAAAGCGGCAACTCGGTATCTTATCAGCTGAGCGTAAAAAGTGACGAAAATAGTAATCAATTTGCACTGTCATTGGAAAGACGTCATCACGGCATATTAGCTCAATACGAATTAAGCCCGGAGTTTTTCAATGGCGCCGACTATCGGGCCTTTGCCCAATTTGTTGAGCAGGCAGGTGATCTTATATCTGCGCAGTCTTTTATCAGCCGTGGCGAGCGCAAACTAGCAGTGGAGAAATTCAGCGAAGTTTATGACTGGTTAATGATAGAGGCGAAAAAGGGGTTAAATATTCAGCGCTATAAAGGTCTGGGTGAAATGAACCCTGACCAGTTGTGGGAGACAACCATGGATCCCGACAACCGACGCTTATTAAGAGTGCGCATTGAAGATACGATTGCGGCCGACGAAGTTTTTACTACCTTAATGGGTGACCAGGTCGAGCCAAGACGCGAGTTTATTGAATCGAATGCGTTAAACGTCAGCAACCTTGATGTCTAAATAGCGAATTTCGATCAAAAATAGACTAAGTAATTGATAATAAACAAGTATTTTAAGTAAAAGAACTGATCGAATATTGCTGTGTTGCTAAAAAGGCAACACAGCAAGACTACCTGGCTGGTTGAAACGGCAAGCTGTTTAAAGCTTCCAAAACAGATGAAGAAACCCGCGCGGTGTGGCACTAAGAAGGTTTATGGGTGGGAGTGTTGCATTTCTGCTTTTTATCATCATTATAAATATAAACACCAATTTAACAGTTTGTCTGTCCAGGTTTAACCCCTACTGTGCAGATGAGTGGAGAAAATTTCTTGCAAAACCCACTTTTAGAGAAAGCCGATTTACCGGCTTTCAGCAAAATAACGCCAGATGTTATTCGCCCAGCGATTGAAGCTATTCTTCAGCAGAATCGCCAGCAAATTAATCATCTAGTAGAAAATAAAACCTCCAGTTGGGATGAACTGATCAAACCATTATCCTTGCTTGAAGACCGCCTGAGCAAGGCCTGGTCTCCGGTTCGTCATCTCAACTCGGTGAAAAGCAGTGATCCGTTACGTGAAGCATATAATGACTGTCTGCCCTTGCTGAGCGAGTATTCCACCGAGATGAGCCAGAATCGATCACTGTATCAGGGTTATCAAACTATTGCCGATTCACCGGCCTACGATGATTTAGACACGGCACAGCAAAAAACGGTCGACGATTCGCTCAAGCATTTTAAGCTCGGGGGTGTTGACCTGGAAGGCGCGGACAAAGTGCGCTACCAGCAATTGCAAAAAGACCTCTCGGAGTTGGAGTCTAATTTTGATAATAATATACTCGATGCAACCCAATCCTGGCAAAAGCTGATAACTGA
>CAXMOZ010000209.1:0-14110 GCA_964195315.1 uncultured Acidimicrobiia bacterium | reverse complement strand
CCGCGGCCGCCGCGGTTACCTCTTCACAGCTCACGTCAGGTTCGACCGTTTATTTCGCTAATTATAATTCTAGTGGTTGGCACGGCACCATAAGCGCTTTTGGTCTTACCCTTGCTGGCGGCACTTTTGAACTTAATGAAGACCCCGATTGGTCTGCAGCCGAGGAACTGGATGATGTTAGTAATCTTTCTAATAGGCGCATCCTGACTTACAATTCTGATGGCGTTGAATTCGAATGGGGCAATTTGACCGCTGACATGAAAAGCGACCTCAACACCAATGCAAGTGGTGGTACAGACGTTACTGTTGATCTCGGCTCAGGTGTTTATTCTGGTCCAGGTCAAGACCGCCTCTCCTATATTCGAGGTGACCGCTCAAATGAGGGTACCGGTAGCGGTGATTTGAGGGAAAGAACGACGCGCTTGGGTGATATTGTCCACTCTGCGCCGGTTTTTGTGGGTAAACCGAACGCCGACTGGCCCGATAAATTTCCAAGTCCCTACAATCCTTCTAGCCCCTACTCTGCATTCGTTGATGATCCAAATGGTACAGGGAGCACCCGTGACGAAATAGTATACGTAGGAGCCAACGACGGCATGTTACATGGTTTTGATAGTAGCAATGGCGAAGAAGTGCTTGCCTACATCCCCAGTAATTTATTTTCCAGCGACGCCGGTGAAGGCTTACATTACCTTACTGAGCAAGATTATTCGCATCACTACTATGTTGACCTGACTCCCAGCGTATCCGATGTTTTCATTGGCAGCAGTTGGCGTACAGTGTTAATTGGCGGTCAAAGAGCTGGAGGGCGGGGTTATTTTGCACTGGACGTTACCAACCCAGCGTTCGATTCTCGCACTGCAAATGACATCGTTATGTGGGAATTCACCCACGAGGATCTCGGGCATACCTACAGCAGGCCTCAAATCGGCATGATGAATGACGGCACCTGGGTAGCCATATTTGGTAATGGTTACAATCATACGGGCACAAGTGTTGGTTCGGGCGGTACAGATGGTAATGGCACAGGTGGTCATGCCCAACTTTTCATTGTAAATATTGCAACCGGAAATCTGATCAAAGCAATTACTACAGGTGCTGGAGATATTGCTCTTAGGAATGGCCTCGCCACACCCGCTCTCGCGGATCTTGACTTGAATGGCACCATCGATCGCGCCTATGCTGGCGACCTGCAGGGCAATATGTGGGCCTTTGACCTGTCTGGCAACACCTCTTCCAGTTGGGTACTGGCCCATAATGACCTGCCATTGTTTACTACTGACGGAACTGACCAACCTATTACTACCAAACCTACCCTGTCTTTTCATCCGTCGGAAAATACTATAGAAGAAATCGGGAGCGTTACGAGTGTCACCGCGAATGAACCCAACATCATGGTATTTTTTGGTTCCGGTCAATATCTAGCCAAGCCTGATATTGATTCGTGGAATACAGATCCGACCAGCCCCATCAAAAATCACTTTTATGGTGTTTGGGACAGAGGTGACGACACGGCTGACTCTGCACTATCTCGCAGCAGCGACTTAATCACTCAAACTTTATCAACCGACACATTTGCCAGTGGCGACTTTCGGGTTCTGACGGACAATAGTGTGGATTATAATACTAAATATGGCTGGCATATAGAGCTCCCTGACGGTGGTGAAAGAATTATCACCAACCCTATAGTTCGCGGAAAAGTAGTCTTTTTTATCTCATCAGTGCCGTCAAATGACCCCTGCGATGGAGGGGGCTATAGCTACCGTTTCGGAGTCGATTTGGAAACAGGTGGTGCAGCTAACTCGCCTGTATTTGATACGAATAATGATGGTATCGTCGATGAAAGTGATGATTCGAATACCTCGAATGCCGCTGGGGTGCTGCTAGACGATGGTCAATTTGCTTCTGGTGGTGACCAGACACAAACCGAGGGTGAACAGATTTTGGCTAGTGGCGAAATCAAAGACCTGCCGGATTTACCTTCTCCAAAAACAGGCCGGTTTTCTTGGCAGGAGTTACTGCAATGATGAAAAGATCCCAGGTGGGCTTTACCTTGATTGAGCTGATGATCGTAGTCGGCATTGTTGGCATACTAGCCACAATTGCATTCGCCAACTACGGCGACAATGTTACCTCTGCCAAACGGACAGATGGACGTACTGCATTGCTAAACAATCTCACTAGACTAGAAAAATGCAAAGCCACCTATGGTGCTTACAATAATCCTGCCTGTACGATCACTGCTAATTCGCCGGATAACTATTACACGGTAGCAGTTGTGTCCGATGCCACATCATTCACACTAACGGCTACAGCTGTCGGTTCGCAAGCTACTAATGATACTGACTGCACCGCTCTCACCTTAACTCATACTGGTGTGCAAAGTGGCACCGGCGCTGATTCTGCTGAATGCTGGTAGCACTTCCGCACTAATATTCCTCAGTCAGGTTCTGTATACTGCGCGTTTTTACAGAACCTGATCATATCTCTCATGACTTACAAAGCAGTTGCCCTGATTTCTGGGGGGTTAGATTCATTACTAGCAGCTAAGTTAATCCAGGAACAAGGCATTCATGTCGAAGGCATCAACTTTTTTACTGGTTTTTGTGTTGAGGGGCATTCGCATTCTATTCGTAAAAAAGACAACGAAGAAGTTAAACGCAATAATGCTTTGTGGGTTGCGGAACAACTGGGTATCAAACTCCACATTGTAGATGTCGTTGAAGAGCATAAAGATGTTGTCATTAACCCAAAACATGGTTATGGCGCTAACCTGAACCCTTGCCTTGATTGTAAGATTTTCATGGTGCAAAAGGCGCATGAATGGATTGAGGATAACGACTTCGATTTCATCATTACAGGTGAAGTCACGGGGCAGCGCAAAAGTACGATGCCAGTCATTTCGGATGAATCCGGTGCCAAGGATTTATTGCTTCGGCCTTTGTGTGCTCACAACCTGCCTGAAACCAAACCTGAGTTACAAGGCTGGGTTGATCGTGAAAAACTACATGGCATTACTGGGCGCTCTAGAAAACCACAAATGGCTTTGGCCGATCAATTTGGATTTGAGGATTATACCCAACCTGCCGGTGGTGGTTGTTTTTTAACAGACCCTAACTACTCCGTGAAATTCCAGGACTTATGGAATAACCGCGGCGATAAGCGATACGAACCCGATGATAATATGCTGCTAAAAGTTGGCCGTCACATTCGACCTGATAACTCATTCAAATTAATTATTGCTAACGAAGAGGGCGAAAATCATTTTATGAGCGGCTATAAAAAACAATTTCAAACTATTCAGACAGTGAGTCATTCAGACCCCCTTACGATTATCGATGGTGCCAAACTCAACCAACAACAAATTGAACTCGCCTGTGCTATTAACGCAAGGTACAGCAAAGGACGCGATGAAGCGTCAGTTGAACTGGTATTTAGCAATCCCGATCAAACATTTCATTCGGTCCATGTAAAACCAATGTCAGTCGAGGATATGCCAGCTAAGTGGCAACTAGCATGAGTCCAGATAGCATCATCAATAACATCACCGAAGTCGATGCCAGGCGTTTATTGTGCCCTATGCCAGTAATCCGCTTGCAGGATAGTATTAACAAATTGCAGGCCGGTGATCGGATTCAAATTACCTGCACCGACCCGGGTGTTATGGCCGATATTTCAACCTGGTGTAGGATCAATAGTCATATTGTCATATCTAGTGACAGTTCTGATTACGAATACACCTTTGTAGCAGGAAAGTCAGCGGATGGAAGCTAAACAACGCCACCAAGTTACCAAAAGGGTCACTTTAATCGGTGCCCTGGTCAATGCCGTTTTAGCTTTTTTACAGATTTCAGCTGGCCTACTGGGACACTCTCAGGCTTTGTTGGCTGATGGTATTCATACACTGTCTGATCTGGGCAGCGACTTCATTGTTTTACTGGCAACCAGCCAATCGGCTAAAGCAGCCGATAAAGAACACCCCTACGGCCATGGCCGTATCGAAACACTGGCCTCTGTGCTATTAGGACTCATCTTAATTGGGGTTGGAGTTGGCATTGGTTTGCGCGGTTTCAATAGCATCATGTCATCAAACCAAATCGCACCAGAACCCTTCACTTTAGCTTTCGCTCTCATCGCCATTTTATCTAAAGAAGGACTCTATCGCTACACCCTGAAAGCGTCTAAACGCATCCATTCAACTTTGCTCGAAGCAAATGCATGGCATCATCGGTCAGACGCATTATCGTCGATTATTGTTCTTTGTGGTATTGGTGCTCAATTGCTTGGTGTGCCCTACATGGATTCGCTGGCTGCCGCAATAGTCGCGCTTATGATCAGTTTCATGGGATACAAGCTAGCTCGTAAAGCACTCGACGAACTCATCGATACGAGCCTTGAAAGCGAGCTGGTTAACAACATTCGAAACACCATTGAAAAAAATGATTGCGTCAAAGATGTGCATAGCCTCAGAACCCGATCAATGGGCGGCCAGGGCTATATTGATGCCGAAATTCGAGTCAACCCGAGGTTAACGGTATCCGAGGCTCACCACATTGCTTTCTCACTGGAACAACAAATAAAGACTGAATTCCCTCAGATTATTGATGTCGGTATTCATGTTGACCCACTGACCGAGTTTAGCCATCATTGGGTCACAGACTTACCTTCTCGACAGGCAATTCTCGACCAACTCACTGATCAATGGTCTGGCATTGATTGCAGTGATGAAATACAAGAAATTCATTTACACTACCTCAATAGCCAGCTCGAAATTGATCTGGTTTTACCGCTAAAGCTAGCCGCCAGTCACTTCCAATTCCAGGTCGATGAATTGGTCGAACAGGCCTCTAAGGTCGATTTTATTGGGCAGGTAAATATCTACTTTTCTCGATAACGCACCACTTTGGTGCATTTAAAATGGCGCTCAATACAATAGAACGCTAAATTCACGATAAATTGGTAAAGACCCATTTATCAGTACAATAGTATTAAGATTTATAATCCATCGAACGGAGAGACCACCAATGTCAGCTGCTGACGTACTAACTACCATTAAAGATTTTGGCATTAAATTTGTCGACTTTAGATTCACTGATACCCGTGGTAAGGAACAGCATGTTTCTATACCGTCCCATCGACTCGACGAAGACAGCTTCACCGAAGGTCAAATGTTCGATGGTTCGTCTGTTGCTGGCTGGAAAGGCATTAACGAATCCGACATGATTCTTATGCCCGATCCCTCGACTGCTTTTCTCGACCCTTTCACCGATGAACCTACCATCAATATCAGCTGTAATATTATCGAGCCATCGACTGGCGAAGGATACGAACGTGATCCGCGCTCAATCGCCAACCGAGCTGAAACTTATTTGAAGTCAACTGGCATTGCCGATACAGCTTACTTTGGTCCTGAAAACGAATTTTTTATCTTCGACGATGTACAATGGACAACCGAAATGGGTGAGTGCTCATTCCGCATTGATTCTGAAGAAGCCGACTGGAATACGGGTAAAGCTTTTGAAGACGGCAACACGGGTCATCGACCTCGCGTCAAAGGTGGTTATTTCCCCGTACCACCAGTTGATTCATTGCACGACATTCGCTCTGCGATGTGTCTTGCGCTAGAAGAAATGGGCCAAAAAGTCGAAGTCCATCACCACGAAGTGGCTACTGCCGGTCAGTGTGAAATTGGTGTCGAGTTTAATACTTTGGTAAGAAAAGCTGACGAAGTCCAAGCTTTTAAATACTGTATCCATAATGTAGCACACAGCTATGGCAAAACTGCAACCTTCATGCCCAAACCTCTGGTTGGTGACAACGGTAGCGGTATGCACGTTCACATGTCACTAGCAAAAGATGGCGTTAACATGTTTTCGGGTGATGGCTATGGTGGATTATCTGAGATGGCACTATTTTATATTGGCGGTGTAATTAAACACGCTAAAGCCATCAACGCTTTCGCCAACCCCGCGACTAACAGCTATAAACGCTTAGTGCCTGGTTTTGAAGCGCCTGTCATGCTAGCTTATTCTGCGCGTAATCGTTCTGCATCGGTTCGAATTCCTTATGTTAGCAATCCAAAGGGCCGCAGAATCGAAGTTCGTTTTCCTGACTCAACCGCTAACCCTTACCTTGCTTTCAGCGCATTGCTAATGGCTGGCCTAGACGGCATCAAGAACCGAATTCACCCAGGTGAGGCGATGGACAAAGATTTATACGACTTACCTCCAGAAGAAGAAGCGGCAATTCCACAAGTTGCTTTTTCACTTGATCAAGCGCTTGATGCGCTCGATCACGATCGTGATTTCCTAAAAGTCGGTGGCGTCTTTACTGATGATGTCATTGACGCTTATATTGCACTTAAAAGTGAAGAAGTTCAGCGTATGCGTCTGGCGACTCATCCTGTCGAGTTCGACCTTTACTACAGCTGCTAAGCTGGGTTATTGACTGCATAAGAGGCCTCAGAGTGAGGCCTCTTATTGTTTAGGATAAACGGAGTTTTTTTTGCTCCTCGACCATTTCGCCTGCATTGCTCAAATTAGTTACATCCCTGTAACGATGAACTAACAGTAGGCGCTCGCCAACGATACTTCCAACACCCATGGCGGTCGTATTTCCTAATACGCAGGAGTAACGATGTCTAATTCCTTATATCAATTAAGCTCTTACCGAAGCGCATCAAATGAGTGCGTAGTAGGTTTGAATGACCTTAACCGACTCTAGCAAACCAGTGAAACAGATACTCGATACGCTCAACAGCACTATTATGTGCCTGGATAGAAACTGGGCCATCAGTTACATTAATATTACCGGTGAAGAGTTATTTTCAAGTAGCGCTTCGAGTTTGCTCGGCAAACACTTTAGCCAATTATTTAGTCAGGTTGAACCAAACACCATTACCAAAAAACTAGCCGACTTTGGCACTAACTCTCAGGCCGTTACAGAGCATGATGCAGAGATAACACTAGCAAATGGCAAATCGTTTTCGGCTGACTACAGCTTTTATCAAATGGAAGATCCAGTCTCGATTAATAATATTCTGGTTGAAATAAAACCACTTGATTGGCAATCCCATATTGCCACCGAGCAGTTCACTAACCTAAAGAAACAAGCAGGCCTGAGATTTGCTCAGGGTATGGCACATGAAATAAAGAACCCGCTCGGTGGCATTCGTGGCGCGGCTCAACTACTAGAACGCGAGCTAACTGATCCTCAATTAAAACAATATACCGAGGTCATCACCAATGAAGTTGACAGGCTAACCGCACTGATTAATAACATGTTAGGGCCTAGCAACAAGCTTGAAAAATCATCCGTAAACATTCATGAAGTCCTCGAACATATACGACGACTAGTATTAGCGGCAGAACTCGGTCGTACCAATATAAAAATAGACTATGACCCCAGTATCCCAGAATTGCAGGGTGATAAACGCCAACTGATACAGGCAATACTTAACATCGTACAAAATGCAGTTCAGTCCATCGATAAAGACGGTGAAATTACATTTAAAACACGGATCGGACGACGATTCACAGCAGGCAACATCACTCACCCACTGGTTGTTCAGGTCGATATTTCTGACAATGGGAATGGTATTTCTAGCGAAATCCAGGATATGATATTCCTTCCAATGGTGACTAATAAACCAGAGGGCAGTGGCCTCGGTTTGCCTATTGCACAGGAAATCGTTTCTAGCCATGGCGGTGTTGTTTTTTTCAAAAGCTCGCGACAGGGCACAACATTCAGCATTATATTGCCTTTGGCCTTAGTGAATAATAAGGCATGACAATGGCGCTAAATCATAGCTATTCTGTCTGGATAATAGATGACGATCAGTCGATTCGCTGGGTTCTGGAGCGCGCTTTATCGAGCGCCGGATTCACCACCACCATTTTTGAAACAGCATCCAGTGCACTCAGTCGCTACAAGCGTATATCGGCCAGTGAACGTCCACAGTTAATTTTAACTGATATCCGTATGCCCGGTATCAGCGGTTTCGAACTGCTTAAACAAATCAAAAACGTCGATTCCAAACAACCTGTCATTATTATGACTGCTTATTCCGACCTGGATACGACAGTGCAAGGTTATCAACAAGGTGCTTTTGAGTATCTGCCTAAACCATTTGATATTGACGAGGCCATCGAGCTAGTCACCCGAGGTTGTGAGTCAAATAGTCAGAACATAGATAACTCTGATTATAGTGTGGCCGATAACGAGATCATCGGCGACTCATTGTCCATTAAAAAGCTTTATCGCCAAATGGCAAAGTTATCTGCGTTCTCTAATAACTTGCTCATTACAGGTGAGACTGGCACCGGCAAAAGCCTGGTGGCTAATGCTATTCATCTTGCTCACAATACAAAGGATTCTTCTTTAGTATCGATCAGCGCCTCCGAATTAACCTCAGAAAGTGATCTAGCCGATATCATCACCGCCGTTGAACAACGCTCAAGCACAACTCTAGTGGTTAAGAATATCGACACGCTCTCAAAACAGCTGCAGAGCTTCTTAGTTCAGGCTATCGCTAAAGACAGGACGGATAAAAAACAATCATCGCTACGCGTTATTTCTACCACAACCACCAACCTGCTCGAGCTAGCGCAATCCAGTCAATTCGACCTATCGCTCTACCATCAATTAAATGAAGTGACCTTAACGCTGCCATCATTGAGAGAAAGGCAAGGTGACATAACCTTATTAGTTAATTATTACCTCAATCGCTTTAGTCATGAACTGAATGAAGATGCCATGCCCGTTGAAGACAATGCTATGGACTTCCTAGAGCAATATGATTGGCCGGGCAACGTCAGACAGCTAAAGAACATGTGCCGCAGCATTAGTATTTCAAGCGAGAAAAACATAAGTTTAGATAACCTGCCTCCCGAGTTGTTTCAAACTCAACCGTCAGGTCTGTCAGCATCGAATGATACGGACGTTAACGAGTGGGAGTATCAACTAGGTATCTGGGCCATGAAGGCACTCGCAGCAGGACATCGTAATATCCTGCCCGAGGCGAATGCTAAACTTGAAAAGAAATTACTGGAGTGCGCACTTCAAGTGACCAAAGGTCGCAAACACGAAGCGGCTAAATTACTAGGTTGGGGTAGAAATACGCTAACGAGGAAACTAAAAGAATTCTATTGAGGCAGCGGAACTGGTGGCGTTGAAATGCAATTCATATAAGCCAGTTCAAGCGTGTCAGCTTGATACTTTTCCATACACTCGGCTGGTGTACCGACAAACTTCATCTCACCATCATGCAAAATACCAAACTGATCACAAACTTCCTCGGCATCGGCTAGCATGTGAGTGCTGTAGAAAACAGTCCGGCCCTTGGGCCTCTCTTCTAACAACAGTTCTTTAAAATGATAACGCGCTCGCGGGTCGAGACCACTCAAAGGCTCGTCCAGAATGAGCAACTCTCGATCGAGCATGAAGCAACTGATTAAACCCAGCTTTTGCACCATGCCCTTGGAATAACTAGCTACTTTTGATTCGAATCGATCTGTCGGGAAATCTAGCTTTTCAGCTAAAACAATCACTCTCTGCCTATCGAGTACAATACCGTAGGTTGATGCAACAAAGTTCAAATATTGCCAGGCAGTGACATTTTTCTTGGTATCGAATTTTTCAGGTAAAAAGGCCAGTAAATTACGACAACTAGCCTCCTGATTCATTTGATTGAAAATTGCAACCTGACTGCCTATATCTGGACGAATTAGGTCCAAAGCCAGTTTTATCAATGTCGACTTTCCGGCGCCATTTATACCCGCGATAGCAAAATAGCTACCCACAGGCACTGACAAATTGAGGTTCTCTAGAATCTTGCGACCTGATACCTGATAGGAAAGATTATTAAATGATAATGCAGTGTTATTCATATAAAAAAGGCCTACCAAAATGATAGACCTTTCGATTCAATGGTAATAAAACTGCTTACAAGCGGAATGCTAAATTATATCGACCTGATTCCGAATAAGTAGGATTAGCAGGTGCAGTAGTAGCACCCATACCGGCGGACACAAGTTGGCCTCGCATACGACCCGTGTCAGCCGCATTATCGTCTAACCTAGATTCAAGTATTCTGGCAATTGCACCTTCTATTTGACCAAAGATGGTCGCTGTCCCCGCCATGTTTAATGAACCATTCTGGATACCGATCAGACCACCATAAGCATTGGTTGGTCGAGTTGCATCAGTACCACTACCACCAGGAATCAAACCTGCAGCCCTTAAATGCCCAAAAAATTTCGACGTTTCGTTAGTACTACCGTTTGCCCAACCACTACCACTACCTTGCACTACAGTATCCCAATCAGCTCCATCACCAATCACACCGTCTCCTCCACCATTTGCTGCAATTACTGGCGATGCTACCGCATATATATCAAACCGAGCAGATGCACCGCTATCATCGCCTGGTAGTTGCAAGTAGCGATCCTGGTACGAGAATAAGGCCGCAGCCAAACCGGCATTGTCGCTTTCAATTCGTTTAAGCTTCGCATTGGTAATCATTTCCTGACCTTTCAACACGCCACCAATGAGCAGCCCCACAATGACGAGTACAATGGCTATTTCTACCAGGGTAAAGCCTTTCTGCTTTTTATTTATCATAAGTCTCTCTTAGTTATTTTTTCGATTTTGAGTTTAATTGATTATCAGCAATTTCAATGCCAATTGTTAAATATATATATAAAACAACCTCCATAGTAAATAACCTAATTCTAATACCGTGCTAACGTTGAGATTCCGACAGCTTTTGTTGGAAATCTAACAGCTGCTTTTTAAGAAAGCGCAGCTCGTCAGAATCATTAATTGAGCCACTTTCCAGTAAAGCAATAATAATGGCCATACCGGCCTCAAACTCAGTCATTTTTCCCAATATAATAAATTGCATGTCTCGCGCCCAATGAGGCATAGACACTTCGACCGGTAGGCTCGCTAGCTGCGCTGCCAATGATAACGCCAACTCTAAATCCTTCAGCTTATGCTTAGCTAAAATCGTTGCTTCCGTCATGCGGCGCCAGTGGAGCTGAGGGTTTTGAGTGAAGCTTCTTTGAATAAAACTAACCATTAAACGGAGTTTCTTTTCGTCCCTTGTTTGGCCATAGATTCTCGATGCAAGCATGGTGGGATATTCAGATTGAATATTCAAAAGCACTATTTGATCTAACCAGTCAGACAATGTTTGGTAGTTAAGCAGATCATAACGAATATGCTTACCCGACTGATTGTCGTGCAGTTGAAGCTTGATCGCGAGCAAATAACTCGTTAAATGATCCGACCCCATCGAAGCAATGCGATATGTCGATGCCTCCAGCGGTTCGGACAGGGGCTTGTAGGCAAGCTCACCTCGCGATAGTGACAATTGAGTGACCAACACTTGCATCATCAGAACCACAAGCCCCCCAAACAACAAGGGCAAGGGCAGTGCTTTAAAAGGTCTTTCGGCGCGTTTCATCAATCTACAAGTTAAATTCTTTTCGATAGAAATCGATTAAACAAACCACAATTAAGAAAGCGGAGTAGACCATAACCGTCAATAACTGATCTGACAAAAAACCATAGGGCAACAACATCGGTTCGAAAAAAATATTATTTTGAGCAAATGCCTGAGAGCCCGGCATGACATATAAAACCGCATTAAACAACCGCTCTGCAAAATGATTGGAGGCACTGCCGTCGGACAACTTAACTGACTCCGACAGCATTTGACTGATGACACCAGAAAACTTAGCGAGAAGATATATGGCGAGAGAAAAGATGACCGCCTGCGGTATTCTTTCTAAACTTAATATGCCTAATAAACCAATCAAGCTCACTAAACTAATTTCAAGCCAAAGTGCCACGGCCCAATAAATTGCAATTTCAATTGAACTAAAAAAAGAAACAATGACTATTACCGGTAAACTTAAAACGGCAGCAATAACCAGTATGACTAACACCTGAGCGGCAATATATTGCCAACGTGACAATGGCATGGTTAACAAACGTTCGAATTGCTTAGACTCATAATCTTCTGCCACATTACTCGTCACCAGAAGCAAGGCAAGAAACACCAGACTGTAACGTAGAAAGTCGCCCAGTAGCGCAGCGCTAATATTCGCACTATTGATGATTGCCAATTCTGAGACATAGCTTGCAATTAGCGCAGCGACAACGAATAAAATAAGCACAAGAATAGCCAGACGGCGATTGACGACTCCCAGCAACAAATAACGAAATAGTGATATAGTTTGTCCGGCCATTTACTCCCCTAACACTTTTGTCATTTATTAGAATCGAATTTAAAACTTGAATTTAAAATTTTTACTACAGTTTGAACGACAATTATTGGCAGCTACCCTGTTAATTTACCATATTTTAATCTGGTCGTCGTCAGGCTCGCAGTTACAGGTAGGTCTCATATTAGTACTGTATGGACTATTCTTGTTATGGCAACCGCTGTGGCGTAAGGATTCGCATATTAGCAAATGGCCCATCGCTTCACTCGCACTATTGATTGCTTTAATCAGTTACTTTTTCACCAATGAATCCTTCGTGCTCTTTGGCTTAATTTTTTCTGGCTTTATTGGTAGCCGGTTATTAAGCCAACCCGCCTTTCGCTCTTTCGACTTACTCGCTTTGCTTATTGTCATCCTCGAAATGGCGACCGGCGTCATACCCAGAGCCTTTCCTCAGATTGAGCTACCTCTTTTATTTTCGGAGTACATGGAAATACTCATTTTGATACCGATTTTGTTGTTCTTTTTTGCAGCTAATCCCGATCATAAAACGCAAGCCAGGAGTCAGATCGATTTGATGCACGGTTTGCTGACTTCAACCTTAATTTTCATCGTTTTATTGGGCGCGATTGTCATCAATACCTTATATGGCGTTGACTACATCGATGGTTTTTTGTTGAATGTATTCATTGTATCGACCCTGATCATTGGCATCAGCTGGTTCTGGAACCCGGGTGTTGGTTATTCGGGCATTGGTGTTTTATGGAACCGATATGCGATGACCATCGGTGGCCCATTTGAAACCTGGATTAATACACTCACCACTCTAATTGAAGAACAGTATTTAACCCCAAACGAATACCTGGAAGCCGCTTGCGAGCACCTCGTCGAAAACGACTGGTTAAATGCCATTCAGTGGAATTTCGAAAACAGTACAGTTTCCGTCGGTGAAAAAACCGGCACCTGGCTCAAACACTCGGTCAGCGAAAATATTAGCGTTGAACTTTACTTCACCTCTAACCCTGGTACAGCACTCGAGCAGCACACCAACTTACTCATTCGTATGGCCTATCAATTTTATCTGGCTAAACTCAACCAGGAAAAAATGCGCGCTCAAGAACACTTCGCAACCATCCATCATACCGGAGCAAGATTAACTCACGATATTAAAAACATACTGCAATCGATCAAAACATCGCTCGACATACTGGGGGTTAATTATGGTTCACAAAAACAACAGGCTTTACTGCAAAAAAACTTAACTCAAATCAGCGCAAGGCTTGAAAACACGCTCAGTCAGTTAAAAGCTCCATCACTCGACACTCACGTCAAGCTATTCAATGCCAATGACTGGATGGACCGGTTAGAGCAGCAACACAGCTCGAACAAACAGATCAGCTTTCACCGAGAAGTTAGAAATAATAACCCTCTGCCAGTCGATTTATTCGATAGTGTCGTCGAAAACCTGATCAATAATGCCATCCGAAAACCATCAACCGGAAAGGTAGACGTTCGATTACTTTTTAATTCAGAGATTATCTTACTGTCGGTCTGTGATAATGGTAGTCCAGTAGAATCCAGTATCGAGGAAAACCTATTCAATCAACCCGTGTCATCGGGTAGTGGCATGGGGATTGGTTTATATCAGTCGACTATTATGGCGAGGGCATTCAATTTTGAGCTTGAACTCAGTCAGAATGAAGCGGGGAAAGTTTGCTTTAATTTGTTTCAGCATCTGCGTGACTAAAAGGCGCCACGCCCGTAAGCGAACTAATATTGCCGGATTGAATATTCATATGTATCAAAGAATTCGGTATATCGACCCAAGCTGACCTAGAATTTTCTGGCGTCTAAAATTAGATTTAAGCTATTACTCCCAT
>CAXMOZ010000208.1:0-120872 GCA_964195315.1 uncultured Acidimicrobiia bacterium | reverse complement strand
ATAATGACGGCGTACCGTTGAGGATATTCGGAACCGTTCTGGACATCAGCGCAGATAAAGAGAAAGAATTTGCTCTGATCCAAGCTACCAAAACTGCTCAAGAGGCGAGCCTTACCAAATCCAAATTCCTCGCCGCCATGAGTCATGAAATCCGAACACCGATGGCGGGGGTCATCGGCATGTCAGATTTACTGCTGGATACCGATTTATCACCCCAGCAGTTGGATTGGGCAACCAGTATTAAGTCGTCAGGCAAAAACTTAATGACGATACTGAATGAGATTCTGGATCAATCCAAACTAGAAGCAGGCAAGCTTGAAATTTCGCCCACAAATTTTCACTTGCGCTCTTTTGTTCGCGATAACATTCATCTTTTTGGCCCTAGTATGACGTCTAAGGGTTTGACACTGGACATCAATTTAGACGACGATTTATCCGAAGCTGTTCATGCTGATTCGACGCGAATCGGTCAAGTATTATCCAATTTTCTGAGCAATGCTTTGAAGTTCACCAGTACAGGCCACATTGAGATTTCTGTCAAATTAGAACCGAATGAAGCGGGTCAATTACAGCTTCGTTTTACCGTTACTGATAGCGGAATTGGTCTGACAGACGAAGAACAAAATAGACTTTTCACTGCCTTCACTCAAGCGGACAGTTCAACCTCCAGAACCTACGGTGGCACTGGGTTAGGCCTGTCGATTTCCAAACAGCGAGTAGAATTGATGGGTGGTCAAATTGGTGTTGATAGTAACAAGGGTATCGGCTCAGCATTTTGGTTTACGATTTGTTACCAACCCGCAAAAGAGGTGGTGATAGCAAAGGATAGGAGAGCCTCATTAGATCGATGGGTGGTGTCTCGACCTTTGAGAATATTAGTGGCCGAAGATAATACGGTTAATCAACATATGATACGGGCCATTTTAAATAAATTGAATCACTCGATTGAGATTGCTGAAAATGGTCAGTCCGCGATCGAGTTATTTAACGCGAGTGACTTTGACATTATATTGATGGATATTCGCATGCTGGTGATGGATGGTTTAGAGGCCACTACTGCTATTCGAGCAATGCATAACCAAAAATTGAGCATTCCGATCATCGCTCTCAGCGCTGATATTTCAGCGGGCAATATCACCGAATATACAAATGTGGGCATGAATGATGTCTGTGGCAGACCAATCGATTTGCCGGTTCTGTTAAAATCGATTAATAAATGTTTAGGTGGAGAAGTCCATACTTTAATGCCTCAAGTGAGTACACCAGTGTCCAGTCAAAAGCCCGCCGAATCCGACGCTAACACTTAAGAAAGTGACGAAATTGCTAACTTTGACCAAGTACTATTGAGGGTTTCGAGCATCGTTGATCAAACTACCAAACAGGGCAAAGATGCTGAGATCCCTTCCGCCATGGCAGCAATTGGTGAAGATGCGTTTGCCGAATTGTTAACTATGTATGAGACTGGATTAAAAGAACAGTGCGATGGTTTTACGACAGCGCTTTCGGACTTATCAAATAAACCCACCGATAGCGAGTTAAAAATATAAGTGATAGAGCTGGCACATTCCATAAAGGGCGGTGGTGGATCATTTGGTTACCATCTGATTACCACAATAGCCACCAATGCAGACCATATACTCAAGGATAACGAAACCTTCAGTCGAGAAAATATTGCGTTATAAAACAACTATACAAAAGCCCTTGAATTGGTATCAATTAAAAAATTGTCTGGGAACGGTGGTAAGGCTGGACGCATATTGCTGAAAGGTCTGGAGAGCGCATCCTAGGGTTCTGAAATATCTCCTTTGGGCACAACTCACCCGCCATTCAAACTAATGCATGTCGACGCCTGCTTTTGACAAATTATCGATCGTTCCAGTTACACAGCAAACACCTTAAATCAGTGGGGAAAGTACGCAATAATTTCAAAATCCCTTCATTGATAAGGGGTTGAAACTGTTTTTCTCTGTTGGTATATTGCTATATTGAGAAAATTATAGTGCCTGTCCAAAAGTAATATTTGGCTACTACAATACACATAATTGAATAGGGTGCTATGAATGCCGAGTTAGCCGAATTACAGGCCCAACAGCTTGTGTCTAACATCAAGCTGCTAGTGGTAGATGACGAGCCTCGACTGCTCGCAAGCCTCGAAGCCCTGCTAAAGAATAAAGACTATCAAGTGGACATTGCGCTTGGTGGCGAAATCGCGTGCCAAAAACTTGAGCAAAATCACTACGACGCAGTGCTGCTTGATCTGAATATGGGTGACTTTGACGGTTTTGCCGTGATGGCCTTCATGGCTGATAAGAGAATCAATACTGCCATCGTGGTAGTGAGCGGTGAAGCAACCTTTGACGCAGTGCGCAAAGCGCTTAGATTAGGCGCTTCAGATTATGTCAAAAAGCCCTATTCCCCCGGAGAGTTATTTGCCACCATCGATTCAACTCTACTCAAAAAACACTCACACGTTGATAGTCTAGTTGCAATAGGGGTCGAAAGCAGCGAGCAGGAAGCAGCCAGTGAAAAGCAACAGAAAAGCAACAACCTATTTAGTAAAGCAGAACAAATCGCCAAGGTGGGCTATTGGGAGTGGGATGATTTAACAGACAAGTGTATTTCCTGCTCGGAACAGTATGCCGCCATTATGGATATGACTGTTGAACAGATGATTAAGCAGATATCAACCGATAAAGTAGATCGAAAGTTTATTTTCGAGGGCGATAGCGAACGATATATACAGGTCGTTGATTCGGCGGTCGAGAGTAACCAAGGATATGACATTAAGTATAATTGTTATACCAATGCAGGCAGGCTTATTTACATACATGAAATAGGCGAGCCTGTGCTAAATGATCATGGTGTGCCAATTAAGTGGGTAGGAACGATCCAAGACATCACAGAGAGTAAAAAAGCCGAAGAAAAACTGAGACGAATTGGTCATTACGACGTACTGACTAATCTGCCTAACCGTGTATTACTGGCAGACCGCTTGAGTCAGGCCATGACGCACTGTCAACGCCATAACCGTTCATTAGCGGTTGCCTATCTGGACTTAGATGGCTTCAAAGAAGTCAATGATACCCATGGACATTATATTGGGGACGAACTTCTTATTGGACTGTCGCAACGTATGAAAGAGGCTTTACGTGATGGTGATACGTTGGCCCGTATTGGCGGCGATGAATTTATCGCTGTCATAGTTGATTTGGATAACATCGAGGATAAAAAACCAGTATTAGAGCGTCTACTAAAAGCGGCTGCAGAGCCTGTTACCGTGGGTGATGTCGTATTGCAAGTGTCAGTGAGTATTGGTGTCACTCTTTATCCACAAGACAGTGCGGACGCTGACCAACTCATGCGTCACGCCGACCAAGCTATGTACGTTGCTAAGAATGCAGGTAAAAACCGTTATCACCTGTTTGATACAGTATAAGGTATTTAACTTTTTTGCCGGTGATATTCCTGAATAAAACTCTAGCTGGAAAATACGGCACTGCAAGGGCTCGGTGAAAGTGTCATCCTGAACATGATCAATGATCAGACGGAACTTCGAAAGCTGATACTCACGCCGTATTTGCCTGTAGACTTTTTATCCTTGCCCATCTATTTTATCGAGTAACTTTAATAGGCTCTGCATCGAGAAACCCCACAACATAGAGCACTTAACACTGCGTCGATAGAATGCAAAAGTCCAGATTTCATAGTAAAAATCAGTCTCTCAAAATACTGGCTTGAGTTTGGCTCCAGACTGCGCTATTAATGACTACATGGATATTAAAATTGATCGAAAAAAACTAGCCCAAGCATTTAGCAACATGGCGGAACACGTCAATCTGGCGATTCATAATACTGAAGAGCTACTATCACCCACTGCCGATGAAATAATACACAACGCTAAAACCCTGACCGAAGAGATCCACCAACTATCACAAGAAGAAGCGGCTTTTCTCAGTGAAGCCATGAAACTCGAAATCGAGACTGCCAACGAAGCCTTAAGCGAACAAAAGAAGGAGTTTAAGGACTGGCTTGGTTTTGATTTACTGCTAGTCGAGCAGAAATTTCTCGACCTACTTGAAAAAACAACCGATAAGAGCTGGTTGGATTTTAAAGCGTTTGAAGCAGAAGCCAGGAAAAACAGAAACGAGAAATATTCTGCCAAAGAATAATGTTTCAAGCGTCTTCGGCTGAATGATTACTCCTTTTTCGGCCCGTTATCATGGCTCGAATGAGGTTCTCTTTTGCGAGAAGACTGCTAAACAACACGCCAGCTACATGCAGCAATACCAGCAATAACGTAACACTTTAGCTCGCTAATATTAGGGCTCGCTTAAATACCAAGCAGCGTTTGATTTCCGCCCCAAAATTGACATATCTCAATTCAACTTGCTCTATTCCTAAAATTAATATTAACCCTATGTAAATTCAGTATTTTTCAACCTCTCATGCCTCTATAATGCAACGCATGTCAGAATACTTTTCAGAGCTTTTCCTTTTATTGATCAGCACGGTTTTCGTCAACAATATTGTGTTGGTGAAATTCCTTGGGCTGTGCCCGTTCATGGGCGTTTCTCGCAAGGTAGAGACCGCGATTGGCATGAGTGCAGCAACGACTTTTGTGCTGACGCTGTCCTCCATTTTAAGTTATATGATCAATAGCTGGATTCTGGCGCCACTGGGACTCGAGTTCTTACGCACGATTGCTTTCATTATTGCGATTGCTGCTGTGGTCAATTTTACTGAGCTGGTGGTGCATAAAACAAGCCCCTTGTTATACAACGTGCTAGGGATTTTCCTACCGCTGATTACCACCAACTGCGCTGTGTTAGGCGTTGCCTTGATCAATATTCAAGAGCAGAACAGTTTTCTTCAATCGGCTGTGTACGGTTTTGGTGCGGCGATTGGATTCTCTTTGGTGCTCGTGTTATTCGCTGCGATGCGAGAACGAGTCAATGTTGCTGATGTGCCGGCGCCATTTCAGGGCGCAGCGATTGGCTTAGTAACGGCTGGTCTAATGTCATTGGCATTCATGGGTCTGGCCGGATTGGTTAAGGTATAACTAGTGATCATTGCGATCCTCACCATTAGCGCGATGGCTGGTATTTTCGGCCTGATTCTTGGCTATGCGGCTATTCGTTTCAAGGTCGAAGGCAACCCTATTGTCGATCAGATCGATAGCTTGTTGCCACAAACACAATGTGGTCAGTGTACCTATCCCGGTTGCCGCCCTTATGCCGAAGCAATTGCAAATGGCGAAGCACCAATTAATCAGTGTCCACCAGGTGGCCAGGCAACAGTTGTTTTGTTAGCCGATTTGCTTGATGTCGAAGTGTTGGAGTTGAATGCCGAAAACGGTGATCACAATGAAGTGCCATTAGTCGCTTTCATTCGGGAAGAAACTTGTATCGGCTGCACGCTTTGCATTCAGGCCTGTCCGGTCGATGCGATTCTCGGCTCGGCAAAGCATATGCATACCATTATTGCCGACGAGTGTACCGGCTGTGAACTTTGCCTGCCGCCTTGCCCGGTCGATTGCATCGATATGATTCCAATCAAGCAAACTATCGATGACTGGAAGTGGTCACTACCCGGAGAAGTGCTAGCAGGTATTGAGTCAAGTTCAGCACTAGCCAAGGAGCCGGCGCATGGACATTAAGCTCAGCCACTTTAATGGTGGCATTCATCTTGACGATCATAAGGCTGAATCGCTAACCCAGCCTTTACAGCTTGCGAGCCTGCCTGAACAACTCATATTGCCCTTGAAGCAACATATCGGTGAACCAGACAAGCCTTTAATTAATGTTGGTGATCGCGTTCTGCGCGGACAGTTAATTGCGGGTAGTTCATCACCCATCAGCGCCCCCATACACGCACCTACCTCGGGAATTGTGAGTGCCATCGAACACCGTTTAGTCCCTCATGCATCAGGGCAAAATGCCAATTGTATTGTAATCGATGTTGATGGAAAGGATGAGTCTATCGAGTTCGAATCGATTGATGTTAGCCAGATGCAGGCTGCGGATATGATCAACCATATTCGACGCCTCGGTATTGTCGGTTTGGGTGGAGCATCGTTCCCAACTTCGCCAAAATTATCGCGCGGTAATGATCTGGGTATTCATACATTGATTATCAATGGCGCCGAATGCGAGCCTTACATCACCTGTGATGATAGCCTGATGCAAAATCAGGCCAATGAGGTCATTAGAGGCATTAGTTATTTGCAGCGCATGTTAACGCCAACGAAGACGTTGATCGGCATCGAAGATAACAAATCGAAAGCCATCGAGGCAATGAAGCTAGCACTGCAGTCTCAGCCACTGGTCAATACCGAGGTCGTGTCGATACCCACCATCTATCCATCCGGTGGCGAAAAGCAACTCATCCAGATATTAACTGGCAAACAAATCCCGACGGGGCGACTTGCCTTCGATATTGGAATTTTTTGCCAGAACGTAGGAACTTGTGCAGCGATCACGCAAGCGCTAGAACTTAACCAACCCATGATGTCGCGTATTGTCACTATATCTGGTGATGGTGTTCACCAGCCAGGTAACTGGATAGCTCTGTTCGGCACACCGATCAAACATTTAGTCGGGCTGGCCGGTGGTTATGTCCAGGATGGCCTAAACAAGAGTAATAATACCCAACAAAATCTGGTGATGGGTGGCCCAATGATGGGTTTCTCGCTCGCCAGTGACGAAGTACCTATCGTTAAGGCGAGTAATAACATCCTGGTAATGCAGCAGCAACTCATTGCCCAAAAACCAGGCATCCATGATGAATGTGTACGTTGTGGAAAATGTGCCGAGGTTTGTCCAGCAAAGTTATTGCCGCAACAGCTATATTGGCATTCACGATCAAAAGAGTATGAAAAAGCCGAAGAATATAACCTTTTTGATTGTATAGAATGCGGTTGCTGCTCGGCAGTCTGTCCAAGTCAAATTCCATTGGTGCAATATTACCGGGCTTCCAAAGGCGAAATCCGTGCGACACAACAAGCGACATTAAAGTCAGATCGTGCGCGCATACGATTCGAGTTTCGCGAAAAACGTTTATTGTTGAAAAAACAGCAAGAAGAAGACAAACGACGATTAAAACGCGAAGCATTGCTGAAAAGGTCAGCAGAGAAAAAAGATAATACACAGGCGATTGATCCGATACAGGCCGCACTTGATAGAGTAAAAGCAAAAAAAGGCATGAAGGTAACTGAACAAAAAAACATCGAAGGTCTGACTGCCGGTCAACAGAAACAGATTGACGAGGCTGATGCACGTCGACGCGCAGCACGCGAGCAAAAAGCATGACATCAGTCATTGTATCGTCACCTTACGTTAGCCCCAGTAGCTCGCTACGGCGCTTAATGATCAATGTCATTATTGGCTTGATACCAGGCACGTTGGCTTACGTCTGGTTTTTTGGCCCAGGCATTTTAATCAACATTTCAATCGCAACGCTGTGCGCGCTTGGCTTTGAAGCTTTGGTCCTGTGGTTACGAAAAAAACAGATCAAACCACATTTAAACGACTACAGCGCGGTTGTCACTGCCTGGTTGTTTGCGCTTTGCCTACCCATGCATTCTCCCTGGTGGCTGATTGTGGTCGGCATTGGATTCGCGATGATTGCAGGGAAACATTTATATGGTGGTCTCGGCTTTAATCCGTTTAATCCAGCGATGGTTGGTTACGTTGTTGTGCTCATTTCATTTCCTCGAGAAATGACGACATGGCATCTGCCTGTTTCGGTCAGTGGTGAAGCTTATGGACTAGTCGATTCTTTCAAATTCACCTTTGGCATGGGTGATTCATCGTGGGATGCTTTCACCGGAGCGACTCCGCTCGACCATCTCAAAACAGCTTTACGCCAGGACTTGCCGATTAGCGAAATCTACCAGTCACCGATTTTTGGCAAGCTCGGTGGTGTCGGCTGGGAATGGATTTCAGCAGGCTGGCTGCTGGGTGGCTTATGGCTTTTATTCACTAAAACAATCCGTTGGCATATACCTGTCGCATTACTCGGTAGCCTGGGATGCATCGCATTGGCTTTTTACCTGGTTGATACAGAAACAGCCGCATCGCCTCTATTTCACTGGCTTTCTGGTGGCGCTATGCTCGGTGCCTTTTTTATTGCGACCGACCCTGTTAGCGCCGCCACCACCAATAATGGCAGAATTTACTATGGCATTCTGATTGGTCTTATAATTTATTTGATTCGCAGTTGGGGCGGTTACCCAGATGGCGTCGCCTTTGCCGTATTGCTAGCCAACATGTGTGTGCCGCTCATTGATTATTATACCCAGCCCAAAGTTTATGGTGGCGCATGATGCAGACCAGTAACGTTGATAAGCAAGGTCGATAACAGCCTTATATGAATAAGAAGCAAATTCTAATTTCTGGTGTTTTTTTATGGGTATTTGCTGTTATCGGCACGACATTTGTTGCTGTCACTGAAGATACAACGCGAACTAAAATTGCAGACAATGAACGGTTGGTTTTATTGCGTAACTTAAACGCGTTATTACCGGCTGAAAAGCTCGATAACGATATTGTTAATGATACGACGACAGCGCCTGCTTCAAATTTACTTGGCACAGAAAACGACACCATCGTTTACCTTGCTCGCCTTCAGGGTAAGCCTGTCGCCGCTATTTTTAATAGCATTGCACCGAATGGCTATAGCGGCAAAATCTATTTATTGGTTGGTGTTTATGCCGATGGTAGTGTTGCAGGTGTGCGCGTAGTGAAACATAGCGAAACGCCGGGTCTCGGTGATGCTATCGACACTCAAAAAACAGATTGGGTTTTTAGCTTTAATAAGCAATCACTCGATAGTCCCACGCCATCAAAGTGGTTAGTCAAAAAAGATGGTGGTGATTTCGATCAGTTTACCGGCGCGACCATAACACCAAGAGCCGTCGTATTAGCGGTAAAAAATACATTGCTGTATTACCAACAAAACGCAGATAGTATTTTCCAATAAAGTTAATGATATGAATAAAGAAATTACTCAAAATGGTTTGTGGACCAACAATGTCGCGCTCGTTCAACTGCTTGGTTTATGCCCTTTACTTGCGGTCACTAGCACGACTATTAATGGAGTTGGGCTCGGCCTGGCGACAATGGTCACACTCATTTTATCAAACACGCTAGTGTCGTTAATCAGGGGTTTTGTGCGAAATGAAGTTCGCCTGCCTGTTTTTGTTTTGATTATCGCCTGTGTCGTGACCGTCATCGAATTGCTGATGCAAGCCTTCTTCTATGATCTGTTTTTGGTATTGGGCATATTTATTCCCTTAATCGTCACCAACTGCGCCATCATTGGTCGTGCCGAAGGTTTCGCATCACGCAATCCGGTTGGCGCTTCGGCACTCGATGGTTTTATGATGGGACTGGGCTTCCTTGCCGTACTCGCTTTACTGGGTGCAATGCGTGAAGTCATCGGGTCGGGAACATTGCTGGCGAATGCAGACTTAATGTTTGGCGAGTCGGCCAAAGCCTTTACCATTACTTTCAATAAAGACTACTCTGGATTTTTGCTCGCCATTTTGCCGCCAGGCGCTTTCTTTGGCCTGGCGATTTTAATTGCGGTCAAAAATGCCCTTGAATTAAAGGCTAAAGGCAAGGCAGCTGTGGTTGGTGTTTCACTCAAAGCCGAACCGGCTTAAAGGACATCTCTAAAAATATACTGTATGAAACGTCATCATGAATAAATTAAAACGCCATAAAATATTCAGCCGGTTTCAAGTAGAAACCTTAAAGCCAACTAGCGAATTAAAATACGACTCGATTTTCGAGCTTTTGATTTCAGTCCTATTGTCGGCGCAAGCGACTGATATCAGCGTTAATAAAGCGACAGCAAAACTATACCCTGTGGCCAATACGCCTGAGACTATATTCGCCCTGGGTGTGGACGGACTAAGCCAGTATATAAAAACTATCGGCCTGTTTAATTCGAAAGCAAAGAACACCATCGCCACTTGCAAAATACTCATGGAGCAACATAATTCCGAAGTGCCAGAAGACCGCGCCGCACTGGAATCACTGCCAGGCGTTGGCAGAAAAACAGCCAACGTGGTATTGAACACCGCATTCGGCCATCCGACTATTGCGGTCGACACGCATATATTTCGGGTATCAAACCGAACCGGCATTGCACCCGGAAAAGATGTTGTTGCGGTAGAAAAAAAACTCATAAAGTTTGTCCCAAAAGAATTCAAAGTTGATGCGCATCATTGGTTAATATTACACGGCCGTTACACTTGCATTGCTCGCAAGCCACGTTGTGGTAGTTGTATTATTGAAGACCTATGCGATTTTAAACAAAAAACAGAATAGCACCTCTGAAAAGCCATTCTAAACTGAAACAAGGAGGGGAAATGTTTCAATCACGCGATGAAGTTCGCCAGGTTTATCTCACTGTCTGGCAAAAAATGCAGCAGCAATCTCTGCTCGAACCGATGGAGGCTATTATTGCGGACGTGATAAAACTACATCCGGAATATCATGCTTTATTAGACAAAGGAGAGCATGCCAAAGAGCAGGACTTCACGCCTGAAGATGGCCAAACCAATCCGTTTTTGCACATGGGCATGCACATTGCCATCCGCGAACAGGCGAGTGCCGATCGACCACCCGGGATCCAGAGCGCCTATCAAAAATTGCTTAAAACGAATGCCCCTCATGGTGCTGAACATTCGATGATCGAATGCCTGGGTCAAGCTTTGTGGCAAGCTCAACGTGATAACACTATGCCTGATGACAATACCTATCTGGCCTGTGTGAAAAGAATCTAGTCAGACGCTGATATGAAAGCCACCCAGTTAATAATTGTTAAGTCGCTTCATTAACATACCTTTCGCCGCGCATAAATACCGCTACCTTGCCCTGGTTAGTCATCTGACTATTAAAGCGATATGAATCAATCAACTGAAAAACCTCGCGTCCATTTAACCGCCTATCGTATGTTTTTGGTTGCAGCAGTCGGCCTGGTCGTGGGCATGGTCAGTTCATTCGCAACAATTGGGTTCGTGGAATTAGTACTATGGCTTAATCAAATTCTCCTCGTCAGCGCTGAAAGTCGCGCTAAAATTGATTCCGACACATTGGCATTTGCCACCATTTTATCCCTTTCCATGGGTGGTTTAATCGTTGGTCTATTATTGCATTATGGGGTGAAATCCAGACGGCCACTGGGCGTACCCGACACTATTTACGCCGTTCAACTTCGCGAGAAACTACCCGACCCAAAATCGGGCGTCTTCTCCACCTTGGCGGCCATCGCTTCATTAGCCTGTGGTGCGTCGGTTGGCCAGTATGGACCTGTTGTATATTTGGGCTCACTAATCGGGCAGTTAACCAATCGTTTCGGTTTGAATGTGCGTGATATTCGTAGCATCGCGATTGCCTGTGGCGTCGCAGCGGCCATATCGACTGCCTTCAATGCACCAATTGCGGGTTTAATATTCACTCATGAAGTCATTCTTCGGCATTACTCATTACGCATATTCACCGCTGTCACCGTTGCTTCTGCCTGCGGCTTTGTCGTTGCGAATGTCATATTTGAACACCCACCACTATTTTTGATCGAGTTCGACCGAGTTAAACATGCATCCGAATTTTTATTATTTGCACTTGAAGGCGTCGCCTGTGGGTTGATCGCCGTGTTATTCATGAGACTACTCAATGCCACTACCGATTATGCCCGCCAAATTAAAATACCCGCACCACTGAAACCAATGTTTGCTGGTTTCGCTCTGGCAATCATCGGATTACAAGTGCCTGAGGTTCTGGGCGTTGGTCAAGATGTCTTGCGACTTGCCAGCGTAGAGGGCAATTACGGAGCAGTCCAACTGGGTACTATTTTAGTCACTAAGTTTGCCGTCACGATACTGTGCATTGGCTTTGGTTTTGCTGGTGGTGTTATTTTCCCTGCTTTGTTGATTGGCGTTTTATTCGGTGCTTTATTTGCGATATCTATTCCTGCGTTATTGCTTGAGCAATATTCAGGGCTCTCGGTTTACGCCATTTCTGGCATGGTGGCACTTGCGAGCCCAATTATTGGCGCCCCTTTGACCGCTTTACTGATTATATTTGAGCTAACCCGAAACTACGAAATCACCATCGCCGCAATGATAACTTTAGTGTTTTCGAACCTCGTGTCATATCAACTTTTTGGTCGCTCGTTGTTTGATTTCCAACTGGCTAAAGACGGCCTCGATCTATCGCTGGGACGAGACCGAGGCTATTTACAACACCACCCAGTGTTAAAGTATTCGGTTCAACATTTACCTTGCATCGATGGCAATCGAAGCTGCAATGATTTGATTCAACAGTTCAAAATCGAAGGACATCAAACTGCAGTGATTACCGATGCCAGTCATCGTTATCTTGGACTGGCGACACTCGATCAATTAATTCAGGCGCGCTCAGAAGATATTCTGTCGAGCATCGAATTCAAACCTGTATTATTATTCGACGAAGACACCAGTCTGTGGCACGCAATGGAAGTCATGCGGAATTTCAGTGGTGAGGCAGTGCCCGTCGTTAACTCAAGCAACGGACGATATCTAGGGGTATTGCCCGAGAGTGTTGTTATCGGTGCTTACCTTGATGCGGTTCAGGATTTGCGCAGAGAAGAACATGAGGCATGAGGAGAAGACCCGAAAAACATTCGAACCCATTAAATGCCTGACATTTATTTCATTAATGAAAAAACATAACCAATAAAAATTATGAACTTGCAACAACACATTATTCGCGACATTGAATTAGCACTACAGGAAGATATTGGCAGCGGTGATATTAGCGCTGTATTAATCGATGAAAATAAATCACTCACCACTCGACTATTGGTCCGCGAAGACGCTATTTTATGCGGCACAGCCTGGTTCGAACAGGCCTTTAAACAATGTGATGAGCGCATTCAATTAAACTGGCAAGCACAAGATGGTGACCAAGTCAGCGCTGATAGTGTGCTTTGCCAAATAAGCGGCCCTGCCCGTGCTATTTTGACGGCCGAACGTACCGCACTTAACTTTTTACAAACCTTGTCTGGCACTGCGACCACAACCCGTTATTACGTCGACAAAATTAGTCAGACCAAATGCCGCATACTAGATACTCGAAAAACCATTCCACATTTACGTCTGGCACAGAAATATGCCGTTACTTGCGGCGGGGGAATGAATCACCGAATCGGTTTGTTTGACGCCTACCTCATAAAAGAAAATCACCTGGCCGCCTGTGGCAGCATCCAACAAGCCGTCGAGCGAGGTCGTACATTACATCCCGAACGGTTGTTAGAGGTAGAAGTTGAGACTATCGAGCAGTTGCAACAGGCCATCGATGCAAAAGTGGACAGAGCCCTAATCGACAATTTCAGCATCGAAGAAATGGTACTGGCGGTTAATATGACTGCCAATCAAATTCAGCTCGAAGCGTCTGGTAATATTACCGATGAATCGTTATTACTTATTGCCAATACAGGGGTCGACTTCATTTCTATTGGCGCACTGACCAAACATTTGCGGGCAGTCGATTTTTCATTACGATTTGCATAACCTTAAAAACTGTATAGAAATACCAGAAGTCTAATATAGGTCTTACTCGAAATCAGCGCTGTAATTCGTTATAACAGTGATCCAGGGTCGATATTGACAATTTCCACACTGGAGAAAAAAACCCATTTCTGCTAGTATTTTACAGTTAAGCAGACGATGTTCTGTTCATATACTTAAGCGCACATTTAAACACTTCCTCCACCCTTTTCACAGGAGTCACCATCATCAACGGCAGTACCATTCTAATTAATCTAGTTGGTGGGGTTTCTTTACTGTTGTGGGGATTACGCATGGTGCGCATCGGAATTACCGATGCCTGGGGTAGTGAGGTTCGCACCGCATTAGGCGCCAGCCTTTCTAACCGTTTCAAAGCTTTTTTCACCGGTCTTGGTGTTACCGTCTTATTACAGAGCAGCAGCGCGACTGCATTATTGACGGCCTCGTTTAGTGGTCAGGGCATCATCAATACAGGTCCGGCGCTCGCCGTATTATTAGGGGCAGATGTTGGTACGACACTTGTTGCTCAAATTCTTACCTTCGACTTATCCGTTCTGTCACCCATACTAATTGCAATCGGTGTCGCAATGTTCACTTATTCTGACAGCGGCCGTGCTCGTGATACCGGTCGACTAGTGCTCGGCATTGGCATGATGTTATTAGCTCTCAAGTTAATACTAGCCGCTTCAACCCCCATGCGTGAATCGGCTATCGTTCAGAGTATTTTCTCGTCGTTAGGTGATGATTTAATTCTAGCGGTGCTTGTTGCCGCACTAATTGCCTGGATGGCGCATTCAAGTCTTGCCACCGTATTGTTAATTATCACCCTGGCAAGCTCCGGCGCACTGGACCCTAATGTCGCCTTTGCATTTGTTCTGGGTGCCAATATTGGTAGCGCTATTCCACCCTTTGTAGCAACACTTGGCAGCAGCAGTAGCGCACGGCGCCCCCCTTTAGGAAACTTGATTTTCAGGGTTTGTGGTGTTGTTATCACATTGCCAATGATCGGCTTTTTATCTACCTGGATGGCGCAATTTGATATGGATGCAGCGCGTCAAATCGCAAATTTTCATATGCTATTCAATATCGCACTGGCTATTTTATTTTTACCATTGATCAATAAAATGGCCTCCCTAACCGAAAAGCTATTGCCAGAGCTTGAAGTTGAGTCAAATGAGCTGAAACCCATGTACCTGGATAAATCGGCCTTTACCACACCACTTGTCGCTTTGTTAAACGCCGAACGCGAAGTGCTCCGAATGGGGGAAATTGTCGAACGCATGTTCAGAAACACCTTCATTGCGCTAAAGAAAAACGACATCGATTTAGCCAAAAATACGCGCAAGATGGATCAAACTGCAAACCAGTTTTATGATGAGGTAAAGCTGTATCTCACCAAACTCAGTCGAGAAACACTGGGTGAAAAAGAAAGCAAGCGTTGCGCCGAAATCATGAGCTTTGCGACTAACCTGGAACATATTGGCGACATTATTTCAGTCGATATGATCGATAGTCTATTGCGTAAAAAAATGACGTCTGGTGCAAAAATGTCATTGCAAGATAGAGAAGACATCAACAATCTATATCAACCAGTTTTACTCAGCTTTAATCTGTCGTTGAGCGTTTTCACGTCAGGTGATATTAGTATGGCAAGGCAGCTATTGGCGAAGAAATATAAGTTCATCAAGCTCGAAAAACAGTCTGTCGTGAACCACCTCAACAAATTACGTGAAGACATTACCTACGACTCTCGACTGAGCGCACTGCAGCTTGATGTTATTCGTGATTTAAAGCGTATCAACTCGCATTTAACGTCAGTCGCGTATCCAATTTTGGAGTCTGCAGGTCAATTGCGTAGCCGTTTGCGGACGACTGAGGCATCTGAGACTACCGCCACTAGCTCGATAAAACAGTAACGAGAATCATTGGCGAGGTTCAACCTCGCCAATCGACTCCCAACGCTCCCGCGTACCGACATCGATCCATTTCCCTTCGAACAATTCTCCAGTGACTTGATTGCCTTTCATTGCTTTTCGAAGCAAAGGCGCTAACGCCTGTTTACCGGGAACAAGACCCTCGAAAAATGATTTGTGGAAACAAGATATACCAGCGAAAGTATGACGATCTTCATCCGTCTTATTGACATACCCATCACTCAACCCAAAATCTCCTTCGGGGTGATGAGGCGGATTTTGCACCATCACTAAATGGGCAATAGACTCTTTTGAAAACAACCGTTGAAACGGATAGTCGGTGAGAATGTCACCATTAACTACTATAAATCGGTCATCCAGTTTTTCCAGTGCGTGAACAATGCCTCCAGCAGTTTCAAGCGCCTCGACTTCTCGGCTATAAACAATCTCAAGGCCAAACTGACACCCCGACCCCATCGCCTCTTCAATTTTTTCACCCAGCCAACTGGCATTCACCACAACCTGCTTAATTCCGGCTCGGGCTAGCGCTTCAAAATGGTAGCTAATGAGCGGCTTGCCCTTAACATCCAGCAATGGTTTGGGACAAGTGTCAGTATAAGGACGCAAACGCTCGCCGCGTCCAGCAGCCAGAATCATTGCATTCATTCAATCATCACTCTTATTCGTTCAGCTAGATTTAGCTCCACTATTAAGCCGCTGAGTTCCATCATGCCTGGTTCCAATTCGCTCACCTGAGACAGATAATTGAGCGTCCGAGGGATGTCATTCAAATAGTCACTTTTGCCATCTCGAATTTTCAAACGAGAAAATATCCCCACCGCTTTCAAATGACGCTGAATACCCATTAAGTTAAACCAGCGCAAAAATTGCTGCGGCTCGACATCGACCAGTGCCGCCGCTTTCGCAGCGCGATAATAATCAAGTGCCAATGACTCAACCTCGTCGATTGGCCAGTCGATATAACAATCTCGCAATAACGAAACCAGATCATAAGTAATGGGGCCAAAAACAGCATCCTGGAAGTCGATAACACCCGGATTCCCGTTGTCAATTTTCATTAGATTGCGTGAATGATAATCACGATGCACAAATAGCTGAGGCTGTTCAAGGGCATTTTGAATCAAGCTTTTCTTAATCGAGAGCCATTTTACTTGCTGCGATTCGTTGAGCCGAATGCCGAGCAACTCGGCCAGAAACCAATCATGAAATAAATCCATCTCCTGGTTTAATAGCGCTGGGTTATATTCGTCTAAATCGTGAATCGTAACATTAACCTGCATTTGCAACAAAGCAGACAATGCATCCGCATAGAGAGCCTCTTTGCTATCCGTATTGAGTACCGACAGATAAGGTGTCGCGCCTAAATCTGTTAACAGTAAAAAACCTAGCTCAAGGTTTTGATTGATAATCTCTGGCGCTGATAATCCAGTCTGACGCAGTTTTTGTGCAATCTCAATAAAACGATCACAAGGTTCTTTATCCGGCGGCGCATCCATCACTACCCAGGAATTGGCACCTTGCTGCAGGCGCTGATACGATCTAAAACTGGCATCTTCGGATGCAGAAGTTAGCGTATAATGATGGTAGCCAAGACTGTTTAGCCATCGCTCCATTTGTTGCAGTCTATCGCTCATAAATTATAGGTAAGTAATAAATGGATGGTTATTATTGAATGTGTCATGGCAGATGAAGCTATTATCCAGTTTTAACGCGCCATGAAGCAAACTATTATTCTATGTTTATCCAATGGGTACCTCTAAAAATGAATTTTTTAGCTATTGCTGCGTCAGGCCTGTACTGATGCACCTACCCGGTCGATCCTCATGTGCTGCCCGTGCACTCCGGCTCCTTGTACTTACTGCCCTGGATAGCTTGTATGCTTGTTTCGCCTCTTGGCGCCTACTGTTAGTGCTGGAGCAAAAAAACAGATCACGAAAAAATTGTTATTTCTAGGGACATTCATACCGTTATCACTTTAGATCAAACAGGACAATCCATGAGTAACATCGAAGAATTACTTACCTTAATGAAAAGGTTGCGCACACCTATAACTGGCTGCCCCTGGGACTTGAAGCAAACTAATGCATCGATAGCAGCGCACACGCTAGAAGAAACCCACGAAGTACTCGATGCTATCGAACGTGACGACATGGACAATTTAAAGGAGGAATTAGGCGACTTACTATTTCATATTGTATTTCATAGCCGTATCGCACAAGAACGAGGCGCCTTTGATTTCGACCAGATCGTTGAGGGAGTTGTCACCAAAATGACCCACAGACATCCCCATGTTTTTGATGAAAACCATCAGGCCAACACGGATGAAGAAACTCTCAGGCAGCAATGGCTGGATCTTAAAGCAAAGGAAAAAGCGACCTCGGCTCTGGACATGGCGTCGACTCACTTTGGACAAAATTCGAGCTCTCAGTCAGCCATAAAAAGGGCCGTTAGCTTGCAGCAAGAAGCTGCCGAATACGGCTTTGACTGGCCTGAACTAAGCCTAGTCATTGACAAGCTCGACGAAGAAATCATTGAGCTAAAACAGGCGATAGAAAGTGGTGATCTAACGCACGTCAGTGATGAACTAGGCGATGTTTTATTTGTTTGCCTTAATATTGCCCGCCACCTCAAAATTGAAGCGGAGATGTCGTTACGACATACCAATCAAAAATTTATTCGCCGTTTTGATTATGTTAAACAACAAATGCAGTCTTCTGATATCAATATGAGCCAGCAGGCACTCGATCAAATGGAAGCTTTCTGGCAACAGTCAAAATCAGTCGTGGGATAAAGAAGAAAAGGCGGAGAACACTATGGCCAAAAGTCGATTACAAACCGAACAGAAAATCCTCAAAGCTGTCGAGACATTACTGCTCGAGCAAGGCTATCCGGCTGTTGGAGTTAACGCCATTGCTCGTCAGGCTGGTTGCGACAAGGTACTCATTTATCGCTACTTTGGTGGTTTCGATGGATTGCTACTCTCTTTTGCGGAAGCAACCCAACTTTGGTGGGAAGTCGACCAGGTCATGTCTGAAACTGCAGAACAATTGGCAAGACAGCCATTACATCAATACCTGCAAACTTTATTAAAACGACATGCGTCCTGCTTACAGGCAATGCCAGTCACACTCGAGATTATGGCCTGGGAAATGTCAGAGCAAAACAATCTCACTATTGCGCTGGCACGCACCCGGGCCGAGCGCGGCATGGCACTCATTAAAAGGATTAGAACCCATTATTCACAACCTAATTTTGATGTTGGTGGTATTCTTGGCGTATTTGGTGCAGCCATCAACTATCTAGTGATCCGTACTCGAAAGTCACCACCACAGCACATGAAAGAAGAATGGTGGCGATTGCAGCAAACTATCGCCAAAATGTTAGACAATCAATCCTAAACAACTCATGAGCAAGCTTATAAAACTCGAATCGTCGGTGCTCCGCTTTAATGACTTTAATCATATCGAACTCATTAACCTGCTAGCACGTTACCAAATCGAGGTTAAAATCACACCGCCTGGCAACGCTATTCCCGGTAGCTTTTGGGGTGACGAAGAAGCTGGGCTCATCGGTCATCAAATTTTTTTAAGGCAAGATACTCCGATACACTCAGCTTTGCATGAAGCCTGCCACTTTATCTGCATGGACGACGTTAGACGCAAACAACTCAATACCTATGCAGGTAACTTTCAGCAAGAAGAAAACGCAGTTTGCTATCTGCAAATATTACTCGCAGATGATCTGCCCTCACTGGGTCGTCAGCGTATGCTGAGCGATATGGATGCCTGGGGTTACAGCTTCCGTCTCGGTAACACTCAAGACTGGTTTGAGCAGGATGCAATAGATTCTCGTGACTGGCTGCTGGAGCATCAATTGATCGACGAGGGCAATCGTTCAACATATCAGCTGCGTTCATAACCTACCGAGCACCCTCTAATGTGTATTAATGCTCAAAATATCATGCAGAATTAAAAAACTAAACTAAACTAAAATTTGTCCGATAACTGATAAAATAAAAGGAGAAACTGATTGGATATTGCTTCAATTGTTGGGTTTATTGCAGCCTTCGGAATAATAGGGGGTGCCATCACGATGGGTGGCCCCTTTATCATATTTGTTAATATACCGTCTCTTCTGGTGGTCATCGGTGGCACCTTTGCCGTGACTTTAATGCGGATTACATTAGTTGACTTTCTTGGGTCATTTAAAATTGGCTTAAAAGGATTTTTCTATAAGCTTGATGCGGCTCAAGCTTTGATTGAAGAATCGGTAGAAATGGCCAATATAGCGCGTAAGGAAGGTATTCTTGCACTCGAAGGCCGAGAGATTACCAACGGATTTTTACAAAAAGGCATTAGCCTTTGCATCGACGGGCATGCACCCGAAATTGTCAGTAACTTATTATCCAAAGACATCCGCATGTCGATTGATCGGCATATTGTTGGTGCTGAGATGTTCAAAGCGATGGCAGTTTATGCGCCTGCGATGGGCATGATTGGTACTCTCATTGGACTGGTACAGATGCTCGCGAATATGTCAGACCCAGCTTCAATTGGGCCTGCGATGGCGATTGCATTATTGACCACATTATATGGTGCAATCATCGCCAACGCCTTTGCTCAACCGCTAGCAGAGAAGTTAGTTTTGATTAGCGGCTATGAAAAACGGAATAAGGACTTAATTCTTGAAGCCATTAATGGCATTCAAGAAGGCGTCAATCCACGTGTATTAAAGCAATTGTTAGATGCCTATCTGCCCGAAAGCAAACGAGTAGAGGATGAGTAAGATTCCGTTGGTAGCCTTTGTGACCCTGGTTTATCCTAAGGTGGAAGTTTCGCCATGAGCGAAGAGTGCGAATGCCCTCCATGCGAAGATGGTCTGCCTCCGTGGCTTGCCACCTTCGCGGACTTAATGACACTACTCATGTGCTTCTTCGTTTTGCTGTTGTCTTTCGCCGAAATGGATGTACTCAAATACAAGCAGGTCGCAGGCGCCATGAAACACGCTTTCGGCGTTCAACGCGATGTAAAGGCAACTGAAATACCCAAGGGTACAAGTGTGATTGCCCAGAAATACAGCCCGGGTAAGCCGGTTGAAGTTACTCCGTTAGAAATAATGCGCGAAAAAACCACCGACGATACCAAAACAAACCTCGACTTTACAGACACTGATTCCAAAAACGATCTATCCCTTGGTGATGCGCAAATAGAAGCCCTCGCCCAGGCCAAAGCCGAGCAGGATGCGAAAGAACAGGCAGAGGAATTAAAGCAAGAGTTGGCTGACGCAATAGAAGATGGATTACTCGAAGTCGAAGCCTTTGCTGATCGAGTTCTGATCCGCATTCGAGAAAAAGGTTCGTTCGGATCAGGAGAGGCTCAACTTAAAAAAGAGTTCTTCCCTATTCTCAAGCTCATTGCAGATGTTTTAAATCAACGCGACGGCCTGTTTATCATCGCCGGGCATACCGATGATATTCCTATCGAAACCAAACAATTCCGATCTAACTGGGACTTGTCCGCAGGCCGAGCCGCCAGTGTTGTGCACTATTTCATACGCTATGGCGATATTGACCCCGAACGAATGGAAATTCGTGCTTTAGCTGACAACGAACCCATCGTGCCGAATGATAGTTGGGATAACCGAGCACAGAATCGACGTGTCGAAATTAGTGTTCTTCATGGCAACCGTTTATCGATTGACCTGGATGCGCCTTCCACAAACGTTGATTTTCTCAGCGATACCGACCCAGCAAGCTAAACCCGAGAATTGAGAACTGTTATGCCTGATGAACGCCGCCGCTATTTCCGTATCGAAGATACAGTCAGTTTAACTGTCTCAAGAATCGATCCAGACGAACTACAAACTCAAATTGACGATTTCTGGCATGATCAACAAGCGTACGCTGTGCGCCATCAGTTTAATAATCAACTCGAACAGCATTTATCTGATTTCAAGTCGATTGAAAAAAACATGCCTGAATTGGCTCGTTATCTCAGTGTATTGCAGGCTCAGATTGATAACCTCACCGCTAAAGTATTACCCGAGCAAGCATCTATTGCCAGTGACTCACAAAAAGTCAGCCTTAGTGGACAAGGCATGGCATTCACCTCTGATCAAAAAATGACCATTGCTGAAACGGTCGAGCTCTATTTGAAACTATTGCCGACGGGCCAAACGATAAAAATATACGCCCAGATAGTCGAAGTAGAGTTAGTCCCAGAGCAGACTCCTGAACAATATAGAATCTCTCTCGATTTTACTCATATTTACGAATCGGATCAGGAGCTTTTAGTCAAACGCATTCACGCCCAACAATTGAAAGATATTGCTGCAGCACGATCGACCGCTAGCTAGTAACCTCTGATGTCAGATTCCCATGTCCGATAGTGCTGCAAAAACCTGGCTGTCGAGCCATAAAAATCAGGTACCTGCGCTCGATAGTTTCCACCAAAAAGTGCTCGAAACACTAAAAAGAAAAACAACCTCTCTATCCGACCTTGCTGACATTATTTCGCTAGATCCAGGCATGAGTATTGCGCTGTTCGAAAAAATGAATGTCAAACGTAATGGCAAAAAACAACCCCGTCTCGATTCGGTCCATAGCATATTGGGTTTAATGGGCATTCCAGCAGTAACTCATTTTATTAATCAGTTCCAAACTTTGCAAAATTCAGGATTAAGTAAAGATATTCGACAGGCGTATCATCAGTTGATGAGTCGTAATTTCCATCTAATGCATCAGTCCGCTCAATTTATTGAACTACAAGGCATGGCTAATACCCACGAAATTGAAGCCGCTGCTTTGTTGCATAATACGGCTGAAATCTATGCATGCCTGTTCGACATCGCACAATATAAGAAATATCAGCAAGCTTGCCTGCCTAACAATTTAGCTGCCGAAACTGCAGAATTCATATTTGGATTCAACTTTTCAGAGTTAGGGCACCTACTGAGCCATCAATTGCATCTACCCGACTTAGCACGCGAAGCTCAGCAACAATCTAAAAACACCAGCCGCAAAGGCCGCACTCTGCGGATAGTCGCTGAAATAACGCAGCAAGCAGAAACTGGCTGGGACCATGATGCTTTCACACAATCATTACAATTGGGATCTGATTATCTCGATTACCCAGTATCGAGCTTACGCAAAAAGGTACTTTCAACCGCGCTTAAAGCTGCTCTGGACTTCCCTATCGCTGATGTTTTTCCCGCTATTGCCAATGCTATCCTTTTGCCAACTAAAGAGAAACCACAGCCAAAACTCACTTCAGCCCCATTAAAGGCACCCGTATCTGCGCCAGCGCCAGCAATCAAAAAACAAACCCTAACATCATCAAATCTATCTTTTAGTGACAGGGTAAAATCACTCATAAGGTTACAGAATACCACTCAGGCTGGCATCATCGACTTACTCCTCAAAGAGCTAGCTGAAGAGCTTCAATTGTCTCGCATTGTTTTAATGCTTTTATCTAAAAACAGCGACGTTTTATCAACTAGGTTTAGCAAAGGTATCGACACTCAATCCCCCCTGTTAAAGCTACAAATTAAAGTATCACAAGGCGGACTGATTAAAAATCTAATCACAAAGCCTCAGTCACTATGGGTAAAACCTGCCAACTTTAAAAAGTATGAAACCCTCTTACCTGGCAGTTTCAGAGCCAGCTGTCAAAGTGATAACTTTTTTCTAATGTCACTATTCATTAGCGAGAGGCCCATTGGTATGATTTTTTGCGATAGCACTAAACAGCTAGACGAAACTTTGTACAAAGCTTTCAAGTCACGCCTGTCGCTGACCGCAAAGGCGCTCACTTTTCTGTCCCAGCGAGCTAAAAAGGTAAGTTAAGAAGGCTAGTTAGCCTGCTAGAAAACCTAGTCAGCTTCCAAAAAACCCACCAACCAGTCACTCAATAATCTCGCCTGTTCTGATAGAGGGCGATTGCTATCCCAGGTCAGGTAATAAGAACCTGGCGCTTTCATTTCCATATCGCCCAAGCGCACTAATTTATTTTGCTTGATTAAGGTATCCACCTGACTATGCCACCCGAGTGCGACCCCTTGGTTTTCCTCTGCTGCCTGTAATGCGACTATGTAGTTGTTAAATCGTCTGAAATTAGACTCTGGCAATACAACACCCCACTTCGCAATCCAGCGATTCCATCCAATCCAGGCTGGATCAATACTTTCCAGACGTAGCAACGGCAAATCCGCTAGTTCTTCAGGCTGTGTTAATTCCTTTTTCTCAGAAAGTTGCTCTGCAAATATTCGACCACAGACAGGATAGATAACATCGTCAAACAAACGAGTAGCCGTCTCCCCTGGCCAATGTCCATCACCATATCGAATACGAATATCGGCAGATCTAAAACCCTCATCATGCGGATTATCAGAAATAGCATGATTCAGCGCGATTTGCTTATGCATAGCCCAAAATCCCCCCAGGCGTGGCATTAACCACAATGATGCAAATGCGGTAGTGGCCCCAATGGTAATGTCTGCTGTTTTGGCACGCGCTTTTAGCTCTTGCCAGGCATTGCCAATATTTCGAAAACTACTACTGAGAACCTGATGAAGCTCTAGTCCTGCGTTAGTCAATTCAACACCACGATGATGGCGTTTAAAAACCGCTAAGCCTAAATCCGTCTCCAGTGCTTTGATTTGCCGGCTGACGGCACCTAAAGTCACACCCAATTCTGCCGCTGCCAGCGTTAAGCTGCCATGACGCGCGCAGGCATCGAATGTGTTTAAGCCCGTTAAACTGGGTAACTTATAGTGTCGTCGGGCCATTGGTTGAATGCCTATTTAATATTGATTATGACCGTATCTGCTGATTACTTGCTTGAGTTAAAAGACAAGGCTTGCTGCTGTATAATAAGCGATTAACTACATAATTTGTCATTCAGTCTTTACATAAAGTAAAGTAATAATGATTTTTTAGAATATTGCCAAATTACCCAATTGAAGGCAATGTATTGTTAATTACGAATCCTATGCCTTACAAACCGAAGGAGATATCCAATGTTGAATGCTAATCAAGGAACGGTCACTTTGGATATAGATGTCGACTCTGTCTTAAAGCCAATTACCATCGCCTCTGGCCTACCCAACTTGACTTACATCGATGCTGACTATATGCGACACGAACGCGACCAGGTGCTCGGCACTAGCTGGGCTGGTTTGTGGTTTGCGGGTGATTTACCTCAACAGGGTTATGCCAAACCAGTTGATTTCATGGGATTACCTTTAGTCATCACGCGTAACAAACAGAATGAAATAAAGGTTTTTCATAATGTGTGCAGCCACCGGGGCACGGTTCTGGTTAAAGATGAGATTTCAGTACAGGGTGTTTTGCGCTGCCCATATCACTCCTGGAGTTACAATCTTGACGGGGATTTAATGGGGACACCTCATATTGGTGGCGTTGGTGAACATAAAGTCGAGGGCTTTAAGCACTGTGATCATGGTCTAAAACTAATCCGCAGTGCGGTATGGATGGATATTATTTTCATTAATCTGTCAGGCGATGCAGTCGATTTTGAACAACACATTGAGCCACTAACTGCACGCTGGAAAACCTTTCTTGGGGAAACAGGTCTGGCTCATTTACAGAGCGCAGTCAATGGCAAGGGTATGCAAATTGAAATTCAATCTAACTGGAAGTTAGCAGTCGAAAATTACTGTGAAAGCTATCATTTGCCGTGGATTCACCCAAGCCTTAATAGCTACTCAAAGCTTGAAGATCATTATCACATTATGATCGATACCAATTTTGCCGGCCAGGGCAGCTATGCCTATCGACTATCGGATGAGGTAGGGTCTGCTTTACCTCGTTTCCCTGAATGGCCAGAAGATAAACTGGAGCAAGCTGAATATGTTTCATTTTATCCAAATGTACTACTAGGCATTCAGGCAGATCATGCCTTTGTAATGATCATCGAGCCAGTGGCTCCAAACAAATCGATTGAGCATTTACGACTATATTATGTAGGCGAAGAAGCATTAGACGATAACCTGGCGGCGAGTCGAAATGCCACGTTAGAATCGTGGCGCGTAGTTTTTGGTGAAGATATCGATGCTGTCGAGGGCATGCAAAAGGGGCGTTCATCTCCTGGATATCAAGGAGGCGTGTTCTCACCCGTGATGGATAACCCCACTCATCATTTTCATCAGTGGGTAGCGCGCAAACTTCAAGCCGCTAGCTAGCTCTATTAAGGGCAAACCAAAGCAAGACTAATACGCTTGTTCTGTCTGCCCTTATTTTTAATTTTAGTCACGATTACCTCACCAATCTCTGCTGTGTTTTGGACATGCGTACCGCCGCAAGGTTGATAGTCAGTATCAAGAATAGTAATTGTGCGTATGCTGCCCTGACCTTGGGGAGGCTGCACTGACATGGTTCTGACTAAACCGGGGTTTTGTTCTAATTCCTGATCTGTAATCGAGCCTATACTCACTGCTAATTGGCTGTTGATTAAACAATTCATTTCAATGGTTAGTTTGCCTTTATCAACCACCTGCCCTTGCAGATCAAAATCGATACGGCTCTCAGTTTCACCAATTGCCCCCCCCGTCGCCTGAGCCGTAATTAAATGACACATGAGGTGCATGCTGGTGTGCATTCTCATGTGACGATGGCGTTTTTCCCAGTCAAGTTTCATATCGACACTTGCACCCAACTGAAAAGCGCTTAAGTCTTCCACATCCAGCTTATGGATAATGGTATTTTTATCTTCTGCATAACGCGTATCCGTCACCCGATAATCAACACCATCCAACGAGAGTATGCCAGTATCACCTGGCTGCCCGCCGCCCAGTGGATAGAAGATTGTCGATGCGAGTACAATACTGTCGTCTAATACGGCAACAATCTCACTCTGATGTGTTTTCTGGTAGCTGTCTTGATAAAATACTTTTTCTGTCATCGAATAATCACTCCGCTTGAATGGTTCAATTCTTACCTAGCAGTGATTTTGACGCAAGCATCCATCTTATCCAATATGAAATGACTTCAGATCCATCGCCTAAACCGCCTCAAAGAAAAATAATCCACATCGATGCGGATTGCTTTTATGCGGCTGTCGAAGTTCGTGACAATCCCGCACTGCGAGGACTGCCCATAGCCGTCGGCGGTAATGCAGACCGCAGAGGTGTTATCGCTACCGCCAGTTATGAGGCTCGAAAATTTGGCATTCACTCCGCGATGGCCAGTGCGACTGCACTGAAGCGTTGCCCTCAACTAGTGTTGGTTCCCGGCAGGATGGCCGCCTATCGTGAAGCTTCACGTCAAATGCGCGATATATTTACCGACTATACCGATCTTATCGAACCACTCTCTCTAGACGAAGCCTTCCTCGATGTATCAAACTGCGAGCAATGCAAAGGCAGTGCTACATTGATCGCCAGAGAAATTCGTCAACGTATTGCCGATACCATCGGTATTACTGTCTCTGCCGGTATCGCGCCAAATAAATTTATTGCCAAGGTGGCTAGTGACTGGAATAAGCCAAATGGGCAGTGCGTTGTGACACCCGAACGTGTCGATGCGTTTTTAGAGAATTTGCCCGTTAAGAAAATCTGGGGGGTGGGCAAAGTAACTGCGGCACGTTTAGAAAAACAGGACATTAAATCCTGTGCTGATGTGCGTCGCTACTCTTTATTCGATTTCATAAAGCTATTCGGTAATTTTGGGGACCATATCTACAAACTCGCTCACGGCGAAGATAACCGACCTGTTATATCCGAATGGCGCAGAAAATCGATCAGCGTCGAAAATACTTATTCTGAAGATTTACCCGGCTTGCCTGATTGCCTGGAAAAAATTCCTGACTTAATTGTATCACTTGAGAAACGCATGGAAAATTTGGATGCTGACTATAGTATTCAAAATTGTTTTTTGAAAATGAAGTTTAGCGACTTCACTCAAACCACCGTTGAGCGACAGGATAGCCAGCCAGATTTATCTGATTTAAGTTCTCTTTGTGAAGAAGCATGGCATCGAAAAAAATCATCCGTCCGACTGCTCGGCATTGGTGTAAAGCTCAATGACCTAACCAAAAGAAGTGGCCAGCTTGACCTTTTTATTAGCCTCGACTCAAACTAGAAGTCACTCGTCATGAATGAGCTGCTACTCGTCGTCATAACGCTCTTCACTTCGGTTCTCACCGCGATTGCGGGCTTGGGTGGTGGCATGATATTAATCGCCTTTATGCCCGGTATTTTGCCACCCACAGCCATAGTGCCCATTCATGCACTGGTTCAGCTTTGCTCAAATTCCAGCCGTGCGATCTTTTCCTGGCACTCCATCCACTGGACATTCTGCGCTGCCTTTATATCGGGCTCTCTGCTAGGAGGGCTTGGCGCAGCGCAACTGGTTAACCAGATGGATTTGCATTATCTACCATTAATGCTTGGTTTATACATATTACTCAATGTGTGGGGGCCAAAACTGACTTTTAAAAAAACACCAAGGGGAGAATTCTTCACGATTGGAATGATACAAACAGGCCTAAGCACGATTATCGGAGCAACAGGGCCATTGACTCAGTCGACTCTGTTACGCAAGGGGTTAAGCAGGGATTCGATAGTATCAACATCGGCATTATTAATGACAATCACTCATTTGATAAAGATTTTAATATTCGGGTGGCTCGGATTTTCTTTCATGAGCTACTGGCAAGTCATTACAGGCATGTGCTTCGGTGTTATCACTGGTACCTACATCGGTACCAAAGTGAGAGTCAAAATTCCCGAAGCAATATTCAAAAATGCATTGAACTGGCTTTTGACGCTGCTGGCACTGCGCATGATTTATATGACGCTATTCGTTTGACCTGGTTGAAATTTTTAGTGTAAAGTCGCTCGCTAATATTTTATCAGGAGCCACACAGTGACTGCCCTATTACCTAATATCGACCCCGATGGTTTACTCGAATATTCAGTCGTTTTTACCGACCGATCCTTGAACCACATGTCTCAATCTTTTCAGACTGTCATGACTGATATTTCCAGCGCACTGAAATCTACCTACAACGCTGAGGCAGTGGCTCTGGTTCCGGGTGGCGGTACTTATGCCATGGAAGCGGTGGCTCGACAATTTGCAACCGACAAAAAATGTCTGGTTATCCGCAATGGCTGGTTTAGCTATCGATGGACTCAAATATTTGAAGCGGGCAACATTCCTTCGCAATCCATCGTCATGAAAGCTGCTCCACTATCAACTGAGAGCCAGTCACCTTTTGCACCACCGGCTATTGCAGATGTTGTAAACACGATACTGATTGAGAAACCTGAAATGGTATTCGCGCCACATGTTGAAACCTCATCAGGCATCATGTTACCAAACGACTATATTCGACAAATGTCAGATGCAGTGCATTCGGTAGGTGGTCTTTTAGTGCTGGATTGCGTTGCCTCAGGAACGATCTGGATTGACATCGAAGCAACAGGCGTCGATCTATTGATCAGCGCGCCACAAAAAGGCTGGAGTGCTTCGCCTAGCTGTGGATTAGTCATGTTGAGTGCCAATGCACTGACAAAAATACATACTACTAAGAGCACTAGCTTTGCCTGTGACCTATTGAAATGGCTACAAATCATGCAAGCCTACGAAAATGGCGGTCATGCCTATCACGCCACTTTACCCACAGATGCACTGACAAATTTTCGCGATACAATTAAAGAATCGGAAATCTATGGCTTTGACAAAGTACGTGACGAACAGCAAGAGCTTGGAGACAAGGTTCGTGCTCTATTAGCCCATAAAGGTTTTATCAGCGTAGCCGCCGATGGTTTCGGCGCACCCGGTGTCGTCGTCTGTTATACCGATGATAGCGGTATTCAAAATGGTAAGAAATTCTCAGAGCAAGGATTACAAATTGCTGCTGGCGTTCCATTGCAATGTGATGAGTCTGAAGATTTTCGAACTTTTCGACTGGGTTTGTTTGGTTTGGATAAACTACACAATATCAATCGCACCGTTGCCAGTCTGGAACAGGCCTTAAATAAAATTTTGTAACCGTCTCTCGCACCCATACTCTGTTATGGGTGCGAATTAACACCTAAGGTGACGGAGACTCTGATGATAGTGTCGGCGCCAGCTCTATCGTCGTTTTTGCACCATGCATTGCATAACCCACGCTTTCGATTTGCTTGATCACGTCGTCCTGATCTAGTGCTGCATGTACCTTCCCTTTCTCAACTTCTAGTCGAGTTTTAAATGGAGATAGTGATAACAGGTCTGGGTCAATCGAATCGGGCAATATCAATGCCTCAACACGTGTGCCTTTAGCAACACTGAGGTATTTATCTCCACATTTTGCACTTTGGTAAATATCAATTTTCAAAAGTTAAGTCTCGCAAGGTTGATGGTTCTAGATTCATTAATTGTAGAATGGTTATTCGTAGGTACAAAAATAAGCTGTTTCGATAGCAACCTTGACTTCAAACTTCTGATTAGCATCGACTGTAAAATGTTCACCTGAGGAATAGGCTACCCATTCGTCGTTACCTGGCAGTTTCACGACCAACATGCCACTGACAACAGTCATCATTTCTTTCTGACTAGTGCCAAACTCAAACTCGCCAATACCCATGACACCGACTGTCGCTGGCAATCGACTAGTCTGGAATCCGATTGATGCCACTTGCCCATCAAAGTATTCATTTACTTTAAACATGTTTAACTGCCGTATTATTGGCCGTAGTAGATTCGACCCGATTAGTAAGAGCAGCATTCTAACTTGGATAGTAGACTGCAGAAAGCACCTGAGTGATATTTATAATACTCACCGCTGCATCGTTGGGTTTAATCATATGAGGGAACCCCTAAAAGCCACTTTTGGCTATCCTTTAAGACCATACTTTGAGCTTCCTGCCCTAACGCCTCGACTCATGGCGCCTACTTCTGGTATTAGAACGCAGCCTACCCCTAACAAATTAAGACATCCACCTTGCCGTTTTATCGAAAATTAATCAAAGATTTATCTGCAGGAATTTACAGACTCTTTATACTTGCAACGCTGAAAATAAGGCTTGATAGCTACATCCTCTTATTTTACAGCCCAGGTTAAAAGCCCGTTTAGTCACTCATTGAAAAAACTGTTTCGATCATGGTTTGGAAGCTTGGGGTAAAGCAGGCCGACAATAGCCCGATAGTGTATTGAACTAATTTATTAAATAGGCGGTGAATCATGGCAAAGATATTTCAAAAGGGCCCTGCAATGAAGCAGGCTGATCGTGGTAAATCAAACTTCGAAACTAAAAGTGCTTTGCGTTTGGGTAGCAAGAAGGCGCCGGCCCAGATTCGCGTTCAAACAGAACAGCGCGAACAGGAACTGGCTACAGTTTGTGCCGAAAATGACTGGGCCTGTGAAATTGAGGTTGATTCTGAGCAGGATGAAGATATCCGCAGCCTGGAGGCTTTACAAAACAAACAGGTAACTTCTGTGAGCGCTAAAACGCCTAACCGGAATGACCCATGTTCTTGTGATAGTGGCAAGAAATATAAGAAGTGTTGCGGCGCGTAATGACTTGAATTTGATGCTTCCGCCCAACTTAAACCCTGCATTAAGTGGAAGCGTTATAAACCTTCAGTATTTTGATTGTCCGTTTTCCTCGTGCACCCGCCTTAAAAACCAATAAAGCTATCAACTCGAACTAACGCCCTTAAGATCGTCATTTATTTGTGTGGGCTAGGTAGTTTCGCCACACCCATACTCAAACCCAGCACAAATCAATCACTATTATTCCATTTTCTGGAACAGTGAATTGTATTATCTAAGCATTCTTTTCCCTATCGACCTTAGGCATAGTGATTCTTCCTTCAGAGCGATGTGCGATACGCACTAACGGGGGGATTCTTATCAATTTAGGAGACTGACACCATGGGGCATAAATTTGCAGAGATTGCTTTCACTGACTCGGTTCGTGAAGTTCAGCAATTACGCGGTAGTAGAGCTGGTTATGCCACGCTGGATGGTGACGTCGACAGCAACCACTTACTGGGTGAAAACGAAGCGACGTTTATTACTGAAAGAGATAGTTTTTACATGGCAAGCGTCAGTGAAACGGGTTGGCCTTATGTACAACATCGAGGTGGCCCGGCCGGGTTTATAAAAGTTATTGATGAAAATACGTTAGGCTTCGTCGACTTTGCTGGCAATCGACAATATGTGAGTGTTGGGAATTTCAAAGGAGATGACCGAGTATCGCTTTTTTTTATGGACTATCTGAATCGACGACGCCTTAAGCTACTAGGCAGGGTAAGCGTAATCGACCCTGATAACTCGACATTGTTAGCAAGACTTAAAACTGACAATTATCGAGCGCGAGTAGAACGAGGATTTCTTATTAATGTCGAAGCATTCGATTGGAACTGCCCGCAACATATAACCCCACGTTATACCGAGGCACAGGTTGAAGCACTTATAGCACCTCTGCTTGCCGAAAATAACGCGCTAAAAAATAAGGCTAACAATTAAGGACGAGTCCATGGACAATAACAATGAAGCACGACCACCCTTTCCTCCATTCAACTATAAAACTACGGTTCAAAAAGTACGGTTGGCTGAAGACGGCTGGAATGGTTAAAACCCACAGAAAATTGCAATGGCCTATAGCGCTGATAGCCAGTGGCGCAATCGAAATGAGTTCCCCCGCAGGCCGAGTTCAAATCATTGACTTTTCAACTCAAAAATGGCAACGCGAATTCGACTACCGGTTAATTAAGGAGCTTTGGACCACCGATGGAAACCGTATTGCAGTGCGCTTTGCCTACGAATGCCACAACTTCGATGGCAATTGGAGTCGCTCTTATGGTAACGAAAATTGAGAATTCGATGAGACTGGATTAATGCGTAGTCGTTACGCCAGCATCAATGACCTTGCCATTACCGAAGCAGAGCGCAAGTTTCACTGGCCCCAAGGTCGTAGACCTGACACTCACCCGGGTTTGAGTGATTTGGGATTGTAAAGATTAATGCCACCTTATAGCCCGTTGTCAGTTCAAGCTAGTACGCTGCTTATACTCCTTTAATACCGACCTACCCTAGCTGGATTGCTTTTGTTATTTCAATCTAACCCGACAGCCACGCTGGAATAAGTTAAATGACACTGGCAATCTCGACAATGTCATTTCCACAAACATAAAGGGCTGAGTGATGCAAGAACATAGCAATAATAGTGGAAGCTGCCTTTGTGACTCGGTTAGCTTTACCGCGACCAGCACGAATTGCAGCTGCAGCATGTGCCGGAAGTGGAATGGTGGCCCTCAAATGGCTGTATCTTGTGGGGAAAGTGTTAGTTTTGAAGGTGAAGAACATATTTCGATATTTAAATCTTCAAAATGGGCTAACTGAGGCTTTTGTAAAAATTGCGGAAGCCACCTATTTTACCAGTTGCAGGGAACGCACCACATGATACTAGCGGGGCTATTCGACAATCAGGAAACTTTTGAATTAGAAACCCAGTATTTTACCGACAAAAAGCCTGATTTTTATAACTTCAAAGAGGATATAAATAATTTGACCGCAATCCAGGTGGCTGAAATGATGGGGCTTGGTTGATATCTAGACTCAGGTCTATAACCACCCAAACTTAGCCGTTTATCGGTTATGTGATTTTCGATCCAGTAACCATCAAACCCCTTTAAAAAATTGTGTTTTTAGGGCTGCCCACTAATTTCGAACGAAATGGCTAGACCTAACGTCTTTCATTAGTTGCACAGCTGCCTAAGATTATTTTGGATGGCACTTTTCTATTGGCTTCAATTAATATAATCACTTTTGATTTAGCCCCAGTTCTTTTTACCTTTTTTTGCATGAGCCTAAAGAAACAATACGATAAGACTCTTTCAAATAGTAAAGCAGTTCATCATCTTTCGTGCCAGACACATCAAACTGTTGAATCCACTTCATGCCCCGAGACGCAAGGTAAGGTGCTGGGCGATAACCCAGCTGCTCATTCAAAAAATGATAGTTAAGCTCTGATGCTTTAAAGGTAAACGCAGGTTTGTCAGCCTTCTCCCAACCGCCAATGGCAAAGACCTTTCCACCAATCTTCCATACATGCGAACCGCCCCATTGAATAACATATGAAATCGCGGAAAGAGTGCCACAAAATTGTTTAAATTCTTCGTAAGTCATAACCCTAGATATTGCTAGACTTTAGTAAGCTAACTACCCAGTAATCCACTTTGCCTAATACCATCAAATATAAACTGCACCGCTAACACTGATAACAACACGCCCACCATAGCGAACAGACATCTTCGTCAATATGACGACGCGGTGCATTGGCCGTTAGCGCTGCGCAAGTACTGCCGCAACATCAGCAGCCAGACTGGTGGTTGTAAAGAGGGTGATAAGCACGATTGCGGCAGTTTCATTCATCAGTTGATAGGGAATTCTTGAAACGATATAAGTCCACTTTCGTCCGTCAATTTGCCTGAACGTTTTTCTACATACATTGATTGGTCTGCAGTTTTAATCAACTCTTCGGATGACTTGCCATCATTGGGACAGATTGAAATACCGATACTAGCGCTAATTGTTACTTCTGTCGCTCCAATAGAGATTGGTTTTTCCAAAGCCTGAACCATTTCCTGTGCGGCTAATCGGGTATCGGAGAGTAATTTAAAATTAGTTTGCATGGGTAAAAACTCATCCCCTCCTATACGAGCAACTCGATCCGAACAACGCAATAATGCGGTTAACCGTTGCGACTACTTTTAATACCTCATCTCCCGTTGCATGGCCGTGGGTATCATTAACGGCCTTAAATCCATCAAGGTCAATAAAATGAATCGCTACTGGTTGCTCTTCTATTTCTGTGGGGATTAATGTCAGCGTAAAATTTTCTAAAAATAAACGCAGACCAGATAAGCCAGTTAAAGCGTCGTAGTTTGCTAACATGCGTAACTCTTCTTACACTGCCTCGATTTCTTCGATAGCATTAAACAGCTTGTTGACGTCGTAGTCAGAGACGATCATTATTTCTTTGCTGGATATGGGGTGTAACGTCATACGAATATCGAGCGAACGGCGACATAGTCCATTCACTGTTCACATCTGATATTCCCATTGCCCTTCTTTTGCTTTTGGGCTAATTCGAAACGTTTCTGCCCTTCGTCCTCGTCTGCAAAACGAGCGAAGAAATCAGTGGTTTTTTTATCGACGTCGATTGTTTTAATAGTTAAATATAATGCGCTGGCTGCAGGGTTTTCGACAATGATGTCGCCGTGTTTTGTTTAGCAGGTTACTGCGACCCGGGTGTAACACATTGCTTCTGCGAGTAGTAAATTTTCGGGTTCTCTACCCAGGTCTACTGCGTCATTGAAAAACCAAAAATACCTCGATGCTGTTCTTCACCGAGCAAAACAGCACGATGTACGAAAACCATCGATTTTGCTTTACCATTTGGGTGAGCCGTCCAGGGATCTTTGCATACGCCATTCGTTACTGACTGTTCGAAGGAATAATACATCCTGTTTCGGGCACCATCATTATCGCCAGACATGTCTTTTGCGATTGACTGCTCAACTGTATCCACCCCCAAAAATTCCAGTGCACTCTGGTTGCCCCACCAGAAAGAATAACCATCAATATCAAACACCCAAACCGGACCTGGCACCAGATTAAAACCTTCCAGGCCGCCCTTTGTTTTTAAATCAGTAATATCCCTATGATTTGTGGTAATTTCGCACACTAATCGTTAGGTATCTAAGCTAGATAGATCGAAAACTCTAGATTGGTTTCTGCCATTTTCTTTGGCCTGATAGAGTGCCTGATCGGCTCTTTCGAGCCAGCTTTGGTAATCAGCATGGCTATCCGATGACTCGCAAATACCAAAGCTAATGGTGATTTTTATTTCAGCTTCGTCGACTATCACGACGGTATCTTCGATTGTTTTACGCAATCGTTCACAATAGATTAATGCATGTTTTGCCAGTGTCTCTGGCATGATGATGGCAAATTCTTCGCCACCATATCGGCCCGCTATATCCGTCTTACGTAACGATTTAGTCAGCTCATTAGAAACCTCTCGAATCACTTCGTCACCTCCTTGGTGTCCATAGCTGTCGTTGACTTGTTTAAAGTGGTCTATATCAAACATGATCAGCGCTGACTTTTTGCCGTAACGCTGGAGTCGACTGGATTCATGTTTGAGGCACTCTTCCCAGTAGCCTCTATTATTAAGCGATGTTAAGCGATCGGTTCGACTCAGGATTTTTAGTGTTTGGTTAGTCTGTTCCAGAGCCTGTTTGTTACTGGCAATGTCAGTCACATCGTAGATCGTGACACAAACGTGATTGATGCTGCCATCGACCGATATCAGGGGGCTAATGGTAACATTCTGATACATGAATTCTGCAGTGCCAGTGATGGGGCGGTAGTTTTTAAATTTGAACAAGTAGGGGCGCAGCTCCCAGGTTATGAATGCTCGACTTTTTAGTTGAAATGCTGATTCAGCTTTTTGCCGAAACCAGGCTTCATCGAGGTCATCGAACAATTCAAATATCACTTTATCCTTAGTCTCGACTGGATTCAGGCCGCTATGATTTTCCATAAAGGCATTCCAGACTTGTATTTTAAAGTCTCGATCTAGCACGACCATGCCGACATCAATAGTTTGCAGCATATCCATGAGCCAGTGGAGTTCTTTAAAATCTGTATTTTCAGTTGCCATAAGCCGTGAGTTTTTAATTTCCCTATTCTTAGCAGGAGTGATAGTGGACGTCGAATTTATAGTCGACAACAGTATTTATACATTATTACGATTCATTCCCAGCCGATTAGTCCATTAGATAGGATAGACGTCGATTGAGGTTATCTATGGAGTCCTCAGTGAACAGCAGTAGTAGGTCACAGGTAATGTTGTAGTTTTCAATTTCGTAAATAATTTCGATCGCCAGAGTTTCTTTCCACCGACTTTCATTATTCGCAACCAGTTCGCCGATATCAACATGTTGACCCAGCACTACGGGATGCCCCTGACTAAAATTAAGGTCTAGTTGGTCGGCAATACCACCGGTACAGGCGCCTACCAAAATACTTGCAATATCCATTATTAATTCGAGCTCGGCATTGTCGTTCAGCTCGCCCTTATATTTAAGCAATTTAGCCATGTCCGCATAGCTTGAATCACTAAATATGAGCAATGCTTCACCTGCAATCCCCGCACCAATAAACCCCTGGCAAACGGCAGAATAGGTATCATCTTTTGCGACATGCGATAGCGCCATTTTAAGATCACAGACTTCAAGTAGATTGACATTTGGCACAGGTAACTTGATAAAAACATTCAATAGACGGGCCAGTAAGTCAGCCGATTGTCCCATCGCGACATTAGCTATTTCCTGTATACAATCGCGATATTGGATGGGACCAGCAGCGGCGATTTCCTGGTCGCTGCGCCCACCAATCATTTCATTGTCGGAGTTTGTGCCACTGTTTGATGCTGGGTCGTAAAGATCAAGCTCCTCCAAAATCTCAGTCAGATCTTCTTCACTTATCGGTTTCTTGATGAAGGCAACCGCACCTAACCCCATCACTCGAGTATAGGCTTCGGGTTGAATGTCTCCTGATACGACTAGCACGGTGGTTTGTAAATTATCGTTGAGGATTGCTTCGAGCGTCTCGTAGCCATCCATCACGGGCATATTAAGATCGAGGAATAGTATGTCGCCATTTCCCGCGGCGAGCTGGTCTAGCGCCTCGCTGCCATTAACGGCATAACTGACATCGATATCCCAGTCACTGGGTAGCGCTCTGGTCAGCAATTTTCGGGCAACACTTGAGTCGTCACAGATCAAAACGGGTATTGACATTATTACTCTTTGCACTCTCTATTGGGTAACAAACATCGATCTTTGTTATTTTAGAATGAGTATAGACGCTATCGAGAAATTAGCTCTGGCAACTGGGAGAGATTTTTAAATATCAATGTCGGGGTAATTCCCCATGGGTCAAAAAGAACTTCGGGGTTACGCTGCAGCCAGGCGGCCTTCATTCCGACTGAGATCGCACCAATGATATCGAATGAATTGCTCGAGACTAACCAACTGTTTTCAGATTGACTATGAGTTGTGTCGAGCAAGTATTGGTAAACATCAGGATTGGGCTTGAATGTTTGCAGGCTATCGACGCTGATAACGCCTTCAAAATACGACCTTATCCCAGCATTTTGCAGTAATTGCTCGACGGCGCTCTCACTCCCATTAGAGAAGGCGAATAAACGGAATCCCGCTTTTTGTGCCAAAATTAAGCTCTGAGTAACATCCTCAAATGGAGGGAGTGTTTTGTAAGCGTCCATCAAAGCCTGTTTTTCGATGATACTGATTTTGGTGCCAAAAATCAGATCGGTGTAGTCAAGTGCCTGGGCTGTGCAAGTGTCGAATTTTTCGTAACGGCGCATGAGCCCGCGTCGAAACGAGTACTCCAATTGCTTTTCTCTCCAACGATGGGCAAATTCGGTTGCCTGGTCACCGATGATATTGGATAGCTTTAGGCTGATACCCTGCGTATCAATCAGGGTACCGTAGATATCGAATGCAATTGTTGTTTTCATTATTAATGACGCCCAATCTTAGTTAAGTAAGGTCAATGAGCAGACCTATTTTTCATCGCCAATGCCGCTCTCGAGTTTGATTGACGACCCAGAAATTGATTAATGTATTCACCTGCGATGATTAGCTTCTCCATATCGACATTGGTTTCTATATTCATGCCATTGAGCATATAGAGCAAGTCTTCGGTGGCGACATTACCGCTGGCACCTTTGGCGTAAGGGCATCCGCCCAGGCCCGCTATTGAACTATCAAAAATGGCAATACCGGCTTGTAATACGGCATAAATATTCGCCAGACCCTGACCATAAGTATCGTGAAAGTGAGCGGCTAGTTGTTCTATTTTGATTTTTCTGGCAACCGTTTCTATCATTTCCAATGCGCTGGCAGGTGTGCCAACACCAATCGTATCACCGAGTGATATTTCGTAACATCCAAGATCCTGAAGACGCAGTGCAATATCGGTAACGACGTCATACGATACTTTGCCTTCGTAGGGACAACCCAAAACACAGGAGATATACCCTCTGATTTGGAGTTTTTCAGCCTGAGCTTTTTCAACCACCTGCCGATATCGCTCGATGCTTTGCTCGATCGAGCAATTGATATTCTTTTGAGTGAATGCTTCGGAGGCTGCAGCAAATATGGCGATTTCAGATACTCCAGCTTCTAATGCTAGCTCTAGACCTTTCATATTAGGTACTAACATCGGGTAGGAAACATGACTACGCTTTTGGATAGCCCGTTTTTGAATAGCTAGATACACTTCACCACTTGAGGCCATTTGCGGCACCCATTTTGGAGACACAAAGCTACCCGACTCAACAACACTTAAACCAGCGTCGACCAGCTTTTCAATGAGCCCGACCTTCACGTCGACTGGCACGCTTAAGGCTTCATTTTGCAAACCATCACGTGGGCCGACTTCGACTATTTTGACTGATTGAGGCAGGGGCATGGTCGTGTCTTTTTTATTTATATTGGCGAAGCTATATTGGCCAAGCTACAGTCTGTTGACTACACAATTTCAACCGCGATAGCGACCGCTTCGCCACCACCAATACAAAGCGCAGCGATCCCTTTTTTCAACCCTCTTTGCTGCAGTGCCGCGATCAAGGTTACCAGTATGCGCGCACCCGAAGCACCAATAGGATGGCCGAGGGCGCAGGCACCACCATTGACATTGACTTTATTGTGATCCAGCTTGAGATCATGTATGGCTGACATCGTGACCACCGCGAATGCCTCATTGATTTCAAACAAATCGACGTCATCGGCCTGCCAGTTTAATTTATCTAATAAGTTTTTAATCGCACTAACTGGAGCAGTTGTAAACCAGGCGGGTTCATGTGAGAAAGAACTATGTCCTTGAATGATCGCAAGCGGCTTAATATTGCGACTATCGGCCTCAGTTTGGCTCATCAGTGTTAGTGCGGCTGCACCATCAGAGATAGAGCTTGAATTGGCGGCGGTAACAGTTCCATCACTGCGGAATGCGGCGCGCAGAGTGGGAATTTTATCTAGATTGGCTTTTAGAGGCTGCTCGTCGGTGTCTACTATTATATCACCCTTTCGTGATTTTAAGGTGACAGAGCAGATTTCCTCTGTGAAGGCACCACTCTCAATTGCCACCTGCGCCCTTTTAAGAGAGGTGATCGCAAAGTCATCTTGTTGCTCCCGGCTAAAGGTATATTTATCCGCCGTATTCTCTGCAAAAACACCCATTAAACAACCCTTCTCATAAGCATCTTCGAGGCCATCAAAAAACATATGGTCAATGACAGTACCATGACCCATGCGCATTCCAGCACGCGCCTTAGGTAATAGATAAGGCGCATTGCTCATATTTTCTAATCCACCCGCAACCATGATTCGATTACTACCTCCAAGCAATAAGTCATGCGCTAGCATCACGGCTTTCATACCTGACCCACACATTTTATTGATGGTGGTTGCACCAGTAGAAAGTGGCAGTCCGGCACCGATACTTGCCTGACGCGCTGCTGCTTGACCTAACCCTGCTGATAACACACAACCCATGATCACCTCATCTATGGCATCTTTAGCTAATTCACTGCGCTCCACTGCTGCCGCTATCGCTGTCGCACCTAGCTCAGGTGCACTCACACCTGACAGAACACCCTGGAATCCACCAAGTGGCGTGCGGGCGATACCGGTAATGACTATCTTTTTATTCATGGTGAAATCTCTTTTGTACGGTAATAGTGTAAGTAGAATAACGCAGACATTTTAGAATTCAATATCAACTGACTTAGACCTACTCTTAAAAAGTGCATTTTTAGAGATGTCCTTCCGCTTTCTTAGGCCCATATTGAATTGTTATCAGTGCGACACCGGACAATGCCAACATGCCACCAATGACAACTTTGGTGGTCAGTATTTCATCAAGAAAGAGTATACCGCCAATCACCGAAACAACTGGCAACAGCAATAAAAAAGGCATGACTTGATTGATTGAATATAGGCCTAGCAACCGATACCAAATGCCATAGCCTAGCGCGGTCATTATCAACCCAAGGTATATAACGGCACTCCAAGCGGATAAATCAGCGGATTGAATTTGTGCTATTTGATTCGATTCAAATAAATAGGAGGCTATGAATAATTGTGGTGTGGCAAAAATAGCGATGCCGCTAATCAACATAAAACCACCGATATTAGACATTTTTTTAATCATGATCTGGCCGACGGCCCAGGTAAAAGCTCCTCCTATGACCATTAGCGCACTGACTAAACTGCCCGATAGCTTAGGCTCGTCTAGAATAAGCGCCACGCCCAGGAAAGCAACTAGAATGCCAATGACTTGTTTTGTTGAGACTCTTTCACCCAGAAAAATACAGGCCAACAATAGACCAAAGGGCACTTCCAGTTGAACTAACAAGGCAGCTGTTGAAGCATCGATACCTTTGACACCAGTAAATGTCAGGCTGTATTGAATTGCTGCGCTGACCAGTGATATCCAGAATAAGTCTTTGAATAGTTTTAGTGGTGGCCTAAAGAACCAGATGAGACAAATTGCTGTCAGTGTAAACCTGAGCGCCATCAGTAAAATAGGTGAGAAATGGCTCATGCCCGATTTGGCCACGATAAATCCCATACCCCATATAGAAGCTACTGCTATTGCTGCGAGATTATCGACCGGTTTCATCTATCTGGTTTCAACTTTGCTAATAACAAAGCGTTGACGAGAGTCGAATTTAAGGTCAAGAAATAAAAGTGAAGAAGTGGATCGATGTTTAAATCGGATAAAAATTTGATTCTGATTTTATAATTATCGCCAAATAAATATTTGGCGATAATATAATCTAATAAAAATAGAGATAAAATGGTGGGCCGTGAGCGATTCGAACGCTCGACACCCTGATTAAAAGTCAGATGCTCTACCAACTGAGCTAACGGCCCTGAAAAGGAACCGGCATCATACCGATCTTATTAATGATTTCAAGCGAATTCTCAGCTTAATGTCCTTCTTTGTTAATTCGGTCCAATCGCTTGCCTGCTAATCTAAATGCTGTCGATTTTGGGAAGCGCTTACGTAACTCTTGAAGCACAAGTTTGGCCTGACCATATTGCTTTAATTCGTAGTAGGTATAGCCAAGTTTTAGCATTGCATCAGGGATTTTCAGGCTGCGTGGATAGCTCGACAGCACTCTCTTAAACTCAGTTATGCCTTGCTTGAATTCGCGTGTCACATAATGCGCTTCACCTAACCAGTATTGCGCATTACCAGCGAAACTGCTGTCGGGATGATTTTTCAAAAAGGTCTTAAGTTCTGACTTGGCTTTTTTGTAACGACCCTCTTTTAGCGTATCAAAGGCAGCCTGGTAGGCCCTCCGTTCATCACTCGAGGTCACACTGCTCGCGGTATTTTGAGTACTGCCTGAAGCACTATTGTCGGGCTTTTGCGGAGTAGCTGGCTCAATGACTGGTTCAACTGTCTGAGCGGCACTGCCCGAGATAGCAACATCAGCTGATGGTGAAACGACGCCGGGCAAGTCAGGGATCTCTATAGGCGCACTAGAGGTCTGCTGCGTGGATCGACTCTCCAGGTCACGCAGACGCCTATCAGTGTCCAGATATAACTCACGCTGCCGCTTTTTAAGACCAGCCAGATCGTGGCTTTGCTGTTCAAGCTCACCATTTAGCTGACTCACTTCATCAGATAATTCATCAACCCGTTGCAACATCTCAATCATCGCTCGATTATCGCTTAGACGCTCGCCTTTACCGAGCTGCTGCTTTACCGATTCAAGCTCCTTAACCACCTTATTAAGCATGATTGCTGACTGGTTCGAATGAGCAGTCAGTTTTTTAACCTGCAGCGTTAACTGGTCAGGAGTGAGTGCTTGAGCCTGAGCTGCCGATGAAAGCGCCAGGACCGCACTTAGCGCAGCCATTAGTATCAGTGATTTCATCATTTTCATTTGCTTGGCCTTCATTAATCTAGTTCACCTGCCTTACCTGCTTACCTGGCTAACTTACCAAATTTATATAGTTAGTTAACTTGGTAAACGATTTCTACACGTCGATTTTTTGACCATGCATCTTCTGTATGGCCAGACATAGCTGATTGTTCTTCGCCATAACTAATGGTTTCTAACTGGTCAACCGAAGCACCTTGAAACAGTAATACACGACGAACAGACTGCGCTCGCCGATCACCGAGTGCGATATTATATTCGCGACTACCGCGCTCATCACTGTGGCCTTCTAGTCGGACTGAAACATTGCCATTACTAGCAATAAAATTGCCATGTGCTTCGAGCGTAGCTAATGAGTCTTCAGTGATTTTTGCACTGTCGAATTGAAAATAGATAACACGGCTAGAGATTACCGAATCGGCTTTGTCGAGCATTGCCTGGGCAGACGCTGCTTCATCTTCGAATGCAATAGCCGACCCATCGCTACCGCCCTCAAGTGGGATTAAATCTGAGTCAATGCCATCAATTGAACCATCGAAAACCTCTTGCTGTGATTGGTCGACACCATCAATAGTAGTACTGTCTTCGACTATTTCGCCCGATCCAGTTTGACAAGCAGTAATCAACACTGCGGTAATGCACAAAAATAGTAATTTACACCCGACGTCCGATGCTTTCATAGTCTCACTCCTAGTTTATTGTTTGGTTTTGTATGGACCCCAAACTGGCTCGCGTATATCGCCAGTTTGATCCGATAGTTTGTGTTTTCCACGACCATCCACTGATACCGCGTAGAGTACGCCATTATCACCCTGAGTCGAAGCATATAACACCATCTTTCCGTTAGGAGCAAAAGAGGGTGACTCATCCTGACTGCCGTCCGTTAACACGGTTAAATTGCCTGTATCGAGCTCCATTTGAGCAATTTTAAATTGGCCTGCCTCACCATGCACCAGCACGATATATTTACCATCGGGTGATACCGATGCTGCTGAATTATATCGACCTTCAAAGGTTATTCTTTGTGGTTTTCCGCCGGTGGCTGCCACTTTATAAATTTGCGGGGAGCCACTGCGATCGGATGTGAAAATAATTGATTGTCCATTGTCACTCCATACTGGCTCGGTATCGATACCACGATGGCGCGTCAACCGAGTTAAACGTTTAGTTGAAACGTTCATCAGATAAATATCGGGGCCACCATCTTTGGATAAAACCAGCGCCAGGGATTTCCCGTTGGGAGACCAGTTAGGCGCACTATTAATACCTTTAAACCCAGATATTTTGCTCCGCTTAGCCGTAGTTAAGTGTTGAATGAATATCTCAGGTCGACGGTTTTCAAATGACACATAGGCAAGAGATTCGCCATCAGGTGACCAACTGGGCGACATTAAAGGCTCGTCTGACTCTAATACTGTTTGGGCGTTAAAGCCGTCGGTATCAGCCACTTGCAAAATATACTTCCGCCCCTGATTTCGTTGCGCCCTGATGTAGGCGATACGAGTATTAAAGGCGCCTCTGATGCCCGTTAATTTCTGATAGATTAAATCGCTTATTTCATGGGCAGATGATCGTAGTTTACGCTTTTTAGCCTGAATACTGTAACCGATGAGTTGCTTTTGCTTTAGAACATCGAGTAATTGAAATTGTATTTCATATTGTCCTGCGCTTTGCTCTATTACTCTCCCGACAACCAAGTAATCCTGTTCCGCTGCTCTCCAGGTTGGATATTTCACCTGGTGACTGTAATGTGGCTCTGCAGGCAGTGCTTTACGTGACAGCACTTTTAAAACACCACTTCGGTTTAAGTCGTTGGTGACAATTTGAGCGATGTCCGCCGATAATTTAGAGGCAACTTTTGACGTATCGAACGGCACCACAGCAATCGGTAGCGCACCTTCAGTGCCCTCGGTGATTTCAATAGTTAACGCTGCATTTAATGAGCTAAATGACAACATTAAAAGTGGCAGTAAAATTAGTATATTTATTAGTCTATTCATTAATTAAGTTTTACTTTTTGAGTCGTGTTTCAACAATTGGTTTCATCGCCTACTACCATTTACTTAGGGCTAAATATAAAATTAATCTCACGTTCAAATAATGCGGCATCACCCGGTTGGGGCAGAGGTTCAGCCTTGTATACTGCATTTTCTATCGAAGCTCGATAAGCGTTGGTGCCACCTCTACAGTCACCAAAAGTCACATCCAGTATGATGCCGCCCGGCCCTTGCAGTACCCTGACTTCGCAGCTTGCTATCTTGGCACTTTGCTGAGGTCGGCGCCAGTTACGCTCAACTTTTTGCCTGATAGCATTTACGTACGCAGCCTTCAATGAGCTCAGTCGGCGACTTGATTCTTCGGCCTTGAGCTGTGCTTTTAGTTCCGCTTCCTTGCGCTTTTGTTCTTGTTCGGCCTGCCTTCTTTTTTCAGCTACTTGCCTTTTCTTTTCATCAGCAAGCCTCTTTGCTTCTGCAAGTCGTTTTATCTCCGCCGCTTCGGCTAGTTTTCTTTCTGCCAACTTCTTTTTTTCAAGCGCTTCTTTTTTCTTTACCCTTGCCTGGGCTTCGGCAGCCTGCTTTTCCTTGGCTTGCTTTATTTTTTCTCTTGCTGCTTTCTCATTTGCCACCTTTTCTTTAGCTTGTGCTTTTTTCTGAGCCTCAAGCTTTTGTTTTTTCTTTGCCTCTGCTTTCTTTTTTATTGCTGCCTGCTCTTTTGCTTTCGATTCCTTTTTTTGTTTCTCTAACTTTTTCTTTTGTTCTTCAGCCTTTTGCTTTTTTTCTTTTGCTTTCTTTTGCTCTAATTCTTGAGCCTTTTGTTCGAGTGCAATTTTTTCCTGTTGTTTTTTTCGCTGTTCGGCTTTTTCCATATTTTCTTTCTGTTTACTTTGTTCGAGCATCTTAGAATCAATCACTTTTGCTTGAATGGCTTTAACCTGAGTACCCGTCTGTACCAATTTAGGTTTGTCGAAAAACTCAAAATTAATCACTATCGCGACAATGATCACGAGATGAAATAGAACCGATAGAACCAGCGCTTTGGGATATTTCAGTAACTCTTCAACCATTATTGAACTGTCTCTGGCTCTGTCACTAAACCAACTGACCCAACTTCCGCCTTTTGCAACAGCACGAGCATTTTTACAACATTATTATACGGGCCATTGGCATCACCACGAACCAGCACGGGCCGAAGTGGCTTCTCCACTAAAGCGGCGCGAACTTGTGCTATCAAGTCATCAGCGGTGAGATTAATATCTGGGTCATCACCTGTATTGAGGTACATTAAGCCTTCTTTATCGACACTTACAATAATAGGGTCAGGACTATTGACGTCTAACGCATTGGCGGGGGCTGAAGGCAGATCGACTTCAACGCCCTGCTTGAGCAGCGGTGCTGTCACCATAAAGATAATAAGTAATACGAGCATAACGTCGATGTAGGGCACGACATTAATTTCGGAAATGACTCTACGCCGTGATCCTGTTCTGGCCACTTTATTTAAGCGCCGTTCTTAAGTGTTGATGATTCATCAGTGATAGATACATCCGTTTATTTTTGAACCTGAGCCTGTCGTTGCAAAATACCAGTAAACTCTTCCAGAAAATTCTCGTAACGCACAACCATCGCATCAACTTCACTAGTAAATTTATTGTAACCAATGACAGCTGGAATGGCAGCTAACAAGCCCATTGCAGTTGCGATAAGCGCTTCAGATATACCGGGTGCGACCATCGCCAACGTGGCCTGCTGAACACCAGCCAACGCTCGAAATGATTCCATGATGCCCCATACGGTTCCGAATAATCCGACATAAGGACTGACCGAACCAACCGTAGCAAGAAACGTCAAGTTGCTTTCCAATGCTTCAATTTCACGAGACATCGATACTTTCATTGCTCGATGGGCCGAGCTTACAATGGCTGTAGTATCCAACTCGGCTTTTCTCGCACGAGCAAACTCGCGAAAACCATTTTCGAATATAGCTTCAAGGCCAAAGCGCTTTTCCTGTCGAACACTGAGCTGCGCAAACAGATCGCTAAGATTAATACCAGACCAAAACCGACCTTCGAAGTTGCTGGCTTCTGCCTGATTTTGTTTAATATAGGTTCGTTTCACATACATCGTGGCCCAGGAAAAAATAGAGGCCATTAGCAGTATGATGAGCACCAGCTGGACTGGTAGGCTGGCATGGGCGATTAGTGTTGTAATAGATTGGTCGTTCATTCGTGTTGCGCCTTAAGTTTTGTCTTTCCACTATATTTAAGTGACTGCCGCAAACAGCCCAGAAGTAACGTTAAATGCCTGCCGATCATACGACGACCATAATTTAATAGTAACAGTTCAATGGTCATAGCCCGATGATAATCACTCTAGTCACCTTGACCTTTTTGAGTAAAGCCGAAATGACTGTAACCACGGGCTGTCACTACCCTGCCTCTGGGTGTTCGCATCATAAAACCCTGTTGTATTAGGTAAGGTTCGATGACGTCTTCAATTGTACCTCGCTCTTCACCGATCGCAGCTGCCAGGCTCTCTACACCGACTGGGCCACCATCAAATTTTTCGATAAGCGCCAGTATCAGTCGTCGGTCCATGTGATCGAGGCCTGAGCGATCGACTTTCAACATGTCCAGTGCTAGTTTTGCTATCACTTCGGATATCACGCCATCCGCTTTCACTTCGGCGTAATCTCTTGCGCGTCGCAGCAATCGGTTGGCTATTCGCGGGGTGCCACGAGAACGTAGGGCGATCTCTGTTGCGCCACTCGGATCAATTTGTATTTCAAGTAATGCGGCAGACCGTAAAATAATCGTTGTTAAATCTTTGCTTGAGTAAAACTCAAGCCGTTGCACTATGCCGAATCGGTCTCGTAGCGGCGAGGTTAGTAAGCCTGCTCGAGTCGTAGCGCCAACTAAGGTAAAAGGTGGTAAATCGAGTTTTATCGATCTCGCGGCGGGTCCATCACCGATCATAATGTCGAGTTGATAGTCTTCCATTGCGGGATAGAGAATTTCTTCTACAACAGGGCTAAGCCGATGGATTTCATCGATAAATAGCACATCGTGAGGTTCCAGATTGGTCAATATAGCGGCAAGATCGCCGGGCTTTTCCAAAACAGGGCCAGAGGTTTGGCGCAATACCACCCGCATTTCATTGGCGATAATGTGCGACAAGGTTGTTTTACCTAAACCTGGAGGGCCGAATATCAATACATGATCTAATGCTTCGTTGCGCTTTCTGGCAGCTTGAATGAAAATATCCATTTGCTCACAAACTTCAGGCTGCCCGATATAGTCATCGAGTAACTTGGGTCGCAATGCCCTGTCCTGCGATTGCTCTTCGTTAACAATTTCAGGGGTAATTAGACGCTCTTCATTCATGCTCATTAGTTATCGCTGAACTGAAGTTTGCAGTGCTTTTCTAATAAGCGCCGAAGCCGTCATTTCGATATCGGCCGATTGCTCTGCCTGCTTCACCATTTTTTCTGCATCAGCCGGTTTATACCCTAGTGCCTGTAGCGCTTCTATCGCTTCATTTTTACTTGATGGCGCACTCATGACGATAGAACTGCCACCTTCAAACACAGAATCTTCGGAGATCAAGTCGTCTACCTTATCTCGCATTTCGATAATTAGTCGCTCAGCTGTTTTTTTACCAACACCTGGCAGCCGGGTCAATGTAACAATGTCATTTTGTGAAACACACTGTGCAAATTCTCTGCTATCGGTGCCGGACAATATGGTTAGTGCCATTTTAGGGCCAACACCATTGACGCGAATTAACTGCCGGAATAGCCTTCTCTCCTGCTCAGTTTTAAAAGCAATCAGCGAGTGCGCATCATCTTTAATTTGAAGGTGGGTCCAGACCGAAATTTGCTCACCCACTTCAGGTAGTTGATAGTAGGTCGTCATTGACACGTCGGCTTCGTAACCGACACCCTGGCAGTCAACTAATATCTGAGGCGCGCGCTTTACGGCCAATACGCCTGTCAGTCGACCAATCATCTGCGGCTTGTTCTCCGTTTTTTGAGTAGTTTAGGGTCAATGCCTGTTTTTTGTTGAGCAGCATAATATTGGGCATGACAGATTGCAATTGCCAACCCGTCACTTTCGTCCGACTGCAAATCCTTACTGAGACTCAATAATCTTTGCACCATGTGAAGAACCTGTTCCTTGCTTGCCGCACCTGTTCCAACAAGGGCCTTTTTTATTAGTCTTGGCGCATACTCGCCAATTTCTAGCCCTGCAATATGACCGGCGCAAATTGCAGCACCCCGCGCCTGCCCTAATTTGAGTGCCGAATCAGCATTGCGATGCATAAACACTTGCTCGATGCCCATTTGCTGTGGTCGATACTCGGATATCAAGTCAGTAATATCACTAAATATCTGTCCAAGCTTTTCGGCTAATGTATCCCCCTTTATAATCAGGTAACCGCTGTGAATATAAGTGATTCGATTCGGTTGGTTTTCGATCAGCCCGAAACCAGTTTTACGAGATCCGGGGTCTATTCCCAAAATAATCATAAGCTAGGCATTTTCAGGGCTGCGACAAAAATATCAGCCCACCCTCTATTGCTCATAAGCCTCTTCAGGAATATCGGCGTTGTAATAGACTTCCTGAACGTCATCGGAACTCTCTAACAAATCGACTAATCGTAGTACCTTTTCAGCATCTTCAACATTTAATTCGGTATTTAACTCGGCGCGCATTGTTAATTCTGATTCTTCTGGTTCGAACCCAGCTTCTGTCATCGCCAGATTAACCGCGACGTATTCCTCCGCAGAGGTTAGCACTTCGATACTGCCATCTTCAGCAACAACGACATCATCAGCACCAGCTTCTAATGCGGCCTCCATTATCGCATCTTCATCTTGGTCTGGCGCGTATAACAAGACACCGACACTGGTAAACAGGTAGGCGACTGAGCCACTTTGACCGAGATTACCACCCGACTTACTGAAAGCGTGACGCACTTCGGCTACGGTTCGGTTTCTGTTATCTGATAAGCAGTCAACAATGAAAGCAATGCCTAACGGGCCATAACCCTCATATCGAATTTCTTCATAGTCTGCGCCATCAAGCTCACCTGCGCCTCGTTTGATTGCGCGTTCTATAGCATCTTTAGGAACACTTTGTGATTTTGCCTTTTCGACTGCTGCACGAAGCCCTGGGTTAGAATCTTGATCCGACCCACCTGCTTTGGCTGCGACCATTATTTCGCGAATGAGCCGAGTGAATAATTTACCACGTTTGGCATCCTGCGCTTTTTTTCGATGCTGGATATTCGCCCATTTACTGTGACCTGCCACTACTGATTACCTCATCATACAATTCTGGGGGGTGCCTCAAAATTACTATCAACTTTTCAGCCGAATCATCTTAAGAAACAAAGTAGTGATATGTTAGCATCATCTTACTGGCATATCTTGTCACTATTAACACCAAATTGAGCACTGTAGGGATCTGCAGCCAGGCTCTCTGCTTTTCCATACAATCTGCCATTTATTTAGATTACCAACCAGGCGGCAGTTTCTTTTCAATCGTTATATGCTTACCTTTGATAGAAATATAACCACCTGTTTTTAACTCTTTGAGTATGCGGTGCACCATCTCTCGTGTTGCTCCAACACGACTGGCGATGTCCTGCTGGGTGAGCTTTTCGGTTACTAATTTTTCTCCAACTGCGCCTGCATGTTTATACAAAACACGAACTACTCGGTTATACACGTCGTCTAGTGCCAGGCTACTCACCTCTTCCGTTAAATCTTGTATTCGAGTGATCAACAGGTCGATGATACGCATACTCACTGTCGGCTTTGACAGTAATGTGTCCATAAAAACTTGCCTGGAGATAATGCCGAAAGTGGATTCTTCTGTCGTAATGGTACTGGCTTGTCGAGGAATTCGTCCGAGCGGGGCTAGTTCACCAAATGACTCACAGACGCCTAAAGTATTAATGATAATTTCCTTACCTCTGTCATTTTGGAGGAATACGTCAACTTTGCCTTTCATGATCACGTAGAAGGAATCTGTATCATCTCCCTGACTAACTACAACCGAATTTTTAGGGAATTGTCGAATGACAGTGAGCGCCGCGACATTATCAATATCTTCTATTCCCATACCTTCAAACAAGGTAGTTTTACTAAGCGTTTCTGTTAATAAAGACATAATTTCAATTCCTATGATATATTTTCTCACAATTGACAATTAGTCGCAGCAGACTAGTCTCCTGCTAGCCTGCGCCTACAGCCTATCCAGTATTAATGAATCTCCTGTCATAGCCTTCGGCTGTGATATTCCCATCAATTGCAAAACGGTTGGAGCAATTGCGGACAAATTTCCACCACTTTCAAGCGACCTCACATCTTTATCGGCAACCATGCAGGGCACAGGATATTGCGTATGCTGCGTATGAGGCTCTCCAGTTTGTGGGTCGACCATCTCATCACAATTACCGTGATCAGCAGTTACTATAGCTGAATAACCTAACTCTATAGCGACATCAAGCAACCGCCCTACCTCATGATCCAATACTTCAACAGCCTTAATCACAGCGTCTCTCACCGCGGTATGGCCGACCATATCGCCATTCGCATAATTAACCACTAAAAAGTCAAATCGATTTGATTTCAATGCCGATATCATTAACTCTGTCACTGCCGCCGCACTCATTTCCGGCTTTAAGTCATAGGTGGCAACTCTGGGAGACTTAATGAGCTGGTGCTCTTCACCTTCAAAGAGAGCCTCACGCCCACCATTGAAGAAAAAAGTAACATGGGCATACTTTTCGGTTTCTGCACAATGCAATTGGCGGCAGCCTGCTTCACTAATCAAACTGCCTAATGTGACACTCGGGCGCATTGGTTGAAAAGCAATGGGTAAACCAAGAGTGTCGTCGTATAAAGTCATGCAAGTGACTTTAATGGGACGGAAACTTTCACCTCGGTCGACTTCATCAAATAAATCTTTGCACAGGGCTGTCGTGATTTCTCTAGTTCGATCGTTTCTAAAATTGAAGAATATCAATTCATCTGCGGCTTGAATAGGTGAAAAATTTGGCAAAAGCGTTGGCTTTATAAACTCATCGTATTCACCAGCGGCATAACTTTGCTCAACCGCTTCGGTCGCTGAATCTGCCCGAACAGCCTTTGAACCGACAATAGCATCCCAGGCCAATTGCACTCGATCCCATCGTTTATCTCTGTCTAGCAAATAAAATCTGCCGCTGATACTGCCAATAAATCCACCACAACTCTCCAACCGTTCTTCTAACAGAGGTATAAAGTTAAGTGCAGATTGCGGACTGGTATCTCGACCATCCGATATCATATGTACTTGAGGCACAACGTCATATTCTGCACAAAGATCAATCAGAGACAATAAATGGTCGACATGACTATGCACACCACCATCAGAGACTAAGCCCAATAGGTGGACTGGACGATTTTTACGCTTTGCGGCTTCTATAGCCCCGACCAAAACTGGATTTTGGAAGAAGCTCTTGTCACTTATAGAGTCATCGATTCTCACTAAATCCTGCTTTACTACCGACCCACTGCCGATCGTCATATGACCGACCTCCGAGTTACCCATTTGTCCAACGGGCAGGCCAATGGCAGGCCCCGAGGCTTCTAACCTGGTCATAGGGTAGGTCGAAAAATAGCGATCCAGATTTGGGGTGTTCGCCTCAAAAACAGCATTATGCAGAGGCGACGGATTTAGGCCAAAGCCATCCATAATCACCAGTAAAGTGGCGTTACGCCTAGGATTTATAGCAGACAATTCTCGGTCTCGAAATGGGTAAGTTGTTAAGACGATCTATCATAACTTAAATACATGACTCAGATAAGCGTATATGGGATGTACACGTCTCTGGTTTAAGTGGGTGCAGGCTTAGTTGACTTTGGCCAAAATATTTATGCCTGAATATTGATCACCGTACCCAATCTCTCTGTAGCGGCTTCTAGAGATCTGGCATTGGCTTGCACGGCTGTCACAATTTGCTGCTGTTCGACTAGCGCCTTGTCTTGTGAATTAGTATTTTGACCTTCAACACCCCGGCCGTCGGCAACCTGCTCTACATTTCGCTCCAACAGTTGTTGCTGGGTATTGATACCTTCGACCGCACTAGTCGTTACGGAGGGTAGAATCTGCGGAGATTTGACTGAACTTGAAATATCCATGGGCAACCAGCTAATCAGCGTTAGACGAGTTAAGAGTATAGTTAAACCTTCATAACCTTCGTCATCCACTAACCATAAAACACCTAAACGGTACTAAATTATAGACAAACGGTAGTAATTTAACTGAATCTCTGAGCTTTTAGTCTCGTTTTTTTCCTAAACTATCAGACTTGCTATCACTACTCGCTGCAATATTTTCTTCATCTATAGACGACGAATATTCATGGTTCTCAGATTCAGACTCATCCAGCTCTTCATCATCAAGCTCTTCATCATCTGCTGCATCCATGTTCCGATCTTTGAACATAATGGCCGACACTATAAGACCTGCTTCAAATAATATCCATATTGGTACAGCCAACAAAACTTGAGAAATAATATCAGGCGGCGTCAAAAGCATACCGGTGACGAATGCACCGACAATCACATAAGGGCGCATTTGCCTTAATTTTTTAGGCGTCGTAATACCAACTGCGACCAAAATAATGGTAGCGATCGGCACTTCGAAAGCCAGCCCAAACCCAAAAAATAGCGCCAACACGAAATCGAGATAACGGCCTATATCTGTTGAAATGCTAATCATTTCAGGGCCAACTGAGGTAAAAAACCCAAATATGAGTGGGAATACGACGTAAAACGCAAAGGCCATACCGGCGTAAAATAACAATATACTCGATACCAGCAGCGGCCCTGCGATACGTTTTTCGGTTTTATAAAGCCCTGGAGCTACAAAGGCCCAAAATTGATACAAAATGACAGGCATTGCGAGAAATATTGACAACATTAACACCAGCTTGAAAGGCGTTAAAAATGGTGACGCAACGTCAATTGCTATCATAGTCGAGCCTTCTGGCATATGACTGGTCAAGGGCACAGCAAGATAGGTATAAATATCGTTAGCCCAGTAAAACAAACAGAGGAATATCGCTAAAATAGCGATCACCATGCGCATCACTCGATCGCGAAGCTCAACCAGATGCGACATTAAGTTGCCGCTACCTACCTCACTTGCAGATTCAGTCATGATTCACTCTTGTTTTTCTCAGGCATAACGCCAGACGAGTCTTCTGTCGACGCTGATTCAGCCAATGCGTTTTTTTGCGATAAAACTTCTGGCTCTGCCTGACTCTGCTCTAATGTAGCCTCTTGTTTTACAGGCATTTCGGCTTCTGACTTACCCAGAACATTAGACATAGAGTCGTCTATAGATTTTGCGACGCCGGACATGTCTAAACCTTCACTGACGGCATCTTTTAACGAGCTTAATTCTTCCTGTTGCGCGGCGAGTAACTTCCGAATTTCATCGGTTTTCAACTCACTTTCCACATCAGCTCGGACATTAGTCATAAAACGCTTTAGTCGGCCTACATATTTTCCTACGGTAATCGCCACACCGGGCAAACGTTCAGGTCCAATCACGACCAACGCAACAACGCCGATTAGCACAACTTCGGTAAAACCCATGTCAAACATTAGGAAACTCTAACTATGAATGTGATAGAAATTGAATAATAACTCGTGGCTGATGACCCTTTAAATACAGGGTTAGCCTACTACGAATAAACTTGAAGCCTTCTTATCAATTAAGATGCTTTATCTTTATTTTCGGTAACTTTTCCTTCAATCACCTGACCTTCAGCAGTTGTTTCTTCAGTGCTGACAGATTCCTGATCTTTCACAGACTTCTTGAAGTTTTTAATGGCACCACCCAAATCAGCGCCGACATTGCGTAACTTTTTAGTACCAAATAATAAAATTACAATTGCTAAAATTAATAACAATGACCAAATACTAATTCCACCGAAACCCATCTTTACACCTCTATTACTTTGTTCGCCCAGCCTTTTCTTCGATGCCAGATAGACCGAAACGTCTATCAAGCTCATCTAAAACCTGCTGTGCAGTTAAATTTTGTTGTGCTAATAAAACCAAACTATGAAACCATAAATCTGCAATTTCATAAATTATCTGCTCTTTATCTCCCGACTTTGCGGCAATGATAGTTTCTGCAGACTCTTCACCAATTTTCTTTAATATAGTGTCGATGCCCTGATCGTATAATTTCGCGACATAGGAACTAGATGGATTTCCACCTTTTCTTGATTCGAGCACTGTCATCAAGCGCGCGAGTATATCATCACTCATTGGTAAATCTCTTCAGGATTTTTAACTATTTTCTCATCAACTTGCCATTGCCCGTTATTTAAAACACGGAAGAAACAGCGTCGACGACCGGTGTGACAAGCAATGCCACCAATTTGCTTTACTTTAAGTAGAATAACATCAGCATCACAATCAAGGCGGATTTCTTCTAGAGTTTGGACATGCCCTGATTCTTCACCCTTAAACCACAACTTGCTGCGCGAGCGAGACCAATAAACAGCACGCTGATGCTGCACCGTTAAAGCCAGCGCTTCGACATTCATCCAGGCCATCATTAGAATTTCACCGCTATTCGCATCTTGAGCAATGGCGGGCACCAGGCCTTTGTCATCCCATTGCACATCATTGAGCCAGTTTTCCATTAGCGACGCACCTCGATACCTTTTTGTTGCATATAGGCTTTGGCCTGTTCGATCCGGTATTCGCCAAAGTGAAAAACACTCGCGGCTAATACGGCATCGGCCCTGCCCTTTAATACACCGTCGACCAAATGATCCAGATTGCCAACCCCGCCTGACGCTATCACGGGAACTCGAACTGCTTCAGACACTTGACGGGTTAAGTCGTTATCGAATCCAATTTTGGTGCCGTCTCGATCCATACTAGTTAAGAGAATTTCTCCGGCTCCAAACGAGTCCATTTTTGCGGCCCACTCAACCGCATCGATTCCAGTTGATTTACGTCCGCCGTGGGTGAATATTTCCCACCGATCGACCTCACCTGACTGACTGACTTTTTTTGCATCAATGGCCACTACAATGCATTGCGATCCAAATTTTTGTGCCGCTTCCTGCACGAATTCCGGGTTGAATATAGCAGCAGTATTAATGCTCACTTTATCAGCGCCAGCATTTAACATTCGGCGTATATCGGAGACTTCACGTATACCACCGCCCACTGTGAGCGGGATAAACACTTCACTCGCCACCGCTTCAACAACATGCGCCATCGTCTCTCGATTATCCGAGCTGGCAGTAATGTCCAGAAAAGTAATTTCGTCCGCACCCTCCAGGTTATAACGCCGAGCATTCTCAACTGGATCACCAGCATCTCGTATATCGACAAACTTAACACCCTTCACGACTCGACCGTTATCAACGTCGAGGCATGGAATAATTCTTTTGGCTAGAGGCATGTTCTTTAATTAATGAGGTTAGTTAAGGTGTCTAATTGGCAGTGTCAATAGTCTGATTTTGATTAACTAGTTTTGATCAATATATTGCTGAGCTTGCTCTAGGCTAATCGTCCCCTCATATAGAGCCCGCCCAATAATCACGCCTTCAATACCCGAGTTTTTGGCTTCATTCAGCCTTATAATATCATTCATATCTGTCACACCACCGGAGGCTATGACCGGAATATTGATGGCTGATGCGAGCTGACTCGTTGCCTCAACATTAACACCTTGCATCATGCCGTCGCGGCTGATGTCAGTGTAAACGATAGATGAGACGCCTTGATCTTCAAATTTCTTCGCTAGATTTTGTGCGGACAGATCAGAGCTTTCCGCCCAACCTTGCACAGCGACCATGCCATCCTTTGCATCGATCCCGACAATAACTTTGCCGGGAAATTCGAGGCATAGCTCGGTCACAAAACCAGGGTTCTTCACTGCTTGAGTGCCAATAATCACGTAACTCACGCCTGCTTCTATATAGGCGCTCGCTGTTTCGACGGTTCGAATACCACCACCAATCTGAATCGGTAATTCAGGATGCGCTGCAGAAATGGCCTCGATGATGTCGGCATTGACTGGCTCACCTTCGAAGGCGCCATCCAAATCTACTAGATGCAAACGTTTGCACCCCTGCGAAACCCACTTAGTGGCCATTGCCACCGGATCATCGGAGAAGACCGTACTATCTTCCATACGACCCTGTCGCAAGCGGACGCATTGCCCCTGCTTTAAATCAATTGCTGGAATTAAATTCATGCCTGCCCGTCCCATTCGACAAAATTAGTCAGTAATTGAAGGCCTGCTTTGGCACTCTTTTCAGGGTGGCATTGCAGAGCAAATACATTATCTTTGGCTATCGCACTAGTAAAAGTGAACCCATAGTCGCACTCACCGGCAACTAACCGCTTATCTTCGCACTCGAGGTAGTAGCTATGCACAAAATAGAATCGAGCATTATCTTCTATCGAATACCAAAGTGGGTGAGCTTTCGTTTGAGATAGGTTATTCCAACCCATGTGCGGCACTTTTAATTTATTACCGACAGCGTCCTGGTGCGAATCACCAAAATATTTGACCCGACCGGCATACAGCGACAGGCAATCAGTGCCCTGGTTTTCTTCACTAAAATCTATTAAGACCTGCATACCCATGCAAATACCTAGAAAGGGCTTTTGCTCGGCAGCAGCCAAAACTGTGTCTCGCAACTCGTAGCTCTCAATCGCTCGCATACAATCTCGGGCAGCGCCCTGCCCTGGGAATACAACGCGATCGGCATTCATGACCTGATCGGGACTGGAGGTGAGTACAACCTGTTGTTGCTTACCCGAAACATATTGAAGTGCATTGACTACAGATCGCAGGTTACCCATGCCATAGTCAACAACGGCAATCGTTTGCATTGACTACAATACGCCTTTCGTCGAAGGGATCACACCAGCCATGCGCTCATCAGCAGATACCGCATAGCGAACTGCTCGGCCAAATGCCTTGAAAATAGTTTCGGCAACATGATGCGCATTTTTACCATACAACGTATCGATATGTAGCGTGGCTGGCGCATGATTGACAAAGCCCTGGAAGAACTCGTGAATCAAATCGACATCAAACTGACCAATGCGCGCTCGCGGATATTCAACACGATACTCAATTCCGGGTCGACCCGAGAAGTCTATAACGACTCGAGAAAGCGCTTCATCCAATGGCACATAAGCGTGGCCATAACGCATGATGCCTTTTTTATCACCCAGCGCCTGCTTAAATGCTCGACCTAAGCCAATACCGACATCTTCAACTGTGTGATGATCATCAATATGAAGATCACCATTTGCTTTGACATCAATATCGATCATGCCATGGCGAGCTATCTGATCCAGCATGTGCTCGAAAAATGGAATGCCTGTGTTGAAACTAGATTTACCCGTGCCATCCAAGTTGATGGATACACTGATTTGGGTTTCTAGCGTGTCTCTAGTAACTGTTGCGATGCGGTCTGACATGGGTCGGCTTTTCTAGGTTCGTAAGAGGGGACAGATAATAATCGACATTCGACCTGAATTCGACCTTTTAAATGAGATTAATTGACGCCATTTCTCCCCGCAACTGAGTCGAACCACTTAATTCAGCCACCTAATCATGCCACTCAATCAAGAATGAAAGTCACTGGCCCATCATTGATAAGTTCAACCTGCATGTCTGCGCCGAACTGACCACATTCGACAGTGGCATAAATACTTCGCGCGGCATCAACCATCGCCTGAAATATTACTTTGCCATGTTTTGGAGTAGCCGCCGAGGTGAAACTTGGCCGGCGACCTTTGCGAGTATTCGCTGCCAGAGTGAACTGCGGAACCAGTAATAACGCACCCTCTATATCAACTAGTGATGAGTTCATTTTACCCTCGGCATCAGCAAATATTCGGTAGTTTAAAATGCGCGATAAAAAAAGACGCAGCAGCGCATCATCGTCATTGGGTTGAACACCGATCAAGGCCAAAATACCCTGATCGATTCGACCTATGCAATCGCCATCGACAGTAACACTCGCTTTGCTAACACGCTGTAACAGAGCGATCAAACCAAAAGCTCAAACATTTGATTGCAGCTTTCCACCAATGCGTGGCTGATACCCGGCTCTGATGCGGCATGACCTGCGTTACCAATCACTTTAAGTTGGCTGCCTGACCAGCCTTGGTGCAGCAATAATGCCTGATCGATTGGGCAAACCATGTCGTATCGACCATGCACTATAAAACCAGGAATGCCTTTTAGTTTGAGTGCATTTTCAAGCAGGTAATTCGGCTCAAAGAAGCTTTGATTCATGAAGTAGTGACATTCTATGCGGGCGATACTCAATGCAAAGTGAGGGTCACTAAAATCTTCAACGAGTTTTTTATCTGGCATCAAAGTGATCGAAGAGCCCTCCCAGATTGACCAGGCTTTTGCAGCCCCCATCCGAATAATTTCGTTCTCGCTGGTGAGCCGACTGTAATAGGCAGCTACAATATCACCACGTTCAGACAGTGGAATGGGGGCAATAAAACGAGCCCAGCCTTCGGGTTGAATGCGCGCTGCATCGCCCCTGAAAAACCAGTCAACATCTGTCTCTCTGGCTAAAAAAATACCACGCAATATTAAACCTAGCACTTTTTCGTTATGGCTTATCGCGTAAGCGAGTGCGAGTGTCGAACCCCAAGAGCCACCAAATACGACCCAGCGGTCTATTTTCAGAAATTCACGAATTTTTTCCAGGTCAGCGACCAGATCCCAGGTTGTATTATTATTCAGGTTAGCGTGTGGCTTTGATTTCCCACAGCCGCGTTGATCGAATAAAATAATGCGGTATTTTTCAGGATCAAAAAAACGACGATGACCTGGGTCACAGCTACCACCCGGCCCACCATGCAAAAACACGACCGGTATTCCTTGTGGATTACCACTTTCCTCAAGATAGAGTACATGTTCATCAGAGACAGGGAACCGCCAGGTGCTCGCGGGTTTGATCGCAGGAAATAACATTGGATACTCCGATTTAATTTAAATCAATTTGGGATCTGTCAGGGCGTAGGGCTAGTCCTACCTTTATGTACCTTATTGTCCTGCAGTTTATCAAGCTTTTCGCGATATCAATAATGCTTCTGGCATGACACTATAATCTCACGTCTCAAGGATTGAATGACAGTCAAGGATGCGACCGATGCGCAAGGAAGCGCATCCAAGGATGAACGTACAAGCAACTCCTCGAGGTGGACTCTACTGCCCTGATCTATCGATCAGGGCTTTTTTATGCCCAGAAGACAGTCAATATGCCGGATAATATGATCATCTACTGAACAGTTACCGTTATATCGGTAAACAACGTCTGATAATTTTCGGCATCAAATGCGGTATCGAGTTCATCCAAGTTATCGGCATCCGCGGTCGACAGGCCCGCAAAGTCGAACAGCCCTCGATCGAGTAAATGTGAAGGCGTAACACGACCTAACGCATTAAATATATTTTGCACACGGCCCGGGCTGGTTTCATCCCATTGTTTCAGCATTGCTTTTACCGATTGACGCTGCAGGTTTTCCTGCGAGCCACAAAGATTACAGGGAATAATTGGGAACTCTCTTAATGCGGCGTATTGCTTGATCGGTTTCTCTCTGACGTAAGCCAGTGGGCGAATCACCACATTGCGCTTGTCATCACTAACCAGTTTGGGCGGCATCGATTTGAGACGGCCGTTATGAAACATATTCAAGAAAGCAGTTTCGACCATATCATCCGCATGATGCCCCAACGCAATTTTGGTCGCACCCAATTCGACGGCTGTATTGTATAACACGCCTCTTCGTAATCGAGAACACAAAGAGCAGGTTGTTTTGCCCTCCGGTATTAACTTAGTCACAATACTATAAGTATCTTCTTCAACCACTCGATAATCAACACCGAGCGCTTCCAGATACTCTGGCAATACATGTTCTGGAAACCCGGGTTGTTTTTGATCGAGATTGACCGCTATTATCTCAAATTGAATAGGGGCTGCTTGCTGCAAACCCAGCAACATATCGAGCAAAGTATAGCTATCGGCTCCTCCACTGAGGCAAACCATTATTCGGTCGCCCTGCTCTATCATATTGAAGTCACTGACGGCTCGCCCGACCAGGGCACGGATTTTTTTATGAGCTTTAGCGAGTAAAGGGTTAGTCGATTTATTCAGGTTTTTTGTGAAGTTCATGGCCATCTTAAGTTATTTTCTCCAGAATGCGGGCGTAAACAGAACCAGCAGGGTGAATATTTCCAATCGTCCTAACAGCATTGCCAGACATAAAACCCATTTTGCAAAATCGTTGATCGAGGCGAAATTTTGTCCGACATCACCAAGTCCAGGGCCTAAATTATTGAGGCATGCGGCTACTGCTGAAAAAGCAGTTTCCTGATCTAACCCGGAGGCCATAAGCAACAGAATCATCAATGCCGATATTGCAAAATAGGCTGCAAAGAAACCCCAGACCGCTTCGAGCACTTTTTCAGGCAATGGTTTGTTACCAATTTTGACAGCTATTTGTGCGTTTGGATGCACCAGCCGTTTCAATTCGCGTGCGCCTTGCTTGACCAGTAATAAAATCCGAATCACTTTAATACCACCACCAGTCGAACCAGAACAGCCACCAATAAAGCTAACGTAAAGCAGCAGCACTGGTAAGAAACCTGGCCATGCATAGTACTCTGCTGTGGTGAACCCTGTTGTGGTACCAATTGATACAACGTGAAATAGACCGGTAACGATTGATTCTGTCGTCGAGGTAAAAGTATCGTTGATTTGTAAATAGCCGATAGTGATTACGCTCACCGCAGCCAGCACTCCAATATAGGTTTTAAATTCGCTATCACGCCAATAGGGGCGCAATGTTCGGTTCCGGATAGCGCCAAAGTGAATAGCGAAATTGATGCCCGATAACAGCATAAAAACAACAGCTATCAATTCGATGGCCGTGTTGTCGAAATAGCCTATGCTCGCGTCATGTGTCGAGAATCCGCCAATTGCAACCGTTGAAAAAGCGTGCGCGATAGCGTCGAAAAAATCCATACCTGCCACCCAGTAGGCGGCGCTACAGGCAATGGTTAAACCCAGATAAATAAACCAAAGCGCCTTAGCTGTTTCGGTGATACGCGGCGTGAGTTTATTATCCTTCACTGGCCCCGGCGTTTCGGCACGAAAAAGTTGCATGCCACCAATTCCCAACATGGGCAATACAGCAACGGCGAGTACAATAATACCCATGCCACCCAGCCATTGTATTTGCTGTCGATAAAACAATAGCGAGTGCGGCAATTGATCTAAACCAACGATAACGGTTGCACCCGTGGTGGTTAAGCCCGAAATCGATTCGAATATTGCATCGGTAATTGATAAATCAGGGGTTTCGGACAGGTAAAACGGAAGGCCACCAAAGATACCCAAAACCGTCCAGAACAGTACAACGACCAAAAACCCATCGCGCAGTCTTAACTCCTTTTTCTGATTTTTAACCGGTAGGTAGAGCAAGATGCCACACACCAGGGTTAACAGAAAGGCCTCTAGAAACGGCAGGACAGAGCCATCCTGATACAGCAGCTCGATGGCAACTGGGGGTAATAAAGTGCTGCTAAAAATAACGAGCAACAAACCCAAAATACGCTGGATAACTAGTAATTGCATGAGGTCTTACCCGCGCTAGAAGTATGTAAACCCGACCTGGAACAAGCGTTCAACATCGGATATTTTTTTCTTATCAGTGAGGAATAAAATGACATGATCTTCAGATTCAATCATGGTGTCGTGGTGCGCAATCAACACCTTATCGCCTCGTACTATCGCGCTGATGGTAACGCCAGTAGGCAATTTTATTTGATCTATTGATCGCCCCACTACCTTCGATGAGCTTTTGTCGCCATGCGCAATTGCTTCGATAGCTTCAGCAGACCCCCGCCTTAATGCATGCACAGCAACCACGTCACCTCGACGGATATGGGCCAGCAGCGTACCAATGGTAACCTGGTGTGGAGAGATAGCAATATCAATTAACCCGCTCTCAACTAGATCCACATAAGCGGGACGATTGATGAGCGACATCACTTTTTTAGCGCCTAGTCGTTTCGCCAGCATCGACGATAATATATTCGCTTCGTCGTCATTGGTGAGAGCACAAAAGACATCCATACTCTCAATGTTTTCTTCGGTTAATAGCTCTGGGTCGGCGGCGTCACCAAGCAATACAATGCTAGAATCAAGTATACCTGACAACTGTTTTGCTCTGCCCGCAAAGCGCTCAATTACTTTCACCTGATAATCTTTCTCGAGTAGCGCGGCTAATTGGCCTCCAATATTTCCTCCACCTGCAAGCATCACCCGTTTAATTGGCTTTTCGAGCTTACGCATCTCCGATATCACTGCCGGAATATGTTTGCGTGCCGCAATAATATAGACTTCATCGTCAACTTCCACGACGCAATCTGCCGATGGTTTGATTGACAGGCCGTCACGAAAAATGGCCGCCACTCGCATATCCACACCCGGCATGTGCTGCTTCATCGTTTTGATCGCATGACCCACTAATGGCCCACTGTCGTAGGCTTTAACTGCAACCAACTGCACCTTACCATTGGCGAAATCGAGTACTTGAAGTGCACTCGGATGTTCAATGAGATGGTGGATATAGTCGGTGACCAGTGATTCTGGACTAATCATAAAGTCGACAGGGATCGATTCGGGCGAAAATAAATCGGGGTTACGCAAATATTCTGATGAACGAATACGAGCAATTTTGGTTGGCGTATGAAATAACGATGATGCTATCTGACAGGCCATCATGTTGGTCTCATCGCTATTGGTCAGTGCTATCAGCATGTCGGCATCATCGGCACCGGCCGACTCTAATATATTAGGGTAAGAACCATTGCCACAAATGGTTCTTAGGTCTAATCGGTCCTGCAGGTCAGATAGAATTTGCTGGTCCTTATCGACAATGGTTATTTCGTTGGCTTCTTCTCTGGCAAGTTCCGTTGCGACTGTAGAGCCGACCTGGCCTGCACCGAGTATTATGATATTCATAATTAGTATTATTCTTTTTTGATGTTTTTTTAGAAACTATTTTGGGAGCTAAATTTCGGGTCCATATTTTCGAGTCTATTTTTTATTGTGCAGACCTAAGCTCTTTAACTTTCGATACAAATTTGTTCTTTCTTGGCCGACTCGTCGCGCCAGTTCGGTCATATTGTTACCACACATCTCAAGATGGCGCGAAAGGTACTCTCTTTCGAAGGCTTCCCGCGCTTCGCGTAAATCCATATCCAGGTTAACCGTTAACTGCATCGTATTGGTGTCATTTGGGAGGGCTTGCGACTCAAACTGCCTTAAAATGAGTTCAATTTCCTCAAGCTCGATCGTTTCACTATCACTATTCCCAAGAATTTTTTTGATGAACTGCTTGAGTTGTAAAATATCACCTAGCCACTCGTAGTTTCGTAATAAATTTTGGGCTGCAACACCAAAGTGTCGATAGGGCAATTGCTCATGATCGCTATACCAGTTGACATAATACTGGAGTAATTCGGGAATATCCTCAACATGCTCATATAGCGATGGTATATGGATAGCATCACGCCAGTATGCGGCAATCTTTGGCAAGATGTTAGGGCTTTCAGTTATCTCACTGTAGCTTGATCGACTGGCCACAATATACCGGTGTTTCGAGTCACGCCCGTCCGCAATTGCCTGTAATAGACTCGATTGTACATCGGGTGATAAGTCACTCACTTCTTCTATATAAATACTGCTGGCCAAGGGAGAGTATTGATTGAAGCGCTTTAATGGGTCGAAAAATTGGAGCGAAGATCCTGATAATTCACATAAATAAGACGCCCATATTTTTCTACCACTACCATTGGCACCTGAGAAGAATACTGGATGACTAGAACGACTAATTAACTGCATGTCTAACTTTAATTGTTTGACTATATCACTATTGCCAACGGGCTCTTCCTTTTTACCATGGCGAATTTTTTCAGTTGATACAGCCACGCTAGCAAGCGCCGCTTTTACTGTATTTAATAACTTCGCCATCGACAATGGTTTTTCAACGAAGTCATAGGCACCAAACTTGGTTGCTTCGACCGCAGTTTCTACCGTGCCGTGCCCCGACATCATGACCACTGGGCAGGTATCGGTTTGTGAAGACTTCCATTCTTTCAATAATGTTACACCATCGACTTCAGGCATCCAGATATCGAGTAAAACCAGGTCAGGATTATTCGCACTTCGCTTTTCATTCGCGGCTTTAGCATGTTCTGCAACATCCACCAGGTAACCTTCATCTTCGAGAATATCCTTCAGCAAAAACCGAATATCGGGCTCATCATCAACCACCAGTATTCTTGCATTCATTAAATAACCTCAACCTTTTTAGTACTGCCATTTTTAATACTGCCATGCTCGATAACAGCACCGACAGAAATGATAGCGGCTTCATCTGATTCGGACATCATCGGCAAACGAACAATAAAGCGAACGCCACCTTGCTTCGCGTTTTCCACCCAAACTGCACCGCCATGCTCATCTACTATTTTTTTGACTATGGCCAAACCCAGGCCACTACCTTTCACTTTGGTTGTCACATAGGGCTCAAATATTTTATCGGCAACGTCAGCAGCGATACCTTTGCCATTATCTTCGACACTGAGTTCAACACAGGCCAGTCCAAGATATAATGTGCATTTTGTTTTTAGCTTTACCCAACCTTTTTCTCCAATCGTTTCGAGGCTATTTTTTACTAGATTATGCACTAGCTGACGTAATCGGACGCCATCAGCTAAAATGTGAGGTCTCGCGCCATCGAGTGACATCTCTATCGACACATGGGTGTGATTGTCGTGGTACAAAACCGCGATCGCTTCAAGCATTGCGTTTAAATCGATTGGTTCAGGGTTTTGCGACGCTGAACGAGCATAATCCGAAAACTCATTAACCATCGTCTTCATTGCCTCGACCTGCTGTACGATAGTATGGGTATATCGGTTCAACATCTCCTGTTTTTCGCCCGTGACTTCAGTGCTTAATTTACGCTGCAACCGCTCAGCCGATAATTGAATAGGGGTGAGCGGGTTTTTGATTTCATGCGCCAGTCGGCGGGCCATCTCACTCCAGGCTGAGTCCTTTTCTGCCTGAATTAATTCAGTTAAATCATCAACCACGACGACTTGCTCGCGTCTTGCTCCTAATTGAGATTGAATGGTGGTACCAGTCACTCGCAGGTTCTTCTTGCCACTGGGGCCTACGATTGTGACTTCTTCCTGCCATTCGTCCTGACTTTTCATTTGTCGTCGCACAACTTCAAAGAAAACAGCCATGCTTGGGTATAACTTCAAAACATCTTTAATCGATATTTCGGTAAAGAAAAAGCTATCTACCGAAAATATAAGGCAGGCAGCTGGGTTGCCACTTTTAATAAACCCGACCTCATCAATAGTGAGTACGCCGGAGGTTATGTGCTCCATCACCGATTCGAGGTAATTGCGCTGCATCGCTTCCATCACCTGGCTTTTTTCGGCGATGGCTCGTGTGCGCGAAATTTTACGTGTCATGGTGTTAAATGAACGTAGTAAAAAGCCTAGCTCATCATTGCCTGATACGGTCAATTGCTTTTCATAATCACCAGCCGCCACAGACTTTGTGCCTTCGACCAGCTCATTAATAGGAGCCACTAAATTACGTGCTGCAACAAATGCGAGCCAGATCGCCGATAGCACACTCAGCAACAATATTAGGGAGAGCGCCAGTGTAAAACTGGTTTTAAGCGGTAAGCGCAATACTGACAGTTGCTTATAACGATCAAAGGCGGCCTGCACACTAATGGTCAGTTCGTTTAGCCTGTCCGTGAATGGGAATAGTGCTTGAAGTGTTTTCGATTTTTCGGTAGCGTCAATGCTTTGCACCTGTACCGCTACTCGAATCGCAAGACCTGATATTTGACTATCTTCAAGCTTTAAGTAATGACTATCTTGGTCAAGATCGCCTACATCGGTGAGAGCTAATGCGGTTGGCATTATGGTTGAATCAATACTGCTCGAAGCAATGATCGACTGACTGTGATCTACTAGTGTTAACTCTATAGCATTTTGCTCTTCGCGCATTTCATCAAGATAAACGAATAGGATATTTTCGTTAATATTAGGGATTTCTGAGGCAATTAGCCGAGTCTTTTTTAAGGCTTCTCGCTTTCTTAAGTCCAGCGCACTGCGCCCTAACTGCAGGGAGTCTTCTAGCGCTACTTCAATACCCACATCAAACCAACTATCAATGCTGCGGTGGATAAAGCTCAGCGAAAAATAATACACGATGCTCACTGGGATAATCGTCAATAAAACAAAAACGCCAATCATCCGAGCGGTCAGGCGCGAACCAATTGTTTTTAGACGATACTGAATAACCAGCTTGAAAACGTTGTAAACGATAAGACCTATCAACGAGATAAGACCTATCGCATTAAAAAAGACCAACCAGCTATAGTACTTGCCAAAATTTGCCGAATTTGAAGTGGCATCACTTATTGCATAGAGCGACACCACAAGCAGAATCACCAAGGCTAAAATAGACAGGAAATTGCGAACCGCAGAATGCGTCACTGTAATTCCTCAATGTTGAATTCAAACCAATCACTTTGCAGTCCCCAGTCGTTATTCCACAAAGAGCTCGACTTTAGTGGCAGCGGCAGTTCATCGACATCAATGCCAGCCCGTAAGCGCAAATAGACACGCCCCGACTGATTGATGTTGGCGATATCGAACATCGGGTAGGCGTAGATCACCTTGAGGTATTGTACGGCCCCGTCGCGGCTATTAAAGTACAGCCGTTGATTAGCATTGACATCATATATAGCATAAGAGCTTAGCATCGGTAGGTAATGCAACTGGTATTGCTGCTTGAGTGACACCAACTTTTCATCCAACCAGTATCTACTATATTTAAGCACCTCCACTTCAAACATTAAAGGTACGGCAAAACCCTGATCAATGGCCGTATTAATGTACTTGGGAAGCTCTATTTCTATCGTTGAATCCAGAACTAGTAAACTGTCCTCGATCGTGAGGCTGGCATTTTTTATGTTAAAAGCAGTCTCAGCTTGTGCGATTGACGCAGCGCTGATGAGTAAACCAAACAATATTGCCTGAGCAAGTCTACACCAGACACTTCGACACCAATTGGAGCAGTATCTGTGAAACATCAGTCTTGCAGATCACTCTTCATAATCGTTTTGTGTATTTTCGCATAATAAAATCCGTCCATACCTTGCTGCCCCGGTAATATCTGCCGCCCATGTGGACGCTTGTGGCCCCATTGTACTGAATTCAAGCGATTTACCGTGCAGTTTTTATGGTGATCGACAAACCAGGCCATCTGCGCTTCATTTTCATCTTTAAAGATAGAACAAGTACTATAAATCATAATACCGCCCGGTTTCAGTAATGGCCACAAGGCCAACAATATGGCTTGCTGCTGTAACACCAGCTTTGGAATGTCATCATCACGACGTAATAGTTTGATATCTGGATGCCTGCGTATAACACCACTAGCCGAACAAGGAACATCCGCTAGAATACGATCGAATAACTCGCCGTCATGCCAATCAACTGGTTGGGCTGCATTACCACACTTCAGATGCGCCTGACGACCAATGCGTTCTAAATTTTGCTCTATGAGTGCCAATCGAGATTCATCTTTATCAATCGCAAATAAAGTGACCTCTTCACAAGTTTGCAATATATGTGCAGACTTTCCACCCGGCGCGGCACAGGCATCCAACACCCGCATCCCTGGCTTACAATCAAGTAATTTGGCTGCTATTTGAGCTGCAGCATCCTGCACACTGATCACACCCGATTCAAAACCCTCTACTTTGGAAACAGCACAAGGCTTGTCCAATACCACAGCCGACTCGACCAGCGGATGGATATCCGCAACTAGGTCCTGGTCACGCATTATCTCAATTTGCTGCTCACGTGTTCTCTGACTTAAGTCAACACGCAGCGTCATCGGTGCTCGCTGATTACCAGCTTGCAGAATTTCAGTGATGTCCTCAGGCCAATCTACCATTAGTTTATGGTTTATCCATTCCGGGTAAGCCATGTCAGCCGAAAGTGTTTCGATAGTCACTTCATCACGAATCAGCTGACGCAATAAACCGTTAACCAATCCTTTAGCCCAACTTTTTTTCTGACTAAGGGTTAGCTTGACTGATTCGTTCACAGCGGCATGATCGTCCACCCGCATCATCAATAATTGGTACATGCCGATCAGCAAAATAATTTCCAGGTCGAGATCCTTCGATTTAAACGGCTTTCGCAATCTGGGTTTGAGTAAATACTGCAAAGCGTAATAGTAGCGACATACTCCGTTCGCAAGTTCACGACATAATGCGGCATCCCGTGCATCCAAATCAGGAGATTTGACTAGCACATTGATTAGCGCATCATCTAGTGAACGCCCCTTACCAATGACCAGTAGCAATGACTGCAGTGCCAACTGTCTTGGGTTATCGGTACGTTTAGTGGCGCCCTTAGCACTGCGGTTGACGGCAACTCGACTATTCACAGAAACTGACTCCCTGTGAGGTTTCGACCATTAAACGCCTGAGCAGCACTACATCGTTTTTTACCCTCAAACTGCAATTCTTCAATACACAGCACAGCATCACCACAGCTAACATAAACACCATCATTGTTATGCTCGAGCACATCTCCCAACTCCCTAACGGTACGCGTATTATCGAGACTGGCTTGCCAAACTCGAACCAGCTTTCCATCTAGGTGGGTATAACTCACCGGCCAGGGTATGAAGGCTTTTATTTCGCGGGCAATTTGTTCTGCACTTTTATGCCAGTCAATTTCTGCCTCTGCCTTGCTCAGCTTGGCTGCATAATTGGCCTGCGACTCATCTTGAGCTTCTGGCTGCATTTGACCTAACTCAATGATGGGCAATGTGTTGATGAGCAAATCAGCGCCTAATTGCTTCAACTGCTCATGTAAATCAAACGAAGTCCAGCTAGGGTTAATGGGTAAAACTTGCTTTGAAATCATGCCACCTGTATCGAGACCACTATCCATTTGCATAATCGTTACCCCAGTCGACGAATCGTTCGCCAGAATAGCACGTTGTATTGGCGCCGCACCTCGCCAACGTGGCAATATCGAACCATGAATATTAATACAACCCAGCCGAGGCGCATTCAATATCGAGACCGGTAAAATCAAACCGTAAGCAGCCACTATCATCAGGTCAGCTTCGAGTTCGAGTAATTGTTCGACATCAATGGGCTGCTTTAATGAATGCGGTTGATAGACAGAAATATCGTAAGATAAAGCGCATTGCTTGACGGGGCTTTGCTGAAGTTTTCTACCCCGACCGGCCGGTCTGTCGGGTTGCGTATAAACAGCAATCACTTCATGTTCAGACTGCAATAGGGATTCTAAAGCAGGCACCGCAAAATCTGGCGTACCGGCATAAATTATTTTCATCATATGATTTCTTGTTGAGACTTAACCTTGATGACTGTGCACAGCCATCTACTACAAAGTCTAGTGACTAGGCTTGTTTCTTTTGTTTCAATAACTTCGATCGAATTCGACTACGCTTTAAAGGCGACAGGTAATCAACAAATAATTTACCTAACAAGTGATCCATTTCATGCTGTATACAAACAGCCTCCAGATCCTCTGCCTCTACTTCAAAAAAATCACCATTAACTTTCTGCGCTCGCACCCGAATGTGATTCGCTCTCGTGACAGGTTCATAGTAGCCCGGGATCGACAGGCAGCCCTCATCCATGCGACCTTCACCATCTGCCTCTAAAATTTCAGGATTAATGAAACATCTCGGTGCATCACCCTTGTCTGACACGTCAATCACCAGCAATCGAATATGCCGATCAACCTGACTAGCGGCTAAACCTATACCCGGTGCTTCGTACATCGTTTCGAACATATCGTTCACGAACTGCTTGAGTTCACCATCGAACAATGTCACAGGCTTCGCAATTGTACGAAGTTTTGGGTCAGGAAAATGCAAAATATTTAATAAAGCCATGTTTTCGAACTTCAAGAAGGTTTACAAGTAGTTGTTCCAAGTTAATGATTATATTAGAATCTTAGCCATTAAAAAGTTGTGGTTGGCTAAATTTTAGCTACAATCAATTAATTCGGTACCAATTTTTCAGGGGTTTATATGTCTATTCATGCCAAAAGACAGCTCGCAAATGGATTCATCCTGCTTTGTGGCGTTTTGATATTAAACGCCTGTGCGCCTAAAGCCCCGCCCTTTTCCATTATCGAGGCAGAACCTGAAGCTGTCGATATCACAACAGTAAAAGCTAGCATCACCGAACCCGAGCCAGCTGAAACCATTATCTACGAACCAGAATACCCTGAAACCTATATTGTACAAAAAGGAGACACTTTGTGGGATATTTCGTCACACTTTTTGCGCGACCCTTGGCATTGGCCTGAAATTTGGTTCAAAAACCCTCAGGTTGAAAATCCACATCTAATTTATCCTGGCGATATTCTTGCTATTATTTATATTGGCGGCCAAAAACGAGTACAAATTCAGCAAAGGGGAGAAGATGGCAAGGTCCTCGCTTCTGGCTCTGGCATGCAAATTGTTAAATTGTCACCTCGCGTTCGCTCAAAATCAATCGACGCCAGCATTCCTTCTATCCCTATCGAGTCGATCAGACATTTATTATCTCGCCCACTCATCATCGACAAGGATATATTAGACAATTCAGCTTACGTTCTTTCGAGTATCGATGACCATTTGGTGAATAGCACCGACGATACGCTTTACGTGAGAAAATTAAACACATCATCAGGCAATGGTCGTTATCAAGTATTCAGACCCAACAAACCGTTAAATGATCCCATCACTAATGAGCTACTAGGATACGAAGCGCTCTATGTTGGCGAAACAAAATTATTAAAACGCGGCGATCCTGCAACACTGTTGGTCACCAGCTCAGTCAGGGAAATTTTACGCAATGACCGCGTAATTCCACTAGATAACACCGACTTTGTGCGCGACTTTTTTCCTAAGCCACCATCCCAGGAAGTTCGTGGCGAAATAGTATCGTTAGTCAACGCCATATCTCAGCTAGGGCGTTATCAGACAATTTCTATCAATTTGGGGCAGCGTGATGGCATCGAAACTGGCAATCTACTTCGCATAAAGAAAGTAGGTTCGGTGATTCGAGATCTTGAAGAAGAAGATCCTGACTTTCGCGTCAAACTACCCGATGAAAAAACTGGTATCGTGATGGTGGTAAGGACATTTGAAAAAATGAGTTATGGACTGGTGATGGAAGCTGATCGTCCCGTTAGCATCGAAGATTATGTCGAGAGCCCTTAAAGAGTCGGCTTTAAATAGCCAGTAAGGCCTGAATCGAACTTGATTTTGAACTCTAATCGCCAAGCCTATCACTCATTCATTCAATAGAGTATAGATGGAACATTCATGCAAAAGGATCAATTTGCTAATTTCCTCCGTCTATTTCACGTTTTCGGTATTGGTCGAGTATCTTTGCTCGACTTGCGTGAAAAATTCGGGGGTGACTTCAATCAGATATTCACCGTCAGTAGACATGACCTGGAAGCAGTTGGGCTGTCAGCTCAGCAAATAGACCAAATAAAATCCCCCAACGAAGTCCAGATAGAAAAAGAACTAACCTGGGCAGAGCAACTGGGTAATCACATTATTTGCTTCGACGATGAAGCCTACCCCGCATTGTTGAAACAAACCGCAAACTACCCTGCCCTACTCTACTGCAGTGGCAATATCGGCTTACTCTCTAATCCTCAAATTGCAATCGTTGGCAGCCGCAACTGTACCCCTAGCGGCGCAAAAACAGCGCACGACTTTGCCTCCTATTTATCCAATGCTGGCATTACAATTACTAGCGGCATGGCAATGGGTATCGACACCCACGCACATCTAGGCGCTTTAGCTGGCGTAGGTAAGACGATAGCGGTAACAGGCACTGGGCTAGATCAAATTTATCCCGCTAAAAACCGTCAATTGGCTTACGACATTCACTCAAATGGGTTGTTGGTCACGGAATTCCCACTCGGCACACGCCCACGTAGCGAAAACTTTCCACGCAGAAATCGAATTATCAGCGGGCTCAGTGTTGCTACTTTAGTCGTTGAAGCCGCTCGCCGAAGTGGCTCACTCATTACCGCGCATCAAGCCGCAGAGCAAGGGCGAGAGGTTTTTGCTATTCCTGGATCAATCCATAATCCGCAAGCAAGGGGCTGTCATCAACTGATTAGAGAAGGTGCTCGATTAGCAGACAAAGCATCCGACATTATTGGTGACCTATCGAGCTTGCTCGGTTATATCGCAAGCCAGCCTGTCACCGAGCAACCCTCTTCCAGCCCATCTAAAGCCAGCAAAAAACTCGATAAAGACTATAGTAAGCTACTTGAACAAATTGGTTATGACCCTATCTCTACGGACAGATTGGTAGAACGCAGTGGCTTGACCATCGACAAGGTTTCATCCATGCTACTACTTCTAGAGCTCGACGAGCTTATTCAGTCGGCACCTGGCGGCCACTACGTCAGAATATAGCGTTAATTTTATCCAAGTTCTAAATTTTTGAGGAATCCATGAAAGAAGGTGTCATAGACGTTCTGATGTATATCTTTTCCTGCTATGCGGATCAAGACGACGACCTACCCGAAGACCGGGATGGAATCGATGATGATCTTCGAGCGGCTGGTTTTGATTCGCTCGAAATCGACAAGGCATTTGACTGGCTTGACGGGCTTGCGCAGGATGACGATATACCTTCCATAGACCAGTCATCTCAGGCCACTCGTATATTTGCCCCACAAGAATCGGCTCGTTTGGCTCAAAATGCCCAGGGCTTCTTAATCTTTCTGGAGCAGTCTGGTGTATTAACACCGATGTTACGTGAATTAGTCATCAACCGAGTGATGGCGCTTGACTCAAATTCAGAAGTCGACATTGAAGAACTCAAATGGGTTGTAATGATGGTTTTATTTAATAGCTCAGAAGAACACGACGAAGATACCCTAATGCACTATGAGGATATTGTTTTCGCCGACCAACCTGCGATCTTCCATTGAAGAAACCAGTAGATTCTATCCCGTTAACCCCAGTCTTATAAGTAGTTACCTTTATGGCCAAACATTTAGTCATTGTAGAATCTCCGGCTAAAGCCAAGACAATCGAAAAATACCTGGGTAAGGATTTTAAGGTTCTTGCTTCGTACGGCCATGTGCGCGACTTAATTCCCAAAGAAGGTGCAGTCGAGACCGACAATAACTTTAAAATGAATTACAGCGTTGTCGAAAGAAACGAAAAGCACATCAACAATATTAAGAAAGAATTACGCAAAGCTGAAACTCTCTATCTAGCAACCGATCCAGATCGAGAGGGAGAAGCTATTTCTTGGCACCTGCTCGAGTTGCTAAAAGAAATGAAATTAATGAAAGATAAGCGTACTTATCGAGTTGCGTTTAACGAAATAACCAAGCAAGCCGTCACAGATGCGGTAGCCAATCCACGCGAAATTGGTATGGACATGGTCAATGCTCAGCAAGCGCGTCGAGCACTAGACTATCTGGTTGGCTTTAATCTTTCTCCCTTATTATGGCGCAAAATTCGACGAGGCCTTTCTGCCGGTAGAGTACAAAGTCCCGCTCTTAGGATGATTGTTGAGCGTGAATTAGAAATCGACGCATTCGACCCTAAAGAATATTGGAGCATCGAATCTGACAATGAATTTGAAAATAGCGCCTTTGGCTCGAAACTTAACATTCTGTCTGGTGAAAAAGTTAAGCAATTCACCATCACTAATGAAACTGATGCACAATCCGCTCATAAACAATTAACTCAAGCCGCCAATGGCCAGTTAATTGTCAGTAAAGTTGAAAAGAAACAACGCAAACGTAACCCGTCACCTCCCTTTACAACGTCTACTTTACAGCAGGAAGCTTCACGTAAGCTCGGTTTTGGTGCGCAAAAAACAATGCGTACCGCCCAGAAGCTCTATGAAGGTATTGATATTGGTGCCGGTCAGGTAGGTCTTATTACCTATATGAGAACCGACTCGGTCAACCTGTCGAAAGATGCTATTAGTGATATTCGAACACTTATTAGTAAACGCTACGGGGCGCAAAATCTACCCGAAATACCGCCTGTTTATAAGACTAAGGCAAAGAATGCACAAGAAGCGCACGAAGCAATACGTCCCAGTAGCGCAATGAATGAACCAGAAATCATCAAACAACATTTAGGCAATGATGAGTATCGATTGTATAGTTTGATCTGGAAGCGAACCATCTCTTGCCAAATGATCCACGCAACGCTTGATACAGTATCGATTGACCTCGCCTGTGGTGCTAAAAATATCTTCCGCTCCAGTGGTTCGACTATTCGTGATCCTGGATTTATGCAGGTTTATACCGAAGGGCTCGATGACAACAAAAAGGATGATACAAAAGAAAACATCCTGCCACCTTTGTTGGAAGGCGATAAAGTTACACTAAAAGAAATTCGCCTTGAACAGCACTTCACTGAGCCACCACCACGATTCAGCGAAGCAACGTTGGTTAAAACACTGGAAGAATATGGTATAGGACGGCCCTCAACCTATGCCTCTATCATCACCACTTTGCAAGATAGAGAGTATGTCGAAATAGAGAACAAACGCTTCCACCCAACCGATGTCGGACGTGTAGTCGCACGTTTTTTGACCCAACATTTTCCTCAGTATGTCGACTATGATTTCACCGCTCAACTAGAAGACACGCTAGACCAAGTGTCACGTGGCGAAGCCGACTGGTTGCCATTAATGGAAAAGTTTTGGTCAACTTTTAAAGCGTTAGTCGATGATAAAATGGAAACCGTTAGTCGAGACGAAGCGATTCAGTCACGTCAACTTGGCATTTGTGAAAAGTCAGGCAAGCCCATTTCAGTTCGAATGGGACGCTATGGACCTTTTGTCCAAATTGGCACGCGTGAAGATGAAGACAAACCTAAGTTTGCAGGTCTTCAGCCGGGGCAAAAGATGGACAAGGTAACGCTCGAAGAAGCGTTAGAACTATTCAAACTGCCACGAGCACTCGGATTGTCACCCGAGGGTGAAGAAATATCCGCCAATGTTGGTCGATTTGGACCATATATTAAATACGATGCCAAATACGTATCGCTTAAAGTCAAAGAAGGCGACGACCCATTTACGGTCACCTTAGAGCGTGCACTTGAACTCGTCGCCGAGAAAAAAGAATTCGATGCCACCCGAGAAATCAAGTTATTCGAAGGCACAGACGTCAAAATATTGCGTGGTCGATATGGACCTTATATCACTGATGGTATAAAGAATGCCCGCATACCTAAAGATATCGAAGATCCCGAAACACTGACACTAGAAACCTGCCAGGAACTGATCGAGAAAGCCCCTTTCCCCAAGTCAAAGCGAAAGAAAAAAGCCGCTGTGAAAAAGAAAGCCGTGCCCAAGAAAAAGGCATCTCCAAAAAAGAAAGTGGTAAAGAAAAAGGCGACTACTAAAAAGGCCGTTACCAAAAAGAAAAGCGTGCCTAAGAAAAAGGTGGTGGCTAAAAAAACTGTTACCAAAAAAGCCGCTACTAAAAAGAAAGCGGCTGTTAAAAAAACTGCAGCCTAGATTCCAAGCATGTCGCCCTGGGCTATCAACCGATTAAGTCATGCGATAGAGCTTGGCGCAGTAATTGCCTACCCTGGTGACACAATTTGGGGTTTTGGCTGTCACCCGTTACTCGAAGAGAGTGTCGAGCGAATTTTGCAGATCAAACAGCGCTCGGCAAGCAAAGGACTTATCCTGCTATCGTCTAAACTGGACTATTGCCTTCCTTACATCAGTCGCGACTTATCAACTAATGACATTGCGCTGCTAAAACAGCCACAAGCCCAGCCAACGACCTGGCTTATCCCTGCTAGCCAGAAATGCCCCAGTTGGCTTCGTGGTGGGTTTTCAACCATTGCCATCAGAATTACTAGTCACCCATTTATTACGGCGCTCTGCACTCAGTTAGAATCGCCCATCGTGTCGACTAGCGCTAACATGAGTGGTAAAAAAACCATCCGTAATTCAATTCAAGCACGCAGATTATTTGCCAAACAACTGGATCACATTATCAGTGGCTATCAACCCGGCACCGGCCGCCCCAGTGAGATAAAATCTCTAGAATCCGGTGACATCATCAGACCTTAACTCCATGACGTCGAATACAGATCAAATAAGACAATATCTGCAAGCACTGCAAATTAGCATCACTGACGCCATTGCCTCAGCTGATGGTAAGGCAAAGTTTATGGTGGATAACTGGACACGTGAGACCGGTGAAGGCGGTGGTAAAACCATGGTACTAACGGGTGGTGATGTTTTTGAACAAGCGGGTGTTAATTTCTCAGAAGTGACCGGAGACAACCTACCTGCATCAGCCACCGCGCACCGTCCCGAATTAGCGGGACGTAATTATCGTGCCATGGGTGTCTCGCTGGTTATTCACCCAAACAACCCACATGTACCCACCTCGCATGCCAATGTGCGCTTTTTTATTGCCGAAAAAACAGGCGAATCGTCTATCTGGTGGGTTGGCGGTGGTTTCGATTTAACACCATTTTACGCCTACACCGAAGATTGCGTGCACTGGCATCAAGTGGCTAATGAGGCTTGTGCTGACTTTGGCTCAGCCACAGATTCAGATATTTATGGTAAATATAAACAATGGTGTGATGATTATTTTCACCTTAAACACCGCAATGAATCACGCGGCATTGGCGGCCTGTTCTTTGATGATCTTAATGAACCCGGCTTCGAACAATCCTTTGCATTCATGCGCAGCGTGGGTGATCATTATCTCGATGCTTATTTACCCATCGTAGAAAAACGAAAAGACACGGCTTATTCCGACCAGCAAAAACAATTTCAACTCTACCGTCGCGGACGTTATGTCGAGTTTAATCTGGTTTATGACCGAGGCACCTTATTTGGATTACAATCAGGTGGACGCACCGAATCAATTTTAATGTCGTTACCGCCTGTTGTTAACTGGCAATACAACTATCAGGCAGAGCCCGGCAGCGACGAGGCATTGCTCACAGAATACTTTTTAAAGCCTAGGGACTGGCTCAATGAAACCGCATGAATAATTTAGACTTCCCTAAGATCGAAGTAGCTCAAACTGCTGGATCAGCGCAGAAGTGCGATCTTTGCACCAACTCAACCTGCTGCACTTATATTACTCAACAAATCGATACGCCGCGTTCAAAGTATGATTTTGAAGTATTACTCTGGCAGGTATCACATAAAAACATCGGCATTTATAAAGATAGTGATGGTTGGTTTTTAATGATTGATGCACCCTGCGCGCATCTCGAAATGGATGGCAGATGTGGTATCTACGACGATCGCCCAACCATTTGTAGAACTCACGACAACGACTTTTGTGAATATGATGCACCCGCTGAAGACGGATTCGAGCTTTATTTCCCCAATTACGCGTTACTACTTGAATATTGCGAAACTCGTTTTAAAAAGTGGACTACCGGAAATCCCGCTCCAAAATAATTACCCTGCATAAAAAGTTGGCCGATCACGGCATATAGACTTTTCTCTGTCTGGATAAAATTTCGAGTCACTTCTATTGCAAAAAGGTTTTATCACCAATAACATTCACAAACCTTAAGTCCTGCTACTCCGATCTAAACGATCATTATAATTTGATTTACTAATATCACTATCTACTCCAGTATATTACCTATTAAACCATCAACATAATTGACGGCCTAGTCGATAAGGAGCAACTTGTGGCTAAAAGTGAACTGAATAGAGGCAACATCGTCGACTTTATACTCGATCTGTTTGCACACCGAGGTGCCGAAGAATATATGGGCGAATCAGTCAGCATGTCTCAACACATGGAGCAAACTGCAGCATGTGCCATTGCTGATGGCGCCTCAGACGAATTAGTGATTGCAGCACTGTTACACGATATTGGTCATTTTGTAGGAGACTTCCCGATCGATGCACTCGAAAATGGTATCAACAATTGTCACGAAGATGCCGGCTCTGCTTTCCTTGCGCCTTTCTTTCCTGCATCGGTAACCGAGCCAATTCGCTTACACGTCGCTGCAAAAAAATATCTCTGCGCGGTAGATCCAAACTACACAAACCGATTATCAGACGCATCGATTGAGTCTTTGAATGTTCAAGGTGGGCCCATGTCGACCTCTGAGGTTGAAGACTTTGAATCAAACCCATACCACCAGACAGCGCTAAAAGCTCGGCATTATGATGATGATGGCAAGATTGTCGGGCTGGATATAAAACCAATTAAAGATTATCGCGCCCAAATAGAAGCATCACTGCGACCAGAGTAGATTCAACATGTCAATTAAGCAGATGGCGTTTAGCATAGAACATTTTAGCTTCACAAAAAACCAGCTCACTATAGACTGGAGTGATGGTCGAAAAAGTCAGCTTGCGTCTATCTGGTTACGAGATCATTGCCAAATGCCTCAAAGTCGTGATCCAGTCAGTGGCCAACGACTAATCAATATTACTGATATTCCAGTCGATATCCACATAGCTTATGTCGAGCAAAATAATGACAGGCTAGTTATCGACTTCACACCAGACTCACATCAATCAGAGTTCTCTTTGAGCTGGTTACGAGACAACTGTTACTGCCTTAATGTGCAGACGGATGATCGTAGTGAAATAGGCAAAAAACTCTGGCTAAAAAGTACCTTCGAAGTCGAACTACCACGCTGCAGCTACGATCTATTCTGTCACTCGCCAGATTCAAAGCAGTCCGCGCTGCAATCTTTCAAAGACTTTGGTTTTGTAATTCTTCATGACATACCTTGTCATGAGGGTCAGGTACTTAAAGTTATCAAACAATTCGGCTTTGTTCGAGAAACCAATTACGGCCCACTCTTTGAAGTCCGAACTAAGGTTGATGCTAACAACCTCGCATTCACCAATTTAGGTTTAGGCTGCCATCTCGACAACCCGTATCGCGATCCGGTACCCGGTATCCAACTACTTCACTGCCTTCAAAGTTCTACTACCGGTGGCGAGTCCATCTTACAAGATGGCTTCATGGCTGCGAATATTTTGCGCGACGAAAACCGCCAACACTTTGAAACTTTGTGCCAGCAATGGATTAACTATCGCTTCCAGGATGCAAATACAGATCTGCATGCTAGAGTACCCATGTTTGAGCTTAACGAGAAAAATGAAATTATTAAGGTGCGCTATAACAACCGCTCAATAGGCAACATAAAAACCGATCCAAATCGAATAACAGAATTTTACGCCGCGTATCGCCACTACGCAGAGATTATCGAACGCGAGGCGTTGCAAGTTCAGTTTAAACTCAGCCCAGGAGAACTAATGATGTTCGACAATACTCGAATTATGCATGCACGCAAAGCTTATTCCAAAGGAGGTGTTCGCCACCTGCAAGGCGCTTATAGCGATCTCGACGGACTTTATAGCACTCTCAGTCAGCTTAAACGAACGAACTAAAACGAATTAGTTACCGCAATGCTGACAAAAGAAAAATGTTGCTACTTTTCTCTCGCCAGTCGCCTCATTTAATCAGGACAATAGTTTAATGAAATACAAAGGCATCGTTTTTGATAAAGATGGCACCCTCATTGATTTCAGCGCCACCTGGTTACCCACCTACCATCTCGCCTCACTCCAACTCGCCAAGGGAAACCAGACATTGGCAACACAATTACTCACTCAACATGGTTACGATGCAAGCACTCAAAAATTTACTGGCGGATCACTACTCGCCGCTGGCAACACTATAGAAATAGCCCAAGCCTGGTCAAAACAATTACCTGATATCGTTAATAGTAGCCGTGATATCGAATGTCAGAGTCTAGTCAATCAACTTCATTATATATTCGCGGAACAAGGGCGAATCAACACCACCGCCGTACCCGACCTTAAGCAGGTTCTCCAGCAGTTAAAAAAAACCGGTTTAAAGCTCGGTGTCGCCACTGCTGACAGCTACCAGGGCATACTCAATACGCTAGAGGTATTTAATGTTATAAAACACTTCGATTTTCTCTGTGGCTACGACAGCGGGCACGGCACTAAACCCGAAGCAGGCATGGTATTGGCCTTTTGTAAATCACAGTCGTTAAACCCTGCGGAAGTGATCGTAGTCGGCGACAATAGCCACGACATCGAAATGGGCAGGAATGCTAAAGTGGGCCTCTGTGTCGGCGTGCTCACCGGCACCAGCACACGTGATGAACTAGAAAATATTGCAGATATTGTACTGGACGACATTAGGCAACTACCTGCTTTACTTAACTAGAGTAATGCTCCAAACCATTAATCCATCATTGCTGATCGATTCCTGAAATGCTCTTTAGAAAATTTTAATTTGAATACAACGCTTAGTTGATATTTATCAAAGTGTCATATTGTCGGTAGATTATTGTAACCCCTTACAAGTCTTCTTATACCTGGCTTCACCATGGACAACAACATTACATTCGATAAGGTGCTGATCAAACGATATGATTTAGCAGGTCCTCGTTATACCTCTTATCCGACAGCCACTCAGTTTCGCGAAAGTATCAACAGCGATCACTATCGAACCTGGGCAAAAGCCAGCAATGAGGAGCTTATTCCACGACCATTGTCGCTTTATTTTCATATTCCGTTTTGCGATACGATTTGTTATTACTGTGCCTGCAATAATATAGTCACCAAAAATAAACAACGCTCAATCCAGTACCTAGAGGACCTGTTTCACGAAATCGAATTACAGGCAGCGCTTTTTGACCAGGACCGAATTGTCGATCAATTACATTGGGGCGGCGGTACACCGACCTTTTTAAGCAATGACCAAATGCAGGCTTTGATGGATAAAATCGGCAAGCACTTTAAGCTACATGATGAAGGCCAATATTCAATCGAAATTGATCCAAGGTCTACCGGTGACCGCAGTATCGAGCATTTGCGTCATCTTGGTTTCAATCGAATAAGCATTGGCGTACAGGATTTCGCCCCTAAGGTAAAAATTGCGGTGAATCGAGTGCAAAGTGTCGAAATGACCCGTTCGGTCGTACAAACAGCGCGTATTTATGGGTTCAAATCAATCAACATCGACTTGATCTATGGCTTGCCATTCCAGTCAGTGGTTAGTTTCGCGCAAACGCTCGATACCCTGATAGACATCAAGCCAGATCGCATTGCGGTTTATAACTATGCTCACCTCCCAAACCGCTTTCCACCGAAACGTCGAATTCATGATGAAGACTTGCCTAAACCAGAGGAAAAACTTGAGATATTGCGTTACTCGATCGAACGACTCACCCAAGCCGGTTATGTTTACATTGGTATGGATCACTTCGCGCTACCCAATGATGAGCTTGCCGTCGCACAACGTAATGGTACGCTGCATCACAATTTCCAGGGGTATTCTTCGCATGCGCAGTGCGACTCAGTCGCGATGGGTGTATCAGCAATTAGTAATATCGGTGATCACTTTAGTCAAAATACAACCGATATCAACACCTACCACGATGCCATCCAGAAAGATCAACTGCCTATTTACAGAGGCTGTGAAACCGAACTCACCGATATCGTCCGTAACGACATCATTCAACAATTGATCTGCCATTTCAGGCTCGATATAGGTGGTATTGAGAAACGCTGGAACCTAAATTTCGACAAACAGTTCGCCAAGGAACTAGTGCAGCTAAAAGCGATGGAAGACGATGGATTGATCAGCCTGAAGCCCAATGCTATTAACATCCTGAATCCTGGACGCTTACTGGTGCGTAATATCTGTATGGTGTTTGACCGCTATATCAACCCAGCAATTAAAACCAATTTGTCTTCGCGTATTGTTTGATCTATTTCTTCCTGAGACCTGAGCTTTTATTGGCTAATTTCAAGCTCATTGAGCCATCCATCGATTAGACTCTCATTTGTGGTCACCAATCAGAAATACCCCCCCCCCACACACACATTGATAACACGGTTCATTGTCTTTTAGCCAGCGACTACCGCTGGCTTTTTTTGCCTGTGATTCTGACCTGGCTTAATTACGTCACAGGTCAGCCCTGCGGATTGGCATATAAATAGGGCACCTTTATAGGTAGCGTGTTATTTGCCAGCTTTTAACACTGTCCATTTAAATCAGCTCTAAGAGTTTACTTTTGGAGTCGTCCAAAAAATAATTAGATCTTATAACAAAACTATACTATAAATGTACTGTATACAGGAAATAGTCATCTTGTCCTTACGTCTTTACCTGACGCCGTCGCAAACAGTTTTCAAATTCACAAGCACTCTAGTGTGAATTAACGCTATTGCCATGTCGCATCAATAATAAATGTAATTTATTTTTGATAGTAATATTTGTCACGCAATGTTGGAGGGGAAAAATGGTTGATAAAGAATTAACAAAGTTTGGTTGCGCCTTAACTCCTTTCGGATTTATCGGGCAGTGATCTCATCCTGCAAGCTTATATTTTTGACTAGAATTCCATTTACTAACGCTTCATTCGGTTTTTTCCTACCAATATTAAAAATAATGGGTGCATTATTTATTGAATGCCAATACAAACATTTTTTAAACTAAAGAATAGCTCAATTCTTACTTCACCAAACTGCAGTTGGACCAAGGCTGTTACTGGTTTTTAAGCTTGCAGTACAGATAACTCATAGCATACGGAGTCATTACCTAGTATCAAAAGAAGTCGATAAATAAATTGAAAGGACACCTATGATGGCATGACTCAACCTAATATTGCTATCAAGTAGCCTTAGTAATTCAAAACTCAGATTGATCTTACAGGTAAATAAATATGTCATTACGAAAAAAAGTGGTTGGTATACTTTTGTTGGTGTTTGCAATTTATTGTGTGACTGCCAGTCTGGTGCTTAGTCAGCTTCAAGGGCGGTCCTATATCGAGCTAGAACAACGAGCGATTGTAGAACAATTGCTTCGGACTCGCGATATTATTAGAATCCACGGGGATTATATAGAAAACATGGTGTTAGATTGGGCATACTGGGAAGATACCTGGTTGTACGCGCAAGGAAAGAATGATGACTTCTACGATTCAAACCTCGCTAGTGGCTATCTGGGCACGTTAGGTTTCGATTTTGTAATCGTACTTGATCGAGACGGCAACGCAATTTTTGAAGAAGCCTATTCGGATAAGAAAGGTAAAGTGGACTCTTCCTTCAGTATTTTACCCAATGGAATATCGTCAGTTAACGCCCTTATCAAGTCAACGTCGATTTATTATAAACACAGAGGCTGGATATCTACCAATAATGGGCCAGCCCTCATTACCGCTCACAAAATAATCTCAGAATATGGTCTCATTGGAGGGTATTTTATTTTAGGTCGTGTGCTGAACCAGAAACTATTAAAAGAACTCAGCACGAGCATACATTCGACAGTTGACTTGCTGCCTATCGACCTGAGCACCACCACCATACCAGCCGAGTTTCAGGCTGCCGTAGACGAGCTACTGATATCTGGTGTCGCACATGTGATGGTGAAAACGGATGAAGAAATCTACGCAATGAATTTAATCAAGAACCTAGATGACCAGCCAATAGCGGCATTGCGAGTGGGTATGGCATCCGATATTACAGCACTAGGAGAATCATCAATGAAGGTTAGTATCGTGATCCTGATGCTGGCTGTTCTTATAGTCACCGCTAGCCTGTGGGCTTTATTGCAAGGCACTATGGTGTCGCCCATCGAACGGTTGACGAGGATCTTGCGTAAAATCAATGTACCCAGTGCCTCTGGGGATGCGAACCACCAGCTATCTGGTGCGGTGAAGGACCTTGAATATTGGCGAAATTCAATGTCTGTCGCAACACGAGGCAACGAAATTGGAGAGTTAGTCGGGGCCTTCCAGAAAATGAGCACATCACTGGACGACGCAGCCTCTAGAATTTGGGTGTTGGCCCACGTTGACGAGTTAAGCAATCTTGCAAATCGTCGATTATTCACTGAGCAACTATCGGATAAATTAGAGCAGGCTAAAAATCAATTCACACAGATAGCCGTAATGTTTGTAGATCTCGATGACTTCAAACCGATTAATGATCGTCTTGGGCATAGAGCAGGTGATGGCGTACTCATCGACTTTGCATGGCGGTTGAACTTGCTGTTAAAAATGCCAGCAACCATTGGTAAAAATCAATACAGCCAATTACGCGATCTTCCTGCAAGAATAGGAGGTGACGAGTTCGTCATCATGCTATCTGGAGACGATCTTAGTGAGCGCGCGCCCGAAGTCGCAGCAAAAATAATTTACGCTGCGAGCACGCCGTTTGAAGTAGCCGGTGAGTTGTTTAGCATTAGCGCAAGCGTTGGACTTGCGGTTTTTCCAGACGATAGTGACACCGTTGAAGCGCTGTTACATAATGCTGATACCGCAATGTACGAAGCGAAACGGTCGGGAAAGAACGTATGGGTTAAGTATCATAACTAAGACTTAATTCTATAAATTTTGAGTGCATGGACATTCCTAGCGTATAGCCAAAAAGCTCAACAAAACCACTATTCGCTATTGTTCCAAACCTTTTAGTGAAACATTATATTACGATTACCCAGGGATAGCTTTATGGCTGAAAGTTATAGTGTAAAATTTCATCGAAAAATTATAACCTTGGGATTGGATTATATCGGAAAACCTAAAAACTACGATTTAATTACCAACCTTCAACACCCTTCATATCAGGTAACTCATGAGCAATACCTTTATGACAATCAATACAAGTTTTTTCACCAGATGCCAGTGTAGTGGAGTGTTGAACAGCAGCCCGTTCGCTTTGCTCGGTAAAGTCCATGTATTCAAAGTTATGGCAGTTTCGGCATTCAAGAGAGTCGTTCGATTTTAGTCGTGTCCACTCATGCTGTGCTAGCCGACGACGTTCGGCGACAAACTTATCTCGAGTATCAATCGTACCAAATATCATACCCCATACTTCCTTCGATGCTTGCATTTTACGCGCTATCTTGTCGCTCCATTTATGGGGCACATGACAATCAGGGCATGTGGCTCGGACGCCAGACCGGTTAGAAAAATGAATCGTTGCTTTTAGTTCCTCGTAAACATTGTTTTCCATTTCATGGCACGATATGCAAAATTCCTCTGTGTTGGTTATTTCTAGCGCAGTATTAAATCCACCCCAGAAAATGACACCCGCAACGAACCCACCTATCACCAAAAAACCCAGGCTAAAATAACCACTAGGACGCCTTAATGTTTTCCACCCAATTTGAATAAATCTTTTCATTTTCATTAATTCCTGATCAATTATTTGGGACGTTATTCTTCAGAATTCTTATGTTTGATCAGGCTATGCATATCAATGAAGGTATTTTCAACTAATGGTTTAGTATCGCGTTGGGTGACATGACACTGATTGCAAAAATAACGTCTAGGTGAAATTTCGGCCAAAAAATTGCCATCGCGGTTCATAAAGTGAGTCACACTCACCATAGGTGCCTGAGATTCTTCTGTGCGATTACGATTATGACAAGACAAGCACTTGTTATTATTCAAGTTCACTTCATAGTTACGAGCCGTATGTGGAATAATTGGTGGTTGCATTGGATAGTTGCGTGACTTTTTAATATCTTTGTTAATTACCTTGGGAATGGTATTAGGCTCTTGTTGTTGATCGATTTTAGTCTTGTCTCGTAGCGTTGCTATCTCATTTTCTACTGCGATTGCTGTAGTAGAAAAAAACAGAATCGCTATAATAAGTTTTATAATTAAGTGTTTCATACTGCCCTCCTATACCTTCACAATTTTAACGGCGCACTTTTTGTAATCCGTTTGCTTCGATAGCGGATCAGTCGCATCCAGAGTCACTTTATTAACTAATCTGCTTGCATCAAACCAGGCCATAAATACCAGCCCAATCGGCGGCTTATTGCGCCCTCTGGTCTCGACCCGGGTTTGCACTTCTCCTCGGCGGGAAACAAGCTTCACTAGATCACCGCGGCGCATGTTCCGTGCTTTGGCATCATCTGGATGCATATAGACCAGCGCATCAGGCATTGCCTTGTAAAGTTCCGGAACGCGCTGAGTCATGGAACCAGAATGCCAGTGCTCAAGCACACGCCCAGTGGAAAGCCACAGATCGTATTCTTCATCTGGAGATTCTGCTGCTGGCTCATAAGGCAATGCAAAAATAACAGCCTTACCATCTGGTTTGCCATAAAAATCAAAATCACTACCTGGCTTACAGTAAGGATCCGATCCTTCTTTAAATCGTCGTAAAGTTTCCTTGCCATCAACCACTGGCCAACGTAAACCGCGCTCCTGATGGTATCTGTCATAAGGTGCTAAATCGTGCGCATGCCCCCGACCAAAACTCGCGTACTCCTCAAATAGTCCCTTTTGGATATAAAACCCAAAATCTCGTGATTCCTGATTCAAACGATCATCCGGCACTTCATCGAGAGAGAACTCATCAACATTTCCATTGCGATAAAGCACATCGAATAGTGACTTACCTCGATGCTCTGGTTTTTTGACTATCAACTCTTCAGGCCAAACATCTTCGACCTTAAAGCGTTTAGAAAACTCGACCATTTGCCACATATCTGACATAGCACCCTTGGGTGCATCGACCATTTGATACCATGACTGAGTACGTCTTTCGGCATTACCATAAACACCTTCTTTCTCGACCCACATGGCAGTCGGTAATATTAAGTCTGCGGCTTGCGCTGTTACGGTTGGATAAGGGTCAGAGACGACAATAAAGTTCTCCGGGTTACGGTAGCCTGGGAAAACCTCTTCAGTGATATTAGCGGCTGCCTGCATATTGTTATTGCATTGCACCCAATAGAAATTGAGTTCGCCATCCTTTAGCTTTCGATTTTGCAATACCGCATGGTAACCCGGTTTGGCCGGAATAGTGCCTTCGGGTAGTTTCCAGATCTCTTCGGCTCTGGCTCGGTGTTTGGGATTTTTGACGACCATATCGGCAGGTAAGCGGTGTGAAAATGTACCTACTTCTCGAGCCGTACCACAGGCTGATGGCTGTCCTGTCAAAGAAAATGGACTATTGCCTGGAGTCGAAATTTTTCCCGTCAATAGATGAATATTGTAAACCAGATTATTCGCCCACACGCCACGCGTATGTTGATTGAACCCCATTGTCCAGAAGGAAGTCACTTTGATGTCAGGATCGGCGTATAACTCGGCCAACGCTTTTAGATTGGATTCCGGCACACCCGATAGTTCAGAGGTGTATTCGAGCGTATAGCTGCTGACAAACGTTGCATATTCTTCAAAACTGATCGGCGTTGAACTGCCTTTCGTTTTGCCATTATTTTTTGCTTTTTGCTCTAACGGATGTTCAGGTCGTAGGCCATAACCGATGTCGGTTTCACCCAGGCGAAAATTGGTATGCTTACTAATAAAATCCTTATTCACTCGATCGGTTTGAATAATGTAGTTAGCAATGTAATTCAAAATGGCTAAATCGGTTTGCGGTGTGAAGATCATGCCATTGTCAGCCAGATCAAAGCTGCGGTGTTTATAAGTAGACAATACAGCGACTTTGACATGTGGCGCACTCAAACGGCGATCAGTCACACGCGTCCATAGAATCGGATGCATTTCTGCCATGTTAGAACCCCAGAGCACCATCGCATCGGCTGCTTCCATATCGTCATAACAACCCATTGGCTCGTCGATTCCGAAGGTTCGCATAAACCCACCAACCGCCGAGGCCATGCAGTGTCGAGCATTAGGGTCAATATTGTTAGATCGAAAGCCAGCTTTCATTAGTTTTACTGCCGCATAACCTTCTTGTACGGTCCATTGGCCAGAGCCAAACATGCCGACAGCCGTCGGTCCCTTTTCTTTCAGAGTTGTCTTAGCTTTCTCTTCCATGACGTCAAAAGCTTGCTCCCATGTGACGGGTGTAAAGTCACCATCTTTGGCATACTTGCCGTCTTTCATGCGTAACAAGGGCGTTGTTAAACGATCTTTGCCATACATTATCTTCGACAAAAAATAACCCTTAATACAATTCAGACCCTTGTTAACTGGCGACTTGATATCTCCATGAGTGGCGACTATTTTCCCATCAAGTACACCAACATTAACACTACAACCGGTGCCACAAAATCGACAGGGAGCTTTATCCCACTTGAGTTGAGTTTCCTCACTGTTAGTGATCAGGTTTGTGGCAGAAACGGGAACTGAGACACCGGCGACGGTGGCTGCGGCAACGACAGCGTTTGCTTTAATAAATTCGCGGCGATTAATTGTCATAGTGGGACCTTTTTCTTAGTCTGAACATGCTGAGTCTGATGTTTCTGAATCTGGCGTATTTGAATCAAAATTTTCAGAGTCTGAATCTTCAGTTATAAATTGGTGGTATATCGGCGCCAAAGACAGCAAGCCCGGATTATATTTTAATTGATCGATATTTCTTCCAATGCCAGCCTGATGGCTACCTTCGATCGTAAATACAATCTTACCTTCAGGGCTAACAGCATGGATTTCTGAACCACTGACCTGCTCTATAGCTAGCTTAATCTGATCCATCTCGGTAGTAATTACCTGAGCAACAAAACTGGCGATGTGATACTCGTTTTGTTTACTAGTTTGGCTATCTGCCTGAATGCTAATTTGCTTAGTTTCTTGTGCATCTTGCTCGACCTTCTCGATTATCATCATGCTTAATTCACCTTCATTACAATGGCACTTTGCGGGCAACTGGTAATACAAGCACCGCATTGAGTACAGTCGTCAATAGTCAGCTGAGGCTGAGGGATGCTGCATACCTCTCCATCGCGTTCATACGAAAAAGTGATCGCCGCCGGCTCGCATACGTCCATACAACTCTGGCAAACCACATTATTTTTTGCGAGGCATGTGCTGGTAATAGAGAGGTCAAGAATCCAAGGTTTAAAAAGGCATTCATCATTGGACTGTCGGTGAAAAAACAGTGGCTGATCACAGACTTCCTTACACTTTGTACAGAAAGTACACTCCCCTTTTTCGAAATCAATTATCGGGTAACCTTGTCTATCACGTGAAATTATTTCGGTTTCACAAACGTCGATACACTTGTGACACTGCGTGCACTTATCAATAAAATCTGATTCACTGATGATCCAGGGCAGCCGTAAAGCTTTCTTGGTTTTGACTTCACCTCGAAACAAACCGCGCCGTGATGGATTCTCTAACTTTTCCATACTGTTATTGCTATAGAAATTCAAATCTCTATCAGGTGCTTGGTGGGCCAAAGAAAATCTGGCTAATCCAGATTGCAAAACCAAGACTCCCGACTAAAATAACGGACAAAATTGGCGCCAGAAAGACAGCCAGAAACACAAATGTATTGCGTTCATGTTTTTTTTGCTTGGGATTTTCTTCTGAGACAGTCATGAATAGCTTGGCCTGTGTTTCATCTGGCCCTAATTGTAAGGGGGCGGACAGATGCAAAATTGATCTAGGTCAAGTCGGGTGCCATTAATTTTTTGGCCGCTTTCCTAATTGATTTTCCTGATTGACTTCTTGGTTAATTGATTCTTGCCTTGCAATAGGCTTATCTTCATCGAGCAAAATTTTATAGGCAGGTCCTTGCATATCATCGAATTGCCCACTGCGTACCGCCCAGAAAAACAGCCAAACTATCAGGCAGAGCAAAATCAAGGACAAAGGTATTAATAGATATATAACTTCCATTATTTCGACAGTCTCAATGCATTTAGAACCACAATTAGCGAACTTACCGACATTCCAATTGCTGCCATCCACGGCATAACTAGTCCCATTGCAGCAGCGGGGATGGCACAAAAGTTATAGCCCAACGCCCAACCGAAGTTTTGTCGGATATTGTTTCGTGATCGCCTCGCCATCTGCAAACTATAGGTAATAGTGTTGAGTTGATTATTCATCAACACCGCGTCTGCACTTGTTTTGGCTAATGAGGTGGCGTTGCTCATTGCGATCGACACATCGGCTGCGGCTATCACTGGCGCATCGTTTACGCCGTCTCCAACCATCAATACCACTGCATTGTTTGCCTGCATCGCTAATACTTTATCCATTTTCTGTTGTGGAGAAAATCCTGAATAGTATTCATCAATATCGACTTGCTCTGCTACTTTTTGAACTGCAGGCTCTCGATCACCACTCATCAAAATAACTTGCTTGCCATCTTGCTTGAGGCTTGAAATCAAATCAGCAGCATCGGCTCTGAGAGTATCTTCTAATGTAAATAAACTCAGTATTCTATCGGCACTTGACATCACTACTGCTGTGGCAGAAGTCGACTTTATTTCGTTTAACCAGGCTTGCGGAACAAGCCAATGGGTTTGCTGTTGAATAAAGTCGATACTGCCGATGACATAAGTCTGGCCATCGATAATACCACTCAGACCACCGCCAGGGTGATTGACAAGATCGGTCGCTACTAACCGTTCAGCATGAGGCACCTTGGCAATAGCTGCGCCTTTTATTATCGCCTTGGCTAACGGGTGTTCGGAGTGAGCTTCTAGTGCCGAGGCAATATTCAAGCAGTGGTTAGTATCGATTGATTCATCGTTATAGATATGGCTCAGGACCGGTTCGCCCTGGGTTAGTGTGCCCGTTTTGTCAAATACGACATGTGTGACTCGATCCAACCTTTCGAGCACACCGCCATGAGTGACTAATAGCCCCTGACCTTGCAATCGGCTTAAGGCAGCGCTAATGACGGTCGGCGTTGCTAGTGACAAAGCACAGGGGCAGGTCACAATAAGCGATGCGAGGGCTATTTCTAACCAGTGTTCGGGTGATCGAAAAAACCACAAAACGGCCACTCCTGCCACTATCATCAACACGGCGATAATAAACCGAGAAGCAATTCTATCGGCCAATTGTGCAATCGGTGATTTGTCCAATTTAACTTTATCGATCATTCGCTGAATACCTGATAGCATGGTGTCTACACCGACACTTTCAACCACCATCTGTAGCGGATTATCAATATTGATGCTGCCACCGATGAGTCTGCCCCCAACCGTTTTTGCCACAGGCAGGCTCTCACCATTAAGTACCGACTCGTCAATATTGGAACTCCCCTGCACCACTTTACCATCAGCCGGAATCGACTCACCTGGTTTGATCAAAAGCTGGTCCCCAACCACAAGCGCAGTGGCAACAACACGTTCAGTTTGACTATCAAATTCATCACCTAGTTGGCTGTGACCCTCACCGAGTCGATTGGCCATAATTGGTAAAGCATGCGCCAGACGCTCAACTGATTGAGCACCACGGCGTCTTGCCATCCATTCGAAATAACGGCTAGCCAGCAAGAAAAAAACAAACATTACAACTGAATCGAAATAGAGTTGTCCCTCCCCGGTGACGGTCGCAATAGCACTCGCAACAAACGCAATTCCAATCGCGAGTGATACCGGCACATTCATGCCCACTTGACGATGGGTAATGTCTTTCCAGGCCGAGCGAAAGAAAACAGGCGCGCTGTAGAACATAACCGGCAGGGTCAGCAATAGACTTAACCAGCTGAAGAAAACTTCATAGCTTTTTGCCATGCCTGACCAGGCGCCGGTATAAAGGGTGACTGATATCATCATTACCTGCATGCCAAAGATGCCAGCAACTGCGAGTCTTTTTAGCTGATCTCGACTTTCTCGTTGCTGCACATCATGCTGTTGTGATGAGTCGAATGGCAGTGCCTTATAGCCAATGGAGTGGATGCCCTGCAAAATTTCACTTAGCTGAGTCGTTTCGTCGTCCCAGCGTAACCAGGCACGGTGAGTCGCGTAATTAACCTGAACCGAAACGACGCCCGGCAGGCTGGCGATATGACGCTCATTCAACCAGATACAAGCGGCGCAAGTAATACCTCCGAGTATCAAACTAATTTCTCGTTCGGTATCAGAGACTTGATGGGCGAATTGCTTCTGCAGATCAGGGTTGTCGTATATCTGCATATCCCGAAGAAACTCTGGCACTAAATCTTCACCGGTGAATGATGCACTGGTACGCACCTTATAAAAGTGCTTATGCCCTGCATTGATAATAGCTTGCGCTACAGCTTCACAGCCATGGCAACACATAGACTGTGGCTGACCCTCTATCATAACGGTCAAGGTTAACCCCCTCGGCACCGGCAATCCGCAATGAAAACAATCAGACTCAACTTTTTCATTGATGTCCTTGCCATTCACTGAAGGGTCGACACTACTAAACTCTGACACGATCGAACTCATCACTAGAAGCCTGCACTGGCACCTCAATAAAATAATTTAAAATACAGTTTGGCAGGGCAAACCACCCTCAAATTGACACAGATCAAAAACTCTAACTCGTGAACAATAATAATTGCTGCTGTATGGACTGGAAGTTAAATTCCTAACCTTCGTGCTAACAAAGCTAACGGCGTTACCAGACGTCTCGGGGATTACTCAACCAATGAATGCTATCGAAACTTACAATTACAATGTAGTACGCCAGTTTTCAGTCATGACTATTGTGTGGGCGATAGTCGGCATGTTGGTCGGAGTGCTTATCGCCGCCCAGCTGGCGTGGCCAGTACTCAATTTTGATATTCCCTGGTTAACCTTTAGCCGGCTCAGGCCATTGCATACCAATACCGTTGTTTTCGCATTTGGCGGCTGCGCGCTCTTCTCATCGTCTTACTATATTGTTCAGCACACTTGCCATACACGGCTAGCCTTTCCAAAATTAGCCGCATTTACATTCTGGGGCTGGCAAGCGGTTATTCTGTCCGCTGCGATCACCTTACCGCTTGGCATTACAAGCACGAAAGAATACGCCGAACTTGAATGGCCTATCGATATTTTGATCGCAGTGGTCTGGGTGTCTTACGCTATTGTATTTTTTGGCACCATTATGCGTCGCCGAGTCGCACATATTTATGTCGCCAACTGGTTCTTTGGGGCATTCATCATTACCGTTGCGATTTTACACATTGTGAATAGTGCTGCGATTCCTGTCTCACTGTGGAAGTCTTACTCAGCCTACGCTGGTGTTCAAGATGCCATGATCCAGTGGTGGTATGGACATAACGCGGTTGGCTTTTTCCTCACCGCTGGTTTCCTTGGCATCATGTATTACTTTGTACCTAAACAGGCGAATCGTCCGGTGTATTCGTATCGACTGTCGATCGTACATTTTTGGGCATTAATCTTTACTTATATTTGGGCTGGTCCACACCATTTACATTACACCGCCCTGCCTGACTGGGCGCAATCTCTGGGTATGGTGATGTCTTTGATTTTGCTTGCACCCAGCTGGGGCGGAATGATTAACGGTATCATGACCTTGTCAGGTGCCTGGCATAAACTGCGCACTGATCCGGTGCTGCGTATGTTTGTAGTATCAATTTCGTTTTACGGCATGTCGACTTTCGAAGGGCCGATGATGGCGATCAAAACTGTGAATGCGCTGTCCCATTACACTGACTGGACGATAGGCCATGTTCACTCTGGCGCACTCGGTTGGGTGGCGCTAGTGTCATTTGGTGCGATGTATTACATGATCCCTCGTCTATTTGGTCGTGAGCTTTACAGCCTAAGACTGGTCGAGTATCACTTCTGGCTCGCTACTATCGGTATCGTACTTTACATCACTTCAATGTGGGTTGCGGGTATTACCCAGGGCCTGATGTGGCGTGCGGTGAACGCTGACGGCACACTCACTTATAGCTTCGTCGAAAGCGTGCAGGCTATGTATCCCTATTACATTGTTCGCACAATGGGTGGGGCCTGTTTCTTGATCGGCACTTTGATAATGGCCTGCAACTTGTGGAAAACAATAGCCAATGCAAAGCCAATTGAAGTTGCCGTTCCTATTCCTGTAGATGCGACACCTCTAGCTGAACCGTCTGTTACTGGGACACCTAACCCTGGGATGCCTGCAGCAGCCCAATAGTCATAACGAATAGCGATACCGAATAATGAACAACGAATACGGGACTAAATAAAAATGGCTACTGGACACGCAAAAGTCGAAACAAATATCGGGCTCATGATTGTGCTTGTTATTTTTGTTGTTTCAATCGGTGGTTTGGTACAAATCGTACCCTTGTTTTTTCAGGCATCACTCACCGAACCTATTGCAGGATTGAAACCCTACTCCGCTTTGCGTCTTGAGGGACGTGATATTTACATTCGCGAATCCTGCTCAGTTTGTCATTCACAAATGATCCGACCTTTCCGTGCTGAGACTGAGCGTTACGGACATTATTCGGTTGCGGGCGAATTTGTTTATGACCGACCTTTTCAATGGGGATCAAAACGTACCGGCCCTGACTTACATCGAGTGGGTGGACGCTATAGTGATGATTGGCATCGAGTTCATATGGTTAACCCTCGTGATGTGGTGCCAGAGTCAATCATGCCGGGCTATCCCTGGTTGGAGGGAGCGCAGCTAGACCCCAGCGATATCATAACCAAAATGACAGTATTACGCACATTAGGCGCGCCCTATAGCGATGAAGAAATTGCTGCCGCGCCAGATGCGCTAAAAGGAAAAACTGAACTCGATGCGCTCATTGCCTACCTGCAAGGTTTGGGCATTGAATTAAAAGCCAGGAGATAAAACAATGACCATGAACTTATTTCACTCGTTATGGACGATTGTCGTTCTCATTACTTTTCTTTGCATTATTTTCTGGTGTTACAGTAAAAATCGTAAATCTGATTTTGAAACCGCAGCCAATCTGGCATTGGAGGATCATTTGCCCATCGCGACCAATGGCAATGATTTAACGCACGACGAAAAGAAGCAGGAACAATCAAATGTCTGATTTCAATAGTGAATTCTGGGCCTGGTATATCGGCATCACCTCAGTTATCAGTATTGCGTCCTGCTTTTGGTTAATTAGCTGGGTCAGTGCTGGTGCTAAATTAGAACAAACGACCACCGAAGATACTGGGCATGTTTGGGACGGTGATTTAAGAGAGCTTAACAATCCATTACCTCGCTGGTGGCTTGGGCTGTTTTATATCACCTTGGTATTCAGCATTGGTTATCTCGCACTGTATCCCGGTCTCGGCACTTTCAAGGGCTATCTAGGCTGGACATCAACCGGGGAATATGAAGAAGAAGCAAAAGTTGCCGACGCCAAATTTAGTGCGCTATTCAAACAGTTTGAAGCGCAGGGCATTGTGTCTCTGTCGGAAGACCCCAAAGCACGAAAAATGGGAGAGCGTCTTTTCGCTAGCCACTGTGCGACCTGCCATGGCTCGGACGCACGTGGTGCGCGAGGCTTTCCAAATCTTCGTGATAGTGACTGGTTATGGGGAGGTGAGCCAGCCAATATCGAACAAACGGTTCTCGACGGTCGTATCGCTGGCATGCCAGCCTGGGGCATTCCACTGGGCGGTGAAGCCGGTGTATCCGATGTCACCGATTATGTACTCAGCCTGTCCGGTAGAAAACATGATGCAGAAGCGGCGACTCGCGGTCAGACCAAATACAACAAGTTTTGTATTGGCTGCCATGGCGTTGAAGGCAAGGGCAATGTGGCTTTAGGCGCCGTCAATTTGACCGATAGAACCTGGTTATATGGGGCATCTCGAGTTCGTATTAGTGAATCAATTGCAAAGGGGCGTCAGGGACAGATGCCACCACAGCGTGATTTCCTTGGCGAAGCGAAAGTACATTTGCTGGCTGCTTATGTTTACGGACTATCGACGCACAACAATGACTAACTTGACTAAGCCGAAGCCTTCAAAAATACAGATTGGTATCGCCATTTTATGGCCATCGTTTTTGATTGCCGCGGTAGCGACAGGTTTATTTTTTTCTGCTTTCGACCCTGAGTATTTATTCCCTTTTAACACTGAAGCCGAGGTTTCTCACCTAGGCGTTTACAGCATCGGTTTTTTTCTATTCTGGTTAATGAGCGCTTTATCTGGCATTGGAACACTTTATTTTTCGCTTACCAATGATGCGTTAACTAAAAATCATTCTATTTCCAAACAGTCTCCATACGAGAACGATCAAAAGTAACATGGCGACTAGCAACAAAAATAGCGTTGAGATTCCCGTTCAGTCCCTTTACGCCAAACATGAAAAGATTTATCCCAAACAAGCGCGCGGACGATTTGCCAATTTAAGAATCGCCAGCACGCTGTGTTTGCTGGGTCTTTTTTACGGTGTACCTTTATTACGCTGGGAAGGTCAGCAGGCCATATTATTCGATTTGCCTGAGCGTAAGTTCCACCTGTTTGGACTAACGCTTTGGCCACAAGACTTTATCTATCTGGCAGCTTTATTAATCCTTGCTGGGCTTTGTCTATTTTTTTTTACTGCACTAGCGGGCCGGATTTGGTGTGGCTACGCCTGTCCACAAACAGCTTGGACAGAAGCTTTTATCTGGATGGAGCGTAAGATAGAAGGCACTCGTGCTCAGCAAATGAAGCTCGACGGCTCTTCTTTTAGTATGAGAAAACTACGTATTAAGGCGACTAAGCATATCGCCTGGATCAGCTTTTCTTTTTGGACGGGGTTTACCTTTGTTAGTTACTTCACCGCAGTCGATGAATTAGCCACTAATATGATCAACCTGCAGCTCGGCCCCTGGGAAACCTTCTGGATATTCTTCTACGGCTTTGCCACTTACGGCAATGCGGGATGGATGCGTGAACAGGTTTGCAAATATATGTGCCCATACGCGCGTTTTCAAAGCGCAATGTTTGATTCTGACACATTAATAATTGACTACGATGTCGAGCGTGGAGAGCCTCGCGGATCGCGAAAGCGCGGTGCCGACAAAGTAGCACTAGGCATTGGTGATTGCGTCGATTGCACCCTGTGTGTTCAAGTCTGTCCGACCGGTATCGATATTCGAGACGGCCTACAATATGAGTGCATTGCCTGCTCTGCCTGTATCGATGCCTGCGACGATGTCATGAATAAAGTGGGATATGAACGCGGATTGATACGCTACACCACAGAAAACGCCAAGCAAAGCCTTTCTATAGAAGAAGGCAAGTCAGTGAGAATTATGCGCCCTCGAATCATTGTCTACGCGACTATTTTGGTTTTCATCACATCAATGCTGGTACTCGATTTATCACAACGTGTCGCACTCGACCTGGATGTCATACGAGATCGTAATATGCTCTATCGCGAAACCGACGAAGGGTTGATCGAGAACGTCTACCGTCTGAAAATATTAAACATGGATTCGGCTTCACATCAATATACTCTCAGGGTCGATGGTATCGACGGTTTAGCGCTGCATAAAGATCAAAAAATGATCGAAGTTGCGAGCGGCGTTGTCAGCGAACTTGTGGTTCGCGTTCAGATCAATGAAGCCAATCTGACCCAGCGCAGCAATTCCATTTACTTTCACCTTCAAGCGAAAGACCTTAACCATTTATCAGCCACTGAAGAAGCGCGCTTTCTGGGACCTCGGAATTAATTATGCCATCTATTCAAATCACTCAATCAGACACTAAACCATGGCATCGTTATCCCTATTTGTGGATGATGATACTCATTCCATTTAGCGCGGTCATTATGGGTGTGATTATGATATCGCTGGCGATTGAGTCCAGCAGTGGGTTGGTGGTCGATGACTATTACAAACAGGGCAAAGAAATAAACCGTATTCTAGCGAGAGATGACATGGCCAATTCGATGGGGCTTACAGCCCAACTAGTACTCGAACCAGACAATGGGAAACTCGTCGTCGACGTCAGCAGCGCAAATGATGCTGTGCTAGCCGATCGGCTCGAATTAAATTTTTTCCACAGCACACGCGAAGGAAAAGATCAGAGCAGAACCCTACATCGAGTCATCGGCAATACCTACACTACGCGTATCGAACGATTGCCAGCAGGTCGCTGGAACGTGCAAATCAGCAACAAAAAGTGGCGTTTAGTTGGCTCAATGAAAACCCCCGGCGCGATAATAAGCCAGCTCACACCAGCTTCGCTATAACCACATTATGCCAAATGAACTGACTTTTCTAGCGGCCATGCTGGTCGGCTTGCTGGGATCTACTCATTGCCTGGGCATGTGTGGCGGCATTGTCAGTACACTGAGTATGGGACTGTCTGACCCCACCCGCCAATCTAAATCATCCTTATTCTTCCATTTACTCGCCTACAACGCTGGGCGCATATCAAGCTATACCTTTATTGGTGCAATTTCAGCATTGCTCGGTTCGAGTATTGCGCAACTTGCCCCAACGGGGTTACCACTGGGCAAAATAATAACGGCACTATTCTTGATTGCACTTGGCCTCTACCTCGCCAACTGGTGGCGCGCACTCACTTGGCTAGAACGGTTGGGTTTGCTTTTGTGGCGACGCATCGAACCCTTTGGCCGACGCTGGCTACCAGTTCACAACCCACTACAGGCTTTCGGCCTTGGGATAATCTGGGGATGGTTACCTTGTGGTTTGGTCTATACCGCAGTTGCCTGGTCGTTAACCACTGGGAACTGGCAACAGGGCGCATTATTGATGTTTGGCTTTGGTCTGGGCACATTACCAGTGTTACTAGTCATGGGTAGCACGGCATCTAGCCTGAGACTCATACTAAAACGTCAGTCGGTACGAACTGCATCCGGCATAGCGATCATATTACTCGGCATTTATACCGCTTACTCCGGCTTCGCCACACATGCTCACCACCAAGAAACTTACGTTTCTACCGAAAAATAAATCTTTCTTGAATAACTGCCACAAGTCCCTATAATAATTAAGGTTTACTCGACGACTAAAAATCATACCCTCAACTCAGACCCACTTAACTTAGAGGGAACTGCTTTAAGATGAAAGAAATTTTTGTTCAATCTTTAATGACGAAAAACGTCAGTTGTTTGCCCCCAGATGCAAAACTTCGTGATGCTGTTCAGCTCATGGTTGAGCATCGGTATTCCTGCGTTGTTGTGACACAACAGCAATCACCCATCGGTATTGTAACCGAGCGAGACCTGGTCAAGGTTTTGATGAAAGAAAACCACGAGAAAGACTTATCTCAACCCATATCAAATTTCATGTCATCACCTGTTTTGACGTTAGATCAGGCGAAATCTTTATTTGATGCGCTAGTGCTTAATAGTGCTGAAAAAGTTCGACATATACCGGTAGTCGACAGCGATAGTGAACTTGTCGGACTAGTGACTATGACGGATTTGGTGAATGCGCACTTTAAGGTCACTGAAATGCAAAGCCAGTTAATAGAGCAGGCAATTTCATCTAAAACCGAGGCTTTGCAAGAATTAAATAACGAGCTGCAAACACTTTCGATGGTCGATCATCTGATGCAAATAGGTAATCGTCGCGCTATGGAAGTTGATCTTAGTCATACCCATTCTAGCGCAGTTCGATACAACAATATCTACTCCGTTCTGTTACTCGACATAGATTATTTTAAACTTTACAACGATTATTATGGGCACCAGATTGGGGATGATGCACTCAAGCAGGTCGCTGAAGTTATGAAGCAATCCATTCGTTCGTCTGATCGTTTGTATCGTTATGGAGGTGAAGAGTTACTTATGGTTTTACCGCATACCAATATCGAGCAAGCTGTTATCGTTGCCGAAAAAATTATTACGGCCATACAGGACTGTTCAATACCTCATAATAAAAGTCCGTTTGGACATCTCACCATTAGTTGTGGTTGTACGAGCATCAATCCTAACCTAAAGGAAACGCTGTCTCGATGGGAGCAGTTAGTAACAGTGGCCGATCAGGCTTTATATCAAGCTAAAAGCGATGGCCGGAACCGCTCTGTTAACATGCTTCCTTTGGATATCGATAAAGGTGATTGCTCTTCAAATCAGTTCGTAGCCTGAGAACCCGCCACCTGTTTTAGCCGATCAAGGTCGAGTATCTCTAACTTCCGCCGACTGGCTAGCAACAGCCCACTATCCTGAAACCTTGTAATCGTGCGGCTAACCGTTTCAATTGCCAATCCCAGATAATTACCAATATCCTGACGTGACATACTGAGATTAAATGCCGTCGAAGAGTAGCCGCTCTTTTCGAAACGACGCGACAGATCCAATAGAAAACTCGCGAGTCGTCCGTCAGCATCTTTCCTCGCCAGCATTAAAACTAGGTTATGATCGCGCGCCATTTGTTCGGCTATTAACTGTGGGTATTCTCGACCTATGCCTCGATCCGACAGGTAGTTCAGTGGTAATTTACAAATAGACGCTGTTTCGAGTGCTATCGCAGATGAGTTACGCGGCATATTTTTCTGGCCATCAAGCCCGACCACATCGCCGCGCATGTAAAAGCCCAAAACCTGCTCTTCACCATCTTCAGTCGTCAGATATAGTTTGACTGAACCACTTTTGATGACATAAAGCCCTGTAGAATCTTCGCCTTCACGAAAAACATGCTCATGAGGTTTAAAGGTTCGACTATTCTGCAGCACTTGATCAACCTGACCCTGAAATCCCATCATTCTTTCTGCCAGACAGCCACCCAGAGGATCGCAGGAGATACAGTCGAGACGCGTATTTTTAAATCCAGTTAACAGCGTAGTTCTCGAGTCGAGTGGTCTAGTGGTTGGCGACATATTTAATGATGGCATTGTCGTATTAGCTCCATAAGCCGTTTTTGATGATTTTGAATTCCTTAGTAACTGATATAGCATGGGGGATTCGCAGCGAGTAGACTATAGGGGTTTCCCTGATTTTAGTGTTTGACACGAACCACTGACAATACTTTGAAAATACTCAACCACTTTCAACTCCTGATTGTCACCATGGCAATCACTACTTTGACAGTTACCGCAATATCGGTTGCTAGCCTCTACGATGCAGCATTTACACAACATCGCTTACGTCTAGTCGAAACTGCCCAAAGCCAGGCCAGGCTAATTGAGTCTGTCGCCAATTACGATAACGCTAACCAAGGTAATCTCGATTCAACTGACTGGCAGGCAGCTACGCTCAAACAAATCACCGAGGCTCATCGTCAATTTAAAGGTTTTGGCGAAACGGGTGAATACCTCCTCGCCCGCCAACAGAAAGGCAACATTATATTTGAGCTAACTCAACGACATGCAGATGTCGACAAGCCAATGCCAATTCCGTTTGCAGGTAAATGGGCACAGCCAATGCGATTGGCTTTAATGGGTCAATCTGGGGTCATAATAGGGCTCGATTATCGAGGGGTCGAAGTGCTGGCCGCGTTCGAGCCTATCAATGTTTTAGGCCTGGGGTTGGTCGTGAAAATTGATCTCAGAGAAATTCGTGAACCATTTATTCAGGCCGGTTTGATTGCACTGGCGGTTGCTCTGCTCGCAATTTTTATTGCTAGCACCATTTTTTCGCAGATCACACAACCCATTGCACAGAAAATCGAACGACAGGCAGAAACCTTTCGTGCCGTTGTCGATACCACTCGTGAGAGTATCATTCTGATTGATGTAAAAGGCATTATTCAATTCGTCAACCCATCTGCGGAGTCATTATTTCGGTACGCTACGGGTGAGTTAATTGGCAAGGACGTTACGTTACTGATGCCATCCGCTCATCGTGCTGCCCACAGTCATTATATTGATCAATATCTATCGTCAGGGGTAGGAAAAATTATCGGCACAGGGCGTCAGTTACTCGGAGTAAGAAAAGATGGCAGCCACTTTCCGATGCATCTGTCGATTGCTGATATTAATTTGCCCCAGACTCGATTATTTACCGGTGTCATCATGGATTTGAGCGAACAACAAAAGCTACAGCGCGAAATTATGGAAACTCCAGTGCGCGAACAACGTCGTATTGGTCAGGAATTACACGACGGTTTGGGACAACAGTTAACGGGGTTAGGCATGCTGGCGGCCAGCTTATTAAATAAAGCATCGAAGCCTGAATTCAAGCTAGCCGCGCAATTGGCTGATGGTATTCAGGAAGCTCTGTCACAAGTCAGGTCATTAGCGCGCGGACTGGTGCCCATCGATATCGATATCGATAACTTTAACGCCGCTCTACAAAATCTGGCGAAAGAAATAGAACAACAGAGCCGAGTGCAAATCCAACTAGAACTAGACGAAATTTCTGCACTCAACGATAAAAACGCTGTAATGCACCTTTACCGAGTCGCACAAGAAGCCATCAACAATGCGGTCAAACATGCCAATGCTAGTCTTATCTCTGTGACATTGAAGATAAATGGTGACCAGGGGGAACTCATTATTATCGACAACGGACAAGGCATGCACTCCCCCACCGAGACAGGTGACGGACTCGGATTACGTATCATGCGCCATCGCTGCAGCTTATTTGATGCAGAATTCTCAATTAAACCCGGCATCAAAAACGGCACCGTTGTTTGCTGTCGGTACGCTATTGACCGAATCCAGAACAACGTTTCAGAGTAAATAAATGATGCGCAGAATATTAATTGTCGATGACCATCCCCTGGTGCGTGCTGGCTTTGCACAATTGATTGGAGACACAAGTGGCCTCGAAGTGTGTGGCGAATGTGCCGATATGGCTGATGGCTTAAAACAAGTCGAATCACTAAAGCCCGACCTGGCTATTATTGATTTATCCTTAGCAGGTGGCAGTGGACTCGACCTAATCAAACATATTCGTGCGCATGGCAACGACGTGTTGATATTAGTTGCCTCAATGCACGATGAACTTCTCTATGCCGAGCGCGTAATCACTGCCGGTGCACAGGGTTATATCAACAAACAGGAGGCTCAGGACAAAATCATTCCGGCAATTCGCCTGGTACTGCAAGGTAAGCATTACTTCAGTCAACGAATGGTTGAACGTTTCAAGGATGGCTTTTCAAGTTCCACCAATAACAAACGTGACATTGACGCTTTATCAAACCGCGAACTACAGACATTTGAACTCATAGGTCAGGGCATGGCGGCCAGTGATATCGCCCAACACCTCGGCCTTAGCATTAAAACCATTGAAACCCATCAGGCTAATATCAAGAAGAAGCTGGGGTTAGCATCAGCTCACGAACTTGCGCATAGAGCCATTCGCTGGTTGCTCGAACAGGAGCAGCAAAGCACCCTTTAATTCCCGAGGAAATTGTTAGGTCTTACAGACATTAATTCGTGATCGTATGCACCACGAGTAAGGCAATCGCGTTGTAACCGTTCTTAATCTCATTCGTTAATCCGCTAACGTTAATCGCCATACCGTCAATTTTTTAATGTGCCAATGGTAATCGATGCAAATTCGTTGGGTGCGCGACTAATATTTTTAACTAGAGAGTCGTCGATGTAAGTGAAAAAATGGCCTAGACCTTTGGCAAAAAACAGGGCTACCTTGCGAACTGCTATTTTTCATCAGGACATGGCTTGTCTCGAAAGCTAATTACTTCCTGACTATCAGCACACTTGTTAACAACAAATGATTGATCGGAAAGAGACCGGCTTAATAGAAAAAAGGGCGCTATTTTTATAACATTCTTGATTAGTCCAATGTTACTAACAACCAATGCCCTATATGTCTAGACGCTATATGTTTAGAACCCCTAAATTTATAGGGATATTCAGCTATCAATTATACTATTTGTCACTTTTTATAACTCGCTCACTTCATCCAACTTTTTTAAAAAAAATATGAATCAAGTCCATGCTGAAATCAATTCCAACCGTGTCGATACTTTGAACCTCGAACAATATGGCATTCAAACCAAACAGGAAGTTTTATACAACCCGTCGTTTGAAACACTTTTTACCGAAGAAACTGCACCAGGGCTAGAAGGTTATGAGGCTGGGCACCTAACCGAATCCGGCGCCATCGCGGTTGACACAGGCATATTTACCGGCCGCTCTCCAAAAGATAAATATCTAGTACGAGACGACACAACACGCGATACCGTCTGGTGGTCTGATCAGGGTGAGAACGATAATCACCCTATCGATAGTGAAGTTTGGGGTTCTCTTAAAAAAATAGTCGTCGAACAACTGTCAGAAAAACGTCTATTCGTTGTAGATACTTTTTGTGGTGCCAACCCAGAAAGCCAACTTAAAGTCCGATTCATTACCGAAGTTGCATGGCAGGCACATTTCGTCACCAATATGTTCATTCGCCCCAATGCAGAGCAGCTAGACGATTATGAACCCGACTTCGTAGTATTAAATGGGTCAAAAGCCAACAACCCTGACTGGCAGTCGCAAGGACTGAATTCTGAGAATTTTGTCGCCTTCAACATGACTGAAAGAATTCAGATTATTGGTGGCACCTGGTATGGTGGTGAAATGAAGAAAGGCATGTTTTCGATCATGAACTATCTGCTGCCATTAAAAGGCATGCCGTCTATGCACTGCTCAGCCAATGTTGGCGAAGATGGCGATGTTGCTATTTTTTTTGGCCTGTCAGGCACCGGAAAGACGACCTTATCAACCGATCCCAAACGTCAGCTAATAGGCGACGACGAACATGGCTGGGATGATAGCGGCATCTTCAACTTTGAAGGTGGCTGTTACGCCAAAACGATTAACCTGAATGCTGAAGATGAGCCCGATATTTTTAGCGCCATACGCCGAGATGCATTACTCGAAAATGTCGCCGTCGATGAGAACGGTATCATCGATTACAGTGACGCCTCAAAGACCGAAAATACACGCGTGTCCTACCCGATTTATCACATCGACAATATCGTTAAGCCGGTCTCACGCGCCGGACACGCTTCCAGAGTAATTTTCCTCACCGCTGATGCCTTTGGTGTATTGCCTCCGGTATCTAGCCTGACCCCTGAGCAAGCTCAATATTACTTTTTATCTGGCTTCACTGCCAAGCTAGCGGGTACAGAGCGTGGTATTACAGAGCCGACACCTACCTTCTCCGCTTGTTTTGGCAAGGCATTCTTAAGCCTTCATCCAACTCGTTATGCCAACGTTCTAAATCAGAAAATGAGCCAATTCAATTGTAAAGCCTATCTGGTTAACACTGGCTGGGATGGCAGTGGAAAACGTATCTCGATTAAAGCCACTCGCGCTATTATCGACGCGATTTTGGATGGTTCAATTGATCAAAGTGAAAGCCAGTCTCTCCCCATTTTCCATCTGTCAATACCAACCGCTTTACCGGGTGTAGACGCCGCTATTCTTAATCCGATCAATACTTATTCTGATCCTGATTTATGGCAATCTAAAGCCGACAGTCTGGCCAATCTTTTTATTCAGAATTTCGAGCAATATACAGATACGGAAAAGGGTAAGTCATTGCTAAAAGCGGGACCAACAGTCTAAGCCTGAAAACTAGATCTGAAGTATTCTCGCCAAAGTAGCATTGGCGAGAGTACCCTTGTTGGTTACCGAAGGTTTGCTCCCCACGGTCGGCATATTCATGTCAATCACTTGCATCATCCCGCTTCTCAAGGTAAAACCATGTGCAATTAACCCAGTCGGGCAAATTGAGCGAGTTGAATAGCACATGAATAATTCTGTCGTAACCGTTATTGAAAACGAATGGATACCACTACCCGATGGACGCCGCTTGGCTGCTCGCATCTGGCTACCAAAAAACGCATCGAAAAAACCAGTACCCGCTATTCTCGAATATTTGCCCTATCGCAAACGCGACGGCACAGCCCCCCGTGATGAAAGTACCTACCCACCTTTTGCCGAAGCAGGATATGCCGGTGTGCGAGTTGATCTATCCGGCACAGGTGAATCAGATGGCGACTATGACGACGAATACTCGCCTCGCGAGCTAGCCGACGCTTGTGATGTAATCGAATGGATATCAAAACAAGCCTGGTGTTCCGGCAACCTAGGCATGATGGGAATTTCCTGGGGTGGTTTCAATAGCCTGCAAGTCGCCGCTTTGAGGCCTCCGGCATTGAAAGCTGTCATTTCTATAGGCACGACAGTTGACCGGTACAATGATGACATTCACTACAAAGGTGGCTGTTTACTATATTCCAATTTTTCCTGGTCGAGCACCATGCTTTGCTATGCATCGCGACCACCCGACCCAGAACTGGTCGGTGACAGCTGGAAAGAAACCTGGCTGCATCGACTCAATACTCAGCCTTTCCCTCTTGAAACCTGGTTAGACCATCAACACAAAGATGACTATTGGAAACATGGTTCGGTGAGTGAAAATTACGCCGCTATCGAGATACCCACCCTAATTATTTCGGGCTGGGGTGATGGCTATGTCAATGCACCACCCACCGCCGCGGCCAATTTCAGCGCTGTAACAAAAGCTGTCAATGGTCCCTGGATTCATAAATATCCGCACTTCGCATGGCCAAAGCCACGTATGGATTTTATTGGCGAAGCGCTACAATGGTGGGACTGTTGGCTCAAGGGCATCAATAATAAAGCGGGTGAATTACCTGCTTACCGAGCCTATATATCTGAAAATGTAAGGCCCGCACTACGCCGTGAACGCGAACAGGGTCGATGGGTGGCTGAGACAAACATGCCATCAAACGATATCACCCATAAACAATTCTTCCTCGGCCCTTTTCAACAATTACTGGATATTCCGGTCGATATCCCGAAAGACATTCAAGAGATTTCTCTTCGTTCCCCGCTCGACTGTGGCACCGCTAGTGGTGAGATATTCACACTCAAACCCGAGGGGGAATTACCCGGTGATCAACGCATTGACGATGCGGGCTCACTCGTATTTGATACCGGCCCATTAATTCAACTTGTTGAAATTCTAGGTCGGGTAAAACTGCGACTAACAGTTGCCATAGATAAACCATTAGGCAATATTATTGTTCGTTTAAATGACATTCATGCTGATGGTGTTGTCAATCGTGTGACCTGGGGCGTACTTAACTTAGCACATCGCGATGGCAATGATAATCCAAAACCAATGGTGCCAGGGCAGTTTGAGACAGTTGAAATTGATCTCGACGAATGTGGTTATCGATTTCTGGTTGGTCACAAAATACGAGTCGCGATATCAAATCACTATTGGCCGATGGTATTGCCGCCAGGCGAGATGAACACTACCCTTATAAGACTAGGGCCCCATTCTTCGGTTAAATTGCCTGTTCGACTCGGCAACGACAGCATCGAAGTCGCTGAGCCAGAAAACCCAAATCCACTTCCTGAATACAAAACCCATCGACCGGCTCAGACTAAACGCTGGATAGAACGGGACATTCAAACGGGGTTAACTCACTATAACGTCATAGAAGATACTGGTGAAACTAAAATGCCCGGCCATGGTTTATGTACCCGACACCGTGACCAATCCACCTGGTCTATCGCACTGGATGACCCTCTGAGTTACTCTGCCACTAGCCATTACGTGTGCTGGATGCATCGATGTGAGTGGTCGATTCGCACTGAGTCCGATAGCAGCTTTAGCTGTGATGAAGACAACTTTTACATCAAAGCGACGGTAACAGCTTACAAATCAGATCAGCAGATAAATCAACGTCATTGGCAGAAAACGATCAAACGTAAGTTGCTCTAGATCAATTAACTGAACAAAAAGTAAATTGTTTAAAAAAACCATAATTAAAAAGGGTTTTTATGAGGGAGTCATATTCAATACCTGCTACAATTCTCACTTCATCAACTGAACACGGCTAAATAATATGGCCCGCTTACCTCGCTACTATATAAAAAACCAGCCGCAGCACATTATTCAACGCGGTATAAACCAACAAGATATATTCTTTGACGAGATCGATTACCAATACTATCTCGACTGTCTCTATGCCGCGGCTTATAACAATGACTTAAAAATTCATGCCTATGTACTAATGCCAAATCAAGTCAATCTACTGGCTAGTCCAGGACAAGAAAATAGCATATCAAGAACACTGCAATCCTTAGGTCGGAACTACGTACAACACTTTAACGACAACTATGACAATCAGGGCACTCTGTGGGAAGGTCGTTATAGGGCAACCGTGCTTGACCCGTCTGAATACCTGCTGAGCTGTAGCCGTTATATCGAAAATAGTCCTGTTCGATCCAAACTAACCAAAAACCCTAAAGCTTACCAATGGAGCAGCTACGCACATAACGCACTTGGTAAAGCTGACGAAGGCATTACCGAACACCGAGTCTATAAGCAACTAGGTAAAACCGAAAAGGAACGCAACCAGGCTTATCGAGAACTGTTTAAAACGCAACTGACAGAAGAACAGTTAAACACAATTACTGATGCCACCAATAAAGGATGGGCATTAGGCAACGCGAAATTTATTAAGAAAATAGAGCAAGCGACTAATCGAAGAGCTAGCCCCCTACCCAAGGGCAGGCCTAGAAAGTCGAAGGTCTAATCAATAAGACTCACTTGCCATACTATTGCCTATCATTAGAATCCCTTCGCGTTCAATTATTAGAAATGCGAAGGGTATTTTAGTTTATATTCAACACACCACTCCTCTACTTCATCACCTGAGCGATCAGTAGCTCAATAAGCTCTTCATGACCTAGTTTTTCTGGACTATACACCACGGGTAATTATACTCGTATACTCTGATTTAGCTTTGCATAGCACCCGAGCGCAATAGCAAATTACAGTCGCCATTTGAAAAACTAACCAAAGGTTTGCCCGATTTACGCTATTTTGGCCCCAGCAATACTAGAGCGATCCTAATCGCCGTAAAAGGGTCGTTAATTTGATATTTTCGTGTCAAATTAGTTGTTAGATTTGAAGCTAGGTAATTAAAAAATTATACTACTAATAAATAAACCGTTTGTAAGAGAGGAATACTAATGAGCACTAACACTAGACCAGAATCAACACTAGCTTCGCGTCACCGAGCATTGGGTTCAAACCTTGAAGATTGGAATGGCGTCGGGACTCCTTGGAGTTACACTGTAGATGCATGCGACGAGCATGATGCAATCCGTGAAACAGCAGGTTTATTTGATGTTGTTGGACTCAAGAAAGTATGGGTTCGTGGCGCTGATGCATTGGCTGTCGTTGATCACTTAATTACTCGTGACATGTCTAAGATAGAGGTTGGTCAATCTGCTTATGGTTTGATTTTAACCGAACAAGGCACTATCACTGACGATGCCATCATTTCAAATATGGGCAACGACGAGTATCTAGTTGTTCACGGCACGGGGCATTGCATGGCAATGTTGGAAGATTCAGCAAAAGGTAAGAACGTCACGGTTGAACTTGATGATTCGATTCAAAGTGTTGCTCTTCAGGGGCCAAAGTCTCTTGAAATACTTGATGCACACACGCCACTTGAACTGGCTTCATTAAAGTATTTCCACATCGTTCACACCACCCTGTTTGGTTTTGACGTGATGATTTCCCGCACCGGTTACTCTGGAGAGCGTGGCTACGAAGTTTACTCTGCTCGTGACAACATGCCTGCTATCTGGGACAAAATTCTTGAAATTGGTGCAGACGCTGGTGTTATACCTTGTTCTTTCGACTGCCTCGACAAAATTCGTGTGGAAGCGGCACTTCTATTTTACCCTTACGATATGCACGAAGAAATTTCACCATGGGAAGTCAACATGGGATGGTCAGTATCACGTAAAAAAGGTGATTTCCGTGGTCGTGATGCAGCATTTGCTCTGGAAGGTAAAAATAAAGTAGAGCTGGTTGGTTTAGTATTCGATCATAACGAAGCACTGGAAGATGGTGACCTATACATCGATGATAAAAAAGTTGGTTCTGTCAACAGCCCTGTTTTTTCACATCGCATGCATGGCTCAATTGCGCTGGGTCATGTAACACCAGGCAATGAAGCATTAGGCACTAAACTTGAAGTTCGTGGCACAGTTAACACAACTGCAATTATTCATAGCTTGTCTTTTTACGATCCAGAAAAGAAAGCGTCACGCGATTAATTTTTTGGCCCTACGACAGGGAGGTTGCCTAGCTTTTAAAATTTGGGCCCGATTAGAACGCAACTTAACTGACACATGTTAGTTATGTTGCGTAAAATTGCCTTGGTCGTTAACCATTTATTGAGGAAGATAGTCGATGACTGAAGAAATTTCAGGTATCAAAAGCAAGCCAGCATATAGCCCGCTGCAATATGATCCAAAATCCCGTTGGAGCCTGTTCATAGGCGAAGGAGAAGGTTTGATCGGTCTTATTAACCTGATCAGTAGCTCTGAGTCAATTCGATCGGTGACTACTAACTTTATGTACACCGGTTCCGACGTTGAGAAAGCCTATGCACAGTCTTACTTTTCGGCTGATCGTTGCAATAAAGTCAGTCGGTTCGAAAATCAGGATACCCTGCTTGACGAACTACCCGAAATATTAGCCAACAGCCATATGGGTTTACGCCTCTATATTTGTGGTTCAGAGACATTCTTATGGAAAGTGGCAGGCATCGCTAGAGCTGCCGGTATGCATAAGAGTGAATACAACATGCAACTTATCGGCTCCCATGCCCGACGCATCTATTGCCCACATTGTGAAGCCACCAGCGAAGGTGTCACAACCGATATACACGAGTGCGATGGTTGTGGCTTGTCACTGGTCAATTGTGATCATTTTTCTCGCGAAATGGGTGCCTATCTCGGCTTTAGGGTCGATGCAGAGATTCATGGAGAAATTCCAGAACGCCAGGAGTTATACCGATGAGTACCGCTTTTTCAAATACCGCTAGAGTTACTCAGGCGGATCAAATTACACCGTTGATAAAACACTTTAGTTTCGAGCGTGTTGACGGCAAACCATTTAGCCCTTTTTCAGCGGGTAGCCACGTTGTCGTTGGAATGAATGAAGGTAACGATAGCCATAAAAACCCTTATTCGCTTGTCGGATCTTCGAATAATTTCATGCAATATGAAATTGCGGTTCGGCTCGAGTCTAACGGTCGTGGTGGTTCACTGTTCATGCATAACAATGTCGCAGTTGGGACCGAGCTTGAAATCGGTAATCCATTCAACCTGTTCCCCGTGTACAAGCCGGCGAAAAAGCACTTGATGATCGCTGGTGGTGTCGGAATCACACCGTTCATGGCCTATATTGACGAAATGAATTTAATGAGCTCCAAATTTGAACTGCATTATTCGATTCGTGATTTTGAACATGGTGCCTTTGCTAAAGAACTGCAGGATAAATATCCGAACCAGATAAAGCTTTATATCCAGTCCGACGATGTCTTGGCCAATTTCAATAAAATCCTCAACAATCAACCCTTGGGTACTCATGTCTACGTCTGCGGCCCTCACCGAATGGTAGGTGATGTATTGCGTATAGCCGACGAACTCGGCTGGCCAACAACCTCTATTCACAGTGAAGAGTTTAAAGCACCTGATCCTGGTAATCCGTTTACCGTTACACTGGCTAAATCACATCGCGAAATCAATGTACGCGCTCGCGAAAGCCTGCTCGAAGCACTCGAAAAGGCCAATATTGAAATACCCTATTCCTGTCGTGGCGGCGCCTGCGGTTTTTGTAAAACCGAAGTTATCGATGGCGAAATTGACCACCGCGATTACTATTTGACCGATGTCGAGAAAGCCTCGGGAAAATGCATGATGCCTTGCATATCCCGCGCCCAGAGCGATCACTTAACGCTCGACATCTAAAACCACATTTCGATTGAGGCAATATCAATGACAAACGTAGCATTCAAGCAACCACTCGAAACCTACCGTGGCGACTTTACCTACACGAACAGTGAAAAAGCGATAAAGCGTTTTCCTTTTCCGTATCCAGAAGACGAATATATGTACAGCGTCAACATGGAATACCATGATGGTGGCGAGCCCGGTTCAATTTTCGAAAACACATTTGACGTAGATGAACATTACCTGTCCGAGATGGAAGAACGTCGTATTGTATTGGCAAAAGATCCTAACCGTTTTGCCTCATTACCTCACATGGATTTGCACCAATGGGATGTGCTTGAATTATTAATGGAATCTTTTGCGCGAGATTATCCAGCGCATTTCTCGCTCACCAAGGATGGCGATAACTGGGTTTGGGAAAACCGCCCACTCGATATCAAACAGAGCTTTGTATTTGGCGATAAAAGCACATTGCCTTGTGAACCAGCGGAATACATTACCCGTCAGGCACAAGGTGATTTCGTTCTAATGGATCAGCGTGATGATGATCTGTATGCCGATGCAGCTATGATCACTTGTGCAGCCGACTGGAGCGTCCAGTTCGACTTAGGCATGTCCTTCATGGAATGGCACGGCCCTGTCCCATTAGCGCATGGTATGGGCGTATTTGAACGCGCATTAAAGTATTTGCTAATGATCCGTTTAGGCCAACCAGTGCGTCGGCTCAACTGGACACTTACCATCAACTCACGAATGGATACTGCACCTGAGGTTTACCACGAATGGGGACATGAACGCGCCTCTATCACACCTGAAAATGCGGGGGAAAAGGTTCACTTACGGGTCGAGTTACAAACCCTCTTCCGCCTGCCACGCAGTAACGGCATGTTGTTTGGCATTCGAACTTATTTGATTAGCATGGAAGATTTGTGCAAAAACCCGGCATGGGCTCAGCGCATGCATCGAGTGGTCAAATCTCTGCACCCAGAACTAATGGACTATAAAGGCATTACTCGATATCACAAAGCCCTTCAAGGCTGGCTGTCTCAGTTCGACCAGTAAACACACAAAAGCCACGATCGGGCGTTGTTTCTATCGTGGCATTTATATTTATTCTATCTTAGTTGCTAAAGCTTAACCTTAACCTTCTTTAACAATGATATACCCACGCTCCAACGCATGACGTAATGCGTCGAAACTCAACATGGTTTCTTCGTATAACAGCCGCTGATTTTTCACTTGGCTGAGCATGTCGGTACAAATATCACCACCCTCAATTTCGGTCATTTCCAGCACTAGCTTTAAATATTTGGCCCGACAAATTGAAATACCTGTACCAATTCGTAACAGCTCTTCTTTTCCAATTTCGCCCGCAATTGCGCTAATGTTTTTTCGATTTACACCAATAATTTCGTGTTCAAATTGCTGCAATAACCGCTGCACGCTCATTTCGTCTACATCAACCATTTACTTACTCCAAAGTTAACCAGTCTCTACTATATAGTCGACTTAAGAGAACTTTGCTTGCCTCAGGCACTAAATACCCAGCTTAATATCCAAACTGTCGGTCGATCAAATGCAACAAGGACTCGTCATTTTCAAGCCTTCGTAAATTTTCTACAATATCATTAACCGAATCACCTAAATGCCAGCCAGACACATGAGGCGTTAACGTGATACCAGGATGTCGCCACATCGGGCTGGATTCTGGCAATGGTTCGGCTTGCATAACGTCGAGAATTGCATGCGATATTTCTGCGCTATCCAGGGCCTGCATTAAATCGACTTCGTTGACTAGATCACCCCGACCAACATTAATTAAAACAGCACCCTGCTTCATTTCACCAAATCGTTGTTGATCGAATAAATTTGTGGTTTCTGGTGTCACTGGCAATATCGAAATCACATAATCAGCCTCGGCTAAAATTTCAGAGAGCTGATCAATTCCAAAATAACACTTAACACCTGACAATTCTTTCTGACTACGACTCCAGCCCACTACATTGAAGCGATTATCTACAAACCGACTCGCCGTGATCTTACCGATTGATCCTAAGCCTAAAACGGCCACCGTAGTTTTATTCGACTCTAAAGGCTCGAATGCTTTCCAGTTTGATGTCAGCTGATTGTCACGATATTGGCGAAAATGGCGCTGTTCCTGAAGCACCGCAGCCAAACAATATTCAGCCATTTCATGCGCTGGCGTGTCAGATCTCAGACGGGCGATTTGAACCGATTGAGGCACCGACTGGTCGCCGATAATTGACTCGACACCAGCCCCTGTTTTCTGGATTAGTTTCAAATTCGGATAAAGTAACGACTCTCCAGCTTGGTATTGGCTAACCGCAAGCATTTCGATATCTTTCAGATCACCGGGTGAATCACCACACCGAATGTCAGCGGTAGGGTAAATCGACAACAAAATATCTCGTAACTGTTGGTCTGTAAGCCAGCCAGTTTCTTTTATATCAATAAGTAGAGCCATGTATGCTACCTTAGTTGTGTTACTTTAAATTCCAGTATTGTTTCATTTCAATATACAAAAAAGAAGCCGTCCAGGTAATTAGTATCAAACCGGTCAGCGACTCAATACCCACTAAGTATCTTATAGCCCCCAATGGCTCAATATCACCAAAACCCAGAGTTGTAAAAGTGGTAAACGAAAAGTAAACACAATCGGCAAAGCTGCCATCAAAATTACCCGTCAATTCGCCCCAGTGCTCATTTTTTTGCAGGCCGAAGTACGCAATAGCAAATATAAATATCTCTATTGTGTGCGCAATTAAAGCAGTGAATACAGCAACAACGATTCTCAATCGATGCTTGACCTTTAACCTGGGCATTATGCGCGTTAATCGATATAAAAACTCATAGTGAATGACAACAGCTGTTGCAACCACCGTGCAGTTAATCAAGAATAAAATAATCACAGCGACTAACCTCTTTTTTTATCGATCAGCTCAAATGGACAGCTAACTATTACGTGACCCTTAACAATCACTTCAGTCATGTGTCATACGACCCTTTAACTCTTTTCCATGCCATTGCGCTTCAAAACACAAGTCATAAAACTTTCTTTACCGAAAGGTTTATAAGCCAGTTGCAAGGCATCACCCAGCTTAAAAATTAGTGTCGAGTTGAAGCGATGTTTGAGTAGTTCTGCCATCATTCTTCCTGTAAATGACTATTGCAGACGAGGTTCAATGTCGACTGCGCCATTTGGAGGCTGATTCAGTCGCTGCTGAACTTGATCTAGTTGCTTCATAACCGAGCTCGAAAAAAAGCTCCAGCGGTGCTTAATCGGATAATCCGCTTGTTCGATCATATCGGCTGTCCAGTTATTACAGGTATAGAATAAATGATAACTACCTTTAGACTGAAAGAACCGACTGTCTTTATCCCGACCAGAAGCCAACTCAATCGCTCGACCTTGATCCAAACTGAAATCACTGACAATCGCATCGAGTAGCTTTTCCAACGCAGATTGAGACAGCTTTATATCAACTGTTTTACTCAACGGGAATTTTTTAGCCGGCAGCTTGTTGTAGGCACTCAGGTGCAACACAGCGGGCGTCGACAAAAAAAGTGCCTTCAAGGTGACTAAAAAAGCCTCTTCCTCAGCCTGGTAGAAACCCGCATCACCGCGCCCAATCTCGATGAACTTAAACCGACCAAATAAGGTATTACTCAGCCCTAGTTTCGCTGCCAGTGGTTTCGCATCCACTACAACCGCAGTATGAATACCATGATCGATCACATAAGCAATCTGATCATAACTATCAATCTGTTCGACGTAATTATTCAGGTGCTTGCCAGCACAGGCAGACAACATCAAAATTAACGCCGCAAAAAATAATAAACGACAGGCCATTTGCATTGCTAAAGTTGGTAACAGGATAAAGTGTAATGATAGCTTTTTGAGGCACTGTCAGAAAGCAGAGATGCCCCCTGTTTTATATTTGATTGATGCGAGCATACAAAAAGCACAGTCGATAAAATGGCGCTACAGGTTATTCTCGTTAGTGGTAGAAACTAAAAAAATCTGGAATGTAATCGTATTAGGCGCAGGTGCGGCTGGGTTATTGTGTGCACTCACTGAAGGTGGGCGGGGCAAACGCATGCTGACACTAGAAAAATCAAACAAGGTTGGTCAGAAAATATTGATGTCAGGCTGTGATCGTTGCAACGTCACTAGACTTTACACGGAGCCAGAGATCTAACTTTCGACCAGTCCAAATCCCTGTAAATCTGAACATAGCCAATCGTCAGCAGATTCCCTATCACAAAAAATCCTCGGCCAACTGTTTTACGGCAACACATCAAAATACATTCTGAACGCCTTAGCAGATGAATGATTGGCTGGCAGTGGCTGCGGGCGGACTGTCGGTCCCTTCACTCGGCGTGTCAAATTTTCGGTTATCAAATGGCCAAACGATTTGATCATCTAGTATTGCCACTTCGGGTTGGCCTGGTGCCATTTACGTTTACAGATGGATAAATCATTACCCTGAATGTTATCCTGTAGATCAGTCACCAGTGTTTGAGTATTGAGGCTGGAGCGTCTGCTATACCAACTAGAAGGCTTGCTACCCCTGACCCGCTGATGAATTTCAATGGGCTGTTGCATGTGCTCGCGTTTGACTTCAATACCAATGTGTTGGTAATCGATCCAGCGTAATCCATGTCTGGCAATTTTCAATCAGATGCCTTCATTGCAGCAACCACTTATGGGTTTCTCGCTAGCATCATAGCAACGCCGAATACTGTTATCGGTAGTTTTCCATCACTAAAAAATTTATGTCATTGCCAGAACCCTCGACGACTATCATACTCGTAGATCGATTCTAAATTCATGTGGCGCACACCTGGCAATACTGGAGCACCAACAATTTTTGACAGAAAAGCTTCCCAAGTTTTGTCACCATGTAAGATGCAGTTTTCTGCCCCTTCTTCGTAATTAACAACGAACTTCCCATCGCCTCGCCAGAGAGGATTAATGGCCTTTGAGCCATAACCGAGCATGTCACATGGATAGTCAGATTACATATTTGTGTCTTCTTACGATGGTTATAGTAATTAGACAGCTACTTAAGATTAGCCTGTCTAGCGAACAATCATAATCCGTTGATCATCGGGGTAGCCTTCTTCGTCACAGTTATGGCCGTCGCCTCCTCGATCTACTACTAAGAAACGTAACCCAACCTGATCTGCAACCAAAGGCATGTGCCAGACACCTTGATGATAATTAATACCCTGATGTCCGTTTGTTTCAAACGCACGTAAATCCTCAGGCTTTGGATGATTGCCCGCCTTTCCAACCACCACCACAAACTTAATCGGGGTAAGCGGTATAAAAGCCTGACTACCAATGGGGTGTCGTTCGACCAGTGGCAACTGATACGGAAACTGACTAGCAACATTACATTCAAAAATATTAATCAGTGCGCGGCTGTTCTCAGCACTCAGCTGGACTGAAGCCAAATCGTGATAACGCTCCACTCTTCCGTCGTTTATCGGGAAGTGATTAGCGTCTTCGGTTTCAATAACATCGCCAAAATCAGCAAAGTTAGCCCGTGTTATTGGTTCGATTTTTACTTCGGTAACTTTTACATCAGTGATATGGATTGATTCAGTCATATGTTTTCGCTCGCTAATTGCCTAGCCTATTTATTTTTCGATTTGCCCATATAATCGAACGCGGCTTAATCCACCATCAGGAATAATATTAACGCGCACGTGAGTAATTGCACCTATGTCGTTCAACTCAGATTCAAATCGAAGTACGGCATCCATTTCCAGTTTTTGCTCTGGTAATAATTCACGCCAGAACATACTTTGAGTCACCATCGAGTCGACTGTTCCACCGGTCATATAACCCGCCTGAATGGAAGCTCGATCAGGGTAGTTACCTTTGTAATGAGCGGTATCAAGCTCTATTGCCTTAATCGTACCGGCATGGCCTAACTCAATAACCACCCATTCATTACCAGGTTCACGACGACGAGCTGTTTCCCAACCGTCACCCATATTAATACCACGACCCGGTAAACCAAGGCTCATCATATTTGAACCGAAAGCCTGGTTACTGCAGGCAATTGAACGACCGCCATTTTCTAGGGCAGCCAGGTCGACTAACTCATTCGCGTCACGGTCATCCCAATCACACTGAGGTTTGCCATACACACGTAATCGAGCAACACCACCATCCGGGAAAATGTTGAGCCTGATATGACTGTAGACACCCGAGTCTAAAACATCATGTAAATGATGAGAGTCAGCCTGCAAGCTAACCGATGCCAGAATATTCGTCCATTCGGTCGATTCATCAGTCATGTCTTTATCCGAGACACAGCCATCTATTGACGCAGCAGGCGGCTGGTTTCCGTTGAAGTGACTGGTATCTATGTCCACACCGTGGATAACACCGGCACGGCCTAGCTTTACGATGCAATAGTCGTAACCTTCTACACGCTTTCGGCGAGATTCCCAGCCATCCATCCATTTACCATTATCATCAAACTTGCCTGGAATAAAAATTGCTGGTTCAGTTTGTAACATACGTTTAGCAGGTGCGAAAAAATCGTCTGTCGAAAATACAGGCTTGGCCCCTAATCGGGTATGAGCCAAATTGACATATTGTACCGAAAATCGGTTTTGGTCTTGTTCAGTAGCCATGCTTAGTCCCTATCAATCAGTGGTTTTAAAAAAGTAAATTTATTGCTGCCCAGCTTCAACCATCGCCATAGCAGTCGTGTTAAGTATGCGCCGAGCGGTTAATGATGGCGTTTCGATGTTTGCTGGTTTTGCAGTACCGAGTATGATGCAGCCAAATAAAATCGTCGCCTGCAGCAACGCACATCGCGCTATGAGCAACATTGACCGCATCAGTATTTGTATAATCAGTATATTAACATCGCCGCGTAGCGTTGAATCTGAGAACTCTCGTTCGCGCCTGAATTTTAATAACGCCATGTCTGCCTGTATTTCACCATAGACGATTAGATCTAGTGTCACTTCACGAATAATCTTTAGTACCTTGCGCATTTTTAACGCAGAAGGTGTATCAGCACTGCCAAAATTAGAGTGCGACAACAAAGCCACGCATGGAACGATTCCAAAGTGAAGCACCTCTTCAGATGCCATTAGCGTCATGTTCGCTATTTGCTCTGCTCTCGGGTCGTAATTTACATGAGTATCACAGACCAATAGCTGTCGCCCCAGAACAAAAACAATTGGCATTGCCGGATAGGTCTGCGCGCCTGGTTTTAGGGCAATAACCCGGTCAATAATTTTTAAATTATGGGGAAATTCACCTGAAAGACCACATAACATTGCATCGACTTCACCTCGTCGCAGCAACATAGACGCGATTAAGTTTGGGTGGTTTCTAAGCTGTTCGCGCGCCAGTGATTTAGTAACGCCTGAACGACTAGCAATACTGGAGCACTCTTCCCAATAGTTTTCATGATGAGCGTCATCATGCAGGTTGATCACCTCAAAATTTTCGACTGGCACAAGATGCAACCTAATTCCGCTAATGCAGGACTCAATCATATCTAATTGAACAATCAAAACAGGGAAGGCTGTCTTTTCATCAATGGTACTAGCACCGACATCGAGTGCATCACGGAAAATAAAGGCAATGCAAAGTGAGTTTTTTACCTGATTAGGATAGTCAGAACGCCCGGTACCAATGATGCAGTAGGGACATACTTCGCGAGCTAATTCAGGCAATATTTCAGGCGCTGAATTAGCCATTGAGGCAAGCATTTCTGGTTTCAATACGCCAACAGCCGACAGACCCAGAAATATATCTGCTTCTGCCATAGCATGGGCCAGCGTGCGACATTTTGTATTTCGTGCATAGGCTAAGCGACTTACTTCTAAACCAGGTCTAATTGTATAGATTGCACCTTCGACATCCGTTACCGGGATATTCTCTTTCCGCATTCCCATGCTGACCAGCAGATCAAGACACGCAATTGCTTCGACACCGGCACCCGATAGAGTCACTTTTACTTCATTGATTTGTTTTTCAACGATTGTGAGTGCATTCAAGATTGCGGCAGCTACAGTAGCTGTGCCATGTTGGTCATCATGGAGTTCTTGTATTGACATACGTTCACGGAGCGCAGCCTCAATCAGAAAACACTCTAGAGATTTTATATCTTCGAGATTAATACCACCAAAGGTTGGCTCCATTGCAGCGATAATGTCGGCTAGTTTATCAGGGTCGGATTCTTTTAACTCAATGTCAAACACATCGACCCCTACAGTTTTTTTGAAAAAGAATGCTTTACCTTCCATAACAAGTTTGCTGAAAAGTGGTCCAATATTTCCGAGACCCAACACGGCAGTTCCATTGGCAACCACCCCAACCAGGTTTGCACAAGCGTTATATTCTGCCGTCATCAAGGGATTATCGTGAATTGCCTCGCAGGCATAAGCTACGCCAGGCAATTTCGTGACCCCCAAATTAAATCGTATCGGCATCGAGCAATCGCTCGTCAGTACGAGGACCTTTATTCGTAACGACTGACTTAATAAACCTGAGGCCAGCTGACTTAATGAGATACAACTCATTTAATTGGGCCACATCAAGTAACTCATCTTTGCTCAATACATTCATGCCAGCTTGAGTTTGTTGGCTATTAGACGATTCTGTTAAAACGCCTTCTCTTGCTTCTTTCCCAGCAAGCTCAAGATGAGCTATTAGTAGACCCAACTATTCATCCTCAGTTGAACGTTCAACAACAGTAACCATTTTCGAAGCAGGTCAGAGGTCGACTCAAACGAACGGCATTTCTATTCATAACGGAGTATCCAG
>CAXMOZ010000207.1:0-2451 GCA_964195315.1 uncultured Acidimicrobiia bacterium | reverse complement strand
ATTGATAACAGGGACAGGATTGCTGCCATATATACGGTCTTTAATTAGTCTTTAGACTATGACCTTGATGTAAATCGCGCATATCGTCCTTATCAGGATATCGGTATTTTATTACCGCTGAATTTCACAGGTTTTCAATATTCCGGTTTGACCTGTTATGTCATCTTTAGTCTTGGCCCTCGACACAATGGCCTTAGCGCCTTGAACTAATAAGCAACGTAAATCACTATTTCCGTGTTTACTGATACCGAGTAATTTGTCTTTTCTACCACTGCTATATTGCTTGGGAACCAACCCTAGTGAAGCCGACACATCCCGACCTTTGCGATAAGCAGTGCCATTGCCCACTTCATTGTAGTAGGCGCTGGCAACCATCGGTCTCACACCTGGTATACGTTGTAACCTCTGGCAGATTTCATTGTTTTTCACTGTCACTTTTATCATGTTGTCATATGTGTCGATACTGACATCTAGCATATTCAATTGCTCAGTTAACTGAAACAATAAATGTTTAAACAAGGGACTTAATTGCGTACATTGCTCAGATTGCTGAGCACTCTATGCCAGAACAAAAGTGTCAGGATCTTTTGCACTTATTTCGGCTTATCGGCAAACCGGCCGTTCAGGCAGTCGTTAATTACGTCTCTTTTGCCACACTTGCTTGTATAAAATTCAAAGACGAACGAATGTGCCGGCAATACGACAGAGTGAACAATACAAACGCCATCGACCAGAAACTACCTTGCTTTATCAATTGGTCGAACGGTACTATCCTAGCTTTACCGTAAACTTAGCCGAACAAGGCAAATACTTACCTAAATATGTTAAACGTGAGTTTGATGAGTTCTTGCGTTGTCGGCCTTGTTTATGGCGGTGGTGATCCCTTTCTCCGGCAGGCTTGAAAGTGTTATCAACAGTTTTTTCGCGTTGTTGTTTCTGGTGTCTCTGGCAAAAGGATTGTATTACATTCGAACCAAACAAATCGACTTGCACCGGGAATGGATGATCCGGGCTTTTGCCATTGGGCTGGGACCTGCGACGATGCGTTTGATTTTTGTGCCTTCGCTTATTGTTATCGGGCAGCCAACGCATGAGCAAATTATGATGCTGTCGATTGTGTCGTTTACTGTTGCATTTAGTGTTCATGCCGGCTTTGCTGAATTATGGATCCGTAAAACTCACCGCTGACTACCGGCTTACCATGTTTTTCTTGAAATTTGTCGGCAAAGCGGTTACGTTGGAGCCACTCAATCCGTTATGTGACTGAAATATCTACGATCAATAAGAAAAACTTAGGAAGAAATATGAAAGTTACAAAATTGATTGGTGCTGGTTTGTTGGCTACATGTCTTGCTTTACCTGCAACTGCTGGTTGGGTTATGCAAGCGGTTTATAGTTCAGGTTGGGGTGTAACCCAAGCCGAAGCAGAGCAAGCGGCTTTGGGCAAATTGATGGCAGAGCATTGGCCTGTAAGATTCCCGTCGATTGAATCTTGCTCTTTCGAAGCTCGATTTAACGTCTACCAATACCAATGTACTGCCATTGGCGGAAAATCGGTTTACGTTGAAGATTAATCATTTGAACTTTCAAGCGTGACCTTTAAAGCGGCGATGCTGTCGCCGCTTTATGTCAAAATCCCCACTTTGAATCGGCAACCGTCAATCCCGTCTTAAATCATCAAAGTAGTGTGCACTCCCTGCACGAAAACACTATCTAGACAACAAAGGATGTGTCAAAAGCTTGATATCAGCCTGCGGAAACTCGGTGCCAGTAAACAACAACTTATTACTGCCCGGCACCCAGCTTAACGCACCGGAATTTTCAAAAGCCCGTTTGGGCAATCTCACCAAAGGTTTTAACTGCTGCTCGGCAAAATCATAAAAGGCTATTTGATGATAGTCATCGGTATTCTGGCGATAATAAATGCCACTGTCGGCGTAGGTCCAGGCGTAGAGGGTTTTAAACAGCTTGCCGCTGATCTTGTTAAATGGCGGGCCATCGCTGTCGATTTCTTTTTGCCACAACCCCCTTTTGACCCGGGTATAAAGCAAGGTGGTGGGCGAGGTCATCAGCGCATAACGGCCACCGTCGAAGCTGATGCGTTTTGCTTTGCCGTCACTCAAACTGATTTGATACAAGTCGGTAAATTCGTTGTCGTAAATCGCCGAAATAACCGCACTGTCGTCATAATGCCAGGTTGGCCGGTTATGTTGTTTAAACGGGCTGGGCACACTGTCGATGACTTGGGTTTTGGAGGGGGAGGCGTCCACCACCCCCTACCCTCATGTTTTTAAACACCTTTTTGAATTTCTAAATCTTTTTGTGTCGCTAACTTACGTGTCATTCTTCCAAAAGCGTGGCGAATCCGTGCCGAAAATGTGGCGAATCTGTGCATCAATTTGCCCGGAGCTCTTTATTCTCATGGGCTGCGAGACTTTTTATTTTGCGCGC
>CAXMOZ010000206.1:0-11996 GCA_964195315.1 uncultured Acidimicrobiia bacterium | reverse complement strand
AATTCATTAACCTTTTTTTTGTCGAGGTAGGGGGTCAAGTTTTTTTCAATGCGCTGCTTTAGGTCAGAGTAGGTGGATTCTGCAAGATTTTGCTTTTCGAGCCACTGATTTGCATAGTAGCTGAACCTCATGTCGTTGAGGTCGCTCTCTATGCGTTCTTGCACCTTGATTTCTTTCGGGTGAATGCCTCTAGCTACAAATTCTCTGGCTTCCCTATGACGCTCTCTGGCAAGCTTTAAGCTCACGTCTGGGTACTGACCGATAGTGTATGTGCCTCTGGCTGTATCGATCCTGTAGTCGTATTTCCAGCATTTGTAGCCGGATGGTTTGATCAGTAGGTGTAGACCGCCACCATCAAATAATTTATGTACCTTATTTTTCGGTTTAGCATTGGCAACAGCGGTATGAGAAAGTGACATCGTAAAACCTATAATCTATTAAGTGAAAGACTGACGGTTTTCTAGAATGCGAACCGTCAAATAAACCGTCAAAACTTCTGGTTATTATAATACGGTGAGGACTGATATGGAACTGAAAGCGTTGTATTTAAACGGTTATCTGGATAATATTGTTCTGTATAATACTGTGAGGAATTAAATGTGGCGTTCTCACTCTCCGCCATATTTTAATAAAACCCGTATCTTGCGGGTTTTTTTATGCCTGCAATCCAATTTTGTCAAGGGTTTAACGTCGTATGCTGTGCTGTTGATAATACAAGCCATAAAATTTGGTGGCAATATCGGTGGTAACTCAATTAGATGACCACCAATGACTGGTTTTTACCACCAGCTATGTGGGATAGGATGGACTACCTTGCCTCTTACGGATCACAAAGTTAAATCGGCAAAGCCACAAACGAAATCCTATAAGCTTACTGATAGGACAGGGCTGTACCTACTGGTTAAACCATTACAATCTTTGTCTTACTGGCAAGTGTTCATTTAAGAATCAGCACCCTTTATTGAATAAGTGCCAAAAAATGACGCCCATAAAAAAGCCACTCGAACTGAGTGGCTTTTAAAGTACAACAAAAGTGAATGAGTATTACTGAAGAATATCCGTCGAAAACCAGATTTCACCATCCGATCCAACAGCACGAACACCATCACCATAATTCGACTGCTCACTATACTTATGGTAGGTATATCCAGTGTTACTGACACCTAGCGGCCCATTTAAACCTGTCAGTGATGTAGTTTCTCGGAAAGAGAATCCCGCGTCTAAACTGTTATCTATGGTTGAGTCAGAATATTGAACCAGGTAGCTATGGGTACAACCCGTACAGGTGGCAGCTTCGACGTACCAGTTAAAAGCTATAGTATCCTCTGTATCGACGAAGGACCCGGTACCTTGGCTTGACTCGGTTCCTGTCGCTCCACCGAGTGCATTAAATACTGATGACTCGACCCCATCCACAAACGTTTTACCCGCTACATCAGCTGCAGTAAAAGACATCGCCGTGCCGCAACTTTCCAATGTCCCTTCATAATCAGCAAAACTCTTTGGTGTAATCGGTGCGCCCAGACCACCATCAGCAGCGTCATTCCAACCTGATTCGTAATTACAGGCCAGATTAGTAGTTGACGGTGGAGTAGTCGTCGCCCCTGGGCCTGGAATAGTCGCATTATAGTCTCTCGAGTGATCCTGGCCGGTTAATATGTCCTCAGCGTAGACTCTAACCAAAAGATTATAGCTAGTTGCGTTAGCATCAAGACCCGCATCGGTTGTGGCCGTAGAATTTAATGCGGTGGATGCAAAGTTAACACTCGTTGCAGTGGTACCCAAGGTCTCTATCCAGGTCTCGAGTCGGTTGCCTGCGTTATCCTGAATTTCCACCAACACTTCGCTATTACGTGTTCCCGATGCCAGCGTCCAGGCAACTGTTAAATTACTACCCAGTGTAAAGTTCGTAATGGCTGTCTGGCTAGCTGCCGTAGCACTTGGATATAAAGGGACTAACGACGGTGCAAATAACAGGGTGTCGCTGTAGGTTGCTATGGCGATAGCGCCCTCTTTAATTTGCGGGGCAGCAGTAGTTATTACATCCAGGGCCTGAGTATAAAAGGCGTATTGAATTATATCCCCGACCGTAAAAATGGTTGAATCGATTAAGCCTTGCGAAGTGCCAAAGCCTTTGTAGTCACCGGTGTACCCAGCATTTGCTTCGTCCCACACTTGCCCGTCTCCCGGTGCAGTGCAATCACAGACGCCAAGGTAAATGACATCCTTAATCGTCGTGCCATCACTACCATTGATAATACTCACAGTACCAGATGCGATCGGAGCATTCATCGTGCCATTATTGTTAACGTCGTTATCCTCAAATCGGGTATTTACACCACAGTCACCGTCCACACCATTGGCATTGTTATCATTGCAGTGAAAACTAAAATAAGAACTGACAATGCGCTGGTTACCACGTAGCTGCCAACCTAAAGTACTATCCTTTGCTGCTAACCAGGTTACGGGTTCGAGGTCGGTTATTCCGTTAATACTGACGTTGAAAGTGACGGTGGCGGTACCCGCAGATGTATCGAGGTCCGAAACTGATATCCCATCGAAACTAATACCAACATTGGTCGGATCAGTTGTAATATCGGTTAAAAATAGCCCTTTAGGCTCATCTTCATCATAGAAGTCTGTAGAAAACGTATCTGTTATTTCACTCGGCTGAGGTAAACCACTGGCAAATGCTGCCGTCAATGCAACAAATTTGGCGGCTATTGCCTGAATGTCGGTCACATTTGTTGTCAAGGCCGCTGGATCAGATACCACCAGCAGTGCCGAGTTATCAGTCGCATCTGTAATAAGGTCAGTAATCGTTGTCATATCGATCAGATTAGTAATTGTGGCGATATTCAAACCCGGATCAGTTTCAATTCTCACCACGTCGAGCGCCGCATCCAGACCAGAATGGTCGGCACTAAAGGTTGAACGCAATAAATCAATGGCTGTCTCAACACCCAACGCCGTAAATACCGCCTGTAACCTAGCCTGTAACGCGTCTTCCTGGGCTTGTAAATTAACAGGGTCAATAGCCATCGGTGTATTGGAGTCAAAATAACTTTCGGCTATCTGCGATGCCGCATTGGCCACAATCAGATCGGTGAATGGTGTGATATTAACGTTGCCGCCTAGATCGGCTGCTTCGGCGTACGAATGCAGTTTGTAGGTTCGACCACCCACTGTACCGACTGCCCGTAAACGATACGGCGCGGTTAAACCAGTTACATCAACAGTGTAATTTCCATTGGTCTCAATTTGAGCCGATTTAGTCAAACCCAACGAACCTTTAATAGTTACCTGACCAATGATCGCTGCACCTGCAGCCGCAGTTCCACTCAAGGTGGAGGAGGGAACTACTGGGGGTGCCGTTGTAGAACCACCGACGCCACCGCCACCGCCACATGCAACTAAAAAAAACACACATGAGACAACAAGGGTTGATTTAATAAAACCAGTTTCTTTTTTCATAAATTATTATCCTTTTTCATAAATTATTATCCTTACCGAACAGGTTTTCGAATTAGCAAATATTAAGCTTTATCCCAAAACTATCTAAAAGAACCGAGTTAGAGCTTCGAAAGTATGAAGTTTAATGGTGTCTTCGTTCTAAGATTAAAGCAGATAACTTCTTCTTTGCAAGTAATTAGCAACTATGAGGTTCTGATTGATTTCTAAAATAACCGCATTATTTGTGACGGTGCCTGCTTTCAATTAATGAAATGGACATTGTTGGCTAAACTGTTTTCTCCGGATAGGTCAATGCCTACTTGAACTTAGCCGGTAATAATAGATTAAGTAGCCACGCGTCAGGTCGACTAAGTGGTGATCAGCTTTGCGTGTACATGGCCAATAGACTTGTGATTCCAAGCTTGACCTACGAGGATTTACCTAGGTTTGCTTCTGGTGAACTTAGATAGGATGTACCTTACATAGAAGTTCATACACCAACACTTTGATTATCAATACCTTCTAGTTGGCACCAGTGCTGAAGACTAAGCTATTGAAGAAAGGGCTAGGCTGGGTGAGGTATTCGATCAAAAGCTACTTCTAGATCCTCTATAGCACTAATCAGTACCAAAGAATAAGCCGCTTCATTGTAAATGGCTCAGTTTCCGAGCGATGTTGACACCACCTACCAGAACCATAACGACAGGTAGTGATTGAGTTTCCGACTTGCCCTATCAATGCTGATATTAATGTGTATTAACCTTTGATTCTGGCAGTTCAGGGAACAGCCTTTGAGAGCTTCCTAGGGTCTTTGTTCAAGTACTTCAGCAATGCACGTACCAAATTATATGTTCAAGTAAAGTAGACCCTAACTATTTATTTGAAGGGCACTTTAGTGACATGGGTAGGTGGTTTAGCATTGTTATTCCTGATGTAAATATCATTCACAAATACTGCCAAAATTTATCTAATGAAGATAATTCTATTGCGTGTATCCTTATCAAGCCATGCGTTACTGACACTGCCACAATGTGTCGAATCGGTGATCTAATGTCACTATTGCTACAGCTCAAAGAATCATTGTTTATATTAGTTATCAATTAGTTCTCATTTATTTAGGGATATTCAGCTCATGACAGATAAAACGCCAAACACATCGGCTCGTTTCAGCGATGAGTGGTTAGCCAAACCGATCCAGATTAAAGATCATATCAACGGAAAATGGCTCGATAGTAGCGGTAGCGAAAGTGCGCCTCTTTTTAATCCGTCGAATGGTGCAAAGATAGGTGATGTGCCACTTGGAACCGCACAGACATCACGTCAGGCAACCGCCGCAGCCGCAGCTGCCTTCAAAACTTGGAGCAAACAACCCTTACCGAAACGCATGGATTACATTTTCAAAATGGTTCGTGCAATGCAGGATAATAAAGAAATGCTCGCTCAATCAATTGCGGTTGATCAAGCTAAGCATATTGCAGAAGCACGCGGTGAAGTGATGCGAGTCATTGAGATTTTACAAATGGCGTGTAGCATCCCAGCGCTTTTACAAGGTGAAACGATTCAAGGTATCGCGAACAATATCAATGGACGGGTCATCAAAGCGCCGATGGGTGTGTTTTGTGGCGTGGCACCCTTTAACTTTCCGGCCCTGGTTTTCGGGTGGTTTATTCCTTTTGCGATTGGCACGGGCAATACATTTGTCTATAAGCCATCCACCGAATCACCACTGTTTATGCAAAAAATGATGCAGTTGTTGGTCGATATTGGTTTACCGGAAGGTGTTGTGAATATCGTGCATGGCGACCGTGAAGTTGTTGAAGCCTGGTATGAAGATGACAATGTTGTCGGCGTATGTTTGGTCGGTTCTACCCCAACGGCGAAAGCTATTGCTGAAGGTTGTGGTCGTGGCGGAAAAATTTCTATGTTGTTGGGTGGCGCGAAAAACTTCTGTGTCGTCATGGAAGATGCACCAATGGACCTGCTCATTGAGAATGTTCTGATGTCTGGCTATGGTTCTGCCGGACAGCGTTGTTTGGCCATCTCTAATATTGCAGCTGTGCCAGCGATTCATGATGAACTGGTGGAACGCTTATTAGTAGCATCGAAAGGAATTACGCTTGGAGATGCCAGCGACGAAAGTGTTTTTATGGGACCGGTCATCTCGGCTAGTGCTAAAAGCAAAATTGAAAACTATATCGAAATCGGTCTGGCTGAAGGCGCTACATTGTTACTGGATGGGCGTAATCCAGATATGGCCGATAGCAATAAAGATGGTTACTTTGTCGGCCCAACCATCTTCACTGATGTCACCCCAGATATGCGTATTTCTAAAGAAGAAATTTTCGGACCTGTACTCAGTATTCATAAGCTAGGCTGTATCGACCGAGCATTGGATGCTATCAGTGACCACCCAATGGGCAATGGTGCTGTCATCTTTACTCAAAATAGTTTCTATACTGAAAAATTTATTCAGGAAGCGGATGTCGGTATGGTCGGTGTCAATGTCGGTATTTGCGCACCACATCCTTACCTTCCTTTTGGTGGTATTAAAGGTTCATTGGTCGGTAATAACAAGGTGCAAGGTAAAGATGCTGTCGACTTTTTTACTCAAAATAAAGTAGCGACCGTACGAGTTGTGGACCCAGGTGCTGGTGCAGCAAGTAATGCGAATAAGGATAACTCTGTTCGAAGCTGCGTTGCTAGCTAATGGTTGGCAGTCAGCGTTAGTTGGGGTGTCGCTGACTTTGATTCTCCCTGTAAATGATAAAGTGCAGGAATCTTATTAGTCATCTCATGCAGCTTCACCATGTCCCGTTCAGTAGAACCATACCTTCCAGTAGTGATTGAGTGTTCAGCATGACCAAGGACAGATATCAGCTAGGTGGTAACTATTGGCTCTAGCGTATTAAAAGGTATGCAAATAGGCATATAAAAGCCTAGTTCGAATCCCTAACTTTCTGCCAAATAAAACCCTAAATATTTGATATTTACGGTTTTATTATGTCCGCATGTTCTCTGAACAGTCAAATGTGTTTGTTACATCATCGAAATAAACGTCTGAACCACTAAGGGTAGGCGGAAATACTACAAGAATATCAGCTGGGTCATGCTGATAGTCCATCTTACTTAGATTTGGTTTCTAGCCAAGTGTATGCCATATACAGTCATCCACAATTGGAATCGTATTTTGAAATTGGTTCATAGGGCTGGCATTGGGCTTCCTTCTTTATAAGTCGGCAACAACTCTTGAAATCTACGTTACTGCAACGTTTATTGACAGAGTCGTTTGGAACATTCAGTGCAGAACACCTCCAATACAGGGTGCTGGAAGCCCCCTGAATTGTGAAGGTTACTATGCGCGCCAGCTATCACCATACCGCCTCATTAGGGTCATATTTATGACATCATCAAAAGCAATAACTAACAGGATCAGTATTATGACGCAAAGCGCGCTTTATTCTAAACATAGCAAACTTCTTCGTCTACTGACCAGCTTGTTTCTAATGGCTTTTGGCGGCGTTGGTGGCTCGGCAACGCCAACGTCAACCTCAACGAGTATTTCAGCCACGGCCATAGAAGTCCCTAACGGTGGCATTACCTCGTTCAGTAGTACCGTCACACCGGGCGACAGGACTGCTTTCACAGTGACTCCTAATGACAATTTTCAGATCGACAGTGTTACGGGGTACAGCGGCACCCTCGTCGGTAATACTCTCACGAAGGGCCGGCTTACCACAGATCGCACGGTAACGACCAGTTTTACGATCATCATTCCCGTAACAGTCCCGACCACCGACGCGGCCAAACCCACTCTATCGCATGTGCAAACCAAACTGTTCCAGTTAACCTAGACCGATGTGGCCAATGCCACTTTTTATCGGCTGACGGAACAGGCTGAGACCGGTGATGGCTTTACCCAGGTGGGGCCGGATATCGCAGCGGGCGTACAAACTTTCGATCACATCGTGACGTTATAAGATCGGCTCAATGCCCAATACATCCTGCAAAGCTGTAACAGTGCTGGCTGCACCGACGCGCCGAGCGTTTCGGTGAGCGGCAATTTGGCGGAAAGCATTGGTTACTTCAAAACCAGTAACACTGGGACTAACGATGTTGCCGGTAACTCAATCAGCCTGAGCGCGGATGGCAACACCCTGGCGGTGGGGGCTACAGGTGAGAGCAGCAGCGCCATCGGAATAGGGGGGGGATCAAAGCAATGACTCAGTTGGCGATAGCGGTGCGGTATATGTGTTTACCCGCAGTGGCACGATCTGGAGCCAGCAGGCTTACCTCAAAGCCAGTAACCCCGGGCAATCTGATGAGTTCGGTGGAGCAGTCAGCCTAAGCGCGGATGGCAATACCTTGGCGGTGGGCGCACCTTGGCGGTGGGCGCTAGAAATGAGGACAGCAACACCACTGGAGTTGGAGTTGATGAAAACAATGACTTAGCTCTCGGTAGCGTTGCAGTGTATGTGTTTAGGCGCACTGGCAAAGTCTGGATCCAGCAAGCTTATCTCAAAGCCAGTAATACCGGGGCACAGGATAGTTTCGGCCATTCAGTCAGTCTGGATGGTTCGAGCAGAACCCTCGCGGTGGGGGCTCCATTAGAGGACAGCAACGCTAGGGGAGTTGGGGGTGATGAAAGCAATAACTTAGCGACCAATAGCGGTGTGGTGTATCTGTATTAGTGCCTGGGTGTATTGCGCTCGGTGGATTGTGAGCGAGCGTTGATGTTTAGAGAAAAATGGGTAACTGGGTGCTGAGCCGTTCGAGTGGATGTGCTCAGTTGTCTATTTTATCGCTAGCAAATGAAAGCACTTTTAGACAAGTTGCTTTGGGGAGTTCAGTAAAGCGTGTTTTTAGAAGGACAGTGAATTTTTGGTGAACCTCTATGTGAGAGAGTCAACAAAGCCCTTAATATGCAACTATTGCATTCAAAGTTGATTGGCTTCAAACCGATCCAATAGCTCATGAAAATACCCAGCAAACCCACGAACTGCACTCTGATGCCTGGCATTGATCATTTGTTGATGCAGGGGTGTCTCAATTTTTTCTGACTTGCAAACGAGATTGCGTACCCTCAAGTTTGATCAGTTACCCCGTAAAGTTAATAAGAGTCAGTGTAACTCCATATACGATAATAGTGAATTAGCCCCAAACAGCTCTTTTCATCAATTATTTAAAGTCTAAAGTAATGACTGTTATGTGCCGTTGCTGAGATTGGAAGGCACCGATCTAAACGACTGCGATTTTGCACAATGGCGTCGTTGGTGTTACTGGTGGAGTGAGCTCACTGCTGCACTTGATGGTTGGTATACGAACGCTAGGCACACTTATCAGGCAGTACAGCCAATAACCTGGGAAAGGATGAGATTTAGAGGGGAATTCCCAGATTGAGATTAGCGGATAGGCCTTTATACTTTTGATACTTGACTCAGTGGGCTAAGGCTCGGAACTCACAAACACGAAAATAATTGATATGAAAAACTTCAAGCAAATCTCCAGAATAGAAATAACCCACGCGCCAACACCTCTGGAGTTCGCACCACGGTTATCACAAGAGCTGGGCTGCAAACTCTACATCAAGAGAGATGATTGCACTGGTCTTGCCGTCGGGGGTAATAAAACACGCAAGCTCGAATACCTGTTAGCTGATGCCAGGAAGCAGGGCGCTGATACACTGGTGACTATTGGCGGTTTGCAATCTAACCATGCCAGACAAACCGCAGCGGCGGCAGCGAAATTTGGCCTTAGCTGCGAGTTAATTCTTGAAGACGTAGCAGGCACGCCAAAAACAGACTATTACAACAATGGCAACATGCTGCTCGACAATTTATTTGGTGCGAAAATTCATCAGTTAAACATCGATGAAGATAGCCATGCTTATTCAGATAGTCTAATTGAGAGACTCAAAACCGAAGGACGAAAGCCTTATCTGATTCCAGTCGGTGGTTCAAACGTGATCGGCAGTTATGGTTATGTGCGCTGCGCCAATGAAATAGTGCAGCAACTCAGTGAAGGCGATTTGCGGATTGATCAGGTTGTTTTGGCGACCGGAAGTGCCGGTACTCAGGCGGGATTGCTTGCAGGCCTTATAGCCGCCGAAATCGATATACCCGTGCTTGGTATTTCTGTCAGTCGTTCTACCGAAGAACAAAAAAAACTCGTTGAGGCTTTACTCAGGCAAACCCTCACGGCTCTCGAACTCGACCCGAACCTAGCTGACGGTAGAGTCATCACCAATGGTGCTTATGTTGGTGAAGGTTATGGCATCACTACTCCCGGCATGATCGAAGCGGTAAAATATTGCGCTCAACTTGAAGGCCTGTTGTTAGACCCCGTTTATACCGGCAAGGCCATGGCTGGTTTTATCGACTTGTGTTCACAGCAGATGATAATGCCAGGCAGCAGGCAATTGTTTTTACATACCGGAGGAAGTCCGGCGCTTTATGGGTATAGAGAGGTTTTTAAAACCTGAAAAAATCACAAGTCGAGGTTTACATCAATAGTCAGTCAAAGTGGTTTGCAGCTAGGTTAAGGCAAACAATTTTGACATTGAACGCCCCGGTATTGCGGTGAAGGATCAATTTGCAAGCTGACCGGAACGACTGATATTTTGCCCAGAAGAGTCGTTGGAGTTACTGCTGGAGTTGGCTCACTGGACGACTCCTGTGTTGTCAAATAGGGCCCTTCGTGACAGGAATATTTAAATGGTGGATGAGTACTTATATTCGTTACAACCAATATGCCGCAAGGGCGCACCTAGTCAGGCTTAGTGGTTAGCTTAAACAAAACTTGCGATTTTCCAGGAATCATCGGCTTTCCAGCTAAGTATCCATTCTGGGATATCACCAGCAGGCATGGGGTGAGCAATGCCATAGCCTTGCGCTAATTCACAACCCAGTTGCAACAGCGCTGCGCCATGGGCGATAGTCTCTACACCCTCGGCAATCACTTCACACTGGAATGCTTTAGCTAAGCTTACAACGCCTTTAACAATCGATAAGTCGTCAGCATCTTCTAGCATGTCACGTACGAAACTCTGGTCAACTTTAATCAAGTACACTGGCAAACGTCTGAGATGGGTGAGTGATGAATACCCTGTGCCAAAGTCATCTAAGGCAAACCGTATGCCTAGCTCCTGACATTCCTTCATGGTCTCAGAAACTTGACTGATGTCATATAACGCACTGGTTTCCAATACTTCTAGTTCTAAATAGCGCGGGTTGACATCAGGATGGGCTGCCAATAATGCAGCTAAGCGAGCGGTGAAGTTAGCTTGTTTTAATTGATAAGCACTAATATTGACACTAATTGATAGATCAACTGCCTTGTTTTGCCATTGGCTTATTTGGTTCAATGCGGTGTCGATCACCCATTCACCCAGCTCCAGACTAACATTATGACTGTCTATCGCCGGCAAGAACTCTAAAGGGGGTACTAAACCTCGGTCAGGATGCTGCCAACGAATTAAAGCTTCTACGTCTATCACTTCACTAGTGCGCATATTCACCTTAGGTTGGTAGTGCAACACAAACTCTTGTTTTTTCAAGGCTAAGGAAATATCACTGATACTTTCCAGCTGAAGATTGATCTCATTATCCTGAGCAATATCAAACAGGTTATAACGATTCTTGCCTGCTTGCTTAGCGATATACATGGCGTGATCGGCGTGACGCATAAGTTGGTCGGCGTCTACATCATCTTGCGGATAAAGGGTAACACCAATGCTCACTGAAATTTGTATGACGGCATCACCTACGTAAACAGGCTCAGTAACGGTTTTTAGAAGTCTGCGTAATACAGTATGTTTATCCTTATTGTTATCCAAATTGCCCATCACAACGATAAATTCATCACCGCCTATTCGGGCCAGCGTATCCCCCTCGCGCAAAGCCTCTTTCATACGTTTTGATAGCGTAATGAGTAGTTTATCTCCCGCATCATGGCCATGGGTATCATTAACCGCTTTGAAGCCATCTAAGTCCATATAGGCAACGGCTAATGACTGCTGGTTGCATCTGCACTTCAACATGGCTTGAGACAATCGACCGGCAAGCAATGAACGATTGGGTAAGCCGGTGAGCATGTCGTAATGGGCTCTATGCTCTAGTTCTATGTTGGCCAGGCCTAATTCATTGGCTCGTTTATCCTTCTCTTCGATTTGAAAAGCAAGCTCGATGTTGGCTATGCCTAATTCATTGGCCCGTTTTTCTTTCTCTATGTTAGCCAGAGTTAATTCTTTTGCCAGGTCTTTTTTATCTTTGTTGTGAAGGCTAAGTTCTGAGTTGTCAATCACCGCTGAACGGATTAGCACAGTTCCATCTTCATCAAAGACTTTAGCACTTACTGTGTGGATAGTGATGGTTGCTCCATCACTCCGTAATAACTTCAAATCGCATTTTCGTTTGTCGTCATGCTTTAGGAGCTCTTGAATATACAGGTTGTAGGTATTCTGATGTCCAATAGCACTGAAGCGAGATAGAGACTTTGATACTAATTGTTTTTCTTCAAGTCCCAACATGTCACACATGGTCTTATTT
>CAXMOZ010000205.1:0-86914 GCA_964195315.1 uncultured Acidimicrobiia bacterium | reverse complement strand
CGACTTTGACAACAACATCGCTTTTCAGGCCGCGCTCGATTTAGTTTTCAAAGGCAGAGCTGTGGCTAACGGTTACACCGAAGGGGTACTGCACGCTCGGCGCCGCGAAGCAAAGGCGAAAATGAAACACTGAGAGCAGAGCATTGGACCCAATTTTTAATCACTCAAAAACGCAAAGCACCCCGGGCTCGCAATTCCTGCGGGCGTAGGCTATCCAGAATAAAGCGATTGATCGGGGTATCGATATCAAGCACTTTACCCAAGCGCACAATCGCTCCGTTTTGCTGATCGAGCTCGGAGGGCTTGCCATTTGCCATATCTTTCTGCATTGAAGCCTTCGAACTTTCTGGTAGGCTTTCTAAAATATTTAGTGTCCTCTGGATACTATCTCCAGGTAAGTTGACACCTTGAGCCAAACCTAACTGATAAATTTCCTGAATCGAATCAATCAGTAATTGTCGAGTCTCAACTAATTTTAACAGCACACCAATGGGGGCCTGAGAGACTGCACCCAAACCACTCCAGGGACTAATCAACAAAAACTTTAACCAAATAGCGACATTGACATCCCCAGGAATACTCGACTTTACGCCACTACAATGGTTAAAAGCCTCTGACAATTGATTGACTCGCAGATCAGCCTGACCATCGAGTCGATTGAATTGGATTAATGGATTGGCGCCGTTGTGTTTGATATGCCCAGCACCGGCTTGAAATGCTATCAAAGCACACAGACCACCTAATACTGCTTCAGCACCTAGAGAACCAGATAAATCTTCAGACGCATCGAGACCATTTTGTAATGGAATGATCAATGTGTCTGGCCCAATCATCGGTATCATGTTTTTTGCAGCGGCAGCTACTTGCCAGGCCTTCACAGCACAAATGACGAAATCAACTTTACCCACTTGTTTCGGATCATCAGTCACCTGTACCTTATCCAGCACAAAATCCCCGACTACACTATCGACCCGCAACCCGCTCTCACGCATAGCGGCAAGATGCTCACCACGCGCAATGAAGGTGACATCGTAACCGGCTTGCGCCAGCCGGCCACCAAAATAACCACCTACACCGCCACTACCAAAGATTGCTATTCGCATATTATCCTCTCGATACTTATCTCAACTATGAACTTTTACGATAGACCACTTCAGCCACGACCCGCAACTACCAGATTCTATTGCATAGTCTAGTCATTCATTAACATTGCAATGGTCGCAATGACCAAACCATTAATGCGAAACACTAGCCCCGCCTGCTTAGACAGAACAAAAATCATCGGAAACCCCCTGATTTTTAGTCGCCGGTCAGAACAGAGTATCACTATTAAATTCTTATGATACATAGACGATACTCACGCTTTTAAAATATTGTTGCGGCCTATGCCAACGCGGCTTCAAACCATAAAGGCGTCATTGGCACTGAATAAAATAATAAATGGTAATTATTACCATTTTAATTATATGCATTAATAAATTTTTGGAATTTATTAAATGCATATAAATCAATGGCTTGATTAATAACAATATTGAATAACTTTAAAGTATGGAAATTCTTGGAATATATTTTTATTTATTATTATCGTACTTTTGATCTATTAAACAAAAAAAATCCGTGCTAAATTACAGCGTATGCCAGATTCAATCATTCAAATTTCTAAAAAACGTGGCCGGCCACCGGGCCCCAATAGCAAACCAGGCGATGGCAAGAACCAATCGTTAGTTCGCGCCATGACCCTGCTTGAGCGGCTTTCCCTCGCACCTACCGGCATGAACTTAACCGACCTGTCGCAGCAACTGGGTATGCCATCAGCGACCACACATCGCTTGCTCAACACCTTCGAAGAAATGGGTTATGTCGAGCATGACTCTACTCTCGGGCTTTGGTTTATTGGACTTAAAACTTTCTCGGTAGGAAATGCTTTTTTAAATCGGCGAGACTTTATTGCCACCGCCCGGCCTTATATGCGACGTCTGGTCGACCAATCTGGTGAGACCGTAAATCTGGGTGTCATCGACGATGGCGAAGCGGTTTATGTTGGGCAAGTTCAATCACCAGAAATGATGCGTATGATTGTGAAACTAGGCAGTCGGTCACCCATACATGCTTCGGGTGTTGGCAAAACACTACTGGCGAGTATGACCGAAAAAGGCGTATCGAATATTTTACAACGCAAAGGTCTGGCCCGATTTACAGATCGCACTATCGACAACCCAACCGCTTTACGCACTGAACTCTCTCATATCCGAAAATTAGGATATGCCCTAGATGACGAAGAACGCGCGATCGGTTTACGCTGCGTGGCAGCCACCATCTTTGATGAAAATGGCATTGCGCTTGCAGGGCTATCATTATCAGGGCCAAAAGCCCGAATAACCGACAGTCGGCTCACTGATCTAGGTGCCGCCACCCGTCAGATGGCCGATGAAGTGACTGCTGCACTCGGTGGACGGAAACCACCCGGAGCCTCTTAAAGCATTGATTATTCCGACATAAAAGACATTAAAATTTTACCTTTCTTAAGAGTGATTAACATGGAACAAAAATACATATTAAATTTGGAGTCCGCAAAACGAGTGGCCGCAGCTGCCGAACAAGAAGCCACCAGCAATGGCTGGAAAGTCGTGATTGCGATTGTCGATGATGGCGGCAACCTGATGTATCTGCAACGCGAAAAAGTACAGCTAGGCAGTATCGACGTCGCCATCAAAAAAGCGGAAGTAGCCCTTAACTTTCGTCGACCAACAAAGTTCTGGGAAGATATGGTTGCCAGTGGCCGACAGGGTTATTTAGCAATGCCAGGCATGTTGCCATTAGAAGGTGGTTTACCACTTATTTATAAAGGTGAAGTGATCGGTGCTATTGGTATCAGCGGAGTCAGATCAGATGAGGACGGTATTATCGCGCAAGCAGGCTTTGATGCTCTATAGCCTAAGCCCAGTGCAAAATTCATGATGTCAGACCTGGATGGCTTGCAAACACAACCTTAATGTAGTCCGCCCCACTGAATCATTTTGACAATTACCTACGCAGGTAAAGCACTAAAGCGAGCAATCAGCACCAAACAATTAGTTTTAAACTTTATATGGAGTTATTTTAATGAGCAATTTCCCCGAACTAAAAATCCCAAATACGCTGGCGGCTGGGCCTGGGCCTGGCAACACGGACCCTCGCGTTTTAGCCGCATTCGCTAACCAGGGCGTGGCGGATCACATGCAAGCTGACGTACTGCGTGGCATGATTGAAGCTAAAATCATGTTACGTGAAGTTTTCGGCACTCAGAATACCTACACCTTTGGCGTCGCTGGAACGGGTTGGAGCGGTTTGGACAGCATACATGGCGCTATTTTACCAAGTGACAAAGTGGTTGTTTTCGTCAACGGCACATTCAGCGGCATCGATGGCCTGTCTATCCGTATGAAAGCGTCAAGCATTGAAGATTTGGCCGCTAACCCTATGGATCCACAGCCGGCTAATGTGATTACTGTTAACGTGCCTCACGGCCAATCTGTGACTGGCGACATCGTCGAAGCTGCGCTGGCTGAACATAAACCAATGTTCGCATTCATGGCTCACTGGGAAACAGGTTCTGGTCGTATCAACGACCTACAAGGCTTTAACGATGCCTGTGTTAAGCATGATGCAATGGGCATGGTTGACGCAGTATCCAGCCTCGGAATCGAACATTTCAATATTGATGATTTCCCTGGTGTCGGCATGTGGGCTTCTTGCCCGCAAAAAGGCATTCTCGCGTTACCCCTGACTTACGCCCCTGTTAGCTTCACCGACAAGGCCATCGAATTGTTCAAAACTCGTGGCTGCTACAGCTTCGTTCACAACCCAATCCTGGAAGCACGTCACTGGGGTATTGTTGACGGTCAAGACGTTGCCGCTGGCACTTACCATCGCACCCATTCGCCCTATGCCGTGGCTTCTTTCCACGAAGCACTTCGCTTGTTACTTGAGCATGGTCGTGCCCAAAAATCGGTTGATTACGCTGCCAGCGAGAAAATTTTGCGTGCAGCAGTTGCTTTGATGGGTTGTGACGTGACCTCTAACATGACTTCTCTTATTGTACTTAACCTACCGGGTGAATTTGCTGGACGTGAAAAAGAACTGGTAGGCAACTGTCGGGCAGCAGGTTTCGGCATATGGCCAACTTTATCAGAACCAGTGCAAATCCGAATCGGCATCCTCAACCAACTCACAAATGCATCCTTAACTGACATCATTAATCGCTTCGCCGATGCGATGCAGGTGATGGGAGTTGAATTTGATAAAGCAGCCATTATGGCTGATGTGGCTAAGAAACTAAGCTAACTTAGCTCTCAGAAAGCGCAATATAGCTAACGGCTGGTAACTAAAGTTTTCGGGGCAAGTGATATTGGTACCCTTACTGCTAATTCTGATTGCCATTAACTTCCTAATTATATTCAATGTCATCAGTGTCATTATAGCTACATTATCCAATGGACAACGCATCAGTAGCAGCCCATTGATGGCTATCGATTGAATCATGAAAATGAAACACAATCGATAGCCGTTGATACGGCGTCTATTGCTGCAAATGCGGTCAATAAGGAGATGGAAGTAATATTGGATTGTCGGCCCGATGCTCCTCGTTTTTTCTGGTAATCCTTCTAGACTTCGACAGATACGGCTTAACTTATTAAGCTATGCGCTGGAATTCACAGACCAGGGTTATAGCCGATTGGGCGTAGCTCATAAAACGGTGGGTATTGGCAAAAATCAACTTCATCTTGAAGTTGAAGATAGCGGTATAGGGTTAAAAGGCCAATCGCTATGGCTAGATATTCATGAGCTGTCGTATGCCAGTAAATGCAACCCGCGAGTATCATGGGTTATTTGAACAAGCCAGTATGAATGACGTTGTTACTAAGCCATTTAAGCATGCCGATTTATTAAGTTGCTTAGCGCAATGGCTGCCAACACAAAACACATCTAGATGATGCACTTAAAGCAATTAATGCCATTAGACGAGATTGAGCAGACTCATACGAATGAGCACTTCGTTAAATCACCTTGGTAGCAGCCAGCACCGTCAATTGACTATTCACGGTTAGTCGCGAAGGCTCCTAATTTTAAAGTAATCACGCCCACGCGATTCTCAATCTAGAATAGTTGACCTGCACGATTGCTGTTAGGTGAAAGAAGCCCATGGCATATTAATGGGGCGCTCAATGTAGTTTCCACTTTTCAGGTAATTTGCAATTTTAGGCTCTTTTTCAAATGCATTTATAAAGGCAAACAGTATTGGCCTGCTTGAGTTCGTTATCGAATATGGCACCATTAATGTCATTTGCCAAAATAGTTCGTAAAGGACAAAATCCACCAAAGATAAACGGCTTCCCACAAAGTAGCGGCTGTAATCACGATTGGTCAAATACTGCTCAAAACTATCCAGGTATTGTACCGCGGTATTGTTAGAAAAGTTTTCGAAGGCTGCGGCATAACCCTCCCCCAGCGTATAGACAGTCTCAACGATTTCATTGCGAAAATCGTATGCCTGATCCTGCAGTATGTCGATTTCGATACGGTCAGTTTCCGTATCGCCATAAAAATCAAACCTTCTGGCCAAGTAACGAAGAATTGCATTGCTTTGTGGCAAGCTAACTGGCGAAGCCCCACTGCTGTCGATCAAGTAAGGTAAATTAGGAAATGGCATATCGAGTTTTGATCGCACATTATCCCAGTCTTCATCCTCTTCATTTTCATTCAGTATTGTGCCATCTTGTAAAACCCCGAGCCGTTCTTCAGAAAAGACTACATCCGCAGAAACCAACAGAAATCGAATGGGTTGAGCTAAGCCACGTATTGCCCAATAACCCAGGGTAATCTCAGCATTCTTTTGGGCTATTTTCTGTACCATATTCGTCATCCAATTAATCAAGAAATTTTATATCTAGTGCTTATTTCAATGGTCCAGGTGGATATACCATCAACCACCTCGACTTAATTTTGGGTTACAGCTGCTATCCACTTTCAACATGACCTAGCTGCTCTGATAATAGTCTGCCTGCCTCCATCACAATTGCTACCCAGGATTCTCGACGCCTTTCTATCGGTGCCGACACCGACAGACCAGCGATAGCTACATTGGTATTGTCAAAAATCAGTACACCAATGCAGCCAACATCTATTTCAGCTTCCTCGTTGTCTAGTGCATAACCCTGTTCGACGGCAGTGCTGCACTCGGCGTGCAAACGTTGTACATTATTAATAGTGTTGCGAGTATAGGCCGGTAAGTTAGTGCGCTGGGCATAACCTTCGATGGCATCGACACCTGACTGCCCTAGCATCAACTTCCCCACCGCAGTAACATGCAACGGTGCACGACTGCCGATCATTTGTTGCACATGCATCATGCGCTTCGGCGTCGCCTTTTGAATATAGACAACTTCATCACCTTCTCGAATGGTGAGATTCGCCGACTCATTCAATTGTTGACATAAAGATTCCAGTACTGGCGATGCCAGAGCGCCCAGATCAATTTTGCTATGTAAGCGAGCGCCTAGCTGCAGCAGTTTTAAGCCGAGCTTATAATTGCCCGACAGGTCCTTTTCTACAAGATGATTTTGAATCAATGCAGCGAGAATTCGAAAAGTAGTCGAGCTATGAAGCCCAGTCTCGGCACTGAGTATTTTCAGGCTGACAGGCTCTGGATAACGCGCAATCGCATCCAGTAACTCTGTTGCTCTATCGATAGATTGGATACGGTAAGTTTTATTGTCCGTCGTCATTGATAGAGATCCATTTTTAACTATTTCAATTACGATATATTTTATATTATAAAATATCAATAAAATTATTTCATCAAACGAATTGTTATTTTCCAAGCTTTCCGTCCAATACGCTCCAAAAAGATAATTTCACATCCTGTAATATCTGACACCCTATAAGTCATTTACTCTGATCTAAATTGGTCTTGTGAGCTAAGAATTACTTTAATTAACCCAGTTATCATGGGTTAATTAAAGTGGCAATGGTCAATTGCTGTCTATTCATAAATCCTAAGCACGTTTATTAGAAAGCTTTCGTAGTTTTGCTAAGCTGCTTTTTAGTCAATTCATATGCAATCAAATAAGAATATTGGAGATATTTCATAATGTGAAATCGGCTTCTCAATTAGAAAAGCGAACGAAAACATATGCTTAGAATTTATATGATTAAATTTATCTAGTTTTCATAATATGAAATAGATGCCGTATTGCGAAAAACCAACCTATGCTTTAGTGTGAGCATTAATAAGGTAACAATACTTTATGACTATTATTTTTAATTGGAGCTAAATGATGTTTGATCTAAACCCAGTCTTTATACCAGGCCCAACTAATATCCCTGATCGTTTGCGCAACGCGATGCATGTTCAAACTCGCGACCATCGCTCCCCAGATTTTGTAAAGACGCTAGCTCCGGTTTTACAAGAGTGCAAAAAAGTATTTAAAACCAGTGATGGTGAAGTCATCCTATTCCCTGCCAGTGGCACCGGCGGTTGGGAAGCAGCAATTACAAATACGCTATCGCCGGGTGACAAGGTCCTGATTGCTCGTTATGGCATGTTTTCTCACCGCTGGATCGACCTGTGCCAACGTCATGGTCTCGATGTTCAAGTCATCGAATGTGCCTGGGGTAGCGGCGCGCCGGAAGATTTGTTTGCAGCCGCACTAGCACAAGACAGCAATCACGAAATTAAAGCAGTATTAGTCACACACAACGAAACAGCGACGGGTGTCGTCAGTGACATAGCGGGTGTTCGTCGAGCCATGAATGCGAGTTCGCATCCGGCTCTATTGTTGGTTGACTGCGTTAGCTCGCTCGGATCGATGCCCTTTGAAATGGATGAATGGGGCGTTGATATTGCCGTCTCTGGTTCTCAAAAAGGTTTTATGTTAACGACAGGCATGGCGATTCTTGGCGTCAGTCAAAAAGCCTTAACGATGATGGATAGCGCAAAACTACCCCGCACCTATTTCGACTTCCGAGACATGATGGGTGCTAATGCCAATGGTGGATTTCCGTATACGCCACCATTGCAACTTATCTACGGCTTACGTGAAAGCTTGAATATGATTTTTGAAGAAGGTTTAGACAATGTTTATGCACGCCATCATCGTTTAGCCGAAGGTGTGCGCCAGGCTGTCAGTGCTTGGGGGTTAAAGCTCTGTGCGCAATCGCCTAACCTTTATTCAGACACAGTGAGTGCTATTTTTGTACCCAAAGGATTCGATAGCAATGAATTAACCGAACACGCATTCAATACCTATAACGTTTCATTCGGTATTGGACTAGGAGAAATGAATACAAAAGCATTTCGTATCGGTCACCTCGGTGCGCTTACCGATGTGATGGTATTGTCGGGTTTGGCTGCCATTGAGATGGCGATGGCCGACCTAGACTACCCGATCAAACTGGGTAGTGGTGTCGCTGCCGCACAGCAATATTTTCGAACAACCGCTAATGCAAAGAGTGCCTGAGGCTAATCATGAGCAATACTGATTCTAAAAAACCACTGATCATTCCCAACTTTGATGATGTCATAGCCGCACATGAGCGCATCAAACCTTATATTCATCGGACTCCTATTCTAACCTCGACGTTTATGAATGAGTTAACCGGTGCCGAGCTGTTTTTCAAATGTGAAAACTTTCAAAAAGCGGGTGCTTTTAAAGTTCGTGGTGCATCGAATGCAGTTTTTGGCTTGAGTGATGAAATAGCCGCGAAAGGCGTCGCCACTCACTCTTCCGGAAACCATGCTTTGTCGTTATCTTATGCGGCGGGTCGTCGTGGTATTCCGGTCACGGTAGTCATGCCGCGTACCGCGCCACAGGCGAAGAAAGACGCAGTAATAGGATACGGCGGCGTCATTGTCGAATGTGATCCTTCAACCAGTTCACGTGAAGAAACCTTCGCCAGGGTAGTAGCCGAAACAGGGGCTGAATTTGTTCACCCCTATAACGACCCGCGAGTGATTGCTGGCCAGGCGACCTGCTCACGCGAACTACTTGAACAGGTTGATAATCTAGATTCAGTCATCGCACCGATTGGTGGTGGTGGCATGATTTCTGGCACCTGCTTAACAGTGTCGAATGTCGCACCAAGAATGAAGATTTATGCAGCAGAGCCGCTCAATGCTGATGATGCAGCGCGTTCGTTTAGAGCTGGCCACATCATAGCCGATGATGCTCCTGTAACCGTGGCAGATGGTCTAAAGGTGCCTTTAAAAGAATTAACCTGGCATTTCGTCAATAACCATGTGACCGATGTGTTAACCGCAACCGAAGAAGAAATTATCGATGCGATGAAATTAACCTGGAAGCGTATGAAGATCGTCATAGAGCCAAGCTGTGCGGTGCCATTAGCGACAATTATTAAAAATCGGACATTGTTTGAAGGAAAAAGGGTCGGAGTAATCATTACCGGTGGAAATGTCGATTTAGATACTCTGCCCTGGTTTAAAAATTAACATTTCGTCAGTCAATTTTAATCAATAAATTATTTGAAATATCGGAGAAGTAAAATGAGTGCAAATATGAATTTAGATGCGTATGAAGTTGGATTTGATATTCCTGCGAAGGTAGGTATGGATGAAGCCGATATTCAGACACCTAGTTTAGTAGTCGATCTCGATGCATTCGAGCGTAATATCGAAGTCATGCGAGCCTTCTGTGAAAAGGCAGGTGTGCGTCATCGCATACACGGAAAAATGCATAAGTCAGTCGACATAGCGCTGTATCAAATCGACAAAGGCAATGCCTGTGGTGTGTGTTGTCAAAAAGTCAGCGAAGCCGAAGTATTTGCTCGTGGTGGTGTGAAGGACGTTCTGGTTTCGAACCAGGTTAGGGACCCATTGAAGATAGACCGTTTAGCACGCATCCCAAAGTTAGGTGCTAGAGCCATTTGTTGTATTGATGATCTCGAAAACGTAGCAGACCTGTCGGCTGCAGCAATGAAACACGGTACACAGATCGAAGTACTAGTGGAAATTGATTGTGGTGCTGGTCGCTGTGGTGTGGTTGCCGGTCAACCAGTGGTTGATCTCGCTATAGCCGTAGATGCAGCAGAAGGCCTTAAGTTTGCTGGAATTCAAGCGTATCAGGGTGCGATGCAACACCTGAAAAATTTCGAAGAGCGTAAAGCAAAAACTGGCATCGCGATTGACATGGTAAAAAATACTATCGACATGCTTAAAGCCGAAGGGCTTGAGTGCGATATCGTCGGTGGCGGTGGTACCGGCAGTTATTATTTCGAGGGCAGTTCGGGTGTTTTCAACGAACTACAATGTGGTTCTTACGCATTCATGGATGCCGATTACCAGAGAATAGATGACGAGAGTGGCAAGGGTATTTCAGAATTTGTTAATGCCTTATTCATTCTAACGTCGGTCATGAGCCACACCAAAGTTGATAAGGCGATCTGCGACGCCGGATTAAAAGCACAGTCGGTAGACAGTGGCCTACCTTATATTTTCGGTCGTTCGGACGTCGAATATATTAAATGTTCTGACGAGCATGGCGTCATCAGTGATCCGGATAGTGTGCTAAAGATCAATGAGAAATTGAAACTAGTGCCAGGTCATTGTGACCCGACCTGTAATGTCCACGATTGGTATGTTGGCGTGCGTAATGGCAAGGTCGAGTCAGTTTGGCCTGTCAGTGCGCGTGGTCGAGCTTACTAAACTGCTAGCGAAACTGAGAGCTGCGTCTGCCCCTATCCGGGTCGACGCGGTCATACCAAAAACCGGAGAAATATTATGAACAATCCATCATCAGATAGCGCTTCTACTGCTGTCGTGAAAATGGTATCAGAAGCAGTCTGCGAAGAAGTCATCGATACTGAATCGGCGTTTGATGCCATTGAGCAAGTTTTTGCTGCCATGGCGAAAGGAAATGCCTACAACTTTCCAGTGGTTCGCGAAGCCATCGGTCATGCCGATGCGCTCTATGGATTTAAGTCAGGCTTCGATCGCTCTGCCTTGACGCTCGGTGTTAAGTCGGGTGGTTACTGGCCAGGTAATTCAGCTAAAGGGTTGACTAACCATCAGTCGACTATCCTGCTATTTGATCCAGACAACGGCACCTTGAAAGCATTGGTCGGTGGTAACTATCTCACTGCAATCCGCACCGCAGCTTCGTCCGCTGTTTCTATCAGTCATCTCGCCAGGCCGGATTCTAAAGTGTTAGGTATGGTCGGTGCAGGGCATCAGTCAGCCTACCAATTACGTGCCGCAGTTCAGACCCGGAAGTTTGAAAAGGTGGTTGCCTGGAATCACCATCCAGAAATGTTATCCAACCTCAAAGCCGTGGCCGAGTCCCTTGGTTTACCGTTTGAATCGGTGAGTCGCGAACAACTCGGTGCCGAGGCCGATGTAATCATCACGATTACCTCCGCCTTCGAGCCATTACTAATGAAGCAATGGATTAAACCTGGCACGCATCTAGCTTGCATGGGTACAGATACTAAGGGTAAGCAGGAAGTCGATGCCGAACTGGTGGCCAGTGCGACTGTGTTTACCGATGAAATTGAACAGTCAATTTCGATTGGCGAAGCGCAACATGCAATGGCAAAAGGCATCATCACTGCATCTGACATTACCCCAATTGGTGATGTGATAAACCAGGTGCATGGTGGAAGAACGTCAGATGATCAAATTACCCTGTTCGATGGTACCGGAGTAGGTTTACAAGATTTAGCAGTGGCTTCCGTGGCACTCGAACTTGCGACTCGAAAAGGTAAAGAAGTCAGTGTTTACCTATAACCGATGACCTGATTTCTTCTGCTAGTATTAATTAAAATGGCCGCTACCGAAATACCTCTCGTTAGCGGCCTTTTTTTGGGGTTTGGTGTTTTTTACTACCCGCTATTTGCTGCAGATCAGTCGAGACAAGCTATATAATAGACTTTTATCATTCATATCAAGATTCAACCTACACTAGCAACACTTGTCATCACCAGCATGATCAAGGACTAGCCTCACATTCGTTTTCAATCTCTAGCTGTTATGTGTACTGACACTCTATTTTATTAGTAGCCTTAGCCTCGCCGCAGAAGCTCTAACAGAGCCAAACACTGCTCTCTCTCATCCACCGATTATGTCAACATGTGCATGGAAAAGGTTGCCGTTGATACCGACGGTTTAACTCAGGTGACTAACCAGCTTTCGATTAGTATCGAAAGCCTGTCGAACGCGATGAAGCGAGCCTGGCATTTTCGGATCTATCCCAACAATTACATTTAACCATTCAAATTTTAGCCGTAAACTTACCGAAGCATTAAAAACACTCAACCTCAAATTGCTGAAGTTTCTAAAAGCATTCAAAGTGCAAGCAAAGCGGCCATCAGTATTAATGTCTCATTTACTGAAACTTTATCTAAGAGTAAACTCAGAATGAATGAAATTTGCGCGAAAGTTATGCATAAAGTCACACTTTATATTGGGTTAATTTTGCTAATGTTTGCTTTTTTTTGGCTGTACGCATTCAGATCGTTTAAAGGACCCGTATTCGACCCATTGCGAATGGCTTAAATGACCTGCGAACAATGCCAGAGCAATTGTCTAAAATATCAGGCGATTGAAATGACATTGTTTCGGACCTCTCGCCCCTGAGCAATAATTGATGGGAGAAACTCGTGCTTATATTGATGGTGATAACACTTTTAATCCTGGTACTGGTTGTCGCAACGTTTCTTATCGCGCGTCGGCTTGGCATTGGATATAATCCGCAACCAACGACTGGTCTCGCTGTTCCGGCAGTTAAAACTAGCCGCTCTGAAACAACGCAGTGGCGATCTGTCAAAATTAAGTCTGGACTAATTTGCTGTAAAAATGCCGATAAATTGAACGGCGCCATTTTTTTTGCTACCGATGCACCCACCCTGCCACTCGCCAGCTGCTCAGAAAAACAATGTATGTGCAAATACACGCTACTGGACGACAGACGTGATGGCCACGATAGGCGAGAAGCCACCGAATACTCATCGTCTTTATTTTCATTGCATGGAAAAGAAAGACGCGACGGTGAAGATCGTCGTACTATTATCGCATAACTCTAGAGAATCCCTCCAGACCATACAACTGAGCAACCAAATAGATGTCATATAAAAGAATGGTAGTCGAGATGGGCATGGGCACCGATTTGCAAGGCGGTGACTATACCAAAGCAGCGGTACGCGCCTTACGAGACGCTTTGTGGCATAACTCCCTCACCGTCGCCCCAGCATTTGGTTTGCCTAGAGAAGCAATGAAAATCGAAGTGTCTATCGGTATTGCTAAACCTGAGGAAGTGAATAGAGACGAAGTGAAAGCGGTATTGCCCTATGGTCAGGCAACAGTGGAGGTGGTTGAGGGCGGTTTAGATATCGTTAGCGATTGTGGCACTAAAGTGACGGTTATCGCCAATGCCGCGGCTGTTGTTTATCTTGATCTTGTTAAAGTTAGTGATATTGAACTCGATGATGCAAAACAGGGAGAACACTAAGCCATGGCAATGCAAAGAATTATTTTAGAAATGGGCACTGGCAATGACTTATACGGTGAAGATTATACCAAAGCTGCGGTGCGCGCCGTTCAAGATGCCTTGCATCATAGTTCGATAACGCTGTTTCGAACGCTCGGGATTGACCGAGATTCAATGCAAGTTGAAGTCACCATTGGCGTGCAGAAACCCGATGAAGTCGATAAAACCGTCATTCAGCAACAAATCCCATTCGGTACTGTTACTGTCAACGCGGTCAAGGGTGGACTCAATATTGTCGATACCGAAAACGATACAGTCACCGTTATTGCATCGTCGGCTATTGCAGCAAGACTGGATATACCCGCTGGTAAATATGTAGCCGGTTACTCGTCTACCTAATAGGCAATGCAATAAGCCAGCAGAAAAATTAAGGGTTGAGTGAGCTTAGATTGCTCGCAGAGTCAGCAGTCTTGTTCACCTTCAGTTGAGCCGTTATCGATTCACACCAGCGTAGAATATCGTCGCCCTGCCAGGCCTCTTCATGGCCGCCATATAAGCTCTGATTGAGTTCATTAATTTGAACCTGAAATTCATCACCAAAGTAAAACCCAAGCTGATTTAAATTATCGAACGACTGTTTAGTATCCAGGCTATTCGCCCACAGCAGCAAATTGTCTCGCGTATCTCGCGCATTATTGCTGACACAGCTTTGTGACAATTGTTTCATTGCCTTGAGCTGCCCTGGCTTTTTTAATGGGTCAATATTTAATCTGTCAGCCCTTAATTTGTCATCACCGGATTTTTGATATTTACGGTACCACCAAATAAAAACAGTACTGAACCAACCAACAGCCAGTATAAAGCTCAACCAGATCCAAACTGTGTTGTTATCTTCAGGCTGTGAGCCCATCGATACTAAAGCCTCATTGGAACCTTGTGGTATCGACTGCTGACCTTCCTTAGTGCCATTGCCCAACCCGATACTAGCGGCGGCCTTCACTTCGATTGTGCGTGAGGGAATTCTCGCCTGTTCTTGCTTTCCTGTATCAACGTTCCACCAGTTTACGGTGACTTCGGGCAAGATATAAATACCCGACTCAGTAGGGATCAGAGCTATTTTTTGCTGGCGTGTTCCAACGATCCCAGCGGCCGTTTTTTGGTCTTGTAATAGTGGCTTATCCGGATAAAACTTTATGCCGTCAACCTGTGTTTGTTCTAGCTCTGGCAATTGCGCAGAGGTCAAACCTTCTGCCACCATAGTTACCGTCCGAGTCACTGGCTCACCCGCCACCAGCGTTTTTATATCACCCTGCCAATCTTCAGTCAGGGATAATCGAATCGCAGGTAACCACTGTTTAGCATTAGATTCGCTAGCAATTGTTAGCACCTCGATCGAAGCACCTTGTGAGCCTATTCGCCTTATATTGCCGTTGTTGGGGAAAGCACCAAATACTGTCGATGAGCGCTTCGAAATCTGCACCTCGGCGACGGCTGGTTGAATTTCAAGAGAGCCACTTTGCTGCGGAAATAATGCTATTTGTTTTTCTAGCACCAAATAGTCTTTATCAGCCAGTCGGGTTTGATACTGCCTTACTTCGCCTAGCGGTTCTATCACCACATCCAGATTTTTGACTTCAAGGTCACTCATCTGGTATCCCGATATATTACGATCCACCATCAAGCGCAGTGTCACAACGACCTGACCTTGCACGTACACGGTCGATTTATCAACCTCCAGATCGAAGATCAATTCATCCTGACCAGCGACTCCTGCCTGATTGGCCGGTCTAACTGTAATTTGAAATGGTTTTGTTTTGTCACTGCCAAATGGGATAGCCGGAATGACAAAATCACCCACTTGCTTAGGCATCACTTGCAAAACCCATTTAATATTACGCTTATACTCACCATTAATGATAGAAATGTTATTACTCTGACTTTGATTCAGAACCACAAAATATTGTTCTAACCCAGAGAAATCAGGGTCTTGATCGGGGCTGCTATCTGCCTCGAACACGAGCTGAAACGATTCATTGAGACGCACCAGGTTACGGTCAATCGTGACATTGATGGCAGCGAAGGCCTGGTTGCTCAAAAAACCACCGAGCACACCTATCAATATCAACAGGTTTATTAATCTAGTTTTTCCCATGTTATAGGTCTTTTTATCGGTCGGTTTCTTGATAAGTTTTTTAATCAGTATGGCTACCACGGGTTCGGCTCACTCGCAGACTGGCCACGTTTTTTGTATTGATATAAAAACTTGCGCCTTAATAATCCACCGGGATCATCGGGTATTTTTCTCAACCATTGATCGGCAGCCTGCTCAGAAAGCTGTTGCTCCAAGCTTGCTTGCTCTGCCTGACTTGCCACAGGCTCTTTTGACTCAGCCGTTCCTTCACTTGCCTCTTCATCCGACTGGGCTTGCTCTGCCTGCTGCTCATCAGAATCAGTATCTTCTGCATTTTGACTATCACTCTCCTTCTGGCCCTCTCCCTTTTCAGACTCATCAGAAGACTTTTGGCTTTGATCTGATTCCGACGATTGCTCGCCGTTTTCGGATTTTTCACCCTCTTCAGATTGCTCACCATCTTCACCGTCTGATTTATCTTTTTTTGACTCCTGTTCCTCTTGCTGCTGCTTCAATGCTTCCTCAACCAATTGACGATTATACTTTGCGTCATCGTGTTGTGGGTTTTGCTGTAATACTTGATCATAAGTCTCGAGCGCTTCTTCTAGTTTGCCGAGCTTCGCTAATGCATTGCCTCGGTTGTAGTTGGCGTTTTCTGAATCAATTCCCTGCCATTGCTGCAGGGCATTTTCATAGTCGCCAGAGCGATAAAATGATGAGCCCTTCCAGTCTGCGCTATCAAACAATTCCGACGCTTTCTCATGTTGCCCTTGATCAAACTGATCGTGAGCTCGTTGATCACTGTTCTGCCAGAGCTCATTCCAGTCGAATGCCGATGCGTCCGGTGAGGCCACTAACAAGATAGATGACAATAGCACCGGCAAGTGGATTAAAGATAAAAACACGGCGCCCCGACGAAAAGCCAGTGCAACCAGTGGTAAAATAAATAACACTAACCAGGGGCCCTGCTCTTGCCAAACATCAGCACTACGTTCACTGGCTATCACCTGCTGATCGAAGGGATTTCGTTCGATCGCCTTGAGCAGGTTTGTAACATCATCGTCGTTAGCGCTAATCATTCTAAAAATTCCACCACCTTTGGCAGACAAATTTTGCATCGCATCAACCGCCAAACTCGCGATCACTATTGATCCCTCAGAGTCTTTCAAAAAACCACCATTGAGCACGGGTATTGGTCCACCGGTTTCAGTGCCTATGCCCAATATCGACAATCGAAATCCAGGCTTCTGGTTGAGTAATGCCTCTGCCACTTGTGACTCGCTAGCACTCAAGCCGTCGCTCACTAACAGAATATCACCACGTACCAGACCAGTGTTTTCAAGCAATTCGTAGGCTTGCATTAATGCTTGGTCGGCTCTCGAACCCTGGACAGGCATCATATCGGTGGTAAGCCCTGGCAATAACGCATTGATTGTTCCACCATCATCCGTCAGCGGCACGACAGAAAAAGCATTCGCTGCATAAACCACCAGTGCAGTTTGGCCTTCTTTTCTTTGAGTTAAAATATCTGCAATTTTGTGACGCGCTCGAGTCAGCCGACTAGGCCTGATATCAGCAGAATCCATCGAACGCGAAAGGTCAAGCAGGATAACTAATGCCGACTGTTGTTTGAATACCGGGTGCTCTACCTTTTGCCATGCAGGCCCGGCCAAAGCAAAAATAGATAATAGCCCAATGGCCGAAATCAAATACAGGTGGGTGTTACTGCGAACGCTATTGGTTCCACTAAGCAAATGGGGTAAGAGAGCGGGATCAACAACCGCTTGCCAACTTCGACTTTGACGTTGCACTGCTAGCAAGCGCCAAACTATAAATATGAGCGGCAATAGTGCCAATAGCCAAACAGGCCTTAAAAGATGAAAGTTTTCGATCATACGCGCCGCACACAAATAATGAAGCCAAGGCACAATGCCAATGACAGCGGCCAATAAAACAAGGCGCGATTAGGCCGAAACTTTTCTTCATCTTGCTCAACAGGTTCTAACTCGTCTAGCAGATTATAAATTTCAATCATTTCCTCTGTATCATGCGCCCTGAAATATCGACCTCCGGTGACATTGGCTATGCCGCGCAAGGTTTTCTCGTCGAGCTGAGTCGATGGATTGACTATCTGCTGGCCGAACCAAGTATTGCGAGTCATTTCATCGGCACCAATACCAATGGTATATATTTTAAGGTTTTTTTCGGCCGCCAGTTGAGCCGCCTTCATGGGCGATACAGCACCTGCCGTATTTGCACCATCGGTTATCAAAATCAATACCTGCGATGTTTTTTCACTGCCACCTTGTTGACTGTCGTCCTTTGGGCTAACCGCTAGCCGCTTGAGTGCGAGACCAATAGCATCTCCAATGGCGGTGCGCTCACCAGCTAGCCCTATCACCGACTCCTGCAATAGTCGATTGACGGTATCCGTGTCAAAAGTCATCGGTGTTTGTAAATAGGCCTGACTACCAAACAATATCAACCCTAGTCTGTCTCCTTTTCGATTATCGATGAATTCCTTCATAACAATTTTGGTCGCCGTAAGCCGATCGACAACTCCGTCATAAGCTTTGAAATCTTCAATACTCATGCTCTCGGACAAATCGACCGCCATCATCAAATCACGCCCGCTAATGTTGATACTAATCGGATCGCCTAGCCATTGCGGGCGGCTGGCAGCCAGTACTATGAGGCCCCAACCCAGCAGGCTAAGATATTTCACCCACTGTGATTTTTGATGCTGATGGCCCACTTCTTGCGATAATTTAAAATCATTCAGAAACGGAACCTGCAGCGCTGCATCTTGCTCAGTCGGTTTGGCCGGCAAAGCAAAGTACACTAACAGCGGTAGCGGCAATAAGAGTAGAACCCAGGGCCAGTCAAGTTGCAGCATGACTTCCTCCTTTGGGTAAAGACCTTATCCAGTGTTCACAGCTTTGCAGCAAACTATCGATCTCGCCTTCAAGCTGGCCTTCGATAATAGGCTGATATCGACCATGTTTTAAAAGTTCACCCTGCTCCTGCGTAAAACAGTCTTTATCAGACATTTGATTTAGTTGTTTTAACCAGTCATCACCAACCACCCCTGCATGACCGATGCGCCCACTTTTGCTCATAACGGTGCGTCGCAACAAGGTGGTGATCGCTTGCAACGTTTTTTTCTGGTCTGCTTGTTGCTGATGATTTTTTCGAATCAGATAAAGCTCTGTTAGCGACAAAGACCTGACTGGCTTATATCGCAACCATCGTAAAAACGTCGGCAATAACAACATCAGCCCAATAATTAAAACGGCTATCAACCACCAGCCCGGCGCTGGCGGCCACCATAAAATGGTGTCCGACAAATGAATATCTTTTAATGGCAGGTCATTCATGTCGATTGTGATCGCCTTGGCCGAAGCCCAAGACCACGTTTCAAAACATCGAGCAAATTTGAAGTGGTTGAGACGTCAATCAGCAACAAACGTAATTGTTTGCACAGCTGCTCCAGCATCTGATGGTGAGTGGTAAATCGCTGCTGGTATTGATCTCTGCTGGCAATGTTAGTGCTATCAACAGCCAGTCTAGATTCGCCGTCTGTCAATTGATAAAAGCCCGAGGGTGGCAATGCCTGCTCCAGTGGGTCATGGGTGAATAGCATGACGACGTCATTATGCCTGGCAAGGTGGGCCAGATGAGTTCGACAACTATCCGTAAAAAAACGAAAATCACTCACCAATACAATAAGGCTACCTGGCTTCGCTACCTGGCGTAGTCGATTCAATGCCTGAATAGCTGCATCAGGATTACTATCGCTCATGATCGCTGCTTTCTTTTGCTGATCCCAGGCTGGATGCGAGGCCAACTTTTTAATAAAATGTAAGACCGCGGCATTACCTTGTTTTGGACGAAACTCGTCATGATGTTGGTCTGAAAAAACCAGCCCACCGAGTCGATCACCATGTTGCACAGTACTCCAGGCTAGCAATGCTGCAAGCTTGGCCGCAACGACCGATTTGAAACATTGGCGAGTTCCAAAAAACATGGTGGGGCTAAGGTCGATCCAAAGTAAAACAGGTCGTTCGCGTTCTTCACGATAAACCTTAGTATGCGTAACCCCACTTCTTGCCGTCACTCGCCAGTCGATTGCGCGAATATCGTCACCCGGTTGGTACGGCCTAGATTCGTGAAATTCCATGCCGCGGCCACGAAATGAAGACACGTATCCCCCGGACATCTGCGCCTTAACCGAGTTTAAATCGAGTGGGATATTTTTGGCGTCACGGCTCAGGCCGATCAGGGTCGATTGCCTGATTCGAACAATGTCATCACCAGCTTCGAATACTTGCGTCATTTTCTTTTCATCTTAAGCTAGCAAAGCCCCTATGGAACCGCAACGCGCCCTATTAACTCGGCAATACAACGATCTGGAGTGATACCTTCTGCCTCGGCTTCGAAACTGAGAATGATGCGATGGCGCAATACATCAGGCGCAATGGTTTGAATATCTTCGGGCGATACAAAGTCGCGACCATTGAGCCAAGCATAGGCTCGGGCACATCTATCGAGCGCCATTGTCGCGCGCGGGCTAGCACCAAATTCAATCCAGCCGGCTAAGTCATCGCCATATCTTTGTGCACTTCGAGTCGCCAGCACTAACTCTATTAAATAACTTTCGAGGCTTTCATCTAGATAAATATTGAGTACCTCTTGACGAGCTTCGAGCAACTCTTCCTGACTAATTGATGAAGGTGTTGATTCGGGCTTCGGTGACTGACTTGCTGATTGATCTGATGATTGACTAAGCTTATGATTAGATCGAGCTTCTTCACGGGTCAATTGCAGGATCTGCTTCTCTTCATCTGCATTCGGAAAACCAACAGTGACATGCATTAAAAAACGATCTAGCTGCGCTTCGGGTAGCGGGTAAGTGCCTTCCTGCTCGATAGGATTTTGAGTCGCCATCACCAGAAAAACTTCGGGCAACAAGTAGGTTTCAGAACCAACGGTTATCTGTCGCTCTGCCATCGCTTCGAGCAGTGCAGACTGTACTTTAGCGGGCGCGCGATTAATTTCATCCGCTAGAACCAGATTATGAAATAGCGGGCCCTTTTGAAATTTAAAACTACCATCCTGAGGCCGATATATTTCTGTTCCTGTTAAATCGGCGGGTAGTAAATCAGGCGTAAACTGAATGCGATGAAAGTCCCCTTCAATGCAATCACCAAGCACTTTAATAGCGCGAGTTTTGGCCAAGCCTGGTGCACCTTCGACCAACAAATGACCATCCGCTAGAATCGCTATCAACAATCGATCAATCAGGTCGGTTTGACCGATTATTTTCTCACTAATCGATTGTTTTAATTTCAGTATTGCCTGCTGGGACAAAATAGCCTCTCTTATCTTTAAAACGGTTTTAGAACTCAATGGTTAAATCTAGAGCGTCGGTAAATGACCTGTCTTTACCCAAATAACGGTCTCTTCTTCAACGAAGGGACAATGCTCGCTTTGATGCGGACTTCGTATCCAGCTACCTTGAGGATAACTATCATATTCGTCGAGTAATGTGCCAGAGAGGACGTAGATTTCCTCTCCATCAAAGTGCATATGGGGTTGGAATTTCGAATTAGAAGGCCAGCGCACTAAAGCAACACTTTCATTTTCATATTCGTGCAAGGGCATGACTTGTAATTTTCCTTGACCAGGCAACCATTGTGCTGTTTCTGTATAGATTCGGACTTCGTCACTATCATTCGGATCAAACTGATCGAGCTTTACGAATAACGTACAGCCCGGCTGACTAAACGGCACATGCTTCGAACCCGGTGGGTTTCGTAAATATGTGCCTGCAGGGTAGTCTCCGTATTGATCTGAAAATACACCATCCAGCACAAAAATCTCTTCGCCGAGGGGGTGACTATGTTCAGCAAATGAACAACCAGGGTCGAAGCGAACAATACTTGTGGTATGACCATTCTCCGCTGCTTCTCGTGCCAATGGTTTGCGCCAGACGCCTTCACTAGGACTGCCATCCCATGCTTGCTCGGCTGTTTTGATGACAACCTTTTTATTCAAATCCATGTTTAACATCAAAAGTACCTAAGTGATGGTTTTGTTCTATTAATTGATTTCATGTTTTAATGGTTTTTAACAGAAGATTTAGAACACTGAATATTGATATCCAAATAGCCACAAAGTTTCAATTCTCAAACCCATTTTACAAAGGACTTTAGAATAGCGAGTCTTTGACTCTAATTCGTTCACCATTCCCCATATTCGAAGCTTCAATGATTCGAACTATTCGTTCAGCCACTTTGACAGGCGGGACTAACAACCCCGATTCTTTACGTTGCTTGAACTGCTCAAGTGACGGTAGGTCATCAAGACTAGATTGTCGAATCAACGATTGCATAGCAGTATCGATTAGCCCTGGATCAATATTGACCATTTTAAAGGGTTGAGACTCGGCGTCCTGCTCCTTGGCAACAGAGCGAATAAAATGCTCTAAACCTGCCTTCGCGGCACAATAAAGTGACCAGCCAGCCCGTTCACCCAGCGCCGCACCTGACGAAATGCTAGCTAGTGTTTTCTTACCAGTATGCTGTTGAAAACAACGCAACACCTCTGCCATAAAAACAATGCCTGAAACAAAATTAGCGTTTAAATTAGCAATGACTGACTCGCTGTCTTTTTTCGAAACTGGTCCGATAGGAGTTAGCATTCCCGCATTACTGATCACCACAATTTCCCGCCATTCTCTTATGGCTAATGGCGTTAAGGTCTCACTAATAATTTTACTCACATTGGCTGCTGACGCCAGATCAATAGCGACCGAGTAAGAATTTGGTGCCGTTCGCGAGAATTCAATGACTTCAAAATCTTGCGCTAGATACTGCTCGCACAATTTTTCACCTAACCCCTTCGAACCACCACTAATAATTGCCAATTTCATGTTTCATTACCGTTATAACGCAATCCTGAATTTTACCTTCCAAACGGACAATCAAACAGGTTATTTAATTGAAAAAAAATCACATAACTCACTATCTGGAATTTGTTGTTTGGCGTATTCAAAACTTCCTTGCTGTTGAATTTCCTGTGCGGCTTGACGAATCAAGCCGAATGTGGCACGTGCCAGAGATCCACCAATGCTGACCCGTCTGACACCCAAATCAGCCAGTTGCCTGACTGAAATCGGTTCGCCCACTAACCCCATTACAACATTAACTGGACCGTTGATTTCTTTAACCATTGCGGCAATAGTTTGGAAATCCTTAATGCCTGGCACAAACAGGCAATCTGCACCCGCTTCGCGATAGGCATTAGCACGCTTTACCGATTCGGTGAATGGATCTGGGTGACCGATTAAGTAACATTCGGCTCGGGCTGTTAATGTGAAAGGTATATCAAACGAGTCGGCCGCCAAACGAGCCGCTTTGATGCGTTCAACTGCTAACTGGAAGTCATACAGCTGAGATTGGTTAGTAACAGCATAATCTTCGATATTAGCGCCGACAGCGCCCGTTTTAACGACAAGTCGAATAGTTTCAGCCACCGTTTCCGGATCATGCCCATATCCATTTTCAGCATCGACACTGACTGGAATATCAATTCTAGCAGCGATGCGTTTTGCCTCTTCCAGTGCGTCACGTCTGCTCAGCAATCCTTCGTAATCTGGGACTCCTAGTCCGTAAGCAATACCTGCGCTTGTGGTGCCGATAGCCTTAAAACCTTCTGCGGCCATCATATGTGCGCTTCCTGCATTCCAGGCATTTGGCATCACAAAAATTTCATCTGCTTGATGTAGCTGTTTGAATATCTGACCTTTACGAACCTGTTCTGACGACATTTATTTTATCCGCAATTAACTACTATTCGTTGTACCATATCGTTACGATTACTTTTCCTTTAAATAAGCCAATAGAGTACGTATCGTTAAATGAATTGGTTCGTCTATATGATTGAAGCAAGCGACAGGTCTTACTATACCGGCATTACTATCGATGTTGATCGACGATTTGATGAACATCGTTCAAGTGCTCTTGGTGCGAAATATTTTAACGGTCGGTCACCCGTCAAAGTGATTTACCGGGAGTCTGGGCATTCACGCAGTAGCGCGAGTAAACGAGAATACGAAATAAAGAAGCTTAGCCGGCGTCAGAAGGAATTATTAGTTCAAGGCAGTGTCCTATGCCCGATCAAGTGAAAGGCTTAAATCTCATGGGCATCACAAAAATGCACTTTTAACATTATTCTTAGATTCAAAAATTCAGATTTTAAAATATATAGGGGAAAACTAAATGAAAAAAATAATAACCGCCGTTGTCAGCTGGGTTATCGCATTATGGGCAGCAAAGGTTTTCCTTTCATCCTTACCTTATAAATTTTCGGGCCACCCCGATACACAACATATTTTCGGTACTATTGGCGAATGGCTAAAAGGCTTCATTGGTGAGACTGCTGGTGGGTTCTTTTCTGAATATGGCGCTATTGTTATTGGCAGCACCGAATTGCTCGCCTCAGTTATTTTACTATCACCGTTTGTGTTTTGGATATTGCAAAAATTAAATATAGCAGCAGACAGGCCTTATCGTGCGGTAGCTCATGCTTTGGGAGGTTTAATGGCAGCAGGCATTATGGCTGGCGCGGTATTCTTTCACTTGGTTAGCCCACTGGGTGTCGAAGTATTACATCAGGGCAAGAGTGATGGTGGATCGTTATTTTATGCCGCCCTTTCAATTTTAGTGCTTGGCCTAATACTCTTTACCATTAACTGGCTGTCTTTTCGCGCTCAATCTCGGCCGGTATAGCCGCTGCCTGATGACTGCCGACTAAAATGTCGTCAGCGCCTGTCGTGCGATATAACAAATATATTAGCGCGGTGGGCGTTAGCACCCAATAGCACCATTGCAATAACGCTACTGGGTCTTCCAAGCTATTTATTACCGGACTTGATAGTGGAGCTGGCAAAATCATCATGGCTATGACGATACCCATTAAACCGTAAAAGACACAGACGCCGAGCTGAGAGCAATAACTTTTCATCACGATATAGTCGTGTGTCTCTTTTTGCTTCGACAAATCAAAGAACCGCTTATTAAACGCTAGACGAAAGAACGCAGTGAAAAACCCGATGACAACAATCATAGGGTATATCCAAAGATCACCACTATCAGTATCCACTAGCCCGCGAAACAACCATGACAGGCAGTAGCCAAATACAGCCATCACATAGACTCGTTGTGGGTTCAGGTGGTCAAGCGAGTTTTTGATTACATAGAATAAAAAGGCGAGCAATATTGACAAGGAGACAACCAGCACGCCAAGCATTGACAAGTTTTGACCCGAGATAAAATACAGCGAGATCACCCAAAAGTAACTTTCAGCAAACAGGAACAATCCATCAGCAAAAAAAACTAGACGCGATCGGTTTTTGTCGCGATAGGTTACAATCGAATTTAACGCTAGTGGCGGCTCGATGGACGCATTCAAGTCAGCCGGCAAGTGGCTGCAAAGATGGTATACAACCGCAGGAACAACCAGGCCTAATGTTACCCAAAACACACTAGCAGCACCCCACATTTCCCAAAGGTAACCACCTATCAGAATACCGACTTTAAGCAATATCATGACAATTATCTGGAAGTTACCAAATTTTTTGCCAGTGTTATGACTGCCGGTACACTGCACAAACAACAACCGTTGGGACATCCAGAAAAAACAGCCGTAGGCACCGTTTAGCAGTGCAATGAGGTGAATAGCCTGAAGTGAATCATCGGCCACAATCGAACCGACAACCGCCAATTCGAGAGCAAATGAGACGGCGATTACCTTGCCCCAGCCCAGGCGTTGCCTAATACGGTCCCAAACATAAAGCGTGAGTAGGTACCCAAGGCCATTGAGCGCAACAAACCAGCAAATATCCACCAGTGTCAATCCGTTTTGCCACATTAACGCGGGCAAATAAAACGGTAGTAATCCGATCAGCAGAGAGTGAACACCTGAGAATTGATAGAATAGGCGAGTGGGACTAAGACTCACTTAAGGGTATCCCTATATAACACGCTAAAAAGTATCTACCTGGCTGACATCAAGCTTGTCTAAATCGCTGTAGTAGGCAGATAAATCTTCTTTTTCACCATAGCGTGGATAGTCGTGCATTTTAAGGTAAGGCCTGGAATTGACTTCTAACAGTATGCATTTTTGATCTTTATAGCTTTGCTCGATGCTATTTTCAAAGATGATATCAACGCCCAGTATATTTGCCTTAAATAGCTTGAGTGTATCCAGAAACAGCTGCACGTTATCAGCGTGAATGGTTTTTTTATCGATGGTTCTTACGATCCCGCCGGGTGCTAACGCGACCCGAAAATAGAGTTCGATATGTTCATCCTTAGCAGGTACTGTATCGAAGGTAAGCCTCTGTTTATTTAGATGGTTTTCTGTCCGTTGATTTTTTTGAATCGGAAACATGCCACTGTATAGTTGCATTTCTTCACGCACTGCGTTTTCGGTCTCTATGAGGGTTGAGATTGAATCTTCACCATTGCCAATTACAAATGGCGGGTAGCGTTGAATGACGGACATGATCTTGCCATCTATCACTACCACACGATAATTTTCACCCTTCAAGTACTGCTCGACTACCGTTGTCGGCCACCAAATTTTAGCCAGAAAAATGGCCTTCCATAGCTGCTTAAAATTATTAATAGGGAAATAGCTGCCACGCGAATATCCACTCACGTTCGGCTTGATAACCAGCGGGAAACCATGTTCTTTTGCGAAATTTATGGCTTTGAACGGACTAAAAAATATGAGCCCTCTTGCATACGGTAAACCACCCTCAGCAAATTTCGCTCGACCCTGCTCTTTCGAGCGACAACTGCGCCGGACGTCAAGATTGTTATAACTACTGCAGCCATGCATATAGCGTTGACTAATCCAGTGGTAGATTTTAGCTTTTAGCCATTTCATGGTTATGTCGTATCAGTCTGAGGGTGGGTATCTCAACAGCCTTATCAAAGAAGCTGGCGAGGCATTGTGTTATGGGGTTTGTGGCAACATTTTAACTTTTCGAGCGATCCACCATTTCTTGAAGAATACAGATTGTGGTACTTGGTCTTTAGGAATGTGCTTGGTGATTTGCGCCAAATGCCAGGTCGTATGAAGTATTGCTGTCAGTTGTTGCTTGAAGATTTTATCTGGATCTAAAAGATTGATAGGCATGGGTACAAAAAGATTAATTTCTATGACATGAAAGTCACCATTGATCAATGCGTCGATGCTATCGGCTCGAAGACCCACTCGTGAAATCCCAAAACGACCGAGTGCACGCATATGCAGCCATATAGCATTTAACTGTTGCTCGTTCAGCGAAGCGGTCAATTCACGATAAAACGTATTTGAATTGTTAATGCTATTGATTGGAAAGTCTGTCTTTTTGACATTGAGCGCTTCGTTAACCGTTAACACGGCAGCTTTCGATTCATCGGCGGCCGACAATATAAAGAACACTTCAAACTCTCGAGCCTCTGTCGCTCCTTCCTGAATGATGCGTGGCATTTTACTATCGGCTGTTTGACGGCGAATATCGTTCAATTCTTGCTCTGAATCCGCACGACGAATGCCATAAGCGTTTTGTCCCCACTCAGGCTTAACGAATACCGGGTATTGGAAATCTTTGACCAGGCCATTATCAGCGCTTTGTCGTAGACGCCAACGCTGAGGTATGAGGCGGTCGATATCAAGCTTAGAGAATATGCCCTTACTCGGATTAAAGAACGGCGCATTCAGCTGGAAATAGCGCGCAGGGTTCGTCTTTATTCTGGCGCAGTAATAAATATACGAAAAAATTAACAGTAGTCTAATATGCATGTCGGCCAATCGTCATCAAACATTGAAATTGCGGTACGAACAAAAGTTATCTAGTTGACTTAATTAACTAGTTAAACAAGCTCAATTCAAAACACTGGGCCACATCGCATCGCCCTTTTTTAATAAACCCAGGTTTATCTTCCAACCACTATTTTGTATATCGGCATCATAATTTAAATACAACTTGCCATTCTCGACACTCCAATACTTCGGGCAACCTTTGGCTGTATCACCGTTAACCGCCATACTGCGGCGCGCATTCTCGGGGCATCGTAACAAACTTGTCAAGATTTTCCTGTAAGCTGAACTGCCACACCGCCCCCTTTATATTTATAGCTTTACTTCGGCTGGTCTTTCACCAGTTTATTTTGGTCGAAGTAAGTGACAGTGTTGTAACCTTCAAGCGCAACATTACTGAAGAAGCGGATATGAATTTCAGGCTTTGAAGCCATCACAAAATGAAGGCATTAATATAATCAAAGCTAGGCACCAACGCTTGATCTAACTGAGCCCAATTAATATTAAATTATGGATACACTGTGTTACTAGTAAGGTGAGACAGGGCTTCATAAAATATGTTCCCTATCATTTGAAATATCATTTTGATGACAAGTTCAATCATCTACGCAGGAAAGCTTATCGCACATAACCAATGATAGAGACAAAATGGCAAGCGGTGCCTGCGATTACAAAAAAATGCCAGATGCCGTGTGCATGAGGTAATTTTTTGGCTTTATCAATAATGTAAAAAATCACGCCCAGACTATAAGCAATACCACCATATTTAAGCCACTGTATTCCAGCGGTGGGTATCGCGGCTTCCAAACCGGCGAAGTCGTAAACACAGGCCCATCCCATGGCGAAATAAATAATCATTTGTCCAATCTTGACCAAACGACCCGACAAATATATTTCGCTCAAAATACCGATGATTGCTAGCACCCAGATGACGCCTAATATCACCCAGCCACTGCCGTCTCTAAGGCCTAATAGCATATAAGGTGTATAAGTACCGGCGATCAACAGGTAGATGGACACATGGTCGAATAGTTTAAATAGCCGCTTAAGCGGCTTTGGCTCGAAGCTGTGATACAAGGTCGACATTGAATAGAGCAACACCATACTAAAGCCAAATACCGCAAAACTACTGAGAACCCAGGGATCGTTCGACTGAATACCCACCGTCAGTAAGGCACCCATGCCAACCAATGACAATGCGGTGCCTACTAAATGACTAATGCTGTTGAGTTTTTCGCCGTGGTACATCTAGATTTTATCCAATCAACAATGGGCCCATAGGAGGCCGCTCAAAGCGCCTTGATTAACAAGTCCAGGCTCTCCTTGGCATCACCAAATAGCATCCTGGAATTATCCTTAACGAACAATGGATTATCAACACCTGCATAACCTGCCGCCATACCACGTTTCAATATTATAGTGGTATCACCTTTCCATACCTCAAGCACTGGCATGCCTGCAATAGGACTATCTTCATCGTCCTGCGCTGATGGATTCACCGTATCATTAGCACCAATTACCAGAGATACATCAACATTAGGGAAGTCATTATTAACTTCATCCATTTCGAATACGATGTCATAAGGAACTTTTGCTTCGGCCAGTAATACATTCATATGACCAGGCATACGCCCTGCAACGGGATGAATACCAAAACGCACATTCACGCCTTTAGACAATAGGATTTTTGATATTTCGGAAACTGCATGCTGCGCCTGCGCCATCGCCATTCCATAACCCGGGATAAACATAACCTGTTTTGCACCATTCAATAGCTGTGCAGTTTCAGCTATATCGATTTCTGTGACGTCACCTTGAACAGCAGTTGAAGCCTTACTTTTTGAGCCACTAGTAGTACCAAAACCACCCGCAATAACGCTCACAAAGTTACGGTTCATTGCCCGGCACATAATGTAACTCAAAATCGCACCACTGCTACCGACCAATGCACCAGTGACTATCAGTAAGTCATTCGACAACATAAAACCAGTCGCTGCCGCTGCCCAACCCGAATAGCTATTCAACATAGAAATAACGACTGGCATATCAGCGCCACCAATGGCAGCTACCATGTGCATACCCAGAACCAGAGCAATGATTGTCATCACCATCAAAAAGACGAATGCCTCAGCATCATTTTGTGCACCAACAAACTGAACACCAACTACCACCACGGCAACCAGCATGATCAGGTTGAGCCAGTGCCGAGCAGGCAATATCAGTGGGCGCCCACCGAGCATGCCGCTGAGCTTGCCATAGGCAATGATTGAACCCGTAAAAGTCAGTGCGCCGATAAAAATACCAATAAAGATTTCAATTTCATGGATAGTTTTTTCTACACCAGTCAAATTAAAACTGGTATCAAGGAAATTGGCAAAACCTATCAATACTGCAGCTAAACCGACCAGACTATGTAATATCGCCACCAGTTCAGGCATTTGGGTCATCTTGACACGGCGTGACAATACGAAACCTGCGACACCGCCAATCACCATGACGACAATCAAAATATTGTGGTTTTGAGTGACAAATGCACTGATTGTTACCAGTATGGCGATCGCCATACCGATCATGCCATATAGGTTGCCTCGTCTGGCAGACTCGTTATCCTTTAACCCGCCTAATGCCAAAATGAATAGAATCGCTGCAGCGAGGTAAGCTACCGTTATTAAACTTGAAGTCATAGCTCGCCCTACCCTTTGAACATTTGCAGCATACGCTGCGACACTGAAAATCCACCAACAATATTGATACTGGTGATCAATAGTGCAATTACCGACAAGACCATAATAGTCGTGTTATCTGATGAAATTTGAGTCAATGCACCGAGCACAATAATGCTACTAATCGCATTAGTGACACTCATCAATGGTGTATGCAATGAGGGCGCTACGTTCCAAATTACCATATAGCCGATGAAACAAGAGAGAACGAAAACTGTAAAATGCGCCATGAATGATGGCGGTGCAACCAGACCAAGGCCAAATAAAGCAAGCCCTCCTATCGACATGGGTAACAAGCTACTTTTTGCAACCATGGCCGCTTTCGAAGGTGGTTTTACTGGCTTAGGCAGTTCGGCTTCAACCTCAATAGCCTGACCACCGAATGAAGGCTTCCTACCACCAGAAACAGCAACCGGTGGTGGTGGCCAGGTGATTTCACCGCAATTAACAACAGTTGCTCCACGCACAACAACATCGCCCATATCAACCACAATAGTGCCATCCTTTTGCGGACTCATTTCTTCCAGCAAATTGTAGATATTAGTGGCGTACAACTGACTCGACTGTGCCGCCAGACGACTCGGCAAGTCTGTGTAGCCAACAATGTTTACCCCCGATCGATTAACCACCTTGCCTGGTACGGTCAACTCACAGTTACCGCCCTGTTCCGCAGCCAAATCAACCACAACGCCACCATCACGCATGCTTTCGATCATTGCACTGGTAATTAATTTAGGTGCTGGCTTGCCCGGAATGAGCGCTGTCGTAATGATCACATCAACCTCTTTCGCCTGTTCAGCGAACAAGGCCATTTCAGCATCAATGAATTCTTTGCTCATGACCTTGGCATAACCACCTTCACCACTGCCATCTTCTTCAAATTCAAGTTCAAGGAATTCTGCGTCCATACTCTGAATTTGCTCCTTAACTTCGGGGCGTGTATCAAATGCACGAACAATAGCACCCAATGACTTAGCGGTAGCAATGGCAGACAAACCTGCAACACCAGCACCGATCACCATCACTTTTGCTGGTGCAACCTTTCCTGCTGCTGTGATTTGCCCAGCAAAGAACCGTCCAAACAGTGACGATGCTTCAATCACTGCTCGGTAACCCGCAATATTGGCCATCGAGCTCAAAGCATCTAATTTTTGTGCTCGTGAAATACGCGGAATACTATCCATCGACAAAGCAGTGACTTTGCGTTGCGCGAGTTGCTTCAAGAGTTTTTCATTTTGTGCGGGCCACAGAAAACTAATAAAATGACATCCCTCAGACATCAGCTCAATTTCATGTTTACCTATATCGAGGTTTTGCTCTGGCGGACGAACTTTGATGACTAAATCAGCCGATTGCCAGGCTGACTCGGCGTTGTGGGCAATTTCAGCACCTGCTTGCCTGTAGGCATCATCGGAAAAACTTGACCCTACTCCGGCACCAGTTTCGACAATGACATCAAAACCAAGTTTGATCAATTTTTCAGTAACATCAGGTGTCGTCGCGACACGTTTTTCACCGACATGAATTTCTTTTAAAACACTAATTTTCAAAGTATTGCCCCTAGTTTTGTATGAGATTACCTGAGATTGTTTAGTCGTAACACTATTTTGATTATTCAATATTGTTATGTAAAACATAAATTCCCACTTAAACTTTTTTTATGAGCAAGCAAACTCTAGCTTTTCACCACAATTGACATTATTTTTTATTCTTCACTTCAAGTAAAAATTTTCAGGTCAAAATGTTCTCAATTCAAAATAATCCGTTATAATTCTTTCCCTTTTTCCTCTGTCCCGAGACAATTATGATTCTAGATCGAGTCGGCTACGGCAAGAACGCACCCAATGACGTCAATGTAATTATTGAGATACCCTCCCATTCCGACCCCGTCAAGTACGAGGTAGATAAGGATACGGGGGCAATGTTCGTTGATCGCTTTATGGGTACTGCCATGCATTATCCTTGCAACTACGGCTATATCCCACAAACCCTGTCGGATGACGGCGATCCTTCCGATGTACTGGTTTTAACGCCAGTGCCAGTTATAACCGGTTCTGTTGTCAGAGTGCGTCCGCTTGGTATGCTGCAGATGACTGATGAAGCCGGTGAAGACGCCAAGATTTTGGCCGTACCAGTCGACAAGCTCAGCAGCATGTACGGAGCCTATAACGGTATCCGTGATGTGCCAAAACCATTACTAGATGCGATCTCTCACTTTTTTGAGCATTATAAAGATCTGGAAGCAGGCAAATGGGTCAAGATTGAAGGCTGGGTCGATAGAGAAGAAGCCAAGCAGGAAATCATGAAGAGTATTGAACGCTACAACGATCAATAAGCATAAAACACGCCCAAAAGTCAGACGAATGAATAAGCCGATAGCAATATGATCGGCTTATTCATTGTGGAATAACATGGCACGCTCATCAACACTCACTTCGGTAACCCTTCGCAAGTCATCATATTCGATATGACAAATACAGTTACGACCAGACTGTTTTGCTTCATATAGATACTTGTCGACTGAGGCGACAAAATCAACCACATCTAGAATGCTGGTTTTCATATAAACGCTGGCACCCATACTGGCTGTCACCGAAATATCTTCCCCATTGCAATGGACTGGCGTTCTCGCAATGGTCTCTCGAATACGATCAGCCACTTTTACCGCAAGCCTGAGATGCGTTTCAGGAAAAATCATGGCGAATTCTTCTCCACCATAACGACAAACAATATCAGTTGTCCTCACTTCATCCTTAAGAATAGCGGCGAGCCGTTGTAGTACGACATTGCCAACTTCATGCCCATGTGTATCGTTGATAGCCTTAAAATAATCGATATCTACCATTACTAAACTAGTCGGAATACCACTGCGCTTGGATCGATCCATTTCGGCCTGAAGTACATTTTTAAAATGTCTAAAATTATAAAGCCCAGTGAGGGCATCAGTGGCAACCAGTTCTGACAGGTTTAAAACCTCCTGGCGCAAGCGAGCTATTTCGTCGAGCCAGCCACAGTCTGGCACATCTACTGGACATATTAGTGGTTTATCATTCATCCGTTTCCGACACCCAATTTAATTCATCGATACGTTTCTTTGCCTCTTGGCTAGCACCAGGCCCTGCGACAATCACAATATCCCTGGGCCTGAGAGGCAGTCCACGCGCTGAGAAGACCTTTATTTGATCAATTGGTTCTCGGTTGTCTTTATCCAAAAAAGTCACTGGCTCAGAGTTTTCACCGAAAACCCATTTGTCGCCCCACTGTGTTAATGCCACCAATAACGGCATTAACTCTTTGCCCTTATTAGTGAGCAGGTATTCATGACGTTTAGCACCGGGTTTGATTGGAACGCGCTCAAGAATTTCATTTTGACAGAGTTTTTTCAAGCGAGCGGTTAGGATATTGCGCGCAATGCCTAATTGGTTCTGAAACGCCTCGAAGCGTCGAGTACCCAGATAGGCTTCTCGAATAATGAGCATTGACCACCCTTCGCCAATCAGCTCCAGTACATGGGCGATTGAGCGATTGAGCGGATCATATTTTTTGTCTCGAGATAACATTAAATTTTATATAAAGACCATTAGTTTTATTTTAAAACCTTTATCCCATTTCACAGAAATGATCAAGTATCAACTGCCACTACGTGACATTATTTTGTACTATTTAGCCTCGAGCTTACCGTTACTCGAGGCTGCAAATTGCGGCAGTTCATCTTCAATTTGATAGTATTCACCCGCCTCTGAAACATAAATATGTCCAATGGTTTTTAAACCATGCCCACTATCCAGAGTGCCTGCCGCCACCGATATTTTATGACTGGAAAACAGGTCATTTGAATCGGTCGCATACCAAAATAAACTGGCACCACACTCATCACAAAATCCTCGATAGCTATTGGGGGATTTATCGTGATACCACTTTAGACTTTGCTGGGAGAGTAAAACCAGGTCACTTTTACCCACTGAAGTATAGGCCGCCACGTGTCCGTGAGTTCGCCTGCAATTGTCGCAGTGGCAATTAATGATATTGCGGCATTGACCCTTGATTTGGTATCGCACCTGTCCGCATAAACAGCCGCCATTCAGTTTCTTTTCACCGGCCATTGTCAGAAATTACGCAATCGGCATGATGTCTTGAAATGAATGAATCGCTGGATACCCTTGCACATCCATAGCGGGTGCCATCGAGTCAGGCTTATGAACGGCCAATATCTTTGCGATGCCGAAATCTAACGCTGATTTCAAAGCCTTCAAATTATCATCAATGAGCAATGTCTTGCCGCTATCAAATGGATGACGCTTGTATACTTCATGCCAGCAATCGGGATCTTCCTTTGGCAGAGAAAACTCATGCACTGTAATTAAGCGGTCAAATCGCCCCGAAATACCTGTTTTTGCCATTTTTAAATTCAAGCTATCATGATGCGCATTAGTGACCATCACGACATCTTTTCCAGCTTCCCGCAACGCATCAAGAAATTCAACACAATAAGGCCGCATCGCCACTTTATGGCTAACTTCATGCTTGAGTTGGACAATATCTAAATCTAATATACGGCTCCAATAATCGGTTGAATACCAATTTAAGGTGCCTTGTATTGAGCGAGTCTGCTCTTGTATTTGATGTTTCGCCAGGTGCGGGTCGATCGATTTTATTTCAGCGAAACGAGCAGGGAGGTGTTCTTGCCAAAAATAATTGTCAAAATGTAAATCGAGTAAAGTGCCATCCATATCTAACAGCACAGTTTCAACCTCACTCCAGTTAAGCATCACCAGTTACCTATGAAAGAAAGGCTTGCCGATCGCGCCTGAAATCTGCTCTGCTTTCAACCGCCGATTTATAAAGACGCCTGCTATTACAAGTCACGTGCAATCCGAATGCCGACATTATACTGACCTCGACCACTTGGAAATTTTTCGCGATTTTCTGCGCGCATTGAGCTGGCTGGGCTTCGGTAAGCACCACCTCGCACTATGCGCACTTCACAATCACCACCTTCCCATACTGAGCCATCGGTTGGCGCATCTTTATAATTGCGGTGATAACAATCGTGAACCCATTCGAACATATTGCCGGCCGTGTCATATAGCCCAAACTGATTAGGTTGGTAGGTGCCAACTTTTGCAGGTTTGCTGGTGCTCAATTCACTTTTACAGTCGAAACAATGTGCATTACCTTCACCAGGGCTAAGCCCCCACCAGTAAGATGATGTTGTGCCGGCACGGGCAACATATTCCCACTCGGATTCTGACAATAATCGATAGCGTTTCCCAGTTTGCTTGCTTAACCAACGCACATAACCGAGCGAATCGTCCCACGAAACATTGCTGACTGGGTGGGTTTGACGATCCCAACCAGAACTACTGGGTAACTCACGCCCGGTTGATTTTGCGAAGCGATCGTATTCAGCAAACGTAATTTCATTCACCGAAACAATAAAAGAGCTAATTTGAACTTCATGTCGGGGGGATTCATCAGCGGAAACAATACCCGTAACACCACCCATGCGGAAGGTACCATCCGGCACCTGAATCATCAAAGGTCCGCGGCCACCTGCTTTTAGCTGATCAGCAAACGGGTCGGCTTTATCGACAAACTTGGGGGAAGTCTCTGCCGCGATGACTGGCTTGACTACTGGCATATCATCCTTCAATTCATCGTCTAACTCATCAATGAACCCATCTGAGTCGCTTTCCGTAACGACTGTCTCAGGAGACTTAACAGGATCAGCATCAAAAGCTGTCTGCGTTTCAATGATCTCAACGGCTTTATCGGCTATCTGTGCAACCAGTCCTTTTTGCCAGGCAAAGTAGCCAGCGGCCACTAGTACTATAATGATGGCTAGCCAAACCAGGCCTTTATATGAGCGAGGTTCTTTATATTCTTCGCTAATTTTTACATCGGCCACTCGAGTTGGTTTGACTACTTCTTGTTTCTTTTCTTCCGGGGCTTCTTTCACCCCTTTTTCCTTTATATCGATTACGATTATGGTGGTATTGTCCTGGTTTATCTTGTTTGCATCTTCAACCGCCTTAAGCAAAGCATAGACACATTCCTTTGCCGTTGCAGACCAGGACGAATATTGAATAATAGCGCCTGCACCCAGGGTATCAAGACCATCACTGGCGACAATAACTCGATCGCCCGGACGAACCTTAATCGATGTTTCAGAGACATCGATGCTGCTAATTTCCTCGCCAGTCATCGCACTCATCAGCATATTTCTGGACATGCCCGCCTGCTCATCGATCTCCATGCCCTGCTCTTTCATCATATCCAGATAGGCACCATAACTATGATCCGCATTTTGCTTGATCAATTCTCGTTCGCGAATCAAATACAGATGACTATCACCGACACTCACCCAAAATAAATCATCACCTTCCAGGTACGCAGACACCATGGTGCAGCCCATACCTCGCAAGGCGGGTGTTTCTTTTACTGAGGCTCGTATTTGTTCATTTGAACGGTTTAAAGCGTCGGTGAGTGTTGCATCGACTTCTTTGGTAGGAAAACTGGACTGAAAGGATTTGTTAAATGTTGCAACCACCATATTACTAGCAACGTTACCGGCAGCGTGTCCACCCATACCATCGGCCATAATTGCCAGCGCACATATTTTGCCGTTATCAGCTTCTCCCAGCTGATTAACCATATAAGCGTCTTCTTGATAGTCTCTAGCACCATCAATTTGATCACTGGCAATTTCAAATTCAACACTCATTATTTCGTTCGATTCCGGGCTGTTTCGCTATGACTATAGCAGTAGACTTAAACTAGATTCTAGTTTATCGATGATAAAGCAAGAAAAATACCGATTGTTATTCAAAATATGAATGGTATTTTGTATTTGCCCCTCAAAATACTCTGTATTACGCCCTAACGCTGCTTCCAATATCGATAACTAATGCAGCATTAACAATATTGTGCACCATTGAATGATAGAGGAATGTTCATTAGATTTAGTTATGAGTGCCTCATCACCATTTCTCTAGTTACTGTTACCAACACCAAAGCTATACCGACCTGCTTAGACCCTTAATATGACGCATTGTTCGGCGAGTCTGGAACTCTGTGTGGTATTATCGGTCTATCGCACCCTAAGCTCTAAATTCGAAAAAGCATATGAAAGATACCTGGCCTCTACTAAAGAACACCGATTTCCCTTCTGTTTCGCGTCGTGCTATCGAGGTGTTACAAGTCAATCTGGGCTATCTTTGTAATCAATCTTGTTTACATTGTCATGTTGCAGCGGGTCCCAACCGTAAAGAGTTAATGACTGGAGACAATATTGAAGATCTACTTCGCGTGCTCAAACAGCCTTCAGTTCATACCCTTGATTTGACCGGTGGTGCGCCTGAAATGAACCCGTTATTCAAGCAACTGGTACTCAAGGCGAGGGAGCTCGGGATTAAAGTCATTGACCGATGTAACCTCACTATCTTGCTCGAACCGGGCTATGAAGATATGGCTCAATTCCTGGCCGACAACGAGGTTCAAATCGTTGCATCTTTGCCATGTTATATAGAAGAAAATGTTGATGGCCAGCGCGGAAAAGGCGTTTATCAAAAAAGCATCGATGCATTACAAATACTAAATAAATTGGGCTACAGTCAGCCCGATAGCCCGCTCACAATTACTTTAGTTTACAATCCAACCGGGCCTTTTTTACCACCATCACAGGAGGAATTACGAACTGACTATAAGAACTTTCTTCAGGCTGAATTCGATATCCAGTTCGACCAGTTATTTACCATTACCAACATGCCCATTGCTCGCTTTGGCAGCACGTTAATTTCGAAGGGCGAATTTAACAATTATATGACTCTACTGAAGGATGCTTACAGCCCTGAAAATCTAGATGGGCTTATGTGCAAAAATCAACTCAGTGTCGATTGGCAAGGCTTTGTTTATGACTGCGATTTTAATCAAATGCTGAATATGAACATCACCAATCCATACAATCAAGATCCTTTACATATTCGTGATGTTTTAATCGATGACCTATTAAGCATTCCGGTTAGCGTTGCTGACCACTGTTATGGCTGCACAGCGGGCCAAGGTAGCAGTTGTGGTGGTGCGCTCGGCTAATGGGCTAATGACTAATGCGGGGATTAAGTATGCAGGGATATCCATTAGCGTCATCATCCCAGTTTTTAATGAAGCCTCTCACTTAAAACAAAACCTGCAACGGCTATTTGCTAGTTTTGACGGCCTGACTTCGGTTGAGGTCATTATTTGTGATGGTGGTAGCACTGATCACTCGGTTAAGATAGCAAGCCAATTTCTCTGCCAGGTCACTACTAGCCCTCCTGGCCGAGCCCAGCAAATGAATGTAGCCAGCAAACTCGCCGTGGGTGACTGGCTGCTGTTCTTGCATGCAGATACCGCCTTGCCGGTAAACTGGACTAACCAGCTAAATAATAGTCTTCAATGGGGGTTTTTCCCAGTGCAACTAAGTGGTCAGCATTGGTTTTACCGCGTCATTGAAAAGGCAATTAACCTTCGCTCTCGGTTGAGTTCGATTGGAACTGGAGACCAGGCCTTATTTTTTAAACGAACGCTTTTCACCTCAATTCAAGGTTTCCCTTCCATTCCAATCATGGAAGATATCTCCATCTGTAAAAAGGTACGGCAGGCACATAAACCCTGCATAGCCCCTGACCCTGTTGTTACCTCTAGCCGTCGTTGGGAGAAAAATGGCATTGTGAAAACTATTGTCCTGATGTGGTGGTTAAGATTCGCTTACTGCCTCGGAGTTGAGCCGACTCGACTACATCAAATTTATTACCCAAATTTTTTATCAACCAGTAAAGAACCCAAAGAGAACCCAATGCCTGTTATTCAAATTTTTGCCAAACCGCCGGTTGAGGGTAAAGTCAAAACGCGTCTAATTCCAGATATTGGCGCCTCTAAAGCCACCCGTATTTTTCGATACTGCCTGACCTACACGCTTGATTTATTAAGATCGTCTCATTGTAACTATCAAATTTGGTTAAGCGAAGAAACCCAAGACAGACTTTTTCAACAAGAGACTTATCATTTGCAGCAGGGTATTGGCCTGGGTGATAGGATGCTGTTTGCACTTAAAAGAGCACTGTCAGACAAGTCCAACAACAAGGTCATCTTAATAGGCTCAGATTGCCTTGATTTAAACCAACAGCATTTTGATCAAGCTCTCGCTGCTCTGGATACCAATGACATTGTGCTACTACCCACCTTCGATGGCGGCTTCGCGTTGATCGGCTGTCGAGTCATCGACCCGCTACTTTTCAACCATGTCGAATGGAGCACTAGTCATGTTTTGCAACAAACCATCGACAACGCCAAGTTGCTTAATTATCAAGTTCACTTGCTCAAAATAGTAAGAGATATTGATACCTTTTCCGATCTAAGTCACTATCCTGAGCTATTATCTATTATTGACCCACCCTAATGAGCACCAAATGATTTACTCGTTACTTAAACCCATTTTATTTTCTGTCGATGCAGAGCTAGCACATGAAATCAGCCTCGAGATGCTGAATCAATTTCGTGCGCTAATACCACAAACTCGGATTGAAAAACCAGTCACTGTGATGGGGTTAGATTTCCCTAATCCGGTTGGGCTCGCAGCTGGACTAGACAAAAATGCCGACTACTTAGCTGGCTTAGGTAAACTAGGATTTGGATTTATAGAAGTCGGAACGGTAACACCAAAGCCGCAGGACGGAAATCCAAAGCCACGACTCTTCAGGCTGCCTCGCCATCGCAGCATCATCAACCGCATGGGCTTTAACAACAAGGGTGTCGACCACCTGGTTAAGCAAGTACCACCGCAACCCAGGCCTTACATCTTAGGCATCAACATTGGTAAAAACCTCAGCACCGCAGTCGACAATGCGCTCGATGACTACCGCCTTGCGATGCAAAAAGTGTATCTACAGTCCGATTACATCACGGTTAATATATCATCACCCAATACGCCTGGATTGCGAGGACTGCAAAGTGAAGAGGCCCTCGATTCATTACTTGACGGAATTAGCCAAACCCGTCTCGAATTGCAGGACTTGCATCAGGTTAATCGCCCGATAGCCCTGAAAGTAGCACCTGATCTCGACGATAAAGCGATTCCTGGCATTGCAGACTTGCTGCGTAAACATAAAATCGATTGCCTTATCGCGAACAACACAACGCTCGACCGTAGTCATGTTTCAGGACATCCAATGGCCAAAGAAGCTGGAGGATTAAGCGGTGATGCGCTGACTCAAAAGTCACGCCATGTGCTGAGTGAGTTTTATCGAGCACTTCAAGATGAGATACCCATCATTTCGGTTGGCGGCATTAGTTCAGCAGCTGAAGCAAAAGAGCGCTTCGAGCGCGGAGCGAAACTAATCCAGCTGTATTCAGGGCTTATCTATCGAGGTCCAGGGTTAGTAAAAGAGGCGCTGAACGCCATTTAGGTCACTTAAAGGGGCAATTCAATGACAAGCTCGATCGCTTCTATGAAGGATGCCAAAAAACATTTGGCAACACTACCTGCTGAGCTAGAAGAATACCTTGATGATGCCTATCAAAAAGCGCTTGCCCGGTTAATGACTGATTTTGATCGTTTTTTTGATGTCGTCACCAGCATCAATATCAAGTCGAAAGAAGAGCAAGTGATCGACAAGCAAGAAGCGACAGACATTGGCGAACATGGCTTTATTCTATTACTGAAGTTAATCGATTTAATGGAGCGTCTAGACTTGCCACACAAACGCAAAGAAATCGAGCAAGTTTCGCTTATATTTGCTCACTGGATAGTACGATACAACGGTAAGATTAATCACCCAGAACCGGTGGTAAATGCCCTTGCCCAGCTAGCTAATTTACTGCAAGACAAGCCTTCTCTGATTAATCTGTCAGACTTAATGAGTAAAGTGGTTGAAGCTTGCTCACTTGGAATCAGGCAAGATAAAGATGCATCTAACCCTAATAGGGCATGGCGATTACTGCATTTCAATCGAGCAGTAGTGGCGACACGCACACATGACACGGAAATCATGAAACAGGCATTTGATGAAATGTTGGTTTATTTACCCAACGAAGCCGATGGATTCTTTAAACAAGGCGTGAAAGAGATGGCCGAGCAAGAGTATCCGACACAGGTACGTCAGCTAATAGAATTTTATCAGTCTCAACCTAGAGTGAGCTGGCATTAACAAACCTCTGTCGCCTCTAAACTGACCAGGTAACCCGCATACTTCCGGATATTAATCACACCGGTATCCATGATCAAGTACTGACCTTTTATTGCATCCAGCCGACCTTCCACAACTGGATTTTTATCAAGATTAAAACTGCTAATCTTAGTGGGATAACAATTCGCTGGAAATTCAAATTGCTGCACCGCATCCGCTCTGGCCATCACTTCCAGGTCGGACTTAATCTCATCATCCAATCCAGCCTGAACTTCGGGCCAATACCTGTCGAATACCTCAAGTAAATCAACTGCCTCAAACTCATTCTTGAGCATGGTGCGCCAATTGGTTTTATCATTCAGAAATTTTTTGAATGCGGTTTCAATCAAACCCGCATAATAACGTTTTGACACTCTCAAAATAGGCATCGCTTGCCGCGCACCCTGATCGATCCAGCGGGTTGGAATTTGGGTTTCGCGAGTAACACCAACTTTGACCCCAGATGTATTCGAGAGATAAACAATATGCGGCTTCATACAAAATTGAACACCCCACTCCGGTTCGCGACAAGTCCCTAGATGGTAGTGACATTTTTCCGGTGACATAATGCAGATATCACACTGAGCTAAACCTCTGAAACAGGGATAACAAAAGCCCTGATTGAAGCTCTTTTTCATTTTTCGGCCACAATGAATGCACTCGATATTCTGTAGATACTCGATTCGAATTTCTTTTCCCAGCCAGTCATTCAACACAAGAGTTTGATCCGATAGTTCGAGTTGATAGCTAACCGGAGATCCAGTCTGTGAGTGCATTTTATGTAAATTACCTTGAAACTTCATACTCATTACTTTTGCACCAATTGGTAAACGCTCTCAACTAACGAAGATAACCCTTTTACACGCCAGCGTGGAGAGTGATCCACAATTTCTGTTTGCAGCATAGTATCGACTTGAAATGCCTGTCCATAATGATGCGTTACCTCATCTGTCGAAACCGCAAACGGCGGCCCACTCATTTCTGATTGCTGATAATCCAACGTAATGAGTAATATATCTGCCTTGTCACCCATGACCAACTGCATCGATTCGACATATCGGGCTCGGGTCGGAGCGTCAAGCGCGATTAACGACGCCCTATCATAAACCAAACTACAACCAGCTAAATCTTCCCGCTGTAAATCAAAGAAGCTTCCCTCTAATAGCCGGATATTACCACTGATTCGAGCAATGAAAGGACCAGACTCAAACTGCTCATAACTTAAACCTTGTTCAGAAAAATAAGACTGGATTGCAATCGCCGACAGTTCGACACCAATCACCTGAAAACCTTGCGCTGCTAGCCAGGTAATATCAGAAGATTTACCACATAGTGGTAAGAATATAGTGTCTCCAGACTTTAAATCACTATCAGCTATATACCGTCTTAAGTGGCTGTTAATTTCAGTATCATGAAAACCAATTTGGTTTTTTTGCCAACGAATTAACCAGTCTTTGTCTTGCATATTAAACCTGCCACTGTATTGGAGACACTAGGCCATTGACATGCAATAGAAACCTTACTCTGAAGACTATCGAATAAACTTGCGGTTTATGCTGTTAAGCAAAATCTAGTGTGTAAAAAGGGACTATGTTTTTTAATTGATAAGGCTTTGAAGTTAATGATAGAGAAATATTCAACTAGTGGTGATTTTCAAAGCTTTATGACTTTAATATTAAGCCGTTAATAAACAACCGTTATAAACGAACCTTGACACAGTTTCGGCCATTTTTCTTGGCCACAAATAGCGCCATATCAGCTCGCTTTACCATGGAGCTATAATCACCAGTATCGCCTGTAAAAGCTGCGACACCAATGCTAAGAGTTGCGCTCTTTTCACCATAGGCTGTTTTATATTTAGCCACCTGAACTGCCTGACGGGTCATTTCGGCAAATTTCTCAGCTGCATTCATGTCTACTTTAGGCATTAAAACACTTAAACCATTTTGACCATAACGGCCTAAAATATCTTTCTCTTTATCAATTTTAGAGAAAATATACTTAACAATTGAGGCGAACACTTTATAAGCGACAGGGTCTCCGTCCTGCTCTCTCAATTTAGAAAGCCCATCCACCTCGATAACTAGCACAGATAAAGGCTCACCTTCTATCGCAGCTGTTCGATAACGATCAACAGCTACTTTGTCAGCATTCTCACGACTCAACAGGGTAATTGTTTTCTTTGCCTGTTCTTCCTCATTCTTGACTTTTTGGATCAAGTCACTAGGCGCCATTAATTCATGTACATTCATTTCAGTCTGATCTGGAAGCTTTATGTCCGATGTCTGAGCACTCGCAAACTTAGTCACATTGGTCATTTCTGACTCTAGCTTTGACATCTCTGAGTCTGGTGTTGCGGAAATAGGATTAGCCGGACTAGGCGCGATAGGTTTTATCATCATAGGCTCTGGAGTTTCTACTATGGCCGTCGGCGTCATTGCCACTCGTTTCAAGATTAGCATGGCCTGAGTGGCTATACTAACACTCGCAACCATGTCCAGGTCATCGAAAGCGCTGGCAACACGTCGCAAACTAATCACACCCACCAACGTGGAGCCATTAATAATTGGAACGTCGAGCCGATAAGATAAGAACCGCTCTTTTTTCAACCCTAAAAAACCAGCGACTGTTTCCTGTTCCGCACTGACTGTCGCCTGACGTGTTTGGGTCAATTTAGTCAATAAGTCTTCTGACCAGTAAGTTTTATCATCGTCTTCGAACAACTTACCCGCAATTTCGTCAGCAACAGGCTTAGGCCCCTGACCTTCGAGAGAAGTTAGAATGTACGAGTCAAAGTCGATCACCGGTTCGAGAAAAGTGACTAGCATTCCCATCGTTTGTTTTAAATCGTGGACATCATTCAATGTCGCGTCCAGATCAATTAGAGAAAACGCCCAACTTTCCTGTCGGTTGGCCATGTTTTCGTTAAAGCGATCTTGCAAAAACACGATGCGTCTTTGACGCTCAAATAGATAGGAAAACGAAAACGTTGTAATAGTCACGCATAGCAGCAAAACAAAGACTATTTCGATCCAAAAAGTTGTTACACCAGTCAAGTACATAATCGTTAAGAATAAACCTGTCGATACCAAGTTTAGAACAGCCGTGATGGAAACGCGCAGCGCACTGAGGCTACCTAGCCAAAATAACAGGAAAGAAAATTCGAGCGCGTGATAAGCACTATATTTTTGCAGGTATACCGCGAATAGTACGACACCCATACTAATCACTATGCAAGCAAGCAGCCTGGTTGGCAGCCATTCAAGCTGCCGATTAATTCGATCAAGCACCAAATTAGCCGTGGCCAACGACGCAACAACCAAAAACCCAATCATGGGTATGCTTGTTTCACGGCCAAAGGCCTTCCATTCCAGATACGCAAATGCGAGATTAATGACAATCAGAACGCCAAAAGCCATCGTGGCCGAATGGCCTCGGGCTTGATTTTGATATTTTTTATACTGGCTATCCAGTTCGCTGCTCTGAGACTGATGCCAAATAGATTGTTTATATCGATTAATCACATCTTGCGACACTAGATTTCCACCCTAGTTTGTTTTTCTTGAAATCACTCGTTGAGTTATATTGGCCCGACTAACTTAAACTCTGCATCACTATGACGAGTCTTACCACAGGCCAGTTCAATAATCATAAACGACATAATAGATGAATAGTTTATTTCCCACTACGTCAAAGTTCTATTCTACTATGTAACATTATACGAACCCGTCACTTTCAGTCATAGTTTAGACTAGTATCTAGACTATAGTCATATTTTTTAATTTCAATGACTTATATACACTTCTTCATACAGTAAATTAAAGTTGCAAGACCGAGCTGCCAGCAGTTGTTAAACCAATTTTACTTAATCATTCGGGCACAGGGCCTTTTATCGGCCCTAATTAACACCATGTGGTTTTAATTAGGCAGACCTTAAATTTAACAGTATGCTAGTAACTCTCACAACTTGAAACCTTTCTAGACATCATCCAAATTAAGGCCATTCACTGTAAATTGCAGGATTTTAGATGCTTCAACTTTTAGCTGATCAGCAATATTTGCTTTTCATATCAATCATTATCGCTTTGATTATATCTCTGACCTTCCATGAATACGGGCATGGCATTGTCGCGAAACTGTTCGGTGATAATACGGCACAGAAAGCGGGACGCCTGACGCTAAATCCTATCGCGCACATCGATCCAATGGGACTATTGATGGTTGTCTTAATTGGATTTGGTTATGCTAAACCTGTTCCTACCAACCCTGCAAACTACCGGTCTTTCTGGGCAACTTTATTTGTTGCAGCAGCAGGGCCTGCGATGAACCTGCTGTTAGCTATCGTCACTATTAATGTATACCTGATAGGTATCCAAGCTGGCTGGGAACTATTTGCAGGGCAAGGTGCACAGTTTTTTTTCACCTACCTGGCGCTCATTAATTTATTACTCATGTTATTCAACTTAATCCCGATAGGGCCACTCGATGGGCATTACATCTTGCCCTATTTTCTACCTAGAAAGTTGGCGCAACGTTATTACTATTACAACCAACGATACGGTTCCTATGCACTATTAGGACTCGTTGTGCTTAACTTAATTGGCGTCCCAATTTTTACTAATGTGTGGAATATTGGCCAGTCGCTGTTATCCACCATTGTTTTTGTTTAGAGCATTTTTTATAGAGATCCCTCATGTCTAAAAATAAAAACCTACCATTCAGTTTCGCAATGAATATTAACGCCCAGGGTCAAGATGGCGATAGCGCTTTACAGCCGCCGCAAGAGACGTGTTTTTCTATCGCTATGATGGGGGACTTCAGTCGCAGCACTGACAGACCTAATATCAGCGATCGTAATTTTATAGCCATAGACCGCTTCAATTACAACGAGATCATGGCGTCCTTGGCACCGCGCCTATCACTATCCATAGATGATTCGGGCGAGAACAATATTAACCTGTCACTGAAGTCATTGAAGGATTTTCAACCTGGCAGCCTTTATAAAAACGTGCCAGTTTTCAGTCAACTCCGTGATTTACGCGATCGGTTAAATACCCCTGCAACGTTCAAACAAGCCATGCTCGAAATGGACTTAGCAGAGACAACTGCCACGCAGGAAAAATTACAGCCCGTGGTACAGGAAAATTCAGCACAACCAACATCAGAAGCGTCAGCATCAATAGAGTCAGGTTCGAACTTACTCGACTCCATTATGGATGAAACCGCAGACCGATTGGGTCAGAGCGCAGGTGAAGCTCTATCGACCACCGATTCAAAAACCAAATCACTGATTGATATCTTTATTCGGCAAGCTATTGGCACTCGTAAAACCCTATCTCGTGATGCCCGTCAGGACGAACTAGTCGCCTCTGTCGACGAAATTATAGCTGAGCAAATGCGTAACCTATTGCATCACCCACAATTTCAGGCACTCGAATCGCTATGGCGCAGTGTCTATTTTCTGGTTAAGCGAGTTCGAAGTGGAAAGGCCGTGAAACTCTATATTTTAGATTTGAGTAAAGAAGAGTTGGCAGCCGACCTCGCCAGCGATGACGCCACACAATCACAGCTGTATCAGCAGTTTTGCGACAGCTCGGCTGGCGATATCGATTGGAACTTGATCATTGGTGACTATCGTTTTGGTGCCAACATCGACGACATGTTACAACTATCGCAAATCGGCATTATTGCTCAACAAGCGGGCGCACACTTTATAGCAGCAGCAAACGAAAATTTGATCGGCTGCGCATCCTTTGCAACAACACCCAAAACCAACGATTGGCAAAATGAATGCAATCAATCGATCGAAGAAGCCTGGACATTACTGCGTCAATCACCAGTCGCAAAATCCATCAGCCTCGCATTACCCCGATTTTTACTGCGTATGCCCTATGGCAGTAAGACAATACCTGTCACCGCCTTTGCATTCGAAGAAATGCCAGATCACCCTAACCATGATCACTATTTATGGGGAAACCCTGCTTTCCTTAAAGCAGAACAAATCGCAAGAACATTCCTAAACAGTGGTTGGAATATGAATTTCGCCCATTCAATGACAGCTGAAGATTTACCGATTCACACTTTCGATCAAGCAGGTCAAACACAGGTTAAACCTTGCGCTGAAATAGCCTTAACAGACACGGGCGCCGGAAAAATAATAGCGCAGGGATTGATACCTCTATGGTCAGTTAAAAATACCGATCGAATCCACTCAGGAGATTTTCATTCAATTAGTGAATAGAAGACAATTTTTTTAGAGTTACCCTTTGTTTATAAAACCTATGCTATACAAGATTATTAACGCCCAATTTATCAGCCTGTTTATTATCAGCCTGCTTTATTCGAGTACATTACTTGCCGAGTTAGTCAACATCGACAATGCTGAGCTGCAAAATCTACTGGATCAAAATACACTGATTATAGACGTGCGTAGGGTCGAGGAATGGGCCGATACAGGCGTCATTGAAAACAGTCAATTATTAACATTTTTTGACAAAAATCGAAATTTTAATGCCTACAAATGGCAAGCTGATATCTCAAAGTTATCAGACACTTTAACACCCGTAATTCTGATCTGTCGCAGTGGAGCAAGATCAAAAGTAGTCGCAAACTGGATGATCAATACACTGGGTTATCAGAATGTATACAACGTAGAACAAGGCATCACTAGCTGGAAACGTGTCTCCGGAAAGACAGTAGACCCATAAACCCAGGACAGATCCAAACTCACCATCCTTAAATAAAATAAGCCCCAAAAATGTAAATTCATATCAACACAGTCGTCCGCATCAGGTTTTCAGAAAAATAGGGCTAATCTGCAATAATCGAGGCCCTATAACGCGGCCCGAAATTTATGTTAAAAGCTCACCAGGCCCATTTAAGTCAACAGCCTGTAGACTAAACTAGGGGAATGATGATTGATTCAAGTCCTGCGTTATTATCACCAAAAGCGAGTCTCGCGAATTGGGACCAGTAATAACAAATGCAGCTTTATCTGCTGTAATGTTTTAATTTATTACCGAACCATCGTCGGGACAGGACTTGAGCAATAGGTCTTCGTCGAATCTCTCGGCTCAAATCGTGGTCACCACGTAGAAATGTTCGTTGCTAAGACAAATGACCGTAAATTCGCTGCATACCTACAGCGTGTTTTTTTTACATGAGCGAGACGTACTTTACCGACTGCAAGTAATCGATTGGAAAACGATTGTTGGAGAAATTGGTAGGCACCCTTGCCAATAATTTCGAATTTTGCGAAAGCGGTGAAATCAATCAATGCGACTTTGGTTTGTGCCGTACGACACTCGCCCTCTATTGAGTCAAAATCATTACCACGGCGAAAGCTGAATTCATCTAAGTCCCGGTAAGCAACGATTTGATGCACAGAGGCATGCATCGATGGGTAAGTTGAGCAAATGCCATGACTCTATAATTGTCTAAACAACAAAATCGCTTTACATTCGATTACCTTTGACCGCTTCAATCAGATTGTATAAATTTACACTGGCATTGGCACCCAGTTGACTGGCTCTCAATAGCCAGTTGCTCTGAAACTATCGAGTTCTTCCGAGTGTTCATTAGCTTTATCGTAAATTCTCATAAAGCTACTGGTCCAAAAACCTTTTTACTACGTATTATCATCATGAAATCACTTTTACCTCTACTCCCCCTTTCACTGCTTTTATTTGCTGGAAATAGTTTTGCTAACTGCTCACCTCTACTCGACTATGAAGCGAACAAACTTCACTCTAGTAAAACAGTCAACTTCTGCAAAAGCTATCAGGACAAAGTACTACTAGTTGTCAATACAGCCAGCCATTGCGGCTTTACACCTCAGTTTAAGGGCCTTGAATCGCTGTATAACAAGTATCGAGCCCAGGGATTGGAGATTGTTGGCTTTCCTTCAGACGACTTCTTCCAGGCCGCTAGTAGCGAATCGAAAACAGCAGAGGTTTGCTACATTAACTTCGGCGTCACGTTCACTATGATGGCTCCTAGCGCAGTTCGTGGCAGCAATGCCAATCCATTTTTCAAACAATTGGCCGATCAGACTGGCAATGCCCCGAGTTGGAATTTCAATAAATACCTAATAAACCGCGATGGCAACCCAGTAAGGCATTATGCATCTAGCGAAAAACCAATAGGCAGCGATCTGGAACAGGACATTTTGCAATTATTGCAGAGATAGGAATAGCGCATGTCGGCACGCAGCATTATTCGCATATTAGGGTACGCAGGGCTTATTCCCTTTATTGTTCCCTCTATTCTAGTAGTAACCAGTAGTCATTACGCAGATGTTGCGATCCAGGTCGCTAATACTTATGCATTCGGGATTACCTGCTTCTTGACCGGCAGCTGGTGGGGTATGTCAACCTCAACCGATAATCGAGCCTTGCTTTTACTCAGCAATACCTATTTTATTTTTGCTTTCTTACTGTTTTTTTTCGCTCCCTTGTGGTGGTCATTGGCTGCATCAGTTTTACTAATTGGTATTTTTGCTCTAGAACAAATGAAATCCCTGTTCCCGTCACTACCAGAGTTCTATCGCCAAATGCGCACTATCCTTACCCTCCTTTCCAGTGCTTCAATGTTGGTTATCCATGTAGCTCGCTGAATCAAGATTAATCTGCATCTATTATTGACCCTATATAAACCTAAAGAGTGATCCTTTTCCTTGTTTCGTACGTAGTAATATTGTCTTTCATTTTATTTTGAATCGCCATGAGACCAGCTACTAACATTCACGCCAAAGGCAGCGCCCTTAAAGTCAGCGAAGCCAGCATCAACATCAGCAATCTTCGGTTGAGAACCTATATTGGCTTCAACCCCGAAGAAAAATCGAAACAGCAAGATATTGTTGTCAACGTCGAGATCCGCTATCGCGCCGATCTAGCATTTGACAGTGACGATGAAGATGACGCATTGAATTACAAGATAATCACTAAAAGCATGATTCATCACATTGAACATGGTCGCTTTCATCTTCTCGAAAAACTAACAGCCGATCTGCTGGCCGTTGCTACGGAATCAAAGCGCGTGACTTTTGCACAAGTAAAGGTCGATAAGCCTCATGCTTTGCGCTTTGCCGACTCGGTATCCGTCACCTTGAGTGCAACCCGTGACTGACTCATTGCAAGCCCACAAAAACGCTGACCCTGTGATCATAACAGGCGGCGCCCAACGGCTCGGTCTGGCGACTGCCATTGCCCTGCAAAAGCAGGGTTACAACGTAGTCATCACTTACCGAAAAAAACGCCCCATACTGGACGATCTACAGTCAGTGGGCATAACCACAATCCAGGCAGACTTCGGTGAAGAGCAAGGTATCTTTCGCCTCACAGAAGAGCTGTGTTCTCGATTCAATACGATGCGCGCGATTATACATAATGCCTCTGAGTGGCTTCCAGAGAGCAAGCAGCGAAGCAATGAATCGACTATGCAACGGATGCTCAACACTCATGTCATGGCGCCTTACCTAATCAACCAGGAATGCGGCGACCTGCTTACTAAACATGGCAAAAAATACGGCTATGCTGATCTTATTCACATGACAGACTATGTGGCAGCTAGCGGCAGTAAGAAGCACATTGCCTATGCGGCGAGCAAAGCTGCGCTAGATAATTTAACACTATCCTATGCCAGCAAATTAGCACCCTGGGTCAAGGTCAACAACATTGCACCCGCACTGCTAATGTTTAATCAGGATGACGATGAGCAGTATCGTGAAAAAGCCAAACAGAAATCGTTATTGGGCATCGTGCCTGGGGTATCCGAAGGCGTTAACACTATTCAATACATACTTGAAAGCCGGTACCTGACCGGAAAAACAATCGCACTCGATGGTGGTCGCCATCTGGCTCGCGCAAGCTGAGCCATTATTGCTTTTCAAAAAACATATATTTAAATACAGGGCTAAAATAATGAAAACTAACCAGGCTATTGCCGAAATAGGCATGACATCACCGTATTCAGATGAAGCGGTCCAGGTACGTAACGCATTGATTGAGCGCGGTCTTGAAACGCCACTCATCAATAACAACCTTGATCGTGAAACAAAATACCAGCGCATCAAACAGTCTTTTACCGACATTACGACAACTCTGGGGCTTGACCTCACTGATGATAGCCTCTGTGAGACGCCTCATCGTATTGCAAAAATGTATGTCGATGAGATTTTTGGTGGGCTCGACTATTCAAATTTCCCTAAGATCTCAGTCATTGATAACAAGATGGGTGTCGACGAAATGGTCAAGATCAGTGACATCAGCCTTACCAGTACTTGCGAACATCACTTTGTCACAATCGATGGTACAGCCCGGGTGGCTTATATTCCCAAAGATAAGATCATCGGACTCTCCAAGGTCAACAGGATTGTTCGTTTCTTCGCACAACGGCCACAGGTGCAGGAACGTTTGACACGCCAGGTTTTAATTGCATTGCAAACTCTGTTGCAAACCGATGATGTAGCAATCAGCATAGATGCGACACATTATTGCGTTAAATCACGCGGCGTTATGGACGCTAATTCCCACACCGAGACCACAGCGCTCGGTGGTGTGTTCAGAGAGCAGCACAAAACCCGCGCAGAATTTCTGAACTGAAATATGTCGCAACCCTCTACCATAGACCCTGACGAGATTTCATACTACGAGAGGCTGGCAAAGCAGTGGTGGGATGAAGGTGGAAAGTTCTGGCCACTGCATCAATTAAACCGAATACGTGAAGCCTATCTCAAACAACAAATTTGTCAGCACTTCGATCGCGATGTGGCTCTGGATAAAGCTTTGCAAGGTCTATCGGTGATAGATATTGGATGTGGTGGTGGCATTTTATCTGAATCAATGGCCAGGCATGGTGCTACTGTGACAGGCATCGATGTGGTGCCGAAAAGCTTACAAGTGGCGAGGCAGCATGCCCTGAGTCAAAACATCAGTATAGAATATCTCGACTACTCTGCAGAGCAAATGCTTAATTTTAAAAAACAGTACGACGTGGTTTTAAACATGGAGGTGGTCGAACATGTGGTTGAACTACCTACCTTTATTAATAGTTGCGCGCAGCTGTTAAAACCAGAGGGCATTACTTTCATAGCCACCATTAATCGCAATCCCCTGTCCTGGCTATTCGCCATTGTAGGGGCAGAGTATGTGCTGGGGTGGTTACCACGAGGCACTCACCAATGGTCAAAATTTGTCAAGCCATTCGAACTCTCAAAATTACTTGATGATAACAAGTTGGCTGTAAATGCAAAAACTGGTGTGACTGTTAATCCATTTAACAAACGCTTTTCATTGACAGACAACCTTAATGTCAACTATATGTTGTCGGCTACCGCTACTAAAGATTAAACAAGTCTTTAACCCCAACAAAGTGATCCCCCAGCCAAATTCAGACGTATTAATTTATATCTACTGAAACACTAAGTAGGAAGCGACTTTGAATATTTTTTTGCTAGATTACGATATCGAACGCTGTGCTGAATATCACTGTGATCAGCACGTCGTTAAAATGATTGTGGAAAGCATACAAATGCTTTGTACTGCTTTAAATAAAAAGGGGTTCGAGACGCCATACACTTCTATCCATAAAAACCACCCTTGTGTATTGTGGCTCGGCTATTCATTCGATAATTTTTTATGGCTAAAGGATTTAATTTTACTGCTCAATGATGAATATTTACTTCGTTTTGACAAACAGCGAGATCATCATTCACTCGATGTGCTGCAGTCGATTTCCAAGTATAGATATACCCATGGTGGGCTAACACCTTTCCCTCAGGTCATGCCCAAAAAATATCAGGTCATCGGTGATGCTGTGGCAGCTTATCGGCGTTTTTATATTGCTGAAAATCAAAGCTTTGCTCGCTGGACCGAACACAATGAACCCGAGTGGTTTGTTAGATGGGCGTCAGAGACACCCAACCTGACGGATGATAACTTTAATTTAATACCCACGAACCATTCTATCAATTTCAACAATTGCAATGAGATAACATCATGAAGCAGTACATAACACGTAGAAAATTTATTAAAGCAATGGCTCTGGCAGGTGTTTTACCATCCATAACAATAGGTAGTGTGAAAGCCTTTGCCAGTTCACCACAACTCGACCCAGAAAATGCTCAGGCTAAGGCGCTTCAATACGTCCATCAATCGCCAATAGCCGAAAAAATTTGCGGTAACTGCCGTCTCTATACCGGCGATGCTATTAAAGAATGGGGCCCTTGCGCCATTTTCCCAGGAAAGGACGTCGCTAACGCCGGCTGGTGTAGTGCTTGGGTGACCAAGGGATAGAGCTAGATAGCCAGCCTTGTTTCATTAATCGAAAAATCAACCTCATCAAAACACAGAAAACAAAATGTAATGATGGCGACAATAGTGAGTAGCATCTTTTTTTGAACAATGGACCAACAGGCGTAGCATTCAAAATGTAGTAACAAGGTCCTATGATTGATTCTATCGGGCCTTGTTTACTGCATCTATTTAGAATTTGAAAAAACCATTGATAGCAGTATGGCTTTAAGCCCATATAAAAAATCGTCAAGAAAAAGTATTAGTTACATATACTAGTTTAGTCAAACGAGAAAAAACCTTCTGATTTAATATCAGCAGCCCGATTATGATCAAACTGAAAATTTCATTTTAAGCATGAATAGATAACTTTAATGATTACCTTTAATCCACAAAAACACGGATGGCAGCACATCGAAACTGACACAAAGTACACCGAAAATTAAAGCGTCTCTCATTACTAAAGGATTTTCATGAATCAACTTTTACCCCCAATAGTGCTAGTCATTCTAGTTAGTTATTTATTCACTGCCACGGAGAGCAGAGCCGCTGCATCCAATGACAGTATTGAGGTTGCTCACCAAGCGCTAGTCAACTGCCAAAAAAGTCAAGTGCAAATCATTGATGACAGCCAATCAGATGTCAGGGTAATCGCTTTAAAGCTGACCAATGCCTGTCTGAGTCAATACCAAAATCTGAGCAAGGTGACTGCAAAGAAGAGATATGACAACTCGAATGAGAGACGCATGTTTAGAATCGAGCAAAATGCAAAGGTGTTGAAGATTGACGCTTCGCTGGCAGTTGTTAGGATGAACCGGCGGATGAAACCTTGAAGAGCTGGCTAATCGTTTTGGGGTCAGATTAGAAAAGGCCAATTAGTTATACCAGTATCTATAGAGAAGATATCAGCGAACACTATGGAGAGCACTACACGACCATGAGCCGTGTAGTGGAAAGCATTTCAATACAATCTAGATAGACCTGACTTCGGCTTTCCTTCGGGCTTAGAAAGCAGATTTCGCTTTGGTCTTTAGCTGACATGGTTGACCGCCAAATTACTGGACTCTTCAAAAAAGACTCTATCGTGTTTGAAAGGGTTATCGCGGTCAATTTCGACATCCATTTCGCGGGCATATTTATGACCCGCAAAGACAGCCGCCGCAATAATCGCAGGAGCTTCAGCATCTCCAATTCGTTTAACTGTTAGTGGTGCGCCTGATTGCTTGCTCTCTATTGCGTCAAGTAAACCATGATAAAGCTCATCCTTAGACGTACGACTACAAACCATGACGATATTCTCTACCAAGACATTACGCTGCTGACCGGTATAGCTACAACCCAAAATAGCCTGCTCGCCATCAAATCCATCCAGTCCATTATTTAATATAATTTCAACGCCCAGTTCAACCAGGCGACGATGAACTCGAGATTGCTCGGCATTGTTAGTACTCCAACTTGAAACCTTGGTTTCCGGTGTCAGGTAAATAACAGAATTACCATTTTCTCGGAGCTTTTCGGCAATAACACTGCCCATGTAAAAGCCATCATCGTCATACACAAGCGTACTGCCAACCGGAAAGCGTCCTGACATAATATCGTCTGGGGTATAGATCGATTCCGCTGGCGCTAAGGTTTGCATTGCAACAGTATTGTAATTACCAAAACCATCCCGACGCCACGTCGCGCCAGTTGCAATGGCAACATGGTCAGCACCGATTTCGAGGATATCATCCAGTGCCAGGTCATTTTCCAGGTATACAGCTACATTGGGCATTTTGGCGATTTGATTCACTCGATAATCACGCACTCTGCCCCACTCGGATAAACCTGGTAGCTGGCTTTCCTGGTTGACACGTCCACCCAGCTTACGACTGGCTTCGGCTAGTATCACATCGTAACCTCGCTGCCCGAGGGCGCGGGCCGCTTCCAAACCAGTTGGGCCTGCGCCGACAATCAATATTTGACTGTCCGACCTTTTCGAATCAATCTTTTCAGGGTGCCAACCACGTCGCCATTCTTCGCCCATGGTTGGGTTTTGGGTACAGCGAATTGGTACGTGCCGACTGTCACCGGTATAGCAAATATTGCACCCGATGCACTCGCGAATATCTTCTTCCCTTCCCTGCTCAATTTTTTGCGGCAAGAAAGGATCGGCAATCGATGGGCGAGCCGCACCAATAAAATCAACAATGCCACGATTCACCTGGCTAATCATAGTATCTGGCGAGGTAAAACGTCCAACCGTAACCACTGGCTTGCTAGTTTTCGATTTAACCTCCGACATATACGCTTCGAGCGAGCCTTCTTTGACGAATCGGGATACTCCCATTTCTAGTGAGTAATCTGAGATATTGATATCCCATAGATCAGGTAGCTCAGCCATCGATTCGAACATTTCCATGCGTTCGCCGTGGACAGGAAAACCATCAGCGCCACCACCATCATCGACAGAAAAACGAACGGCCACAGCGCATTTGTCGCCAACGGCTTCTTTGGTTTCTTCGATAATTTCTCGTACTAACCGCATTCTATTCTCGAGTGATCCACCATACTCGTCGCTGCGCGTATTCAATTTAGGATTCATAAAATTATCGAACAAATAGTGATGTGTCGCGTAAACATAAACGATATCAAATCCAGCGTCTCTGGCTCGCAATGCGGCGTTACGGTGCCAACGTTTAAGCTCCTTTATGTCAGCTCTGTCCATAGCTCGAGATTGATAAGGATCACCGTTACTATTGGGCATTGATGCAACGTCCATGGGAACTTCACGAGTGAGTAAATTAGCAGACCGACTGCCCGACACCCAAAGTTCCGCACCCGCAAGCGCGCCATGCTCGTGCAGTTTGTCAGTCATTATTCGATGCGATTTGATATCGTTTTTATCCCAAAGCGAATGCGATGGGTATGGCGCGTCGTCAGAGCTTGGATGTATTGAGCAATACTCGGTACAAACCACACCCCAACCACCTTCGCCCTTCATGCCACGCAGATCAGCCACCATACGTGGCCGCATCCAACCCATGCCAGTGCAGTGAGGGACCTGGTAAAATCGATTTTTAGCGGTCACCGGACCGATTTTTACTGGTTCAAATAAAACATCATAACGAGGATCACGGGCCATAATTTAAACCTTAATTTATATTTTAAAAGTGTTTGAAAAAAACGGCTGACAGGAATGAGCGACAATTAGTTTTTGCCTTTTGTGAAGTCATTTCACTCGTAGCCATCAAGATGCTTAACCATAAGCCATCGATAAGGGCTTCAAGGTTAGTACTGAATATTTCGGCATCAATATCTTGGTATTCACCTTGCTCGGTTAAAATCCGGCAGAGTCGCTTTATTTCATTCCGCCGTTGTCGATCATTGTTGCCTGCAATTTCGCGATAAGCGGGACGGTTATTAACTTCGCCCCAATACGCAAACCAAACCGAAAGACGCCTAGCGTTAGCAATTTTCTCGTCAAAATCGGTAGCTATTATTGCCAGCAGTTTATCGGATGCGCTGTCACCAGCCTGGTCCAGGCCCGTTTGCCAATGATCAAGATGCTCATCGACAAGAAACCGCATCGCTTCTAGTAATAGTAAATCTTTGCTTTTGAAATGAAAGTTGACCACACCATGCGAGAGCTTGGCTATTTTGGTAACAGTACCTAAGGTGGTTTTGTTAAGCCCATGAACTGAAATTGACTCTATCGTTGCCTCAATTAGCTGTCTGCGTCGAGCCTCGTTGCCGGCAGATCGATCACGCTTGCTGGGCTGAGTGGGCTGATTTGAAATCAACATAAGACCATAGTTATATAGATTATCCACAACCTGCATAAGGGAGACAGATTCTATTTTATTTTGACTGATCAATCAACATAACAAAAATGAGTTTCTATATCCTGCCAATCTGGGGTAGTCATTCACTAATCTTGAGCGGTTCCTTGAATTATCTGGAGATGACACGCTACAAACTAAGTAAGCCAAGCGTTAATGAAGTTTTGCTTAGGATCATATATCTCAGTTTGTTTTAACAAATTGAATTGCCGGTGACCTCTAGGATCTGCGCCAACACCAGCAAGATATTGCCAATTCCCCCAATTGCTAGCAACGTCAAAGTCGATTAATTGATACTCAAAATAACGAGCCCCATAGCGCCAATCCTGCCCTAGTTGGTGGACAAGACAACTTGCGACTAATTGACGGCCTCTATTCGACATAAACCCGGTCTCCAGTAATTGCCGCATACAAGCGTCTACAATGGAGTAACCCGTATTACCTTGCCGCCAGCTCTGGATAACTTTTTGATCGATAGAGCTGGCTCTAGCAACGCCCTGCACGCCACTCCGTAAAAATAGCGTCTCTTTGTGAACATAGTGATGCCAATGAAAGAACTCCCTCCACAGTAATTCAAAAAACAACCAGTAGGTAGATTCGTTCTTGGTGCGCTCAGTTTCATACTGAGATAGCTCATGATAAATTTGTTTAGGACTAATGCAGCCTTGTGCTAGCCAGGCAGAAAATTTACTAGAAAACTCCCAGCCATCTAAGCCATTTCTAGTTTCTTTATATGCTGTTATCAGATCAGTATCCCAAAGGTAGTACTTTAGCTGAGCTAGTGCTTTCGTCTCTCCACCTGATAGAGCGACATAGTGGTTTTTACTGGTTGATAAATCCTTAACGCTAATAGAATCTTGCGGTGTATAGCTAATATTTGACGGTGGCATGGTTCTTATTGGTTCGTCTAGTTTTTCCACCTCACAGTATTTTTCTACTTTCTTCCTAAATGGAGAGAACGTTGCAGGCAAATTTTCGATAGAAAATGGGAATTGAGACTCGTGAAACAAAGTAGAGCCATTTTTCTGGGTATAGCTCAATTGCGGGCGTAATGACATTAAATCACGCCACTGATTTTGTTCATTAATGCCACAATGCCATTCTGCAGATACGTCTGTAATCTCTAAACTATCAATAACACTCAACAGTCCTGTTAAGCTGCTACTTTCCAAAACAATTAAGTGTTGATCAAAGCGTTGAAGTGATGATTCTAAGTCTATAAGGGCCTGACGAATGAAGTTTGAACGGTGAGCGCCTATTGATTCTTTATTTGATAGAGAATCACCCTGCCCAAAGATCGATATATCGTCCATTAAATAGACACAATAAAGCTCATCTACACGACTCGCAAGTGAAGACAAACTAGGATTATCCATTAGCCTTAAATCCTTTTTAAACCAATGCAGTCCAATTTTCTTTTTCATTGTTATTACTGCTCAATAAATGATTATAAGGTTGTTACTTAGACTGCCTTTTTTGATCTGTTTTCAGCTTAATTGAGTATACAATCTGGTAAGTTACGAATACTAAAGATATTGCGACACTGATCAAAAATAATGAGGGCATTAGGGTAAATGACAAAACAACTAACCATCGTCTGGTTTCGACAAGATCTAAGGTTAACCGATAACCCCGCTTTTTCAGCCGCTGTTGCAAATGGCCAAATTGTGCCTGTGTTTATTGCTGACGACACTGCGCCAGATGGTGCTTTACCTGGAGGGGCTAGTCAGTGGTGGTTACATCATTCACTGCTTTCTTTGAATGATTCACTCAATAACCAACTAATTATTAAAAGAGGCAACCCTCTATCCGTTATTCAGGCTCTTATAGCTGAATATGGTGCGACCCATGTTGTTTGGAATCGGCTTTATGAGCCTTGGCAAATTAAACGTGACGCAAAGATTAAAACCAAATTAAAACAACAAAATATTAGCGTAGGCAGCTTCAATGGATCACTTTTATGGGAACCAATGTCGGTATTAAAGAAAGATGAGACACCCTACAAAGTATTTACCCCCTATTATAGAAAAGGCTGCTTAACCAGACAATCACCCAGACCCCCTCTAGCCAAACCAGAAAAATTTTCGATACCCGTTAAAGCGAAATTTAATATCGAGACGCTAAACAAGCTGGCATTACTACCAAAAGTTGAATGGTATAAAGACATAGCAGTTATGTGGCAACCTGGAGAGTCCGGCGCGGCAAAAAGACTACAACGGTTTATTGATGAAGCCGCAACCCAATACCAAAACGATCGCAATCTACCTGCAGTAAAGGGCACATCACTATTGTCGCCACATCTACATTTTGGTGAGGTATCACCAAATCAAGCTTGGTATGCCATTTTAGGTGCTTTTGTAAATGCCTTCGAAAATAAAGATTTAGATGTCTATTTGAGTGAATTAGGTTGGCGCGAATTTAGTTACTATTTGTTATTTCATTTCCCCGAACTACCCACTAAAAACTTCAATGCTAAGTTTGACTATTTTCCCTGGCGTAAAAGCCAAGCCAACTTAGTCGCATGGCAGACTGGTAACACGGGTATTCCCATTATCGATGCTGGCATGCGCGAACTATATAAAACTGGTTACATGCATAATCGCGTCCGAATGGTTGTTGGCTCGTTTTTAGTGAAGAACTTATTAATCGATTGGCGAGATGGCGAACGTTGGTTTTGGGACACACTGTTAGATGCTGATATGGCCAGTAATTCGTCAGGCTGGCAATGGGTAGCGGGTTCTGGTGCAGACGCATCGCCTTTTTTTAGAATCTTCAATCCTATTCTACAGGGTGAAAAATTCGACACTGAAGGGACCTACGTCAAGCAGTATTGTCCAGAACTACGCAAGCTGCCGAAGAAATTTATTCATAAACCATGGGAAGCACCTGCCGAGATCCTACGAGCCTGCGATGTAGAATTAGGTAAAACTTACCCAAAGCCAATTGTTGATTTAAAAGTCACAAGAGCAAGGGCGTTAGATGCCTTTGCAGAGCTCAAATCGATAACTCAACAGCACCCTAAAACCTAAAGTAACCATTGAAAGTATTTTAAAAAAACGACCCTATGAGTAATCAATGCACAATCTAGTTATTATATTGGGTGACCAACTCAACATTGAGATGAGTTCACTGAGTGACTTCAATAAAGAAAATGACGTTATTTTAATGTCTGAAGTTCATCAAGAAGCAACCTATGTAAAACATCATAAGAAAAAAATAGCTTTCATTTTCAGTGCAATGCGACATTTTGCTAAGCAGCTAGAAAGCCTCGGCTACCAGGTAAATTATGTACAATATGATGCACCTGAAAACCTGGGCTCGCTGTTTGAACAAACAAAATGTGCTTGTGCCCAGCAGTCTTTTTCTGCAATCAAAGTGGCTCAACCTGGCGAATATCGGCTCGTTGAAGAAATAGCGTCGTGGCAAAGCAAGCTTAACTTGCCGGTAGAGGTCACACCTGATAATCGTTTTATTGTTTCGCAACAATTTTTTGCCGATTGGGCAGAAGGCCGCAAACAATATCGGATGGAATTTTTTTATAGAGAACTGCGTAAATCAACGGGCACGCTTATGGATGGGAAGCTGCCTGTTGGCGGTAAATGGAACTACGACACAGAAAACCGTAAACCTTTAGGGAAAAACCCCTCCGTTCCAGATAGAACTCACAGCCCTCCTGACCCCATCACAAATGACGTGCTCAAATTAGTACAGAGCCAATTTAGTGATCATTTCGGACAGTTGAATGGTTTTGACTTTGCTGTCACGAGGGAAGATGCTTTGGCCGTTTTAGATGAATTCATTAAAACCCGCTTAGTTGACTTTGGGCAATATCAGGACGCTATGTTGGAAGGTGACCCGTGGCTGTTTCATTCTCATATTGGTCTTTACTTAAACACCGGATTACTGATGCCTGGTGAAGTTATTAACGCGGCAGAAGAAGCCTATCTCAACGGCCATGTTCCAATTAATTCTGCTGAGGGTTTTATTCGGCAGATACTGGGCTGGCGCGAATACGTTCGTGGCTTTTATTGGTATTTCATGCCCGAATTGAAACAAAAAAACTACCTCGATGCACAAAAAAACCTGCCCGATTTTTACTGGACTGGCGACACCAAAATGAACTGCTTATCACAATGCGTAAAAGACACAAAAGAATATGCTTATGCACATCATATTCAACGCTTGATGGTATTGGGCAACTTTGCATTGTTGACAGGTATAAAGCCAGATGCAATAAATGAATGGTATTTATTGGTATATGCAGATGCGTATGAATGGGTTGAATTACCGAATGTCAGCAGCATGGTTCTGTTTGCTGATGGTGGCCAACTTGCTAGTAAACCCTATGCAGCAAGTGGTTCGTATATCAACAAAATGTCTAACTATTGTAAAAATTGTCACTACAGCGTAAAAGAAAAAACAGGAGCACAGGCCTGTCCTTTTAATTACCTTTACTGGCATTTCATAAACCGGCATCAACAACGATTTGAAAAAAACCCTCGAATGGCCATGATCTATAGAACAATGTCTAAAATTGACCAAACCAAATTTACTTATATGTTGGAAGATGCGGATGCTTTTCTGTTGAAATTGGAAAACAATGAAGAAGTCTGAATTACCTTCTAAGCTCTGCCCAGTATGTGACAGACCTTTTAATTGGCGTAAGAAATGGGAAAAAAATTGGCATGAAGTTAAGTATTGCTCAAAGCGCTGCGCGTCTAATAAAAATAAAAACTTGGCTCCTTGGGAAAGTTAGTGAGTGGCATAAACCCTTAAAACTGGATTGCAGCATTCGCCACAAAAACGGGGTTTCTTTTCAATCACGGCGAGCGCCACTGTAACTGTACCTATCCACTACATTGATTAAAAACCACAACATTCTCGTCTTTAAAGAGATGAATGCAACATAATATTTGAACTAGTCGCTTGCAATAGATAAGGCGCTAACACACCTTTAAAATCTAGCGTTGCACCTAACTTGTTGGCTAATAATATCATCCCCGTAATTTTTCTATTCACCAGCGAGACATCGAAGTCAGGAGAAGCCACCGCTGATTTATCCAGTACCATGGGCATACTGACTTCCTGGATCCGTTTAATGAGTTGCTCTTTTTTAAGGTTATAACCATTGTCAGGCTGAAGGCATTTACTTGCCTCTAAACAAGCTTTAAGCACAGTGTCTATAACAGTTTGGCTCATGCTATTCTGAATCAATCCAAGCTCATATAGCGTGATTTTCATTACTTCAATGTCTTGCTGCTGCATGGCAAATGCCATTGTAAGGTATTGCGTCGATGTGCGCTCCGAAACGTCCCGACAAGCCCCAAAATCAAGCAATACAATTTTTTTAGTATCAGGTTGATAAAGGTAGTTTGCGAAGTTGGGGTCGCTTTGCATCAGCTTATGATTGAAAATCTCCTCATAGGTTAAGCCCATCAACTTAGAGCATACAAGATCGACAGTCTCAGACCCCATTTTAGCGATATCAACAATAGGCATGCCTTCGATATACTCCATGGCAAGTACATTCTGATCGCTTAACTCGCCAATAACATAGGGCACAATAAAGTCAGAATTTGAAGCAAGGTTGTCTCGATAGAGGTTCAAATATTTGGCTTCTTTTATGTAATCGGCCTCGTTTTTAAGCTGTGCTTTGGCCTCGTTGAGCATCGGCGTCAGATCCACATGTTTTGGTAAAAAACCCGATAACTTAAGCAAGCCGACAACATTATCTATGTCACTATCGATGCTTTCTCGCACACCAGGATACTGCACTTTAACCGCTAATTCTCGGCCGTCTTTTAGTATGGCCCTATGCACTTGCCCTATGCTGGCAGCAGCAATAGGATCAAACGAAAAATAACTGAATTTTAAATGCCAATCTATTGACCAGGACGCCTCTAACGTTGCCAACAGTTGAGACTTCGGCATCGGGTCTGCCTGTTCACGCAATCGTGAAAGAATAGGTTCCCATTCCGCAGGCAATAGCTCACCGGCATCCATCGAAAGCAACTGGCCTAGTTTCATAGCTGCACCGCGCATGTGAGCCAATCGTTTAGTGATTGAGGTTGCGTTATCAGAATTCAATAAATTTTGATTAAACGAAGGACGCTGACCGGTCAGAATTTGCTTTGCGGCTCCTTTCGCAACATTACCCGCAACTGCAGACGCAATACCACCAAATTTTGCTAATCGCGATAATCTGCCTGATGGCACTTTGCGAGAGGTGGGTTTGTCGGCCATAAGTGATATTCATTGTTGAAATAAAGAGACGTAAAAACTTTCAATTAATGCTTCGTCACAACGTCCAGGTAATGCTTAGACTGATTCGTTAGGCCTAATACTGGCAATGAGCATAGACAGGCTTATCTACCTACACCTTTACCTGACTTAGACAACCGCCAGCTCAGAAACGGTGGAATGGCCCTGAAAGTATATTTGGATTAAAGTCAAACGACCCCAGTAAACCCACCCAGGATTATTGTGATTTGATTAAAATCGTAGAGTGCAATAACGCAGCGTATTACGCGGCATACCTTAAGAACCAATCTGAAATACAACGCAAGCAAAGGGGTCTATGGTACATCAGAAATATTCAAATGCACCACCACCTGTTCTAATGTCGACCTCTCCTAAAAAACGACTTTAAAAACCATTAATTGAACGATAATGTTAACCGCAGTTGCTGGGCAAAAAATAGGAGTGACAATATAACCGGACCTGATCTATTTTGTAATAACCTCTGGTCCCATCATTAATGTTGGTAACCATGTCGATACGATCGGAATATAAGTCACAATAATTAAGAACACAAATAATACCGCACAAAAAGGCATTGCCGCTTTAACCACACGCGCCATACTCATACCCGTTATGCCCGAAGTCACAAATAGGTTCAGTCCAATCGGTGGCGTTATCATGCCGATTTCCATATTAACAATCATCATAATACCGAGATGAATAGGATCTATCCCTAGCTCCATTGCAATAGGGAAGGTAACCGGAGCAACAATTAACAAGAGGCCAGATGGCTCCATAAATTGCCCACCAATCAGCAGGATAATATTCACTACTATTAAGAACTGCCACCATTCAAAACCAGCATCTAGCATTAAAGTAGTGATTAAATCAGGGATACGCTCAGACACAAGTACATGAGAAAAAACAAGCGCGTTAACTATTATAAACATCAGCATAATGGTCGTTTTTGCACCATCGACCATTACGGCACGTGTTTCGCTATGAAAAAATATCACAGGAAACTTTATCACCATAGCCCCGAAGTTACGTGCTGCTGATTGTGAAAAGGTCTCACCTTCTGTTTTCCAGGGAATGCCTTTAAGTGGCCCCATATCTCTATATATTAGTGTGGCAATTAAAAATGCATAAACAGCGGCTACAGCTGCTGCCTCTGTTGGTGTAAATACACCACTATATATACCACCTAAAATAATTATGATGAGTAATAAGCCCCATGAGGCCGAAGCCGCCGACTCAATAATTTCTTTAGCACCAGCGAACTCACGCTTAGGCATGTTTTTAATACGCGCATAAATATAAATTACCGTCATTAACATTAAACCTGCTACTAAACCTGGTATGACCCCACCTAAAAACATACGACCAACAGATACATCGGTTGCGGCGGCGTAAACTACCATAACAATTGAAGGCGGGATTAATATGCCTAAGGTACCTGCATTAGCAATGACACCCGCGGCAAAGTCTTTGGTGTAACCGACCTCGCGCATAGCAGCAATTGCTATACCACCTATAGCAACAACAGTCGCAGGTGATGAACCGGAAAGAGCCGCAAATAACATACAGGCGAAAACGCTCGAAATAGCCAGACCACCCCGCAAGTGCCCCATAGTTGCTACTGAGAAGCGAATAATCCGCTTAGCAACGCCCCCTGTGGACATAAATGTCGACGCCAAGATAAAAAACGGGATGGCTAACAAGGTATATTTCTGTGATGCATTTAATAATTGTAGCGCAACTGACGAAACAGAATCGACCGACAAAAATGCGATGACGAGTACACTAGACAATCCTAACGAAACTGCAACGGGCACGCCCAAAAATAAAAATAGAAATAAGAGACCAAATAAAACAATACTTTCCACAACGAATCCTCTTTAAATTTTTTATTGGCTAATCAGCAACAATATTTCTATTATTTTCGATAAGCTCTTCGGCTTCGTGCGAGGCGATGATCATTTCTCGGTCACCTGTAATAATGGCATAGAGCGCTTGAACACAACGGAATACAAATAAAGCTAAACCTATGGGCAACATTAAATAAGCAACCCAACGCGGTAGGCGCTCATCGGGACCATAAATAAATTCCGGCAAAGAAATCGCTTCCATAGAAAAACCAGCATCATAAAATAATTTCCAATATTTCCAGGCACCACCCTTGCCAGAGTCAAAACCAAATAAACTAATCCACTCAGCAGAAATAAAAGTAACACCGTATACAATGCATGCTAGCGCACCAAATATAGAGCAGGCTTTAAAAACAGTCTTGGAAAAATTACGTATTAGAATATCGACACCTAAATGAATACCACACTTAATACCATAGCTCATACCAAATAAAATCAACCATGCAAATAACACTTGGGTTATTTCGAGGGCGCTGCCCCAACCAGAGTTAAATCCATAACGAGCAACCACCTGTGTGAAAGTGACTATCACCATTAAACCTAATAAAATCGCAATAAAATCTTCTTCGATTCGGTCAATAACTTTAGATATTTTATTCATAACTCTGTACTTTAATAATATTTTTAGAAATTTTTATTGCCCAATTAAATAATTTTTATATTTATTCGTTAACTAACTTATCTCTCTGAATCTAGGCTTGGTTAACGAAAGAATAAATACTATAAAGGCCTGCTTATGCAGGCCTTTATAGATTAGAGAGTTATTGTCCAGCAGCGACAGCTGCATCAATGGTATCTTGGCCAACGTCTTTAGCAAACTTACCCCAAACCGGCTTCATTACTGTTATCCACTCCTGGCGTTGAGCAGGTGTTAGTGCGATAACTTTTCCGCCTGCAGCCAGGATTTTTTGCTTACTTGCTTCGTTAACTTCCGTTGAGCGTGCATTCGCTTTATTGGTTTCTTCCTGGAAGATTGTTACAAATTGTTCGCGAACATCTTTAGGCAAACTATTCAACCAACTCTTAGACGTTACCGCTAAATAGGTCAATAACTGGTGATTAGTTTCTGTTGTACCATCTTGTACTTCAAAGAACTTTTTTGTGTAGATATTTGACCAGGTATTTTCCTGCCCATCCACTACACCTGTTTGTAAAGCGCCATACACTTCTTTAAACGCAAGTTTTTGTGCATTACCACCAATGGCCTCTATCATTGCAACAGCTACATCAGAAGTTTGCACACGGTACTTAAGTCCAGCTCCATCACTCGGTAATACTAATGGCTTGTTAGCAGAAAATTGCTTTAAGCCATTAAATATATATGAAAGACCAACATAGCCTTTACCTTCGATGGCACCTAGTAGCTCCTGGCCTTTTGGGCCTTGAGTAAATCTATTGACAGATTCCATATCACTAAATAAGAATGGAAAATCGAAAATACGATACTTTTTAGTAAATGATTCAAACTTAGATAGTGAAGGAGCTGCCACTTGAACGTCACCTAAAAGCAACGCTTCCATTACTTTATTGTCATCAAACAATTGTGAACTAGGGAACAGTTGCATACAGGCTTTACCGTTCATTTCACTATTAATACGGTTAGCAATAGCAGTAGCTGCCTCACCCTTAGGATGATCAGTTGAAGCGGTTACGAAACTAAATTTAATAATGCGTTCACCTGTATCACACTGGGCATAAACATTGGCACTAAAAAATGTTGCTACAATCAGAGCCGCACTGAATATTTTTTTCATAGAATTCTCCACCGAAATGTTAATGGTTATAAAAATTTATACTTATTAGTTTGAAAAGGACACTACCTCAAATAGTCGTTTGTCCATAGGCTAGATGAGCAATACTTATGCCAAGAAAACTTAAACACATAAGCCACTGTTTTTAATACCTATTATCTCGATCGTTATCGAGATGCTATATATAAAGCAATCCCGCTGTTACCAAAACAACACATAGAAATCTAATAGTGCTACCAATTCGACACATCATGGGCGTATAGAGGTTAGTCAATTTACCTGTATCTGATATTTTTTCATTTTTTCATATAGTGCCTTACGCGACAGCTGCAGTTGCTCATATGTTTTTTTAATACTGCCCTCGTTTTCCTCTAGCGCTCTCATTATCAATCGTTTTTCAATACCTGCCATTTGATCAGATAGGCTCGCGTCACCAGGGGTATTAACTAAAGCGTCATCTGAATTTATACCTAACCCTAAACCCAGCACCCAACGGTCTGCTATATTGCGTAACTCACGAACATTGCCTGGCCATTCATAGGCCATTAATTGCCTCATTAAGCTCGAGGTGTATTCAGGAATTTCTTTTCGATAACGTGTTCGAGCATCTCGTGCTAAATGCTGTAAGAGGAGAGGAATATCATCTTTTCTTTCTCGCAGTGGCGGAACAGTGAGCGTAACCACATTGAGCCGGTAATATAAGTCCGCTCGAAATAACTGTTGCTGACAGGCTAGTTCTAAATCTGTTTTAGAGGCTGCAATAAAGCGAATATCGAGATCAATGACTTTATTTGAGCCCAGACGCTCAATTGAGCGCGTCTCTATTACCCGCAATAATTTAACTTGCAACTCTAGTGGCATCGATTCAATTTCATCTAAAAATATAGTCCCTCCACTGGCATATTCAAGTTTACCGACACGCTGTTTATTCGCGCTAGTAAAGGCTCCAGACTCGTGACCAAACAATTCTGACTCCATCATGTCGATGGGAATCGCACCACAGTTTAGTGCAACAAATGGCTTATCTTTACGCAAACCCTCTTCATGTAATGCACGAGCAACAACTTCTTTGCCAGAGCCGGTTTCCCCCCATACTAAAATATCAACATCAGTTTGTGCAAGCGCCATAGTCTCGGCGCGCAGCGTTAACATTGCTGGAGTACGACCCACTAAACGCTTATCTAATCCATCTTGATTGGCAAGCTCATCCCGCAGCGTTCTATTTTCTAGCACCAAACGTCGTTTCTCTAAACCACGAGAGACAGCACCGATTAATCGTTCTGTTGCAAAGGGCTTTTCTATGAAATCGTAGGCGCCATTACGCATAGCGTTAACAGCCGTTGATATATCACCATGACCCGTAATAACGACTGTAGGCAGGGCAGGATCGATCTCCAATACCTTTAATAAAAGCTCTAACCCATCGATGGCAGGCATTCTTATATCGGTTATTATTACACCGTATAGATTACGCGTAATATTATTGAGTGCATCATAGCCATTGTCGTACGCATCCACCTCATAACTTGCGAGCTCTAAGCTCTGTGTCAGGGCATGACGTAAATCTTCGTCATCATCTACAATTATTACTTTTGCATTTTTAATCATTATTTCTCAAATTTTTCTAGCGCTACTTTAAAATACAACAAGCCTTTGCTATGATTTTGTTAATTCGGATAAAGGTAAGCGAAGCTCAAAAACTGTACCGTAACCTTGTGTATCGAAACCATTTTCTTTTAGATGAATTGTTCCTTTAAAGTCGTTCAGTAGGGTTGAAACTATAAATAAACCCAAACCCAGTCCATTACCCGTCTTTTTTGTCGTATAGAAAGCATTAAACATATCCGCTTTAATCGCCTTAGAAATCCCAGTACCAGTATCTTTTATTAGAATAATGACTAATCGATTTTTGTTATGCTTTATTTTTTCATCTCTTAAAAACCATTCGATTTCAACTTTTTGCAGTGAGCAACCAGCGACCGCATCCATCGCATTAGTCACCAGGTTAGTAACAATTTGTAGAAGCTTACCTTGCTCACCTTTTAACTGTATAGATTTATTCGGTGAAAATAACTGCAGAGATACGTTTTGCTTTTTCGCTTGTGGAGACAATAGAATAATCAATTCATCCATAACAGAGTCGACTGAGAAGTATTCATATTCATGTGTTGACTTGTGAGCAAACCGTCGGAGAGTAAGAGTCAAACCTGCCATTTTATCAACTAGTAATTTGATACGTTGCAAGTTTTCTAACGCGCTTAGTGAGTTATCTTTTTCTATAAAGGTAGAGGCGTTATCGGCATAAGAACGAATCGCTGTTAATGGTTGATTGTACTCATGAGCTAAGGCTGTAGACATTTGACCAATACCAGCTAGTTTTGCCGCCTGAATAAACTCATCTTGCGCTTCTCGCAAATTTTCCTCAACAATACGTCGTTCTTCTATCTCAATATTCAAACGCTCATTACTGGCACTTAACTCATGTGTTCTATCCCTCACTTGACGCTCCAGTCGCAACGAAAATGCTTGCTGTGAGCGCTGTTCTTTTAACAGCCTTTTTTGATGCGCTCTCCACATGAAAAATGACATGAAGATTAACGACAATATCAGGAATGTAATAAGTACAGCATTATTTCGCTGAGATCGAATGGCATCATAATTAACAAATATATGAATATTCCAATCAAGTAAAGGAACGTACTGAGAAGCTTGCAGAAAAGCTCTACCTTCATTTTCTCCCAAGGCTTCTTTAAATATTAATTTGTTTTCTGATAAAAGAGAAATTCTATCAATCAAATAATTACTATTACTATTACTATTTTTCTTATTCTTCCTACCCATGTCTCCTTGATTACTGCCGCTAAAGGTATCATTGGCAATACTGCTTTTTTTAAAATCGTAATTAAAGTAACGTAAACGCCACTGCCTTATACTCGACAATAAAACCCTCTGACTCACATCGACCATCAGAATCGGGTCCGGTAATAATAATAAAACTTGCTCTAAATACTCCAGGTTTAGTCGCACAACGATCGCACCTAATATTCCATTTTTATAAAAAACAGGCGAAGCAATAATATAGAGCCTTCTACCTGATTCGGTTACAACGTTACCTCGCCCTCAATTACCTTGCATAGCGCTTATAAAATATCGCTCTGTAGATATATTGACTGTCTTCTCATCGGGCTGATCTTTACGAAGAATAATGCCCTCTTGATCGACAATCCAAATATCATTAGCACCACTAATACCAATAAAATCTACCGCGATCTGATTAGCGCTGGGAAGAATTTTAAGAGGGTTAAGACTCCGCAATGCAAGCAGAATATCAGGACGACGAGAAATCAGTGCCGCAAGCACGGTATATTTTTCTAGGCTTGTTTTTAAGGTTTCAGTTTGAAAAGCAAGTGTTCCTTTCATGCGCGAATTGGCTTGAGTCACTGCATTTCGCTCAGCAAAATAACCCGCCAATACTAAAATAAACAGTGCGCCCACCAAGCAATAAATAGTCATCAGTCGATCACGATTGAAAAAATTATGGTTTAACATAGTCACTCTTTACTTTCATTAATTATACGGCACCAACCATCGATACTCTTCAGGTTCAAGCAGAATATTCAATTATCACATTATTTTTTTTTGAAAACCTTGAGGCAATTTTTTTCTGCTAATTAAATTCACCTTAATTACAAATTTTTTCCACCCAGATCAATACTTAACATTTTATTAGCTTTGCTACGAGTACATTTCGGCAGTTCTGCAAGAAGGCAACAACAGCATGATATCTTCAATGGTGAATCAGAATAGTGGGGTCTGGTTTTCTGAAAGCATAATTTCAACCTTCCGTTACTTTACTGGTTGCGGTGAGCTCCGCCATAGTTATGAGGTTATGATAATAAGCATCGACTGAACTTTTTTCTAATTTCTAAAGCTACAACGATCAGTTACCCCATGAAGTAGTTCCTGGTAAGCAGTCGACAATGATTTTATATAAGGCTTTTATTGGGCCAACTTAGGTCGAGTTTGGATGCTTATCAATAACCGTCTGTGGATTAAGTAAATAATTCACTCAATACTCGAAAAGGCGTATATTGACTAAACAATTATCATGATTAAGTTAAACGACAGGTTCAGTATTTCAAACAACGCCCTGTGTTTCAAATAATGTAGATATATGACAATGGACATCTAAACCCTGGATTAAATAAATCTTATCGAGTGATAAATGAATCAAATAAAATTTCGCAATATCAGCATTAACCGATTTTTCTTTGTGTTGTTATCACTCGGGTCATTCTACTCATTTCCCGCCCTTGCCGAGTGTGGGGGTCGAACACAATGTATTGGTGTTGGTCTCACCGAGGCTGCAGCCTTACAAGCCCATCATGGCGGACCCTCCGACCCTACCCCAACACTGGCCTTTGGTAATGAGCTTAACGGCGGCGCCAGTGTGGCACAAACCGTCTATGTGGCAGCAGTCATCGGACCTAATGGCAGTATGGCGACACTTCAAACACCCTCAATAACCGGCACCGATGCCACTGAGTTTACTATTAGTGGGGGTAATTGCTCTGCACTCAATGGCCCGGTACATGGCGGCTCACTCTGCACCATTGAAGTGACTTTTAATCCAACTAACCCAGGTAACAAGGCGGCAACCCTTAATATCAATTTGAACCCACCTTGTGCTGGGTGCATTACAGGAAGAACCGTTAATTTGGGCGGCATTGCCGGAGAAGCTGATCCAGGCAATGATCAACAGGTCATTGGTTTACTGGTATCACAGGGACAAACCGCTAAGCGCTTTTCCCGAGCCCAGATGTCTAATGTGCAATCTCGAATGGAGTCGTTACATCGAAGCTTTAAGCCCTCTTCTTCTCAGCGTTCAGACCTTGATAGCCCATTTTCTAGCGATGCAGTCGAAACCTTAAAGCTCTCAGAGAACCAGATCATACCTGAACCACTCAAGCAGTCCGATCAAAATCAGCCCAAGACATCGTTTGCCGAGCAATTAATTAGAACATTGAGCTCTAAATCTCTCGCACTATCGTTGAGTAACAACTTGCCTGCTCGCGCTAATTTGAGTTTTGGTATCTGGGCCGAAGGTAATATTAATTTTGGTACACTCAAAGCCACTAATGCCAATATTGACAACCAACTTCGGTTTAATACGGATGGTTTGAGTATTGGTGTCGACCGCCCATTTGGCGAAAAAATAATATTAGGTTTCGGACTAGGTGTGGCGAGTGATAGAACGGTTATCGGTAATAGCGGTAGTTTAAGCAAAGCTGATGCGAATAGTTTGTTCATCTACGGTAGCTTTCTATTATCCGACAATTTATTCCTCGACACGATGATTGGTAACGGCAGTATCAGTTATAATCTCAGTCGATATATCGCAGCGGTTGACGATTTTGCACTTGCACAACGTAATGCTGACCAACTGTTTGCCTCCATTTCAGCCAGTTATGAATTTCGCGATGAAGCATTATTATTCGCGCCTTACCTGAGATTAGATAGCCGCGTTGATACACTCGACGCTTTTACCGAAACGAACGCTGGCGTAAATTCGTTGAGTTATAACAAGGAGACCATTAACTCGATTCGTTACGCGCTAGGCTTACGTATTGAATCTGCCCATCAGGCCAATTTCGGCTGGATCTTACCCCAGCTTAGAGTCGAATGGAGTCAGGAAAATGACGACGACCGGCAGAGCATATTGACCTACTCAAACCAGCCTGCTGGCACCCGTTATACACTCAATCGTGCAGGACAGGATAACGACTCGTTGATGGTCGGTATTGGTGGCGATTTTATTTATAACAATGGATTAAAATTATCAACAAAATATAAGGTGTTTAATAATTCCGCCTCAGAATCTGACCAAACAGTGGGCTTATCTTTATCTAAGACATTGGATGATAAGCCCTTTTTCCCTCAATTTAGCTCGGTGACTCCGTTCAAAACACCTATTCAAGTGGTCGCTGCTATCACCCATAACGACAATTTAAACCGTGAAGGTCGTTTGGCTCAGCAACAACTGTCGGATCAAATTTATACGGTAAAACTCGGCACTCGCAAAGCGTTTTCCGTGAGCAAACATACCCGACTGATTGTTCGAGGTTATCTCTCGACAGAGCAATTGAAGCAGTATCATGATCTCGACAAAGCGACCATAGGAGCGAAAGCCGAATACCAATATCGCCCTTCCAGCGAGTTTGATGCGACTACTTTTGCACTATTCCTGGACCTTGCACATGAAAATTATAATTCCGCCCTGCGCAGCAATGACAACAACACGATCGGATTATCGATGCGACAATTATTAACCGAAAAAATCAGTATTTTCGGTGCTTTACAGCATGTTGATCGCAGTGCGGATAACGTGGTGTTTGATGTAAGTTATAACGCGTTACGCATATTTGCTGACTATTTTTTAGGTCGAAGTGGAACCCTTTACCTGGGTGTACAGCAGCGTAAAGGGGATCTCGTTTCATCAACCACTGACTCCGTCTACTATAGTCAAATACAGCTAGCGAGTGTGGTGGACGATGCTTTTCCTAATCAATCACTAACCGCCGTTCGTTTCGACGCCAAAACCAGCATTTGGACGCTTGGCTATAGCCGACCGCTGGGTGCACGTGACTCCATAGACTTATCTATCACTAAAGTTGACTCCGAAGCCAGTAGATCATCAAATATTAGTTATAACACCAACCTATATTCGCTGGCTTATATCATGCGCTTTTAAGACAGTTTCCATTTTTTTGACTGAAAATATCTAGCGTGGCGCAATAAACAGCTCACATTGTGCTGTTTATGATTGAGTTAATCGTCTAATAATCGAGTCGGGGTGCGCTGTAGTCGTCTTTAGGGAAAATGAATGGCGGTGTTCTTCCCACCAGGGTCTCTATCAGCATCAACTCTTGATCGGTATGGTTAATAAATGGCGCTTTACGAATACTCTTGCCACTCTCATTTTCACCCAGAATATACACCGGTTGATCATGATGAGTCGCTGCCACCGTTAGTTGTTCGCCATCCTTATCTGCGACGATATCGGTGGTTCCGTAACAAGTGCAAAAATAAGTTTGTTCCGGGTCGGCCTCCATATACCAGCCAGTACCACGAATACCAATCGTGGCAGTAACGGTTCTTACTTGCATTGGGGTATCTCGTGATACTGAGAGTAACTTACCGGTGATTAGGTAAAGACCTGCGATAATCATCGATGTCAGGTCGTCAGCCGGACTTTCAATCACTAGTTCAGCTTCATCTCGCAAAACCATTGCCTGAGTCCCTACGGCAAAAACCAACTCACTGTTTTTTCCTGTTTTTACCCGATCACCAGGACGAATCAATGTATTTTCTGTTACCGCTATATCGTTCACAGATGCGGAACCTGTAAGCCGGAAAACTGACTGCCCCTCCGGTAGTTTTTCTGGCTTATTACCAAAAAAACTAAAAGCAGATGCGGTATTATAAGGTGCTGCGAGTGAGAGCGCTCCCAGCCCAAGTGTCTGTATTACCTGTCTTCGCCTAGGATCTTCGGAATCGTTAAATTGACTCATATAAAACTACCTTTAACCTTAGTGGGTGATTTTAATCGATATTATTTCATAGACGATTAAAGAATGTTGTTAAATTCAAGCCAATGCACTGAATGCATGTTTGAAACTTATAATATCGTGATTAATCGATAATTAAGTATAATCGGAATATTTGTCTTCATTAATTAGCGCCGCCCAATAACCCCAGCGCTAAAATTTTGATTGATAGCAATGCAGCCATCGGTCGGCGCATCACCGTCAAGGGGCCTTGTATAATTTTTTGAACTTAACCTTTGAACTCGACATCCACCGCTCAGCTATGTGCCGGGTTGTTAGGTGCACCGAGGGAACGAAGTGCCCGGTAATACATTCGAATGATTCCCTATGCATACCCCCCTTAAACGCGGCTTTTAATATTCACGGAGGGACTAAAACAACGCAAGAGTCGTTGTCGAGGAGGCCAAAGCCGATAAGTTTATCGCTAAAGGGTCTTTCGGAATTTTTTGCCCACGATACTACATGCCGCAAAAAACTGAAAACGGGACCTTTAGCGACACCCTCCAAAGCCAGTACCCCGTGCAGACCGAGGGGTCGGCAGTACATAAGAAGGATTCCTACGTACCATCGACCCATTTGATTATTAGCTAAGGTTTAGCAGCCCAGGAGTTGCAATAGCCCGCTGCAGCAACCTGTTTCCCCGGAAAAATAGCGCAGTTACCAGCAGTACCCATTGGGGCTGAAAATAACATACAGTTTTTACAGGTTTTTCCTTCCACAGTGCCGGTTTCTGTATAGCCGAGGGCCTTAGCAGTTGGGCCTGAAATAGAAACCATCGCTGCCTGAACCGTCGTTTGAAACCCAGCCAAAGCCACGACCGGCAGCGCAAACATGCCTTTTAATATCGCTCTACGTTTATTATCCATTGTTTTATTTTTCATTATTTATTCCTCAAGTTATTAATAAGTTTTGTATATAAAAACAATAATTAAAATACTCGTCGAACGTTGGAAGGTATATGAAAAAATGCGTATTAGCTGACCTGGGTCAATTAGAAAACGTGTATCTTTTAGTCGGGTTAAAAGAGCCGGCAGTTAATGAGAATGATTCCAATATAGCGCCGAACCCTTTATCCATTTATCTTATGTGCCACCCCGGGCCGGCCCACTTTCGAAAAATCACGACGAGCAGCTATAGTATGATAACCCTCCGACATCAAAAAATTCAGACGGCTTCCGTCTATAGTATTTTGCTTCCACAGCCTGTGACTGCTCAGCGTATGGCTGCGTCATGACTTCTTGCAACTCTCGAATAACAGCGTAATTTCCGGCTGCTGCTTGCTGATACGCAGGCACAACGAACCACTCTCGCAAACTGTATTTTGGGTTGACGAGTTTCATTTGCCTGGAGAGCGTTTCACGGGAAAGGGACGGAGCATCAGTCGTGCTCTCAATGAGCGATTTCCATTTTGTGAGCCACTCTGACCAGCGCTTGTCCGTCCCTTCGGAGTCAGTCTCGCCCCCCTGTTTCATTGAAGCCTCAGCGCACTCCGAGTTGCTATAGAAACTTTTTTTGAGTGGGCCAATGTCGTCAGGTATCGTCGAGAGCTCGCGGAAGAAAATGGTATAATCGACAGGCGTTTGCTCCATCAGTGTTTCGAGCTCACTGAACAATGCCGCGTCAAAAGTGCCAAGTCCAAGTTTGGCTGCCCACATCGTCTCCATTTGTGCTTGCATCACTTCCGAAAAGTCAGTTCTTATCTCGCCGAGCTGTCGCAGATAGTCCTCATGCGACATCACCAACGGCAGCAACGCTGTGCAAAACACGTGGAAGTTGCGTTCCGCTGCCATTGGCTGGTTGAGGAACGAGAAGTGCTGTCCGCCACCCGTCCATGGCTGGAAGTCTGGGTTGAACACATCGCAGAATCCGAATGGACCGTAATCGAGTGTGAAGCCACCAGCCGCACAGTTGTCGCTGTTGAAGTTGCCCTGACAGTAGCCGACGCGGACCCAGCTCGCCACAAGCGACGTGAGACGGCTGCGAAACTCACGCGCGAGCAACACCACTTTTTGTGCGGTGTTTAGTTTTTGATCGATGACGTCAGCATACTCACGATCGATCAAGTGCATCACAATCTTCTCGAGTTCCTCCATCGCTTTCGGATGCTCCTTCTTGCGGGCACGGCGACCGAAGAGCTCGAGTTGACCGACCCGAATGAACGACGGCGCGACTCGCGTCGAGATCGCAACTGCCTCCGACATAAGCTGGTCGGGATCCTTCGAACTCGAGCCCTCCGAGTACCACGGCCGCTTGACCGTCTCTGTTTTTGAAACGTACAAACTCAAAGACCGTGAGGTCGGCACTCCGAGCGCGTGCATGTATTCCTGCGCGAGAAATTCCCTGACACTCGAGCGTAAGACGGCGCGACCGTCTGCACCACGGCAATAGGGTGTCCTACCGCCACCTTTCAACTGCATTTCCCAGCGTCGATCTTTAATTACCGCTTCAAGCACAGAAACGGCACGACCATCGCCGTATCCGTTGCCGGTTTGGAACGGGCACTGCTGGTAGTATTCAGAGCCATAAATTGAAAGTGCGTACCCACAAGCCCAACCAATCTTGCGCATCGGCTCCGGAATCTCTGACATGTCGCCGGAGAACATACGGATGAAGTCTGCCAGTTCTGCCATGCTATCAGCGAAGCCAAGTTCTATAAAAAGGTTCTTGCTGTGTGCTACATACTCGGGGTCTTTGATTGGCGTGGGATTAACGGGCACATAGTGTCCCGTAAAGACTTGTCGCGGCGCATGGTCAGCGCCGTTTTCTGTCGCATCAGGGTCACAATTGAGAGACTCTAAGAGCGAGTAATCTGCTAGTTTGGCAAGATCCTCAAGCGTCGCAACCGCTGGTGAGGTTTCCTGGAACAGTCGATTTGTCATAGAGATACTCATTTGGCGAATTAATAACAGAGGGTAGTTTTTTGTTTTGGATTAATGAAAAATCGAAGGCATTAACCCTATTAATTTTGGTGCCTAGTAAAAGCACATTAAGATACAAATATCGCAGATACCCCTAAAATTCACCATGGATTGTTAGGCCAGGGACTATTGTAAAAGCACCAACTCATATTCAAGTCCGGTAAGTATGAAAGGTTGACGCGCAAGGAGCAAGTCGGACAATAGGACCCGATCAATACTTCGACAAGCTCTAAAGAGTGTTGAGGGTGAGACCCTTCTAATTTGCTATCATAGGCTTATTAAGCCAACCCAAACGAAAGCCCCCTTTATCAACTCAGCAGATACTGGATATCTATTTGCCTTTTGCCTTCTTTTAAACGCCTCGCAGGCACTGATCCATAAATTTTGACTCAACATTTTTAAGGAGTTGAATACAATGGAACCTAAGGGAGAGTTTGAAGCCATGCTTCGGCCCTTTGTGATGATGATTGATTTGCAGAGTCGGTCAAAGAGTGCACCCGAGCATCAATCATTTTGGAGTTAACGATTAAATGATGGTAATTGCCCGTCGAACTGGCTAGCCTATACTACTTTCTGGCTACATCATTCCAGATAACTGTATTTTCAGATAATCGGCATCTCTGCGGGTATATTGGCCATGATTATTTCGAAAATAGAATTTTTAAAATTTTCTATACTTAACGATAGAGGACGAATTGGACACAAATAAAGAACTTTTCGAAGCGATTGAAAAATTATTGAATCATATACCCAAAAGCTGGGTTGAACTCACCACTCATCGCTTAGATATCTATGATGAAAAACAGGCTAAAAGCGATTTTTTAAGCCAATTTCAAGATTTGCTCTTATCTGGAAGCTACTCTACTGAAGCACTCGATTCGCTGCCAACCGCCTATGATTACATCCGATTAGGACACCAGCTTTCGAGTGTACTCGAGTGGGTTCTAGCTAAATTAAACCAGGCTCCCTCAGATCAGGTAATCACCTTCGCTTCCAGCACAATGCCTATTCTTGCGATTTTACGGCGCGATGCGTTGAATCAAACAACTACCCATATTTACCACGATTTAGAATCTTCACCCTTGCTCGATGAAGAACGTTTAAGTTCGATTTATGGCTATCAGTTTGACGTGAAGAAAGTGGCTAGCTCATCAGAAATTCCAGAGCACCCAAAAGGAACCGTGCTTTTTGTGACTGAGCGCCCTTACCAAACGCCACTAGCTAAGCATGTCAATATAGACGCGACCATAAACCGACATCCTCAGTTTGGGTCCATGATTGTCATTCACAAGTCACCCGCCCTCGACTCACAAGTCACAGAAATTATCAACGACGTTCAACATGTGAGGCGACGCGAAAGTATTGCTATGACCCCACCTAGTGCATTAAAGGTGTTGAATGAAATAGTCCAGGGCGTGTTATCTGATATTGAGCTAATCCAAGGTGATAATTTACCAATCGTCCATCAATGTATACAGGACAATACCGGCAGTTCCATCCCCCCTATTGTCGCGTCTAGTGGGCTAGCTATTCAATACGCCATCATGATGGGCCTGGTTGAAAATGCGATCACAGAGCACCCCAACAAACCGATTGCCCTCATTCTTCCGCCCAACTGTTATGGCGGCACCAACGACCAGGCGCGACGAATTGCAAACCTAATTCCCAATACTGACATCGTCGATTTATTGGTAGATGGCGGACATGACCTGGTTAGCAGCTTAGAGGCAGTTCTAACCCAGGTCGCCAAAAATAATGGCGTCCCAATTGTGCTGGCAGAGATCCCAACCAATCCTAGAGTCGAAGTGCCAGATATGAATGAACTGGCCCGAGTATTGAATCAACCTAGAAAGACGACTGAAAATGAAGATGCTATTGAGCCTTCTTTTATGGTTGATCAAACCTTTTGCCCTAACGTGAAGCTATTGGGGCAAGATGATCTGCTTGCTACGGTAAAAGTGATTTCTTATACGAGTGGCTCCAAGTTTCCAAGTGGCGGACGTTGTGTCGCAGGTTATTGCGCTGCCAATAACGCGGCGAGCGAAATACAAAAGCTCATCTCCAAACATCTAAAGCTATCTGATAATAGTGCAGACCCACACCAGATTAATACGCTGGCAGAGAATATGCCCTCTATGCCAGAGAGAATAAAAAAGGCTTACCAAAACACCGTTGAATTCATCAATCATATTAAGCGTGTACTGCCTGATTCAAAAATCAACTTCGTCTCTGAAGAACTAACCATTCAAGGTTTCACGCCCTCTGTTTTTTCATTAGACTTACCAACGGTTGGTGAAACTAAAGAGCAACGAGAAGAATACAAAAGACGCCTCAATGAAAAGCTAATCCGCTTTATGATCAAACGACATCCTGATGTCAGTAAGCATTGCGTTAGCTACGGACAATTAAAAGGAAGTTACTGGACAGTTCCAGCGACCTCCACTCAAGGAACCACCAAGGAAACTGATAAAGATTACATAGTTAGGGTCGCAATAGCGCCCGATATTGATCTTGTTAAATTATCAGAGTCATTTACTGCGTTTTTCCGGAATGAGGGAATTATTGAGTGAGCAAAATAGCTAATGTTCCCTATGATGCTCTAGCCTGCAGGTTGATAATCTATAAACCCCTATCTTCAAAAAGGTTAAAGCTAGACCCCATAATTCCAAGTCATTTTAAGTGATGTTGTGAATTTTTAAGCTCATCACTGCGAGACCCCGGGTCTTAAAAAGCCACAGCTCTAATGCTGAATATCATTTAATTTAATCGAAACGCAAAGAAAAGAGATGATGGTGGACACAGGAGGACTTTGACGTCAGCACAATGGATCACGAGTAGCTCGATCGTGACTTAAAAAACTCGAAACAATTTTGCAATGGACAAGGGGGACAATAAGCCCGCACAGCGCGAATCAAGTAACTCATTGAAAAATAATGATAATTAATACCATTACTTCCTAATATACCCCCATAGATACCCCCTAATTGATTTGCTGGGATTATTTGTATCTGGTGCTTTTTAAACGAAAATCGCAACATAAATGAACCGTCTTAACCCGAAACTTTTATTTTGGAGATGCAAATGTAACTATGGCGTCGCTAGTAAGGTTGAGGCGCTGTGAACTATTGACCCACCCTCACGGGTAAAAAACTTTTATTGGTTAGAATTAGAAAAGGAAATCTATGGGAGTCCTATAAGACAGTCAAAACCCAGACTATTAATCCACCCCTGCCTACTTAGGAAGGAAATTACATTAGCCATGACTCTAGGAAAACACCGCGAAGCGATTTACCCGTAATGTAAAACCCCATCAAGTACCTTTTATTCAGCTCATCTGAAAGCTACCTTTGAGATTTGAATTATGAACAGACACTAAGTGCATATAGATTTTATTCAGGGCATAAAAAAGCCACCTCAAGTGAGATGGCCTCTTCTTTGGGACTGTATGTAAAACGTTGGCAGCGATGGGCTGCCGCAGGATTACAGGGTATTAAGCTTAACGCCGTCTACGAGCAAAACCTAGACCAACAAGTCCCAAGCCAAATAGAACGATGATTGAAGGTTCAGGAACTGCGTTCGCGGTCAATTCCAGATCGTCAAAACGCAAAGCCATTGGGCTAGGATTGGGGTTTAAGGAGGTAAAAAATGCCAGTGAAACACTAGTATCGTTACCGTTTAGAAAAATAGAGGCATAATTATCAACACCCCAAGAGCCCATAATCTCAGCAGTAGCAGCGTCATATCCTGTCAGATCAAATGTCGTAGTAAAAACATAATCAGTTGAAGAACTGGTTTCATCCCCGCCACTTGCAGCAACCAAGCTGCCGGAACCATCTAAACCGGTGTTATAAAGCTGATCGGTAATTACCGCCACATTAGCAGTGGTAACAGTAGCAAACCCAAACAGAGCAATCGCTCCATATTTTTCAAACAATGCATAATTTAATCCTTAACGCTAACAAATACTCGATTTAGTTTAAGTGCATTTGACTAAATCCAATCGAAACAAGACTGCAACTTAAACAGCAATCGATGTAATTAAAGCAAAGTAAAGTAAAGTCCATATTTAGTATTATGATTAAAATCAGAGGCTTAAATTAAATAACGTATCTTAAGAAAAGTAAAGTGTAAGACTTTTTTACACTCTCTTTGATAAAGTGTAAAGAATCCTGACACATTGCCAGGTACGGGGCCTCAAAATAAGGATTGGGTCAGCCAGAGACCTAGACCATTTAGCAAAGACTAGACCTCCGATATGGGTTGATTAACGAATACCGTGTGCCGTGAAGAGTGAATTTAAGATGCTCTCAGGAACGTCTGCTAATTTGACCATAGCCAACCTCTGACTGAAGATAGGTGAAAAGCTCTTAGTGGGACTCAGCCGACATTGGTGGAATCAGCCAGAATGGCTGCTTTGTGTAATTTATCCACTTTTTGAGAAAATAAAAACCTGTTAATAATTCTGTCAGATCAAGTCTGAGCAAATATATTTAAATGGACTTTAAACCGGTGTTTTAGGGCAAAAAACTAGCTTAATTCATATATCGACTTACAACTGCCTGTATAGGCTTTTAAGGCTTACTTTTAAAGGTATGAATCAATGCGGTGGAGAGTTGCGTGCTATTGGACTAATTATGGACGAAATCAACAATTGCAAATTAGCGGATAATCGTAAACTGTTGATTTAAATGGTGCCCAGGGGCGAAATCGAACCGCCGACACGGGAATTTTCAGTACTCGTGAGTCCTCGACTCTATATCACTAAGTTGAAGATTACTGAGGCCTTTTCAGATGGTGTTTTCTGCTCGGCCTCACACCCGAACCTATACCGAAATTGGAAAACCGAAAGCTGCCAACGAAACCGCCCTCTTCTTCCTCAAAAATCCATCACCCCCTACGAGTTTCACAGACTGAACATGAACCGAACCATCGAACTGGACCCGAATGCCCAATTTCGAATGGGTCTTCGCCCGAACTTATTACGAATGAATCGAAGTGATTTTGCGATATCGGTCGCCGGTGCATCGCGAAAAACCCGACGGCCGTGACCCGCGCTCGAGAACCGCTCAGAGTGGCGTCGTTTGACTCGGCATGGGTGTACCCATCCCGACCCCAAAACTGCCCGAGAGGCGGGGAATCTGGAGGATTCTGGCGGTGGTTCGCTGTGGCCCGGGAGTGCGTGGGGGCGTTCCGTTTCCACCGAGGTGCCACGCCCCGTGACCCGACGACGAGGATCGATGGAGGACAGACTGCCCAAGAAGTGATCGTCGGTAAATGCTCCTGAGGACGGAAAGAAACGGCCAATTTCTGGCCTCAATGGGCGACACTCCAACGCCTACTGTGTTATAGATTTGTCCGACCCTCTATGCACTAACAACAGTATTTCGACCAGTTTCTTTAGACGTGTACATGTTTTCATCGGCTCTTTTCAAGGTGTCGTAGGCATTGGCATCGCTGGATATCGACGATGCTACGCCTACACTAATACTGAACTTAACCTCACTTAGCTCACCAGAACAGACAAACTGCTCAACATTGCGGCGTAAATTTTCGGCTATTTTCGTCGCTTTTTCCAGATTCGATTCCAGCAACACGATTCCAAATTCGTCGCCACCAATTCGACCCAGAATATCTGAGTCTCGTATACTATTGAGGAATATGTCCGTCAGCTGCTTAATCGCCAAATCACCTACCGCGTGCCCAAAACTATCGTTTATATTTTTAAAATGATCGATATCAAGATATACAATTGAAAGCGCATGGTTGTATCGACGACTTCGTTCTAACTCAGTTTCCGCGCTGGTTAAAAAACTCCGCCGATTGTGGCAGTTGGTCAGGGGGTCGATAAACGCCAAATGTTGTAACTCCTGCTCTTGATCGCCAATGCGTTGAAATAAAGGTTTAAATACAAAAAAACCGACACCAATTAGCACCAGAATGATACCGCCGAGCAAAGAGGCAATGATAATGCGTAGACGTACAATTCTTTCTCCACCGTTTAATGAATATTGCGCCCCCAGCATCTCCAGACTACTGTGTAAATCTGATAGGGTTGCATTACGCAACTCCTCGAAATAGAAACTCGATATCAATCCTGGTGTCCAGTCACTCAATAAAACTTCACGAGTGTTATAAATAAAAATTCTAACTTTTTCATCCAGAAAAACAGGGGCGCCAAAAAATATGTCGTCAACATTATCGGAGAATCCAACGACTTGTCCGTTTTCTAATTGTCCTCTGATTAACAAATGATGGGTGTTATCAAACGACTTCAACGACTGCTCTATCATACTGACGACCTCTTCACGAGAAACGACATCTTTAGTAGCAGCGTATTCGAGTGTGAGGTGCACAATTCTTTCGGATAGCAACTGCTGGCGACTACCTGTTTCATCCAGTTCAGTCATGAGGGATTCTTCCGCGGCGATATAATCAATAGCCAGAACCGAGGCAGCAATTAGCAAAGCTATAGATGCCAGAACGCCTAAATAAATTCGATGGTATTTGTTAACAACAGCCATACACCAATTTCCTTTATGTTAACGCCCACACGAGTATTGGGTTTGTGATACGGCAACACATGAGTTTTTCTAGGGCACATTACCCAACTACTGCTCTGGACCGATTTAAGCTTTCCCATAAATTTAAGCCGATAGATTATGATCTCGCGTGAAATCAGCGAGATTGGGATCATGTACATCGGCAGGATGCAACATATTAGGATTCCTAGCTGGGATTGATCGAACCGAAACTATCTATTGAGTGTAGTTGAAAATGAATTTAATTACAGTGATATGGATTAATGAAGGTCATTGCAATTTCACCCAGCAGTCATCACTTCAGCCACCTTTTCATAAGGCGCCCAGCTCCTCCCGCAGTACTGCAATGTGTAGTTTCCTGATGTAAAAAAAACATCCCCCGAACGACCTCTAATTTGACCAAAAGTCATTGACCGCAACCCGAGAGGAATGCCGGCGGAGGTTCTTTCCCGATAATAACGATCGCCCTTTGAATGACAAGTTCCAGGTATACATCGTTCGATTAAACGCTCAAGGAGCGCCGAACAAACGAGGTGATTTCTTTCCACCGACCCAAAGCACTTCCACTCGGCTTCCTGCGCCAAAAATCGCCCCGCCACGGCCACCAAAATCACTCAAGAGACGACGCGATGCTCGCTGACCGAGGATAGGTTCCGGCACGATTCCGGGGCCTGATTTGCACCGCCAACGCGATGCTCGCCGAAAAATCTTTCTCGAAAAACCTGACGGAACCGTCGAACCCGACGCGGGACATACGAGGTGACGGTCTCGGGGCGTCGGGTGTTCGGTGCTCCCTAGGATTGTCCGTCGACGACCCGACGCCGAATTCAACGGTCGACGCCCGTGAGTCGTTCGGGTGGGAGTTTCGAGAAGCTGCCATTGGCGGGGCCGCCCCTGGACGGCAAAAAACGGCACTTTATAGTTCCAGCTGCCCAGCAAAACTCTCGTACTCAGTGAAATAATTGCAAAACCCCGTAGTTACTAAGGGGGTGAGCCGAACGAATTACTGCTTTATTGCCGGTGCTTCACAAGGATCTGGAGGTAGTTGGAGCATAAGGGAGCTATCACAGCTCGCCCTGTCGAGTTCTAACCCTCCTCTTCAGGAGCTTTTATTGCCTGTGATATTATCCGACAATGAAACTAATCCTCTTCTTGCTATCAATCTTTATCACAACCTCATCGATTGCGGCTACTCTCAATTGCCCCTGCAAAGTCGTCAAGATCATGGATGTCGATACCGTCCCCGTACTCGATTCAGTCAACAGCTAATCACAAGATTCGACTTGGTAGCATCGACGCACCAGAGAAGAAACAGGCTTTCGGTAAGAATCCGAAACAGAATCTATCCAAGCTGATTGCAGGTAAGAATATTGAGGTCGAATATAATAAGCGTGATCGATACGGACAGATTATCGGCAAGCTGATCTATCAAGGGCAGGACATTAACTTGTTACAGATTAAACACGGCTATGCTTGGCATTATAAGCAGTATCAGGGCGACCAAACGCCACTAGATAGGACTTTGTATAGTTCTGCTGAAATCGTCGCCAGAGAACAAATTATCGGCCTATAGTCGGCACCAGCTATTCCGTCTTGGAAGTACAGGAAAAAGAAGTAGAGGGGATGTTCATAGTTTAGGTTCAATAGGCAGGTCAAGGCACTTTGCAGACCCTCATGGACTGGCACCCGACTGTTGCAAGGGCGTACCTAGGCAAGTCCAGAGTCTTATTCAATATGGCTTTTTGCCAGTCAAGAATCATCAGCTTTCCAGGTAGAGACCCATTCTGGAATATCACCGGCAGTCTTAGTTCGAGCAATGCCATAACCCTGTGCTAACTCACAGCCCAGTTCTGACAATGCTACGCCATGAGCGATAGTTTCTACCCCCTCGGCAATTACTTCGCGCTTGAATGTTTTAGCTAAGCCTATGACGCTTTCAACAACCGCTAAATCGTCTGCATCTTCCAACATGTCACGCACGAAGCTCAGGTCGATTTTAATCAAATACGCTGGTAGGATCCTTAGATGGGTCAGGGATTATTAAAGAGTGCCTGTCTGTAATGGTCAAGTAATCCTGTAGGGACTCTAAGCCGCATTGAGAAAAATTTGCCTTCTTAGTACGGGTGCCATGTTTCCAATTGCCGAGTTAATTCTTTTGTTGTTGTAATAACGGATGTAATACTCGACTGCCGACACAATCGCCTGATGATTAATGAACGATAGCCCGTTTAAATATTCGCTTTTTAAACTTTTAAAGAACCGCTCATGGACAGCGTTGACGCTCCTATGTCAAGTTATGCGGCAAAAGATAAATCATAAAGTATTTTAGGATATAATTCTCTCGCGATATATCGCTTTAAGCACCGTTGAATTTCTTTATTCGACCTACCTTCTTTTGTGCGACGATCTACAT
>CAXMOZ010000204.1:0-17677 GCA_964195315.1 uncultured Acidimicrobiia bacterium | reverse complement strand
CCAAAAGTAACCGTGGTTGGAAAACGAATCACCAAACCCGGCTGTTTTCCCTGACTCTCAACCGTAAAGGGTCGAACAAAACGACGGAACTCAGGTACATCCCAAAGATTATCGACACGCGCATTTTCCAGTGCTGACTGCCAAGAAGTATCATCATCCGATAGGCGGAATAATTCATTGCGCAGTGAGAACCGGTTTTGTTCAACTTGTGGATTGTTAAATCCTAGCTGACCACGATAGACATCAAAGTTTTGTGTCAAACGAGCCAGTACATCAGCCAGCCCCGGTGTACCGGCCACCGGTACTCCATCAATCACCTGGCCAAGGCTACGCTGGCGCACAATGTCTTCATAGAATGCGCGACCAGAACCAGCATCACTGCCTAACAGGTTGGTTTCATAATCATAAGCCGCTGCAGTCAGGTACACATAGCGTGCAGCCAAATCAAATGAAGCACGGTATTTTTGCAAGGCATCATTGCGGAAAATACGGAAGGTCATGTCTTGATAGCGTAGCTGCTGTGTATCACCAGCGGTTAAGGTTCTAAACGTGGCGCGTTCATCGAGTAACCGCTGGCCTCGTGCTAAAATTTCAGAATAACGACCGTTACTCTGCTTAACCACCTCATTTTGAGTATATAGCTCCAGCCGCAATACGGCTTCCTGTCGCCAAAGTTGTTCAAGCACCTTAATTCGTTCAATAAGCGCCACATTCGTCGTGTCTTTTGTCAAATCAAGGTCTACTAAAAAAGTAGAATTATCTTTTACTTCATTGAGCGTGAATTCGGTAAATTCAGCAATATTTGCAGTAATATCAAATACTTGTGCAACACCTTCTACCGCAGCTTTACTACCACCCCTAACAACACTAAATACGTCGCTTGCTAGACCCACTGATTTGGGAATAGATTCGGTAATAGTCTCACCTACTGCTCTTACAATACCAGCTGAAGACTCTGATGATAATTGAGCAGCTTTTGCAATGGCCAATCCTGCAGTCAATGTAGTAACGTTATCCAGCTGCGTTTGAAGTATCGCTATTGATTCTTCTTGCAGATCAAATTCGGCATTGATCAGATCTGCTGCATCCTCAACATCCTGTAATAAATTACCGTGTTCTGTTAAGGCACGCTGCATCTGTGCCTGAGCCTGCAATAAATCAGAGATGGCCAATTGAATTTCACCCGGTGCACGTCGTGCCCCCCATTGCTTAGGTGCAATGTATGGCCAATCTGCCCCTGATGCGGTTGGATAATTGACTGTAATGGTTTCGCTAACATTTTGTGCTGCCGCTAATACACTGTCTCCAGGGAAGAAAAAACCGCTTTCACCACCAAATGCTGCCTTATTGAAAAAGCCATTAAACGAACCATCTGGTGGTGGTAAATCACCCGTAAGATCAGAATTCACATAACTAGAATGTAAAATATCGGGGCCATCATAATCAGAAGGGTAGCTACCACCACCACCCAAATCACCCGCATAAGGGTAACCGAAAATTTCAATCAGTTGGTTTTTATAATCTAACTCTTGCTCAATAACCAATCGATCCAATTGATCCACATCATCTTGCACATTGCGCAACGACTGTGTTTGTTGATTGGCATGGTCAAACACTCGAATCGCATTATCCAGTGCCACCTGCGCCCGCGCGGCAATTTGATCGAAATGATTTTGTCCCTGAGTACCCGATCCAACCGCAAGAAAACTCGGGTCGATATCAAACGGCACCACACCTTTCGCTAAACCAAGTGGATTCAAACCGGCATCGGACTGATCAATTTTGGCTTGTACGGCATTGAAACCAGAGACAATCTGCGCTAACTCCACCACCGTGGTACGGTCTATTTTTCCGATACCGGTATTAGTCGGGTCAGGATCGACCGCTGGCAGTATGGCATTCGCCATGGCCCAGTCAAAATAAGCCCCCTGGCCTGCGCGACGCCCCCAGCCATCGACCCCCCAATCACGCGTTTCATCCGTATCTTTATAACCTTGCCATTGCCCTGTCGGCGCCTCAACGTATTTTTCACGATACGTCAGGTTAACAATTTCAGCCCCGGCTTTAGCTTTAGCGGCGGCTGCCGCAGCAAACTTACGCTCATCCTGGTAATCTATTTCGATAGGGTTAGAACCAATCGTCACAGATTCTGCACGTGGTACCCAGGTAAAATTATTTTCTCGCAATAATTGGTAACGGTTTTTGACAGATGTCAGATAATGTCCCCAAGCATCACCATGCCCCTGAGGGTAACGAATACGTGCATCGGTTTCAGTAATAAACCCATCAGAATTCTGATCACCTATACCATAACTTTGCACGTAGGCCACTTCACCCGTACCTTGCGTAAAGTTCCAGAGCAGACGGTTATAAACTGGATGCCCGGCAATACCTGCGCGTGAATCATCACGTCCTCGCAATAAAACTAACTCTTCTTCTAGCGTTGAATTTAACTGATTCTGAAAAGTGAAAATGGAGGATGCAATTGAGCCCACTTCACTACCCGTATCAAAGCCAATAGTTGGATCTTGTGCATCGGCATAAGCTTCATTACCCAATAACATGTAGAGATCAGAAATACGCGTCGATACATTAAGCAATTGAGTATTGGCAGCGATACTATTTGTGCCCTGATTGATACTCAATTCCATACCGCGTTCAAAAATGGTCTGGTAAGCCTCAATAATACCAATGTTGTTAACATTATCTGGGTCTGGGTTAAGCGGAATAGGCCCCCTGTAAGGTTCGCCAGCCTGAGCGATAATACTCGTCAGTGTATTCGTTTCACTCTCATGAAAATTACTAACCCGGGCATCAAAAGGATTTAACCCAGAAATGACTCGTTTAATCCAGCCCACGCCCAGCATTGCTTTTGGCGCGAGTGGTGGTTGGCTTGGATCACCGGCCCAAGCACTTGGAACTGAGTCATTGTTACCATCGTTACCATCGTTACCATTGTTACAGGCACCCAGACCGGTATAACGGGTAATAAACCAGTTATCACTCAGCACCAATAACGCTGACGCTGCGTCTGTATTTTCTAATGTGATATCCAGTTGCCCCGCTACAGATGAACTCGAGCCTAAAGGAAAACGCTGCCAGCCATTATCTAAAGGGTTACCAGTTGGTGCCGCTGGTTGCCCTGCATCATCAGGCTGATACCACCATTCAAATTTAATATTATCAGGGTCACCGGCAAAGTCACCGGTGTGACGTAACGTCAGTTTTTCTTCAAAGATATTATCAGACGGTACTATCCATATATTTCCCTGATACACATCACAGCTGACTGAGCCATTCGCTAAAGTCGTTTCCACACCACCTATTTTGATTACCTTCAAATCTACCGACAGGCTACCCAGAGACTTGTCGTTATTAAAGACCAGGGTGACATACCCTGTGCCAGACGGACGCCCAGCTGTTAATGCCATTGGTGTCCCTAGCAGCGCCTGTGTTTCGGCCACTGACTTATCATCAGTATTTACCGTTTTCCATCCCACTGGAAGCACGAAGCCTTCATCGTTCAAACGGTCATCTTTGTAATCGGGACCACTAGTACTGTTATCGTTATCATCAGTAATATCAACGAAGTTATCAGCAAAACCATCATTGTTTTCATCGATTGCCCACAGTTCCTGTTTGGCTTGCAAGCCGATCAGGTATTCTTCATCAGCTAAAAAGTCGTTAACAGTCTCAAGACTTAAATCAGATGGATTGCGCGTTTTGTGATACAGAGCATCCACTGCAGCTTTAAAATTTGAATCTGCGCCACCTAAAGCCCGAATACGAACACGCTCTAATTCTGTCATGATATTCGGTAATAACTGCGGATCACTGGGCGGACCTACACCATTCAGCGTCCCTTTAAAGCTGAGTTGTTTGTTCACTTCGTCGTAGCTTAAACGTGAACGCAATACGAATGGCAACTGTGAAAATATTTTTTTACCTTGTGCAGCAATGGTCGAAATATCGCTTGTCAACACGTCCAATGGCACGTGACGTGCACTCAGTGGATCAATTAATTTGACCAGCGAATCAGCCACATTAACGGATGACTGATTGGTTTCATCAAAAATAATTTGCACAGCAGCCTGACCGTTAATCGCTGGCAAAAAACATTCTTCGTTAACAATATCGACAGCAGAAACATTGGGTCCAGCAGCACAATCGGCAGGTTTATAAGTAAACAAGGTTTCCCCCGGTCTTAAAATAGGTGCTTTTCGAGGCCATGTGAAATTAAATGCGACTTTGATGGGGTCGGACGATTCACTGTTGTCCGGAAAATTGTTGTTCGAAGCTACATAGCGATTTAGCCAGGCAACACAATCACCCGGCTGCTTATCCAGATCACCATCACTATCTAAGTCATAATGAAAATTGTCTTGCAGTGGATAAAAATACTGAAAGGAAGCTGACCCCTCAGCACTAGCCCAATACGCGCCCTTATGATCTATAAAAGCAGAATTGGCTGGAGACTGGTCAGATGTGCTCAGTTCATCGGTACAGGAACCGATGAGAAGGGGTTTGGGTGCTGTAACTCGTTTCCCCACTTCCTGAGTAAAAGCCGCATTGCCCATAATGGCGGCCTGATCAATTGGCCATGGCTTGGCAATAGATTCACGAACCACATTATAAATTTTATAGGTCCATAGGCTCGTAACGCTATTCAAGTATTTAAGTAACACATACGCATCGGAACCGGCTCCCTCCGCCACTGATTCATCCTTAACGATGGCATTTAAATCATCACGCAACGCATATACTTTGTTGTCTAGAATCATCGCATGCTCTTCATTGGGGTTATATCCCGGCATGGTCAAGTCAGGTTGATGATAAATTGAAGCTTCAGTCACTTCTGGGCCCAGCTCTACTGTATCTTCCTGGTCTGAAATGGTGATCGTATCTGTGACCGTCGGCCACTCGCAGGTATATCTAACCGCGGTATCCGCCCAGTACTGGCCAATGAAATTGATGCTATACCAGATGACATCTAACCGATCTGAAGCAGATGTGCTTCTATTCACCGGAATAATGGGCCCTATACCGGTTGAAATATTATGAAGGCTAGCATCAAACCTTGATAACGAGTTCGGCATATACCCATTGCGACCGACAGCTGCAACATTATGATGCCCGACCTCTAATGGTGTACCTATAACGCAGCCGCTTAAACTGCTATTCCAGGTAGAATCTAAATTGCCATCTTTTTTCTCAACCTGCTGCAGAACTGTGTCACCTGTGGTTTCATTGGTGTAGCGTAAGACCACAAAATCTGTATTCACATTATGTTCCGACCCCCACCGGAACACCTTACCCAGTGCAGGATTAGCCGCAGAAACAAGCAAGTTATTGACGTCTGGCGGATACTGCACAAGATCAAATTTCAGCAGCTGTGTTGGGTCAAGGTCTGAATGTGCGTTTTCAAGGCGCACCGTTGAACCTTCAATATAGGTTTGTTGCAAAACCGATTGCGGGTCTGGAACTGGCCACACCACATTCACTACGTTGGTGATGAATGTTTGGCTTTGCGGAGGTGAACCATCATCAATTATCCATTTAATGGTAACGATGCCCGGCGCAGGACTGACCGCGTATAACATCGCCTCCTGCGAGTTCCAGTAAAAGTACTGACTTTCATTGGTCAGTGCTTCACCATTTAATTCAATGATCGGTTTTGCATCGGTGGTACCAGCGGGTTTAGGGATTACCTGCCCTGTAGAATAGTCAACCGGGGATAGCCAATTACCACCATTGCTATCCATTAGCGTCAGATAACCATTATTCGTTGTTGGAGAGCCTGAGCTATTGATTTCAGTCACTGTTGTGCTAACCGACCCAGTACCAAATTCCATAGTACCGATATAATTACCAGCGACATGCAGGAAACCGGTTTCTGACAATGCTATGACCGAAGGAGCACCCGAATCACTCCAGCTTTCGTCTGCATTCGCATCTGTTTGCTCTGCAATGTTTACCCAGTCCCAGCTAAGGTCTGCTTTTAGTTTGGCGACATATACATTCTGTACCTTAGGGTCAGGGTCAGGCAAGCTAATTAAATCCGCTCCACTGCCAAAATCAACTCTTTCGTCATAACCACCTGAAATATAAACATTATCAGCTTCATCTACATCCATTCCCCTAACAGGAGAGCTACTCTTTACAGTAACCGAATTAACGATTCCTCCTCGAGTAATACGCTTAACAGACCTCTCTAAGCTACCCGGAGGACTCTCAAGTAGAAAAACATTCGTACCATTACTGATTAATTTGTTCACAACTTCAACGGCAACAGCATCACCTTGACATGATACAGTCACATCGCCAGTCGTTGGATCAACCGCTGGATTATAACGTGCAATAAAATCATCACCTGTTGTCAGTGCTGTGCCACAGACTGTTGTATTGAAATTTGCCCTGCCATTAACAACAAAACTGTTATCGTTGATAGCCGTTACCTTAAGGACATCAAACTGAAATCCTGTATTAAATTCAACACTCAATGGCACTTTAGCGATCAGCAGATTATCTTTATCTTTTAGATAGATTATGTTGACAAAGTATACCCCTCCGATAGGTAAAAAAATGATTTCACTACCATCAACAAACATCCTATCGCCCGATTTACTAACACCCATTCCCTCATAATCAGTCAGGGCATCTATATAATTTGTCTCGGCCCATTCAATTAAACCCTCACTCGTTATTTTAAAAATAACGCTACGATTTTTGGTGACTGTGATTTGGATAGTACCAATAGAAACCTCACTGGCTGATGTCTCTAGTTCTCCTTGAATAAAAATATCCCCGTTATCATCGACCACCATTTTATTCATAGTTGCACCCGCAGCGCCTAGAGCGGTTGCCTTAGCCCAAATCACTTCACCGGCGGGCGAATACTTGGCAATAAAAAAGTTCATGACCCCAACAGCTGTCAAGGTTGTATCGCCCAGAGTAATTTCGTTCGTAAATGAACCAGCAACAATCGTATTGCCGTCGAGATCGACACCGATTTGTTGCATATAGACATTCTGTGGATAGGTTGAAGTTGTTGTGAGACTGCCATCAATGCTGTTCGGCCATTCGGCATTCGCCTGCTGAGCACACACAAACAATATAAAGACTGAAACTATAAATGACTTAAGCCTGCTTTCTGCCACAACACGAATTCTCTTATTTTTATACATCATGATTCGGTTCCCTATTGATTCAGCGTGTTGACGGCTACGGTGTGACGCAAGGTGTATGTGCCATGAAGGATAATCGGCGTTTTATGTAAACCGCTGATGACTTCTACGTAGTTTCCGTGTATCACCTCTCGCCCGCTGCTTAACGGGCTTACCTGTAGCCCCGGTGATAAAGTCGCAGCATCAACGTTTATAAAGGTCATCTGCCGTGTGATCTTGTAACCACCACCGATAACAACAACCTTGTTAACATCGTTAACATCGGGAACCTCTTTGTTTTTATGATCGTTATGATAATGATGGCGAAATGGATTAGTGGGTGCATCTTTCTCCATCACCAGGACGGCCTCCAACCTGCCATCAAGTGCACCAGTCATATCATGGCTGTTGCCCGGAAAATCATACGCCATGCTACTAATTCGACGACCTACTGCTTCACCATCACGCAGTGTGACACCATCATAATTTGGAATCAGTGTGTCATCGGTGAGCAATACATATCGATCTTGCGTGGCGTCATACATTTGAATAACATCTTTGAGTAAACGCACCTGCGCACCCTCACGATGCACAATAACGCGGAAAGAGAATTCCCCCCCTTTTTTTACCGGCGTTACCGTCTCTCCACTATCAGCAATAGGAAAACCTTGAGCATCTCTGCATAAATCGAAACCAGTACTTTCGGTTGTTAGATTTGGCTCAAAATCTTCAGATTCCAAGGTAATACTTTGGCCGTCAACATCATAGGTTTGATATTGAGTCGTTACTTTTGTATCAATGCAAGTACGTTTATAGTTTTGTACCTGTGAGACACCATCAATCGTCACGCTACCCACCCATAATGAATTCAATGCAGGCGCTGTTGCGGTTACCGGAATTAACCAGCGACTACCTGCAGCACTGGTGATTTGTAATACATGGTTAAATTCAGATAATGCAAAATCTGCTCGACGTATCCCCAAAGGAATTCGGCTCTCGCCCTCTGTTGCTACTTGAATGGTTAAAGGGCTTGGTAATGGCAGCCAGCTTTGTGTTGCTGCGGCATCGGGGTTGGGATAATGCAGACCGGGGGCATTACCCAGAACTTGCACAGAAATGGACTGTGGGGTATTTAATTTATTTTTTAAACGGGCTGTAAATTGTTCTATCACTTCACCATATTCAAGCCGATTTAACTGTGGTAATTCAACCTGTATTGGCCCTGTGTAATCACTGCCAGTTTTGCTAAACACCCAATAGGCGACATCGGATTGAATGGTTGTATTAAGCGGATCAACTTTGAGCCATTCATTATCGATTAGTTGATAAACAGGCTGTTCATTGTGTGCCGGAGACGACGCTAAATAATCAGAAAAATTTGGCGTATTTTGTGGATCAACGTGAAAACCTATATGGTTAAACGCACCGGACTGCCATTCAAAGCGAGGGACGACGGGGGTTCCTGTAATTGCTAATGAAACACTGCTGCTGCCTTCAAGGTTTATTAAATAGGCTCTGTTTGCCTGTATTGCATAAAGGTTGGTTAAAAAGGCACTGCTACTTTGTGCTGGAAAATAACGTAACCAGCCTTCCTGGCTTAATAAATTTTCAGAATTTGGATCTTGTATAAAATCAATTTTTGCCCGCTGTGACAAAAAGGTCCAGACACTGCTAATTTGCGAACCTGAGCCATCCACCAATTCAGCAAATATCTCTGCGGTAGAACTTTGGTCTGGTTTAACCTGAACAAATACCGAGTTCCAGCCAGGATTTAGAGTGATCGTTTGCGTACAGCTTAATCCACTGTCACATTCAACTTCAGCATGAGCTAACCCACTAACCAAAAGTGAACAAGAAACCAGTATAAAACCGACTATGTTGCGTTTTTTAGCAGATAACATTTTGATGTCCATTGTTGCCCCCGAGGCAATCTCTCTTGTCTTGGCTATTCGTTTCATTTTTGGTTCATCCTTCAGGTAGCGCAGGTGGTTGCTGATCAACACGCACAGGAATTGAACCAGGTGGTGGCTGAACGGACTTAAGAACGCTTTGATTTATTTTTATGGGTTTAATATCGTCCTGTAACGACGATAGCCAGCTAGCTTCAGCTTTTTTACGCTTTTGACGTAACAAGGTATTTTGTATGCCCCTTTCGGCTTTTTCTAAACCCTGTTGCTGCTGTGCTTTTTGTTCGATTAATTTTACGAGGTAGTATCCATCGGTAGCTGTCACAAGAGATGAACCGTTATTTTTTTCATTTAGGGTCGCAACCGACTCAAATACTGCGGCATCAATTCTATTTGAGGGCTTATTCAATGCTATCCAACCAATGTCTCCGCCTGCATAACGGGATGCTTGATCTTCAGAATATTTTGCCGCCAGTGAACCAAAGCCTTTTACAGTGTCAGGCAATGTTTCTGACAGTTCTAATACTTGTTCAGCTCTTGCTTTGACTTCAGATTTTTTTTGCTCAGATGCTGTGTCGTAAACACTGAACTTAATAATAGCAATACGCGACATGGCTGGCGTGGTGTACTGAGCAATGTTTGATTGGTAATAATCATTGATTTCATCCTGACTCACTGCAATGCCACTAAGGATTAACTTGAGTTTTTCCTCACGTAATTTAGTCACCATCATGTTTTCTAGTGCTTTTACGATAGCGGGATCTTTATCATAACCGGCCTTTTTAGCAGTCATGACTTGCACTTCGCGCTGAATCATTTCATCGAGTATTAGACGTTTCTTTTCGGCTGAATTGAAGTGATCGATTGATCCACCACTACGCTTGACTAAATTTTCGGTGAAATCAGTCACCGATATTTTTCGCTCCCCAATCACCGCAACCACCGACTTCTCAATTTTTGATGAGGGTGCTTTCTCATCGTTAGAGCAGGCTTGTAAAACCAGTGTGGAAAATAGCAGCATCGACAATACGGCTATCTTCTTTGTGGCTTGACAGTTCAGTAACGTTTGAAACATTCTAACGGCCCTAATTCCCTTCATTGATAGCTTTTGGCCATTTTGGTGTTGTGAGCGTTGGAATAGTGTTCATCGACCTTCAGCTGAGCTAGCAGCTTGCAGGGGTGAGATTGATTATTGGCCTATAGATTAATGGCATTCCCTGCTCCAAATAAATGATTATAGAGTCTATGTGGCTCGTAAACCAATAAACATAATACGATTTAAGTGGATTGAGAAACGTGAAACTCCTACATAACCCCTCGGACTTTATATGCTCCACAAATCAATCTGTCAGGACCTATATCAGATTATCTGAAGGCAATATAAGCGCCAAATTCTCAGGTGCTGCATTTAACAATAACTTAATCTCTAATACTAGGGGCAGGCCATAAAAAAATGTAAAGTATAATTACACTTTAGTTGCTCAAGTGTAAAAAATACCTGACACTACTTGCCGAGTGCAAGTCTTTAAAGTCGGTGTAGGCGTAGGTAATCCAGGGACTTAGACCAATTTACAAAGTTGACCATAAAAGAGTAGTTTTACCGAAAGCTGACTGCCGTGAACAGCCAGTTTCAGATGATCTTCGACCCGCCTCTAATTTGGCCAGCGCGGTCACTCAAGGTTAGGTTTGCAAAAACCTACAATTTATTTACCCTGAAGACCAGCGCTGTAGCGACAACTAGTTGAACTCGCCTGACCACAAACTAGACCTGACCCGTCGTTACCTGATCTTTTTACCATGGTCAAACTTATTCTAAATTTTAAACTGCTACATCAAGGCTTGTAATGTCTCTGCGTGCATGGAAACGCTGTCGCTAAACTGCCTGGCCGTTGAAGTACCGTCTGCAGTTTGATCGGCGACAATTTGAATTGCTGAGACATTCTCTTAGACTGCACTTGCTGTTTGCTTCTGCTCGCCTGCCGCATGGGCTATTTATTTATTCATGGCACTAATTTCGTCCGCAGAGGACACCATAACATCCAGCGATTGACCCGCAGTAGCTGCCATTTCAACTTTTTTCGACACCGGACTTTGTCCTTTATCCATCACCAAAATCGCCTGCTTTGTACCTAATTGAAGACTTTCGATCATAGCCTGAATTTCTTCGGTAGGTGTCTGAGTTCGGCTCGCTAAAGTTCTTACTTCGTCGGCAACGACAGCAAACCCTCTGCCTTGTTCACCCGCTCGAGCCGCGTCGATGGCCGCATTTAGTGAAAACAAATTGGTTTGATCCGCAATACTTCTGGTTACATCTTGTCGTTCACTACGATTGGGGAAAGGAAATTTGCTGTATAGGTACAACAAATTACCTTTATTTTTCAGTATTGGCTTAATTCATAGATCATAGTCGCCGGTAGAATAATGGTTTTAGGACTGTCTTTATAGTCAATTGTAGGTCGAACATCCTGACTTTGTAATACTGTTTTTATAACATTATTGGTGTAATAGGCACGAATGGTTTTGAATTGCTGCACTGTTTTTTCGGCGTCGTGAATAGCGTTACTAATCGCATTTTGTTTAAGTTGAGCTTGCACTACAAAGCTTAAAATGAACAGACAGCTCAATGTCAAAATAATTTGTCTCGTTGGCCTAAACGTTTAAACAGTTACACCAGCTTGCTTTAGAATTTCACTGACATCCGAAAACTCAATCCGCCGATCATTGAAACGCATAATTTCGTTGGCTTGCAGTTTATCGATCAAACAAGAAATAGATTCATGGCAAACACAGACCAGTTCGGCTAACTCGCCTCGTTTTACAGGCAGGTCCACTAGTGCATTTCCACTTTCATCCTGATATCCAAAACGCTCGTAGAAAACCAGAATAAGATGCAGAAATCGCGATTTCATGCCCATGGTCAGACTTCTGACATGGTCGTTTTCCGTTTCGGTGGCATCATCTATGAAATGGCGCAAGAAGCGTTCACTGAGTAAAGGGTTTTCTTTCAATATCCCCACGACCTTGGGGCGCGAGATGTAGCAAATAACGCTAGCAGACAGAACTTCGGCTGAATTGACATGCGCTTCCCTGATCAGAAAGGTTCTATACCCAACCGTGGTGCCCTCTGTAACAAGACGAATCAATACAGAGTTTCCGTTAGTCTCTTCGACCGCAAGCCAATAAGACTCGATCTAAGACAGTAAATGCCATTGCTCGGTTCGCCCTGGGAGAAAAGTGTTTCACCCGGTTCGTAGGTAATCATGCGTTTACTTTTGTTTACCGAGCCCAGTTCACACTCCCTTAGCACTCCCCATTAAGTGGTACCGAGTCACGGGCACTTCATACAACTGTTTGATGTCGTTTCACCTGTCATTTTGAAACGGACCTAAACGATCTCATGTATAGAACCTCCCTAAACTATTAACGCCTAAACTAGCCGATACAATATATGACAGTCAATCTGAGTTAGGGCAAATTTCCAGTCCAATTGACATAGATCATGGAGAGAGGGTGCAATGGGCTGGCAACATAAGCAGTAGAAGTGTTTTCTCGCGTCAATACCATGCCTTGAATAATGGTTAACCACGAGAACGAAATACAAAATGCCACGAAGAATATGATCCAGAGATACCGAGAGAATGCGCTAAAGGAAGTTAATCTGAGAATTCAAGAGCTTGAGTCGAGAAATCAGCTGGCAACACTAAACATTAGATAGGAAGAAGGTTAAATATTGAGGGGCAGATCAAATTATTTAAATTGAAAATCATAGGCCTAAGGTTACAAGATAGATACCAACATCCGATGTACTCACCCGCCATTTAAACCAATGCTCGTGAATGGCTGCGCTGAGCAAAAATCGTTGTGGAATTTATATTTGGGGTCAGACTACGTTTTAGGAAAGACCAATATGTGACGCAAGTCACATAAATAACACCCTAAAGGCCAAAAACCCCGTAGTCAATACGGGGGTCTAAAGCAATAATCCAGCATACACTATACGGATAGAAATTCACTACACAAAAAGACCCAGCAGGGTAGCGGGAATACGAAAGCTATGCAGGTATTCTGGAAGCAAAAAAATGATTATTGATGGTAAAGAAGCGAACTCAGCAGCGGCTTACAAGGCTGGCTACAATGACTCTCTAAACGGGAAACCTTGCGACACTGCGGCTATGAATGGCGCATTATCTGGTCATTATACAGCAGGATATGCAACGGGGCGCATGAAAGCACGGGCCGACAACAGACGGGTAGCTGCACAGTATTCATCGAATGAAATGCTATGATTATATGTCCGATTGGTTTATGAAACTGAACCGGACTTAACCCTTTCAATTCGCACAGAAATATGAAATTTAGAAAAACAGTATTATTAGCAACATTACTTTTGTTCTGATGCGGTTTATGTTTTGCACCACCCATATTAACCAGTGGATGGATGAAGACATATTTTACTGTGAGTATAAAGACCGCGAAGTTATGTCGATTTATTCGAATCAGAACTGTCCCTTATATCTTTAATCGAATTTGAGAATTATGGTTTGATAGGATCAGCGTCTATAGACTTTTAGCCTGTCTACCTCGATGGCCGTCTTTAGATTGGCAATTGATAAGCGTTAACATAGTTCAACTTATAGCCATTGAGGCGATATATCTCATATGGCAGCTTTGTTAAGGGTTATCAGATGCCTGCCCACATAGCAATGCATTCGCACAATGGCACGAAGATCAGAGGGCAGGCGTCGGACAGGCCTTAACAACAAGAGTCATCCAGGGTGCCTGCTCATGATGGCTATCAGTGGACCGATTACACTAGTAACGCCAACGACTCCTCTGGACAAATTAGCTGACAAAAATTTGTAGTAGACCATCTGTTACAAACTGAACCGCTAAGGCCGACAAGATGACACCAAGTAGCCTTGTTATAACATTACTGACGGTTTGGCCGATGAAGCGTTCAAACCAACCTGATAATAAATACAAAACCAGACAAGCTGTCAAAACAACAGCCAGTGCACCAATAACAATGAATTGAGACGTTAGATCGTTTTGATGTTTCACCATAAGTAACATAACCGTTGCAATGGACCCGGGACCAGCCAACATTGGAATGGCAATGGGGCAGACGGAAATATCATCCGGATCTGTCACTTTGTTAAGTTCTTCTGCACTTTTGGATTTACGCCGGTTGCGCTTTTCGAACACCATTTCAAACGCGATGACGGCCAACATCAAGCCGCCAGCAATTTTAAACGCTGGCATACTGATGCCAAGAATGCCCAGCAAATCGGTTCCAACCCATGCAAACAATGTTAAAATTAGCATTGCAACCAAAGGCCCTTTGATAGCCATAGCGCGACGATGCTTGCTATCTGTGCCTTGGGTGAGTGCCACAAAAATAGGGGTGTTACCGATGGGATCGATAATCACAAATAAGGCAACAAATGCGCTGAGGGCAACTTCGTACAAATGGATCTCTTTTGTTGTTTCAATGTTTATTGATTATGCTTAACAAGATTTTGCATCAATGATAGAGAGACGCTGTATCTCTAAAACGCCGTGGATCAAATCTACTAAAGATATTGGCTTCTTCAGCGACCGCTTAGGCTAGTGCTTTACGAACCCTGCGTCATAAGCATCAATCTCTGGTTGAAGTATGTAAAGCATAAAGACCTACCTACGGATGTCAATATTCAAAATCATTTCTAATATACAATAAATTCCTTTCCTATTAGCCTGCCCTGCCTCGCCTTGCCCATCAGGTACGTCAGTAATGACTATGACGCTCTGATTTAAGATGCCGATGAGAAAGTCTGCTTTGGGCAAAATAGAATACCTTAGCGCGAATAACCGTAGCGGACTTTTGTGTAGAAAAACCGGTTATGATTCACACAGAAAATAGAACACTCTAGTTGACTGTATGAGCATTTAGATCATCGGCCATACTCGTGACATTAGATAGTTCCTTGATCGACTACACATGATTGATATCAAGCAGTATAATTAATTTATCCTCTATTTTTCCCATGACCTGAATAAAATCAGACCGTATTCTGACACCGAAGGTCGGCGCTGTCGCTATATCAGAGTCCGCCAGCTCGATGACTTCATTGACGACATCAACAACCATGCTTATCTCAACATGCTCTCCGTCCTCATCTTTAATATCGATAATAACGATACTGGTAAGATTTCCGATCGCTTTCAGTTGGTATTCAATACACCAAGCTAGATTCACCACCGGCACAACATTAGCGCGTAGCTTAATCATGCCAGATATAAAATCCGGCATTAGAGGCACTACGGTCAAATTGTCCTACTCGATAATTTCTCGAATATGCAAAATGCCGACACCATAGGCTTCATCCCTAAGCACAAAAATCAGGAACTGCTGCACATTGTTCGATGTGACGGTTGTTTCCTGCTCGGCAGATTCGTTAGTAGATTGTGACAAATCAGCGACTCCTCAGAAGCGGTCGTATTGACTCACGTCGATACTTGACCGATTACTCCCCACCTGTCGTCTTGTGTAGGATTGACTGCTGACCCCTCATCAATTCATCGATCAATTAGCGCGGCGCGGCCGACTGTGAACCACAGCTTTGCTCCGCAAGTTGGAAAAAGCCGATGACTTCAAGTAGCGACTGTGATTGATTACGCATTTCCTGTGCTGTGGCTGCTAACTCTTCGGAGGCCGCAGCATTAGTCTGTGTTACCTGATCAAGCTGTTTCATCGCACTAGTAATTTGACCGACACCACCTGCTTGCTCTTCTGATGCCGCAGTAATCTCTTGCACCAGCTCGGCTGTTCGGGCGATATCAGGCACCATTTTCTCTAATAGTCCTCCAGCCTTCTCGGCGACTTTCACACTTTCACTCGTTAGGTTACTAATCTCAGCTGCTGCTAACTGGCTGCGTTCTGCCAGCTTTCTCACTTCGGCTGCTACCACGGCGAAACCCTTACCGTGTTCACCAGCTCGGGCTGCTTCGATTGCAGCATTAAGTGCCAGCATATTAGTCTGGTAGGCGATGTCTTCGATAATACTAATTTTGTCGGCGATATCCTTCATCGCTTGCACCGTAGCCAGTACAGATTCACCGCCCTCTTTAGCTGCATTTGACGACTCGGTGGCAATACCATCGGTGACTCGCGCATTTTCACTGTTCTGATTTATCGAGGCACCCATTTGTTCGACCGATGCACTGGTTTCTTCTACGCTGGCAGCCTGTTCACTCGCGCCTTGGCTCAATGATTCTGCGGTGCCGCTAACCTGTTCGGAGGCCGAAGCAATCGAACTGGAGTTAGATTTGACATCAGTCATAACTGAGCTTAAGCGTTTAACGGTCTTATTGATATCGACTTTCACCTGTTCAAATTCAATCTGGTATTCGGCTTCGATAACTTCGGTCAAATTGCCCTCAGCCAACAATTGTATGACCCGTGAAATATCGTTTATGGCAAATTTCACACCGGTAATATCAGTCGCAAATTTAACCACCTTAAACGGCTTACCATTCACATCTAGAATCGGATTGTAAGACGCCTGAATCCAAACTTCTTTACCGCCCTTGCCAATACGCTTGTATTCCGCTGCCTCGAATTCACCTCGATTAAGCTTTTCCCAGAATTCTTTGTATTCAGGACTATTTTTAACCTCAACCTCAATAAACATCGAGTGATGCTTACCCTTGACTTCACCTAGGCTGTAACCCATCGCACCCAGAAAATTATCGTTAGCAGTGATGATACTGCCGTCCATGTTAAATTCGATTACGGCCTGTGCTTTATTTATTGCTTCCATCTTGCCAGAGTTTTCGGCAGATTCGAGTTTAGCGGTGGTGATATCGGTGGCAAATTTAACCACCTTAAACGGTTTACCATTCACATCTAGAATCGGATTATAAGACGCCTGTATCCAAACTTCCTTTTCATCCTTGCCGATACGCTTATATTCAGCGGACTCGTATTCACCTTGATTCAGCTTTTCCCAGAATTTTTTGTATTCGGCGCTATCTTTAAAGGCTGGCTCGATGAACATCGAGTGATGCTTACCCACAACTTCGTTCAAGGTATAACCCATCGCACCCAGAAAATTATCATTGGCGGTAATGATGCTGCCATCCATATTAAATTCGATCATCGCTTGAGCTTTGCTTATCGATGCCATCTTGCCCGAATTCTCGGCGGCTTCGAGTTTAGCTGCGGTAATATCGGTGGCAAATTTAACCACCTTAAACGGTATACCGTTGACGTCTAGAATTGGATTATAAGACGCCTGTATCCAGACTTCTTTACCACCCTTGCCAATACGATTATATTCAGCTGACTCGTATTCACCTCGATTTAGCTTCTCCCAGAATTGCTGGTATTCGGCGCTATTCTTAAATGCTGGCTTGATGAACATCGAGTGATGCTTACCCACGACTTCATTTAAACTATAACCCATCGCACCCAGAAAGTTTTCGTTGGCTGTGATGATGCTGCCATCCATATTAAATTCGATCATGGCTTGAGCCTTGCTAATCGATTCCATCTTGCCAGAGTTTTCGGCAGATTCGAGTTTAGCGGTGGTGATATCGGTGGCAAATTTAACCACCTTAAACGGT
>CAXMOZ010000203.1:0-5295 GCA_964195315.1 uncultured Acidimicrobiia bacterium | reverse complement strand
ATCGTAACCACCCGCGCAACACTTGATAAGATTATGCTGGGTCAGGTTACGGTCGAAAAAGCGATTGAATCAAAAGCCATTACTGTTAAGGGTGTGCAAGGTAAGTTTATAGAACTTCAGGGCATGCTTGATGATTTCGAGTTTTGGTTCAACATTGTAACCCCCTAATTTTCAAAACTAACAATCATAGCCAATGAACATAAAAGCAGTGCACCAAAGTGCACTGCTTTTTACGACTAATGAGAGGTATTGCTGAACATCCGCTATGTGCCGAATTCTGCCTATTTGACTGCCTGTCCGAACGGCTGCTGTTGGCCGAAAGCACTAGTTCCCAGAAGGAAAATGAACGGCTGCTAACGGGAAAGCCGACCTTCAAGTTCAGCCTGGTTACTTCGGCTCACGACCCTGGACCGCCATTCGGGAGAAGTGGGAAACCGTGGTACACCCCAATTATTAACTGGCACATATAGAGACCAGAGCGCCACCACAAACCACTCTTTTCTACTGATAAATTTACTATTTCCTTGTCATAGAGCTACAACCTGAACGTGGCAGAAGATAGTTTATTGCCCGGATTTGATGTCAGTAACCAAATGATGATAAATACGTTTCGAATTGGCTGGTCTATATGGGTTTTCGGCTGTATTCGGTATACACAATGTCAGATAACCGGCCTCTCTGCAGGTTTATTGGCGCTAGTTATTTGGAAATATAGCTTTTATACTCCCTATTCTTTATTTGTTTGTCTGGTATTGATACTAAATATAAGCATTAATGGAATTTAAAAGCTATGCCATCAAAAACAAGAAAAAACTATCTCGTCTACGGAATCTGCTTGATCGCTTTAGTAGGCTCAATTTCTCGGGCATACAGTCTTGAGATAGTAGACGCCTGCGGCATAAATCATCAAATTAAAGACAACTTAGATTCTTTCCATCCGAACATAATTGAATTGGCCAGCTATTTTTCGAATGGAGAGCGCGATCCTGAAAAGCTGTTTAATGCATTAACCGAAGGCAAAGTAACCGAACCGGATTGGCCAATAAAAACATTTTTGCTCGCGGAGTGGTTTCTTAAAAGTAATGATACGGAAAGTGCCCATCGAATTTACTCTGACATTCTCAAATGGGCCGACCTGAGCTCAGATGGGCAAACTGGCATAGTGGTTCTAGCTATCTGGCGCGACTTACAAATTAGAAATCAAGCAGGTATCGATAATTCGGATATTGATGAATTCCTGAAAAAAATCAGGCGATTGTTGGATAACTCAACTTCAGCGAGAATGTTTAGTTTTTTCTTTCATACTAGCCTGCCACTGTTAAAGGAAGAGATTTATTTTCTTGGTGCAAAATTAGCTTGGTCAACTAAAAGGGAAAAAGAGATTAATTTGGCAAAAGGCTTTTACCTGGATTATTTGTTAAATGCCAGCTCGTCCCGGGACGAGCCATTTACTCGGGAAATTGAAGCTGAATTGCACAAAGATGTTTCTATTGACAAGCTAAAAGTGAATATAGGCCGGCAAAAGGTGAAGCTAGGTGACTTTGAGGGAGCGGTAAATATTCTAGAGAAAATTTATTCGAACAGCAGTAACATTCAGGTCAGAGTCGAAGCGGCTTACGAATTAGCCTTGATCCTGAAGAATACTACGGAAAATTCAACCGAAGGAAAAGAAAGAAGTGAAGCCCTGGAAAAACGAAATTCACTCCTTGATTTTGTGACCACATACTCGAGTGATCCGGATCTGACTCAACAAGGTTTTTTGTTATGGGCGAGGAATCAAACAGACGAAATCTACGAACAGAAACATAAGCAACTTATTGCCTTATTCCCTGAAGGTGACTACGTTGATACTGCCCTCGCAAAGCTTGGAAGGCACTATTGGCACACTGCGAGAAAAATTGATGTTGAATTGACCAAGGCACAGATTAATGATTCGACACGAGATAGGCTTATTAACAAACGTGATAGCCTGGTAGCGAAATCATTAGAAGAATTTAAAATACTAAGAAATCACAAGTTGGAAAACAACTGGATTGAAACAGCACACTTTGTTCCAGCATTAATTTTATTCTCTGAGGCAACAAAATCTGATGTAATTGATAGAAATAAATTAATTGCGGCTAAAAATTTATTAAAACAATATTTAAAAACCAAAACAACTGAGACGCTATTATTATCGAATTTATTTTGGTTGGGACGCATTGAGAATCTACTTTCAGAAAATTCAGGCAACCAACATTTTGAAAGAATTATCAATCTTGCTCCTTTTTCCTACTACGGCATAAGATCAAAATTACGGCTTGTCGGTGATGACTCGGCTGAGAATAGCATTCTCTTGAGCGACTCATCGAGCAAATTTATTCAGAATGTATACTCTCGAAGTTCAGAGGGTTCTTTCAAAGAAGACCCTGATTCAAACTTTTCACTCCGACTGAAAAATTCTATAGCTACAGGTTTGTATCCCCTACTCGTATCTCTCGAGGAAGGTATTCGTAAAAAAGGCCGAGTAGTCGAAAAATATCCCCTGGACGAGCTCGAAGAAAAAAATTTACTTGTGCCTATAGCAATGCTTTTGTCATATCGTCAGGATGCATTCGTCGCTGCAATGAGATCTAAAACCTACGATGGCAGATTGAAAATTGCCAGCGAGTTAAAATGCCTGGACCCGTTTATAGCAATACGTGTTGTAAATGAGCGGGTTCCCGTCATACAAAAAGAAGTTAATTTCTTTGCCAATGCATACCCAAAGGTATACCACCGATTATTTCTGGACGCAGCGTCACAGTTTGAAAATATTTTACCATCAGTACTATATGGTTTGGCAATGCACGAAAGCTATTTTTTCCCATCCGCCATATCACAAAATGAAGCGACTGGCTTTTTCCAGTTTCTTCCAACAACCTTTAATGCTCTAGACGACGAGTGGGCGTTATTAAAAGATTCGAAATTTTCTGCCAGAAACGAATATCTTTTTGATTTGGCCTCGAATATTAATCTCGGCGCCCGATGGATACATAAAAACATGCAAAGTTTTGATGACAATTTGTTACTGGCGTTAATGAGTCACAATGCCGGCAGCCGAAAAACAAAGGAATGGCAGAGCATGCTTCTTGCTGAAGGTAAACTTCATGATTTGGAATACGCGATTGAGTCAATCGAATATGCGCAAACTCGCAACTTCCTCCGTGAAACAATAGCTAATATTGTTATTAGCAAAGCCTCAGGTATGTTTTTGCCCGAATCAGGGGTATCACAATGAGAGACAATACGGATGCTACCCCCGAACAGACAGCATTTTCCGTAAATAGCAAGTTGGAAGGTTGGGTTAAATTTATTGGTGGGCTAACAGCGTTTTTTACGCAACTTAATGGATTTATTAAAATAGTTATCATTATATGCGGCTCTATAGTCGCAATATTTTTTGCAAAATATCCCCAAGTAGATGACCACTTTGAGGTGCCGAAACCAACAGGAGATTATCCTGTTGTTGATATAGACAAGGCGTTGGATACTAATTCTGAGGGTAAGGATAAAATTCGAATTTTTGAAGATAAAACAAAAATTTTGAAGAAACTCCCGACCTATTTTTATCATACAAAGTTAAACGAAAAGCACAAATGGTTCAGACTAAATATTAAAAATATTTCTGACAAAAGACTGATTGTTAATGTGCAAGCAAGCAGTACCAACGAAACAATAGTAAAATTCGATAAGAACAAGAATAAATGGCGACAAACAATTGAGAAGGATGGGGAACTCGATGAGGTGTTTTGGCCACGCTATAACTATTTGGGGAAAGACGGGATGCGAGGGGCGGACAATTCTACAGGTATTATCGATATTAAAATCAGCATTAAATATGAAAACATTCCAAGATTATTATATGCGAATGATGAAACTATTCAGGTTATGAGACCCAATGAATTCGATTGGAATTTGCTCGATGTATACGGAAATAATTATGACAAAAAAGAGTTAATTCGCTCACTAGCGGTTTGGGCAAATACTAAAGATCCCGAATTTTTAGGATTTTCCCAACAACTCTATTTGAAAGCTAAAGAATCAGTTATGCAAAAAGGTTTTCCTCGATCGAAAACTGTCGAACTATGGCTTACAGATATATATCAGAAGCTTATTCATGGTAGAGAGTTTGGTCATGATCCCTTTTTTTTCGACATGGATCGCGTGATTACAATTGACCGCCCTGAAGTGGTATATCGAAACCTTATAAAAGCCGAAACAGTGTATATACTGGATACCCTGTTATTAGTCGGATCGATGAGCAATAGAATTTCCGAGGACTTAAAAATCCCAATATCGCTGGTGGTAACAAAAGAGGAAAATGAAAATTCATATTTCATTGCCTGGCAAAGTTCCGTTGAGGGATATCCTTGGCAAGCAATAAATATGCTTAGCAGCAATCAAAAATTCGCCGAGAATCTCAAGTACTCTTCACCAATTATCCAAAATTTTATGTCGGATAAAGAAACACTGAAAGAACTATTGTCTTATGGAGCCCACTATACTAAGGACAAAGTCATCGCATTAAATTTCCAACACGCTGGGCAACTAATTGGCGGAGGTGGGCTGCCATAAATAAGCAATAAATGGTATTTTTCATAATTCCCAACGCTTCCAAAAAACCATTATTATAATTCGAACAAATGGCCCCCATAATATACTGGCCGGAGCTCATCAGCACCGTTTCTTAAAAAGCTCCGTTTTACACTATTATTAAACCGCTTAAGTGCAGCTCCAGATAGCATAATATGGTAAGCCTACAGGCACCCTATTATTAGCGACACTTTGATGTTGGTGTCTGGCGGAGGTATAGAAGCCTAAACACCCTTTACTAAAAAGACTGATTTGTGGGTTGGATAAAAATAGAGATATTGAATTAACCGAACGTCTCCTGTTGGCCGTTTTTTGCCTATGAAGCCTGGCATTTGAGAGTCAGCTATCGAGAAAAGTAGTCGTTTTAAATTGAAGGATCAAGGGCAACTCACTCCTCAAGCGATTCTGAAAAACGGCGCTAACAGCGCTATACCACTAGCTCAACTTTACCACGCCCGTTTGGACAGCCTTGTGATTCTGTCCAACCATTTTATATGACCCGCTCCCGATACGACTGATCCACTACTCGTCGCGCAAGGCGCGGCGCAGGATCTTGCCAACATTAGTTTTCGGCAATTCGTCACGGAACTCGACTATTTTAGGCACCTTGTAGCCGGTCATGTTTTCCCGGCAGAAAGCAATCAGATTTTCTGCGGTCAGGTTCGGATCCTTGCGCACCAC
>CAXMOZ010000202.1:0-30546 GCA_964195315.1 uncultured Acidimicrobiia bacterium | reverse complement strand
GAGGTATCTTAGCCCGCGCAAAAGTTGAATTCTTTACCTTAGAGTGAACAACAAGAATAAACAACTCTACCCCCCAAATCCAATGGTATTGAACAGCTAATCACACAGCTATCGAGTGACACTGTTTAATAACCAATCAGGCCGATCAGTTATTTTAGTAATGAGGAAAATAAACTACGCAATTTTTGGACAAAACAAAAAGGCTTTAGCAGGCGCCTGTTGTACTCATTACCGTAAAACTCTGTTATTGCCTATTGCCATGTTGTGACGCCGGTCTGTATCGAAAATCGGTGAGAATTGGTCAGATGGATCGAATATTGAAGGGAAGCTCATAGACATTTTATCACCTGATTTACTAGAGGTTTTAGGGCTAGTTGGCGTTGCGTTTTATCTGGGTTCTTACGCGATGTTACAACTTGGTTTGTTAGACGGGCAGAGCTATCGTTATGCCATACTCAATATCATTGCAGCTGCCCTGGTACTCGGCAGTTTAGGGCCAGCTTTCAATCTTTCCGCCGCCATCATTCAGGCATCGTGGATTCTAATCAGCCTGGTCGGTATATGCCGAGTATTCATTTTGACTAGACGAGCCCGCTTCAATAACGAAGAACAACAACTACTAGAAAAAAAATTGCCCAACCTGGCGCCACACTTGGCCCGCAAACTGTTAAACCGAGGTATCTGGGTGAATGGAGATGTAGGTATCGAACTCAGTTGAGAGGGTGAAGTGATTTCGGGCCTAGCTTATTTTGCCTCAGGCGAGGCTTCGGTGGCGGTAGACGGAAAGCTGATAGGGCAGGTGCCGCTGCATTCGATTATTGGCGAACTCACCATTATGGCCGAAGAACCAGCAACGGCCACAGTTTGGCTCACCAGCGAATCCCGCTACTTTTATCTAAAAGCGGAAGATATACGGCAGTTGGCCTCAAGAAATGCTGCGATAAAGACAGCGTTACTGAGCAGTTTTTTGGTGGATTCGAAGGAAAAGACGATGCTGCGCAATCGTGAATATCTCGATGCTACCAAGGTGTCGAACCAGGCATAGAATAACGCTGTGTCCGTCATTCGAATTTGGAGATGGCTCATGAGTGATGCTTTACAACGCTGCAGGAAGAGCGCTCCTCACTTTTATTACTTTAACGACCGTATAGTCAGTCTCCTCTGCTCGTCACTTTTCAGAGCGGAGCGCCTAGTCAGCACCCGATTGACTATTCTCTTCTGTGCAGGTCAATCGAATACGTTCAGCCGGAATTGCCAATTGTTTTAACATGTATTTCTTGAAAACCTGAGAGTAGGGTTGTAGTTCGAGTGCCTCATACATACACAATAACCACGCATCACGCTCGGTCTCAGTAACTGTTAAATGTTTGTGGACTTGGGGGATACTGAAAGCACCGTACTTATCGGCATAGAGTCGCGGCCCTCCGAGCCAGCCCGATAGAAAACAGGAAAGCTTGTCGATTGAAACGGTTAAGTCCGATGGGTGCATGTCACGAATATGGGCGGCATCTGGCAATTCATTCATAATTTTGTAAAAGCAGGTCACCAACACTTGGATGCCTTCAAGCTGGCCAGCGGCGATATACGAACTATCTTTGTCACCGAATGTTTCGACTGGTGGTGTTTGACTTTTGGTTTTCATATTCTTGTAGTCTTCGCTCAAAGTAAGATTGACATAGAGTAGTCGTCAACTGGTTCGTCCGCATTGTCACGTTTCAGATAGGCTCGAAGCGTCCCTTCTATATCAAACCCCAGCTTTTGATAAAGTTTGATCGCTTTAGGATTATCGCTCTCGACGATTAATTCTAGTCGTTTAATATTTAGTTTCTTCAAGTGGTCAAAAACCGCAATCATCATCCGGCTAGCAACACCTTTGCCCTGGTGTTCTGGGAGAATAGCCAGTGCACCAATGGTGGCGATATGTTGTTTACGCCACTTTCCATATATCAGTGAAAATATACCAACTCTGATGCCATTTTCTCGATAAAAAATAAATCCATCTCGATTGGCCATTAAATCAAAGCACTCCCTAAATGAATGCTCTGATATTCTTTCAAAGCTCATGTAAGGGTTAATGGTGTCTTCCATATAAATCGAGTAAACCAGTTTAAAATCTGACTCAGTTACGGGGATAAAATCGTTGCGATTAGTCATAAGCTTTGCTAATTTAAGGCAGATTAAAGTACGGGCGCGAAATCTAATGAATCCGAATAAGCAAACAAAGCAGGTGCTCCACCGGTATGCCAGAACAAGACCTTTGCATCCTCGTGGATTTGTCCGGTGCGAATCATGTTGATTAAACCACCCATCGCGCGGCCAGTATAAACAGGGTCTAAAAGAATACCTTCTAATTGTGCAGTTAGTTTTATGGCTTCGTTCTCTAGCTTGCCAACCACGCCGTATCCGTCGCCGATATAGTCGGTGTTGAGCGTTAAATCTTGATCAGAAAACGATGCTTCCAGTCCTATCACTTTGGCGGTTTTGTTAGCGAGGTTGATGATGTGCTGATCCAGTTCCTGGTTATCTATTTCGTCCTTATCAATACTAATGCCTATCAATTCAAAATCCTGATTGAAGATCTGTTTCCCGAGCATTAGTCCCGCGTGTGTGCCACCCGAGCTGGATGCAAATACAATATGAGTAAAAGGCTGGTCTGTTTGATCAACTAACTCACCCACCGCATCGATAAACGCAATTGCGCCTAACTCATTCGATCCACCATACGGGACAATATAAGGTTTTTTGCCGACTGCTATCAATTGCTCAACTAGTTCAGGGATACCCTCTCCTTTACGATTCGGGCCGCCCCACTGAATATGACAGCCAAAGATTTTATCGAGCAATAGATTGCCGCTAATCTTGTCTGGTTGTTCGCCACCTAGAATTAAATGACACTCCAAATTCAGTTTTGCAGCAGCAGCTGCTGTTTGACGACAATGATTTGATTGTGCTGCACCAGCGGTAATAATCGTATCGCCGCCCCGGGCCAGGGCATCGCCGAGAATGGTTTCTAATTTTCTAGTTTTGTTACCGCCGAGTGCCAGACCTGTCAGGTCATCTCGTTTAATGAAAATTTTTGGTCCGCCCAACTTATCGCTTAAGCGAGTTAATTCTGCGACGGGTGTCGGAAAAAAGCCGAGAGAAATTTTCGGAAACTTAGTTGCGTCCATATTGGTGTAAATGCCTGTCTCTTGAAATGTATCGAATAGTTTAAGCCACAGCCAACGGTTAGAAAATATAAAATGATACCTAGGGTCGATCGATATCCGTTGCTGAACTATATCTGGAAAGATTGCATAATAATTGGCTCCATCGTTATTCGTTTGCCTATATTGAATGTATTCGCTGCTCGAGTTCTTTGCTGCATAGAGTCGCGGCCCTCCGAGCCAGCCTGATAGAGATAATTAACCGTTTTGCGCTGAACATTTGTGCTTATTTTTATTCTACGGAAGAATTCTTTTGAATGATTTTGATAACATACTTTAAATAGTCTAATAGTTTGTATATTGTTGAATAACGTCTGTATAGAAAGTGAGGCTTATCCAAAATATCCGGATAAGTTTTATCAGTGACGGTGAATAGACTGTTCGATCAGAAGATACCCACATAGTGCGACAGAGTGCGCCTAACACCGCCTTTGTTCCTATTTAACGCAATTTGCGTAGTTAAAGCTGTTGTATTTGGACTTTAAGTAGAGTGTAGGTATGTAAAATACTTCTGCGTCAGCAAGGATTAAGTGACCGCTAAATGAATCAAGCTTGAGGATTTCTGACCGATATAGCAGAGTAAATTTCGATGCCGGCTATTTACCTAGAAATACAACGTCTGATCACAAAACCTGACAATCAAATCAGTGATTTTGTGTTAGAAGTCGAGGCAGGCAACATGTTGACAGTTTGACTGATTCGAATGGCGAATAGCCAACTGTTTGGAATGCCCGGTCAAGCTAATCATTTATATCAGGCAATCAGTGTCATAGGGATAATGCAACTGCACGACATTATGCTTAGCAGCTTGTGTATACATACTTTCTCAGCTATGCCAGAGCAGGCTCTTTATCAGAAAACCTTTTGGCATTATTGCATTCAATGTGGCATTGCGGCATGAACCATTGTGAAACATTGTTCGGTTAAAGGCTGCAACCATTTTTCTACGTTGGGTTTGATGCAGGAAGTTGGTTATGCATTTCTGGCAGTTGCCGGAGTCCTAGCATCAGATAGCGGCATTTCATCTGGAGCCCAATAAAGCGAACTCGGAATTTCAGTTAGAAGTCCTAATAATTGATCTTGCACATATTATTTGTCAAAGTCAGGTTGTCGGTAAAAAAGTAAGTCGCGAAATAGGTTGAAGAAAATTATCCATTAGCGCTATTGCCGGATGATATTACCAATATCGTATTGGAATAAATCGAGACTCGTATTGAGAGGTGTTTGACATGGTCTGGCCGCATCGGCCGATATTCGAATCAGGTAGCTGCTTGACGACCGTTCAGTGAACCCACAGCCACCAAAACACTGGCTGGAAAAACTGTATAGGTTCATACCGCGTGCCTATTCGGAACTGTTTCTATATAAAGCCTTTGGGTTAAGTTTTTAGGGCGTCTAAGCGTATTCACTGGTGTTAAATTGCCCGCACCACTAATTTCGTTTTCGTAAATGAATTTAGTCGAGTAATATCCGGGAGCAATCGAGAGTAAAGTGTACTTTTAAAGGTAAGCTCAATTTTTTGGGAAGAGGGATTTAAGCAAGCATGTCTGATTATTCAAAAGGCGTCGCCTTTATAGATCAAAAAATTGTTCCTATAGCGGATGCAAAAATTTCACTGCTGGACTGGGGGTTTCTGCATTCTGATGCCACTTATGATGTGGCTCATGTCTGGAGAGGAAAGTTCTTTCGGCTCGATGACCATATCGAACGTTTTTATGCTGGCATGAAAAATCTACAGCTATCGATTTCCTACCGGCCTGACGAAGTAAAAGCCATTTTGTGTGACTGCGTGGCAGCCGCAGGTTTGCAGAACGCCTATGTTGAAATGATTACCACTCGTGGCATGCCAGAAGCCGGATCAAGAGACCCGAGAACCTGTACTAATCAATTCTTTGCATTTGCGATTCCTTTTGTTTGGATAACGCCACGCGAGAAAGGGTTGCACCTTTTTATCAGCGACAGACAGCGTATACCTGCCGAGTCGATTGACCCTACGATTAAAAATTATCAATGGCTTGACCTAGTCATGGGTCAATTCGAGGCTTATGACAGAGGGGCTGAATCAGTTGTCGTGGTGGATGCACAGGGCAATATCGCCGAAGGGCCCGGTTTCAATTTATTTTGTATCAAAGATGGCTTGTTAACAACACCAGCGCAGGGTGTGCTAGAAGGTATTACTCGAAAAACGGCAATGATGCTAGCAATCGAACATGGCTATGAAGTGACGCCGACTAATATTCAACCAGAGTATGCTCGTGCCGCCGATGAAGTATTTGTGACTAGTACCGCTGGCGGCATTATGGCTGTGACCAAAATTGATGATGTCATCATTGGCAATGGGTCAATTGGGCCAGTGACTCGACAACTGCAAGATGCCTATTGGGCGATGCATAACCACACGAATTACAGCGTGGAGGTTGATTATCAAAAATGAAAAAGCGCTGCTTATCGCTTAAAGGATGAAAAAAACGTGGGTAAAGGCCTATTTAAGTGGTCATTTTAGTCAGGCGGAAGTTGGTATCGGCTTTGGCGTGAGTTATGATGCACGTTGTTCGGTTAAATTCTTTAAGTGCTAAGGAGCATTGCACGTCAAGTGTAAGGCTTTTTATGCCCTTCAGGAATGCCCACTTTTGAAATATAATGTAATTTTTACGAGGATCATATTGTTGTGCAGGAAAAAGTTACTCAAGTTGTTGATTATCTGAATGAAGTAAAGACCCGCTGCACCTACAATGCAGCTGCAAAAGCGTTGGGCATTACACCGCCGGCATTAAAGAAGTTTCTGGGTGATCGTAAAGCCGAAAACTCCTGGTTTGTTAGCACTGGAACTGGCGAACCAGCAGGGTACACCGACGAAGAAAAGCATCCGGAGCTTCATCGGACAAAGCGTATCATTACCTCAGCAGAGGTTATAAAACGAAATCTAGGTTTCTAACAGTCCAAAAAAAGTAAGAATAGTAGCCAGAAGATTGTGGCTTCAATGCCAAGTGAATCAACGCTATGCATTCAAGGAGGGTCCGACAAGGCTACGCTAAGTAAAGATTAGGTCTTTCTATATCATATTGATTATCGTGATTTAGAAAGGCCTAGTTTCATAACCAGTGAATGCATAAAATTTAACATCGTGAAACTCTCAATGAAATGGATGACATCTGCCATTTTCTTCAGTCGGCCAATTAGCAATCTATTGCTCCAGACAGAAGCGACAACTCCGGAACCTACCTAATGGAAATCAAAGTTAATTTCCTCGAAAATCTCAGACTTGAAGCAAAGTTTGATGACTTTACTGTGATTGCTGATCAGCCCATTCGTTATAAGGGAGATGGTTCAGCCCCGGGCCCGTTTGATTACTTCCTGGCATCATCTGCTCTTTGTGCTGCATATTTCGTGCGCCTGTACTGTTTGTCTCGTAATATTCCATCTGACGACATCCGCCTGTCTCAAAATAATATTGTTGATCCCGAGAACCGGTATAACCAGATTTTCCAGATTAAAGTCGAGCTTCCAGAGACTATTTCGGAAAAAGATCGGCAGGGTATCCTACGATCGATTGATCGCTGTACAGTTAAGAAGGTGGTTCAGGAAGGCCCCGAATTTACGATTGAATCAATAGCGAGCCTCGAACAAGATGCGCAAGCTATGCTGATGGCGCAACCCAATGATGAATCCAGCACGTTGATTCTGGGAAAAGATTTACCGCTTGAAAAAACCATCGCCAATATGACCGCAATTCTGGCCAAACTTGGAATGAAAATAGAAATTTCCTCCTGGCGCAATATTGTGCCGAACGTGTGGTCACTGCATATACGTGATGCGGCGTCGCCGATGTGTTTTACCAATGGCAAGGGCGCTACCAAAGAAAGTGCGCTTTGCTCTGCGCTGGGTGAATTTATAGAGCGCCTTAATTGCAATTTCTTTTACAACGATCAGTATTTTGGTGATGAGATATCAAACAGAGAATTCGTTCATTATCCGAATGAAAAATGGTTTGCCCTGGAAGCCAATGATGCGCTGCCGTCAGGTATCCTCGATGAGCGCTGCCTGGATATTTATAACCCGGACAACGAACTTCGTGGTAGCCATTTAATTGATACCAATTCAGGCATGGTTGAACGTGGGATTTGTGCGATTCCCTATGTACGTCACTCCGATGGTGAGACGGTGTACTTTCCATCAAACTTGATCGAGAACCTTTTTTTAAGCAATGGTATGAGTGCGGGCAACAACCTGCATGAAGCTCAGGTTCAATGTTTGTCTGAGATATTCGAACGCGCGGTAAAGAAACAAATTATCGAATGCGAAATGGCTTTGCCCGATGTACCGCAGCAAGTGTTAGAAAAGTACCCCAGTATTTTGCAGGGCATTCAGGCACTAGAAGCGCAAGGCTTCCCCGTACTGATTAAGGATGCGTCGTTGGGCGGCCAATTCCCAGTGATGTGTGTAACGCTGATGAACCCCAAAACGGGTGGCGTGTTTGCTTCATTCGGTGCACACCCCAGTTTTGAAGTAGCGCTGGAGCGAAGTTTAACTGAACTTTTACAGGGCCGCAGTTTTGAAGGTCTAAATGATGTGCCCAGACCCACCTTTAATAGTTTAGCCGTGACCGAGCCGGAGAATTTCATTGAGCATTTTATTGATTCAACGGGCGTGATTTCCTGGCGTTTCTTTAGTGCTAAACAGGATTATGAATTCTGCGAGTGGGATTTTTCAGGTACTAATGAAGAAGAGAGTGATCACTTATTCTCAATTTTAGAGGGCATGGGCAAAGAAGCGTATATTGCGGTTTTTGATAATTTGGGTGCCACCGCCTGCCGTATTCTGGTTCCTGACTATTCTGAAGTGTATCCGGTAGAAGACCTGATTTGGGATAATACCAACAAAGCCTTGCAATACCGTGCTGACATATTGAATATACATTCGTTAAACGATGAGTCCCTAGCCAATTTGTTAGCGCGTTTGGAGGAAAGCCAATTAGACAACTATACCGATATCCGAACGCTGATTGGTATCGAGTTTGATGAAAATACGGTCTGGGGACAACTGACAATCCTGGAGTTGAAAATACTCATCAATCTCGCTTTGGGTGAACTAGACGAGGCCTATGAACTGGTAGGTGAGTTTTTGCAATTCAATGACAACACCGTCGAGCGGGGCTTATTCTATCAAGCGGTTCACACCGTCATTGAGATTGCACTGGATGAAGAAATGGCACTTGAGGATTTTATCAATAACCTGAACCGAATGTTTGGTGAAGAAACAATGGCTAACGTTGTCGGCTCAGTGAATAGCCAGATTAAATTCCTTGGGCTGACCAAAACTAGTATCAAACTAGAAGGCTTAGACAAGCATCTTAGACTCATAGAAAGCTATAAGAAGCTTTACCAGGCACGTGCAAAGCTCTCAATACCATTAAGTTAAACAGCAATCGTTATGCCAGCGCATATTCACATTTATGTGAATACATCGCTTCGATGTATTCGGATACGAAAACAGACGCCATGAGGCGTGTTACGCTTCTCTTTCCATGTTCATAGGGACTGATGGTCAACGCATAAGCGCATGAGTCTTTTGTTATCGTCATGCAAGCGTCCCTTTTTAGTGTCCTTTTAAGTCATCTGATTTTTAGCTAGGCTGTCGATCTGCAGTCATTTTGAAAAGGTAAAAAAACTGTTTATTTTTCCTTACAGCTCCGCATTACGAATCGCGCAACCACCCATCGTAACTTACGGTATTACGGTGCTTTGCCTGGTTATTTTCTGGCTGCAAATTCAATATCAGGTCACCGAATCACTGATGTATTATCCCGAAACCTGGAATCCGCTCAAAATGTTGACGTCTTCTTTGGCGCATGGTGGGTGGATGCATATTTTCGGCAACCTGATATTTTTTATGGCTTTTGCGCCAGCTGTTGAGGCTTTGATTGGCAGCAAGTTACGCTTTATCTGGATCATTGTTTTTATCTCGTTATCGGTAGGCATCAGTTATACCCTTTCAATTCTGATGGGCAATTCTGAACCACTACCATCATTGGGCCTGTCCGGTGTTGTGATGGGAATGATTGGTTTGTCAGCCTATTTAATGCCGACTGCTCGGATTAAGGTTTTCTGCTGGTTTTTTGTGTTCTGGAAAACTTTTTATGTCCCGGTTTGGGTGCTTGCGATCTTTTATCTGGGATGGGATATGTTGACCATGATTACTGCTGATGATTATCATGACATTAACGTTGTAGCTCATGTTTTTGGTGGTGTCGCCGGTTATATGTATGGTTTTTTGTGGTTGAAGGAGCGCAAGGAAGAAACGCGCGAAGAACTCGATGAAGAAATTGAGGCGATGAAAATCAGTCAGAAATTTGGTAAAGCGCGTGAAAAAGCGCATCGATATCACAGGACAACTGAAAAAAGTAAAATCGCAAAAGATCAGGTTCTTGATCTTGATAAATTCATGAGTCATATCTACCAGTACGTTAAAACCCATCGTGATGATGAAGCGATTTATGCGCTTTTGAGCCGTTATGACTTGTCAACGCCAATGGCTGACCTGGAAGTTATCTATAAAAGGATTGAAGTATGGGGGACGTCTCGCACGATGTTGTGCTTTGCACGTCTAATTATTCACCATCTGGACACTGAAAAGCGTTATGGACGGGCTATTGTCTATATTGAAAAGTGCCAGGATATTAGTCCTCATTTTGTTTTACCGGACTTAGCTAAAACGCTTTTCTACGCCCGGTTTGCTATTGAGACTGGGAAGCTGAAAATTGCCAGGAATTTGGTCGAAGATTCAGAAAGACGATACGGCTCAAAGGTCAACTCTGATCAATGTAGAGAGTTCGAGTTGAAGATAGCGAAGGAAAATGTCGATATTTTGCTTTAGTTAAAAGGGTGAGCAAAGGCCTGATAATAAGAGGAATGTGCCGCTTGATCATGTGGACTCGACGCAGCGGTATGTGTTTATAGCCTGCTTGCCAGGTTTCTAGTTTGCGACAGTTAGGTTTCTAGCCCGATTATTTCATTCCGAATAAATTGAAAGCCTCGGGAATAGTGACTGTTTTTCTTAAATGGTCTGATTATCCGATGATCGAACGGACAATCTTGGCTTCGTCAATCGCCATGCTTAAATTCGCTTGCATCCGTTTTTTGTTGTCGGTTCGATTTATTATGAGCGTGTCTGATTCATAACGCCGTCCTTGCTGTTTTAAAACCGAACAATGCCACATTCTATAAAGTTAGACGTCGAACCTGGCGGTAAGATATGTAGGGTATATATTACACCGTAGCACATCGTTTATACAGAAATCGGCCTGATGCCGTTCACTTTTCTACAATATTAGTTCCTAAGTTGAGGGATAGTCTGCGAAAAAGCTTCAATGTCTGATGAGGCTTTTGGAATTTGCATTGTTTGTATAAAAGGATCGGGTTCAACATCAGCTTCCTGTTGCGGCGATTGCTTAATTGGAGGCACACGGACGGCTTTGGAAAACGCATCTTTTGATTCTGATGCCCTGGAAGACGAAGAGGTCGATTGAATGCCTGATCCCAGTCCAGTCGGTGCTTTGATTCTAGTCGCTTGCGCTGGTTTGGGTGTTGACGCAGTAGTGTTGACGGGCCTGGATGGCGGCGTGCTAAAAGAGACCTTTGCGTTTAACAGTGACCCCGTTGACTCGCTTGATGGAGAGGTGGCATTCGTTTTACCAGTCGCATTTTCTGCTGATTTTAAGGCTATTGCTGGTTTGGTTTCTGATGATTCTTTTTGCGCTGCGTAGCGCGTATTTCCAATACTATCAGTGATTTTTGGCATTGGCATTGTAGTTAAATAAGCATCAAGCCCCTGTTTGACGCCCAGGCTATCACTATTTTTTCGCAGGCGACGGTTTAACGCATGCATGAGTTGCATGATGATGAGTCGAACTGGAGCATCATCGTTGCCAATGCCAAACAGGTTGTCTTGTTTAGATGAAAAAGGCGAGGCGTTGCGCGCAGCAAAGCAGCCCTGGGTTGCAATAATGGCTGCGCAGGATTTCATGTCGACGGTTAATTCGCTGTCACGTCGATAATCAATCCACATTTCAATATTTTCAGCCAATTGTTTGGAACTGGTTTGATAGCCGTTAAAGGCATAAACAAATGTCAGCGGGCGACCAATAAGGTTAAAGCGGGCTGTTAACAACGGGTCAGTGTGCTGATACTCGTCCTGTTGGTTGAGCGTGAAATTATTTTTTGCGGCAATACTTGCTAACACAGGGCGGTCTATCACAGGCTGCAGATCAGCCATTGATGCGCACTGATCGAGAGCTTCGAAAAATGTTTTCCGTATCAGCTTGGTTTTAACTTGAATGGTGGCTAGAACGCTTTCAAATAAAAATATATCGGTGCCGCCTGGTAAGTTCAATTGCGGATAGTCGCGTCGATAAATAACAATATCCTGTTCACTTGATTTATTGCCTTCGGAATCGATTACTCGTCCAGTACCCACAGCATAATTATGAGGTAGGAATTGTTCGAGCACGACTCGAATGAAAGTCTCTTGTGCCGAATCCTGATAAAGCTCGTGTTTGGCTTGCACACCAATCAGTTCAGCTTCGGATTTAAGACGTTTCGAAATTAATTGTGTCCATTCGTTTAATTGATTCATGATGCCTGCCTGTGTGTCAGAGTTTGACTCGGAGTGGGAAAACGCTTTTTTGATGAGGGTTTATCCCTGCATTTATCCAAGTATAGCCAAGAAAAAACAGTTTATTTTTTGAGTCTACACCATTCAATGAAGGTAAGTCGCAAATGAGAAATATTTTAAAGGCGCTTTGATGGTCAGTTTTTGACGAAATAGCCGGTTATAGCCACCAAGTTGAGTATTTGGTTCTTAATTTTAACGCTTAATTTTCACCTGCCCCTGAGTCTGGTTGGCAATGTCAGCTTTTGTGAGCTCAAGCTTGCTGATGGGGACGGCCAAGGTATAACTTACGTTAGCTTCGAATAATTGATTCGTAATTGAAATGCCATGGCTAGTAAAATAATGATCGAGCTTGCCCTTGTAGGTATACGGAAACTGGATTGAGAGTGGCAAGGTGACTAGCTGCTCGGTTGTCTCAAGTTGTTTCAATGCCTCACTGACCGATTGGCTATAAGCCCTGACTAGCCCGCCTGTGCCGAGTTTTATGCCGCCAAAGTAGCGAGTGACGACGGCGATCGTGTTGCCGAGTTCCGAATGAGTCAAAACGTTTAGCATTGGTTTTCCAGCGGTGCCCTTGGGCTCTCCGTCATCGCTTTGATTGTATTGCTGTGCGTCGTCGGGTTTACCGGCTATATGAGCCCAGCAATGGTGTGATGCAGTGGGGTGGTTTGCTCTGACTTCTAGGGCAAATTGTTTTCCTTCAGATCGGTCATCAATTCGACCTACCGATGTTATAAATCGACTCCTCTTAATTTCCAGCTCGAATGTTTGTGTGCCGGCAGGGACGAAATAGCTATCCATTGGCGGTTAGTATAGCCCTACTTAGCCGTATTATTAGTTCTAGTCTTTGCGACGCGAACGTTTGGCCGTTGAGGTTGGTCTGGTGGCAGGTATTGCATCAAACTCTATTTTTTCACGCCCATGATAAACCTGAAAATGTCGACCTTTGGCACGTGCGATTAAGGTAACACCAACTTTCTCTGCGATATCTAGTCCCATACGGGTAATGCCTGAACGCGATAGCAAGACAGGAATGCCCATTAAAGCCACTTTGATGACCATTTCTGACGTAAGCCTGCCTGTGGTGTAAAAAATCTTGTCTGCACCGTCCATATCATTCAACCACATATAGCCTGCAATTGCATCGACAGCGTTGTGTCGGCCGACATCTTCAATAAATTGCTCTATAGAACCACCGACCTGGTCTATATTGGGGGAGATACTGCACAGTGCACACCCATGAACTGCACCAGCATTTTTGTAGACTTCGTTGTAGTCATTAAGGGATTGCAGTAAATGGTATATAGCCGACTGTTGTATCAACGGCTGCTGCATTTTAAGGTTGTCGATATCGTCCATCAAATTACCAAATACAGTACCCTGCCCACAGCCTGTCGTCACTGTTTTGTGGCTGAGCTTATCGTCCAGGTTTTCGATACCGCGATAGGTAGTAATTGCGACAGCCTCGGTTTCCCAGTCCACTTGAATGGATTGAATATCCTCGATGTCGAGCACTAAACGCTGATTGCGTAGCCAGCCGAGGATGAGCAACTCGGGGTGATTACCAAGTGTCATCAGGGTTACGATCTCGCGTTTGTCCAAATAAATGGTCAAAGCGCGCTCGACCGCAACAGAGCCTTCGATGGCTTCGTTGTATTCGTTATAGGAGGTAACGCTAGCGGTGGCTTTTAATCCTGCATCGGTGAGCAATGGCAGGCGCCGCGTGTCAGAACGGGTAGCTGTGCTAATAGGTAATTTAGTCATTTTAACCGCCAGTCATGTTCATGTGACGGAACAAGACAGTTTGAGAATTCAGGTTGAAGTCGTGACCCTTGGGTTTAATTTCCATTGAGTCGATAATCGCTTGATCTAGCGCAGCCTTATCACTGGGATTGGATCGGACAACATGACGTAAATCGATCGAATGCTCCTGTCCCAGACACAATAACAACCGGCCTTCTGCTGTCAGGCGCACGCGATTACAGGTATCGTAAAAGTTATGACTATGCGGTGATATAAAACCAATACGCGTATTCTCATGCTCACTTATACGATAATAACGAGTTTGGCCAGCGGTTTTCATGGTTGTTGGCATTAGTTCAAAATGCTGCTCTAAATCTGACAGTAACTCATCGCTTGAGCAATAGGTCGAAGCACGATCATGGTGGGCGTTTTCACCTAGCGGCATTTCTTCTATAAAGCTGATATCGATACCGCGTTCGATGCAGAAATTGACGAGATCAAGCACTTCGTCATAGTTATGGTTCTTGAGTACAACCGCATTCAATTTAATCTGATCGAAATTACAGGCGATGGCAGCTTCTATGCCTTCCAGAGTTTTGTGCAGTTCTCCAACCCGAGTCATATCGTGAAAACGATCTGCTTCCAGCGTTAGGAGCTGCGTACGGGGTACAAATGTCATTTTCTCGGTCATGCAGTACACACAGCGGAGGTCGCAGCGATCGGTGACCAATAAACGGATGTAGTTCACTTCGCGACCAAAACGATCAATCAGTTGGTTTTCACGCGGCGTAGATGATGAATATTGTAGTTTCATAGTCGGACAACATTACCAATTCAGGGCGATGCAGATAAAAGGCTTCATTAGTTATACCTTAAATTCGGCAACAATATCCACACAGGGTTTGTCTATTTGGCCACAAGGAACAATATGGTATCGTAGTCATTCCCAGTTTATTGGCCAAATCGATGTCTCATACCTTCCGTACCGCTTGCATCCAAAATACTGCGACGCGTGATATTAATACAAATATTAGCTGGGTTTGTGAGCAAATCGACGAAGCACATGTTGCGGGCGCCGAGTTCATCACAATGCCCGAATCCGTGGGGTTGATAGAGCCGGTTAACGAGCAAATCCCCGCGCAATGTTTTACCGAGCAGCAAGATGCTGGGTTGATTGCTTTTCGGGAAAAGGCAAGGCAGCTAAAGGTAACTATTTTGGTCGGCTCGCAACTCATCAAACTGGATAATGATAGAATCGTTAATCGCAGCTTTCTGGTGAATCATCAGGGTGATATTACAGCCCGTTATGACAAGCTGCACATGTTTGATATAGCGCTAGCAAATGGCGAGTCCTACCTTGAGTCAGCCGTCATCGATGCTGGTAATAAAGCTGTATTAGCAACCACGCCTTGGGGACAGCTTGGACTATCGATTTGTTATGATTTGCGATTTGCTGCGCTCTACCGCACTTTGGCTCAAAATGGTGCTCAGTTCATTACGATACCTGCTGCATTTACTCAAACCACTGGAAAGGCGCACTGGCATACTCTGGTGCAAGCGAGGGCGATAGAAACTGGCTGTTATATTATCGCGCCAAATCAGTGTGGTCATCATGCAGATCAGCGTTTTTCCTGGGGGCATTCGCTGATTGTCGATCCATGGGGCGAGATTCTGGCTGATGGAGGCACTCAACCAGGTATCATTTATGCGGATATTGATCTGGCAAAAGTGGATCAGGCTCGGAGCAAGATTCCGGCGCTTAAGAATGATCGTGATTTCACTTTAACGCGATTTTAAATTGCTTGTAATGGCTCTGTTTGTAACCACTTTTGTGCCATACGCATAATAGATTCCTCTGCGTTATATTCTTCCAGACGAGTGATCTCAACCCAGGCCAGGTCGTGTGATTCTTCACTGACAATGAAATCCTCTGATTCAACTGCGCGGAAAACAAAGCGAATATCGTAATGTAAGTGTTGTGGTTCATTGGCTCTGGTGGGAATTTGATGGATATCTATATCGAATATCTGGTCATTTTCAATATTTAGACCACTCAGCCCCGATTCTTCACTGGCCTCCCGTTTTGAGACTTGCAAAATATCGCTATCGCCATCGGCATGTCCGCCAGGTTGCAGCCACTTGTTTAATTTTTTATGGTGGGTGAGTAAGGTATGAGTGCCTGCGCGGTTAACAATCCAGGCTGATCCCGTCATGTGCCCTAACGAAAGTTCACGCTTGAAGCAGGTATCATATTCCTCGATAAACGCGATGATCTGCTTGGCACAGGCTTTTTCGGATGGATGTTTTTCTGTGTAGGTTGCGAGTAATTCTAGCAGTTTCTTTCTATGCACTTGTAGTTCCGAGGTTATGATTCGAGGGCGGTATTTTTCTGGCTAGCATATAAGTCACCAATATTGAGAGCAAGCTACTACCCAATGCTACTGATATCGCTAATGTATATTGTCCGCTGGCATCATAAAAATAGCCAGCGAGCCATGGACCCAGCAGTCCAACAAATCCCCAGGAAGTAAAAATGCGACCATATATTCGAGATGAAGCTGCCGAGCCAAAAATGGCCAACACAGCAATAGGATAGACCGCGATGATAGCGCCATAGCTAAAACCAACAACGGTGAGGGCGCACAGTAGTTGCAATGCGCTCAACTCGTTCAGTGCCAGTATTAATGCAATCGATGATAGCAGGGGTAAAAGGATCAGCAATAGTCCAGTCCGCATACGGTCAGCTAAAACACCAGCCATCAAGCCTCCGAACATGTTACCAAGCGCGATGGCCATTACGCCGGTAATGGCCATTGTGCTGCTACCGCCGGCCGATTGCATAATGCCGGTTGCATGTCCGAGCACCATTAAGCCTGCGAGTGAGCCACTGCCATAGCCAAACCAAAGTAGTACCTGTACAAAGCGGTTGCTCGGTTGGCTAACTGATTCTGCGATCGTCTCGGGTTTAAAGCTAACGCCCGACTCCCGCAATAAAACCCAGGCCAGAATGCCAGCGCAGATGAATATGGCGCCAGTAATATTCATCGCTGTAGAAATCCCGAATTCAGAACCACCTTGTGCTAGCCCGTAACTAAAAATAGCGGGTGCGGCAGTTGCTCCCAGTGCATAAAATGCAGTCACGGTACCCATTGCAAAACCTTGTCTTTGTGGCATTGCCTGCGCAGAAAGCTGTAATGCGAACCCGTAACCAATGCCATTTGCAGCACCAAATAAAACACTATAACCCAAGGCTATTACCCAAAATGAGTCGCTATGCCCTGCAATCAAAATACCTGATGCCGCTAACAGGCAGGCTGACAATGCGAGTGTAGATGGTGCTAATTTGGGGTATATCCGATGCCCAAAAAGGACGCTAATAGTCAGGCAAATGAGTGCGCCTGAATAGATAAGGCTAATTTGTGCTCGACCAGTTTGTAACAAGGTTTCGAACGGAATTAAAAATACAGAAAATGCGTGAATGGAACCCAGTACAGTCGTCAGTGTAATGGCTGCTAGTAGACATAACATTGGTTTTTGATGCGATCTGGTATTCATATCAGTAGCGACGGCCTTCGAGTAGCGGGTTTACTGAGTGGAAATGGCTTATGAAGAGCAGTTGTCTTCAATTAAATGTTTGAGCGTCTTGTTTTGCCATGCATCAAGGCACAGATCACGCTTCATTTTTGGTAAATCACTGATGGTTTCAACATACTTAAAAAATTCCTCAAAGCTGCCTTGTTGGGCTTCCATTATGTTGATAAATGCCGGTACATGAGCATTGTAAGCCGATATTGATGCCAATTTTGCATTATTTAACCCGGATGAAAACCAGCGCGTATACCCCCCCTTTTTATTGTAGGAGAGAGCAAGTTTGGTATGCTGTTCAATGGCTACGGCTAAAATATTTTGTTTTTTTTGCCGTTTTGTTTCGGGTGAAATTTCTGTTTGATAAAGCGTATCGAGTTCACCCCGTGTTTGTTCGATTAGTTTAACAACAGCCTGACGATACAAGTTCGAATCACGAAACTGTTCTATCTCATCAGATTTTTGTCTCGACCGCAACCACAGTTCAGTCCCCATTTGTTGAACCGCAGTAGCTAGCGATTCGTTAAATAGCGTGTCATTGTCAACATAGAGTCGTTGATGGGTGAGTTCGTGAAAAATTAAGCCAGCCAGGCGAGGTTCCGGCCAGTGGATGAAGCTACTTAATACTGGGTCATCAAACCAGCCGAGCGTGGAATAGGCAGGTACTTCTCCTATATGAATATCCGCGTTGTCCTCTTTAAGGGTTTTTACAAAGTTGTCGAGCAAGCCCTCGTCATAATAGCCTCGGTAACTGGCGCAACCGGCAATCGGGTAACACCAGCTCAATAAGTGGGTCGAAAATTCTGGCGCAGCGAATAAGTTCTTCAAAACATAGTTCCGATCTAGCTGAGCATAATTGGTATAACTACCATTATCAGGTAAGGCTAGTGCGCCGATAGAAAAGGTGCGGATTTTCTGAACCAAATGAAGACGAGAACGGAACTTGGTATCGAGATCAGGGTTTTCGAGCAAGGTCGTAATATCGACCCGCTTATTCATGATCGATAAATGGCCTTTCGTGCTGTGCCAGTAGTAGCTAATATTGGAACAAGCGGAAAGTAATACGACTGAGATAACAATTAGCAGTTTCGACATGGCCCAATTTGCAGTTTCAATTTGTGATGACAAGCATTATTCTCGTGTGTTCGATAGAGTTGTGAAACTCTAGATTCAAAATTTCCGTTTCTAATTTTTAGAGCCTAATTTCGAAGCCCTATTTTAAGGTAAAAAATATGATTATTTCCAGCCAGTTTGATGGCGGCAACATCGAGTGTACAGAACAAAGTGATGCAAGCAATATTCAGCTTCGTATCAAGACTGATAATCAGTCCGAATTCTATCAGTGGTTTTATTTTAAAGCGTCAAATGTGAAAGGTACCAATTGTAGATATGTCATCAATAATGCCGGTGGCGCCGCCTATACTGGCGGTTGGCGCAATTATCAGGCTGTCGCATCCTATGATAGGGAATACTGGTTCAGAGTGGAAACCAGTTTTGAGAATGGCGAGCTGATAATCGAGCATAATAGCATCTGTGACCAGGTCTACTTCGCCTACTTTGCGCCTTACTCCATGGAGCGTCATGCCGACCTGATAGCGTTTGCTCAATCCAACGAGTTATGCGAGGTCGAGACACTTGGCAGCTCATTAGATGGTCAGGCCATGGACTGCTTGCGGTTTGGCGAGCCAGCCGATCACAAAAAATCGATCTGGATGATTGGACGCCAACACCCCGGCGAAACCATGGCTGAATGGTGGATGGAAGGGCTAATTAATCGATTGGTTGACGATACCGACCCTGTGGTGAAGGCAATCTTACAAAAGGCGGTTATTTATCTGGTGCCGAACATGAATCCCGATGGCAGTCGACGAGGCCATTTGCGTACTAATGCGGCTGGCGTGAATCTGAATCGAGAATGGGATCAGCCCAGCATGCAAAATAGCCCCGAGGTGTTTTTAGTGTTAGAAAAAATGAAGGCGACAGGCGTCGACTTTGCGCTAGATGTGCATGGCGATGAAGCACTGCCTTATAACTTTCTGGCGGGTACCGAAGGCATCCCAAGTTGGAATCAAAACCGTCAGAAAAAACTCGATCACTACAAGAATACGTTGGCGAATATAAACCCCGATTTTCAAACCGAGCATGGCTACCCCGCAAATTCGGCGGGTAACGCCAATATGAGCTATTGCTCCAACTCGCTGGCTGAGCGCTTTAATAGCCTGGCAATGACACTTGAAATGCCCTTTAAAGATGCGGCTGATACGCCAGATGAAATGCAAGGATGGAGTCCAGAGCGCTGTATTAAGCTATCGTCGAGTTGTATTGATGCGCTACATTTGTGCTGGAACGATGTCATGGCGTAACTTCTAATCGCAGCTCTTAGCGCAAAGATTTGACGGTGCAATAGACTTCGCTATTGCACCTCATGTCTTAAAAATCTCATCAACTTCAACAATATGACCACTCCAGGTGGTGAAATATGGATGTTAGCTAATTTCGATCTCTCAGCAACAGATATAGTCCTGGCACTATAAATATCCAGCTCATCAATGGCATTATAAAATCCCCTCTACCAACCATTATCGGTGCCAGTCCGTCTAAGCCGGCAATTAGACTGGCGCTAATGACCAGGCTGCCGCCAATGATAGCGCGTACGTTTCTTTTGTTGGCTTGGCGTATCTCGTGTTTTATTGAATCTAGCTGTTTTGATTTCCATTCGATTTGGAGTTCGTCATTGGCAATCTTATGTAGTGTTTTAAATAGCAGCTGCGGCAGTTCGGGTAGATTCTCCGCAATATATGGCAGGTTTTTCTTTAAGCCTTTGACCAGGGCGCGCACACCTAATTGCTCGTCTAACCAGCGTTCGAGGAATGGCTTAGCGGTATCCCATAGGTCTAGCTGTGGATAAAGCTGACGTCCGAGTCCCTCGATGTGCAGAAAGGTTTTTTGTAATAATAGCAGTTGCGGTTGAATTTCCATGTTGAACATTCGGGCGGTCTGAAACAAACGCATAAGCAATTGCCCGAATGAGATTTCTGCCAGCGGTCGCTGAAACATGGGTTCACATACGGCGCGAATTGCGGCTTCGAATTCGTCGATACGGGTATCCGCATCAACCCAGCCGGAATCAACATGGAGCTCGGCTACGCGACGGTAGTCACGGTTGAAAAAGGCCACGAAGTTTTCAGCCAGGTAGCGCTGATCTTCTTTCGATAGCGACCCCATTATTCCAAAATCGACAGCGATATATTTTGGGTCGTCGGGGTTTTCTGTGGATACAAAAATATTACCGGGGTGCATGTCGGCGTGGAAGTAGTTGTGCCGATAAACCTGCGTAAAAAATACTTCGACGCCTTTTCTCGATAGAGCTTCGAGGTTGATGTTGTGTGCGTTGAGCTGTTTTATGTCGGAGACTGGTATGCCTTCGATACGCTCGATAACGAGCACTTTGGGTTTGCAGTAGTCCCAGTAGACTTCGGGGACATATAAGTCATTCGAGCCTTCGAAATTACGTCGTAGTTCACTGGCATTGGCTGCTTCGCGCACCAGGTCGAGCTCGTTGATTAGAGTTTTTTCAAATTCCGCGACGATCTGCATTGGTTTGATACGACTCGATTCAGCCCAGTAGCGATCAACCAATTCTGCCAGCATCATCAGTAATTCGGTGTCCTGACGAATGCGTTTTTCGATATCTGGACGGACAATTTTAACGACGACTTTCTGGCCATCATGAAGTTCGGCTTTGTAAACTTGGGCTATTGAGGCCGAAGCGAGTACCTGGTCGTCAAAAGACAGAAATGCCTGATCGACGGGTACGCCAAATTGTTGTTCGATAATCTCGCGCGCTTGCTCCAGTGGAAAAGGCGGTACTTGATCGAGTAACTTTTCGAGCTCAACAATGATGTCTTCCGGTAACAAGTCTCGACGCGTCGCGAGCATTTGTCCAAATTTAATGTATATCGGGCCGAGTGATTCTATACAAAGCCTTAGGCGTTCTGCCTGTGTGCTTTGGTTATTACGCAACCAGTTAAAAGGATTAATAATGGATAGAAATTTGAGTGGTCGCAAATAATGAAACGACAGGAAAACTTCGTCTAATCCAAAGCGTGCCAGTGTGTAGTTAATCGCGATCAGCCGAAACAAATTCTTCATGTGTTTTGGTTATCCGCGGCTGCTTTTAGTAAGTGGCGTAAGCGTGCTTCACTGCGTTCGACATCTTGCTTGAGTGTGGTATTTTGTTTTTGGAAGCGCTCAAACTCAACCTGTGTAGGGCTCAAGTGTTGCTCTTCTCGAATATATTCACTGCTGGATAGTAATACTGACCGGGTGCTATCGCGTAACCATTCACCCGCACTGACTACTTGTTTGTGAATTTGATGGGCCATCACATCACCGGTATATTTTGATAGAACTTCTTCCCAATCGATGTCTAGCTCGGTGAGTAATTTTTGCATTTGTTGAGCGACTTGGGCATCGCCTTGAATGCTGACTCGTTGTTGAATAGAGGCGCTGATTTTGTCTTCCTGCAGCGATAGATTCACCAGTGCCATTAAACGCCCTGATATGGTGGCGTCGATTTCTCGTTTTGGTTTTTCCTGTGAAAATCGCATACCCCAGCTGCCGGGGTGGCAATAAAGTCTAAAATCGAGATCGGTTAAATAAATTTCGATACAGCGCCCTTGCAAGGCCTGGCATCGTGACATGACTTGATCATCGAGAGAGAGTAGGCGATTGCCGCTAATTTCAGCAATGGCGAGCAGGTTGTTAGGCAGATGATTGAGCATATCAGGATTATGAGTTTATCTAGCTATTTAGGGCGATTTGGACTTTTAGTTTTTAGTACTTAAAGCCACGGTGTAATGCAACAATGCCACCCGATAAATTGTAAACATTGACTTCATCGAAACCGGCTTCTTCAGTCATCATCGTTTTTAGGGTTTGTTGGTCAGGATGCATACGAATCGACTCTGCTAGGTATTGATAACTGGCTCGATCATTTGCTATCCATTCGCCAAGTTGAGGCAAAACTTTAAATGAATAAAACTCATATACTTTTTCTAGAGGCTCATAAATAGGCCGAGAAAACTCCAACACGCAAAGTCGCCCACCGGACTTTAATACACGGCGCATCGAGGCCAGTGCTTTCGCCTTGTCGGTCACATTACGCAGCCCGAAAGCAATGGTAATACAATCGAAGCTATTATCTTCGAATGGCAGGATTTCAGCGTTACATTGCACGGTATCGATGATGCCAACCATGCCTTTATTGATGACGCGGTCCCTACCTTGTTGGAGCATTGCTGCATTGATGTCGGCAAGGCAGACTCGACCTTTTTCGCCCACAATAGCTGCCTGTTTAAGTGCCAGGTCTCCGGTGCCGCCTGCCAGGTCGAGTACGTGATGTCCTGGGCGTAATCCGCAAAGTTCGAGGGTAAATTTTTTCCATAAACGATGTGCGCCCATGGACAAAACATCATTCATTAAATCGTATTTGCTGGCGACCGAATCGAAAACAGACGCAACGCGTTGCTGCTTTTCGTTGGTTGGCACCTGGTCAAAGCCAAAGTGGGTGGTAGATTCTTTTTGCACGGTATCTGTCGTCGAAATAATTCGTTCAATTAACAATAGCCGAACGATAGCAGAAGTGGACTATGTGGTCAGCAATGGAGGGGGTGTTCTTGTAATTAATTTTTTCTAAAGTTAAGTTCAGTTTGAAAATAGGAGATTAGATCTTTTGCCGATTGTTTATTCTGTGCTTAAGGCCTTGAACCACTCCATCAACCCCCTGAGTCTTTATTTCCAGGCATAACCCTAGCAGTTGGCCAAGCTCTCCTTCGGGAAAACCCTTGTTAGCAAACCAAATGAGATAGGTCTCAGGTAGGTCTATGAGCGTTTTCCCCGCGTATTTGCCGAAGGGCATCGGCATAGACGCGAGCTTTATCAAATGTTTTTCTTCGAGCATGATGACAGGCGGTTATGAAAGCGAGGGATGCTTGTGTCCAGCTTCATTTAAACGATCGAGGTATTGTTGCCACTTGCTGTCGTAGTTTTGACCGAGCTCATACAGGTAGTTCCAGCTAAAAAGTCCAGAGTCGTGACCATCATCAAACGCTAGTTTTATAGCATAGTGCCCAATCGGTTCGATGTTGGCAATATTGACCTCATGCTTGCCTAGTTGCAGCGTTTCCTGTCCCGGACCGTGGCCTTGTACCTCGGCCGAGGGTGAATGAACCCGTAGGAACTCGGCTGTGAACTTGAAGTTCAAACCATCTTCAAAGCTGAGTTCGAGGACACGTGAGACTTGATGGAAATTAATTTGAGTTGGTTTCAAGGTTGATTCCTACAGTATGTACTGGCTTAAGTCTTCTTCGAGTGAGAGTTCGCCTAAATGCTCATTGACATAATCGGCGTCGATATCAATGGTTTGATCAGGCATGTCCGAGGCTTCAAAGCTAATTGTTTCGAGTAGCCGTTCCATGACGGTGTGTAGTCTTCTAGCGCCAATATTTTCCTGCTTTTCGTTCACCTGAAAGGCGACTTCGGCGATACGAGCCAGGCTGTCGTCGGTGAAATTTAAGGTAACACCTTCGGTCTCCATCAGCGCCATATATTGCTCGGTCAGTGATGCGTCGGGTTCACGCAAGATGCGTACGAAGTCTGCGATAGTCAAGGCTGATAACTCGACTCTAATCGGCAAACGACCCTGTAGTTCGGGTATTAAATCGCTAGGCTTTGAAACATGAAAGGCACCCGAAGCAATAAACAAAATGTGATCAGTTTTGATTGTGCCTGCCTTAGTGGCAACGGTGCAGCCTTCGACTAGCGGTAGCAAATCGCGTTGCACGCCTTCACGAGAGACGTCACCACCACCGGCTGATTCCTGGCGTTTAGCAACCTTGTCGATTTCGTCAATAAAGACAATACCATTTTGTTCGGCATTTTCGAGGGCAGTGAGCTTTAGCTCATCCTCGTTGATCAATTTCGCAGCTTCTTCATCAGTGAGTATCTTTAGGGCTTCTTCGACTCTTAGCTTGCGGGCTTTGGTCTTTTGGTTACCCATATTTTGGAACAGGCCTTGCAATTGATTGGTCATGTCCTCCATGCCTGGTGGGGCCATGATCTCTACACCAACGGGTTGCATCTGCAAATCGACTTCAATTTCTTTATCATTGAGTTTGCCTTCGCGAAGCATTTTACGGAATTTTTGACGCGTATTGCTAGCAGTTGTGTCGGCAGCTTCTTTATCAAAGTCGGCGGGCCGAGGTAACAAGGCATCGAGTACTTTTTCTTCGGCGGCATCTTCAGCACGGTGACGCACACGGTTGACTTCTGCTTCCCGTGTTTGCTTGATCGATACTTCAACCAGGTCACGAATAATCGATTCGACATCGCGCCCGACATAACCAACCTCGGTAAATTTCGTGGCTTCAACTTTAATGAAGGGTGCATTCGCAAGGCGCGCTAAACGGCGAGCAATTTCGGTTTTTCCGACACCAGTCGGTCCCATCATCAAAATATTTTTTGGGGTGATTTCGTTGCGTAAGACTTCACTGACTTGTTGTCGGCGCCAGCGATTTCGGAGTGCGATGGAAACGGCTCTTTTTGCGTTATCCTGGCCTATAATGTGTTTATCGAGCTCTTGGGTGATTTCACGTGGAGTCATTGGAGACTGAGTTAATAAGTTGCTGTCCACGCTTAGGCCTCGTTGTAGTCTAGCTCTTCGAAGCTATGGTTGTGGTTGGTATAAATACAAATGTCGCCAGCGATCTGTAAGCCTTTGCTAACAATGTCATGAGCGCTGAGTTCGGTAGTGTCGAGCATGGCTCGTGCCGCAGCTTGTGCGAAGGAGCCGCCTGAGCCAATGGCCATTAAGCTGTCTTCGGGTTCGATCACATCACCATTACCAGATATGATTAATGATGCTTCGTGGTTTGCAACACACAATAAAGCTTCGAGACGACGTAGGGTTCGACTGGATCGCCATTCTTTCGCTAGTTCAACGGCTGAGCGCACCATTTGCCCACCGTGTTTTTCGAGCTTGCCTTCGAATAGTTCAAATAATAAAAAGGCGTCTGCAGTACCACCGGCAAAACCAGCTATTACCTGGTCCTTATACAGGCGGCGGACTTTTTTGGCGTTACCTTTCATGACCGTGTTGCCCATGCTGACCTGACCATCACCACCGATGACGACGCGATTGCCTCGTCTCACTGAGAGTATGGTTGTACCTCTATATTGTTCCAAAGTTATGCCTCTGATTTGGTGGGCGACGGGTTGAAAAGTTTAACTATACGATATTGGGTGAGATTTATGAAAATCAACGATGTGAGGTTGGTTATTTTACAGTTACGCTAAATCGAGGTGTTAGAAATGGGCTTCTTTGCAGAGGTTTACGCCTCTGCAAAGAGTCTTTGTTGCCGAAGGGTTGGTTAATGTACCAATACCTGACTAAGGAATTTTTTGGTTCGTTCGGACTGTGGGTTTTCGAAGAATGCGATCGGCTCGTTCGACTCGACAATTTTGCCTTCATCCATAAATATCACTCTATCAGCGACTTGCTTTGCAAAACCCATTTCGTGGGTGACGCAAATCATCGTCATGCCGCTGTTGGCGAGATCGGTCATCGTATCGAGTACTTCTGACACCATTTCTGGATCAAGTGCCGAGGTAGGTTCGTCAAATAACATGACCTTGGGGTTCATGCATAGGCTCCGTGCGATGGCGACACGCTGTTGTTGCCCACCGGATAGTTGTCCTGGGTATTTATTGGCCTGTTCTGGAATTTTAACTCGGTTTAAATATTTCATCGCCATTTCATGGGCTTCAGCAGGTGGCATCTTATTGACCCACATTGGTCCTGCTGTGCAGTTTTCGAGCACAGTCATGTGTGGAAAGAGATTGAAGTGCTGAAAAACCATGCCGACTTCGGAGCGAACTTTATCAATGTCTTTCATGCGTTGATGTAACTCGACGCCATTCACATTCACCGAGCCAGACTGGTGAGCTTCAAGGCGATTCAGGCACCTGATGAGTGTCGATTTTCCTGATCCAGATGGCCCACAAATAACAATGCGTTCACCAATACTAACCTCTAGGTCAATATCGGCCAGTGCATGGAAATCGCCATAATATTTATTCATTTCCTTGATGGAAATAATGGGCCCTTTCTCTTTCTGATTTTTTTCAGACATGGCTTATCTCGACTGTCGTTTTTGGTATTTGCGTTCGATACGTGACTGAATAAGTTCTAATACCATGGTCATCATCCAATAAAGCATCGCTGCGGTGATGAGCATTTCCATGTGATTGAAAGTTTTATTGCCCAGTGTTCTGGCAAGAAACATGAGCTCCCAAACACCAATAACAGAGACTAGCGAGCTATCTTTGAGCATCGCGATAAACTGGTTACCGGTAGGTGGAATTATCAACGGGATTGACTGAGGTAAAATAATCTTGCGCATGGTTAAGCCAAACTTAAAACCGAGTGCACGCGATCCTTCCCATTGGCCAGAGTCAATGCTCGATATACCAGCACGGAAAATTTCGGTCATATAGGCGCCGTAACAAAGCGACAATGCAATGATGCCTGCTGGTACGGCATCGATGACATAACCAATTTGAGGGAAACCTAGGTAAATCAAATAGACTTGCATTAATAAAGGCAAACCACGAAAAAATGAGGTGTAAAAACTTGCGATGGCGTAAGCAAAGCCATTCGATGACATTTTTGCAATGGCACCTATGATCGCAATGAAAGAGGCTATTACGATTGAAATTGCAGAAACGTACAAGGTGGTAAAGATACCTTGAGTGACCATGAACCAGATTTTACTTCTGATAAATCCAAAGCTGAGGTCGAAGCTGTAGAAAAAGGTTAAAAATAGAACCAATAATTGAATCCAGACGACGATTACCTGGAACCGAAAATGAGGGATAAAGCTGATGACTACGAGGTTTAAAACTAAGAGGGCCGACAACATAAAGGAGGTAGCAAATCGACCGTAAAAGCCACTTTCAGCTGGATCACCCAGTGCTGGTTCGAGGAGGCGTCCCATCACCGATTGTGAAGGATCGAAGACAAAAAATAAGACGAAAATTATAGCGAATAGAAGTGCTACAAACTGAGGTTTCCTAAGCAGAATATCTTCTGTTACCGTGTCCTGAATCAAAACTCGCCCCTACCTTGAAGTAATTGGTGAAAAATTCAGGCCATCTCGAAAGATCGAGATGGCCTGAACTATTTAGATTTTTTCAGTTACTTAACGGTTGCGTAGTCTACGCCATACCATTTTTTAGACAATTTGCTCAGTACATCTTCGTTTTGCATGGCTGCAACAATACTAGCAATTTTTGCATTAAGCTCGCTGTCACCAAGGTCGATTGTGACGGCTAGTGGCTCGTAGAAAATTGGATCGCCAATGACTTTAATGGGATAGCCGTTTTCAATCGCTTCTATAAAAACAGGCAAGCTGCTCACGACGCCATCAAGACGAACACCATCGCCGAGGCGAAGGTCATCGAGCGCAATAGTAGAAGTTTCATATGATTTAATGACAGGCTTATCAATTTGAAAGTCAAACTTAGGCGCGCCTTCAGCATCAATAGACAGCTCTTGCTGTAAGTAAAGTTCGAAAGTTGTACCTGTGCCAGTACCGACCTTCTTACCGCTCAGTCCAGAAACTTTAGAAATTTTCGAGTCTTTGTGAACACCAACGGCAGCTGGCGTATAATAGTATATGGCTGGGAAAGCCAATATTTTAGCGCGCTGCTTGGTTGGTGTCATTGAACCGACATGCATGTCCCAACGGCCATTCCAGTTACCAGCCGTAATGATGTCCCAACTTGGCGTAATAAACTCGATCTTAGCACCAAGACGCTTGGCAATTTCGCGTGCAACATCGACGTCAAAGCCATCCATTTTATTTTTGTCGTTAATAAACGATTGTGGTGGCCAATTGGCATCGGTCGCCACTTTGATTGTTTTACTGGACATAATTTTGTCTAATACGTCACCAGCGTTTACGCTGGTAACGGATAGCAATCCAACTAGCACTGCACCCAGTACAGGTTTTAATAGTTTCATTTTGAAATGTTCCTCAGGATTTATAGTTTTATTTGTTTTTTAAACAATCGTCTAGCAGAAAATCTCTGCTGCCTTTTATCTCGATCGACTATACAATACCGAGGAAAATATACAATAGCTTGTCGCGGCGGGCACTCATTAGTGTCTCGGTAAGCACTCAATAGCGCTTTAGCAAGCGGCCAATAGAAGAATTATCTTTCTCATCATTACATTACATTTGATATGACTAATCGCCCCGTTAACTTCGATTTACTGGTAGACCGTAGTAAAACCGACAGCTGTAAATGGTCACTTTACAGTGATGTTGATGTTTTACCTCTGTGGGTAGCCGATACCGACTTTATGGTAGCGCCAGAAATTACGGAAGCGCTTCAGCAACGAGTGGCGCATGGCATTTTTGGTTATACCAACATTCCCAATCGTTTGAATGAGTTAATTGTTGAGCGAATGCAGCGTCTCTATAATTGGTCTATAAATCCGAGCTGGCTAGTTTGGATGCCTGGCGTTGTGGGTAGTATGCACGTTGCTTGTCGGAGTCTTTGCGATGCAACCGATTCAGTATTAGTTCCCTCAGTTGCCTACCCGTATTTTTTTTCCGCACCGGGGTTAAGTGGATGCGCTAGTCAATTGATGGCGATGACCCGTAGCAACCGGCGTTGGGTGATTGATCAAGAAAAGCTGGCGTCGCAAATTGATGATAGTAGCAAGCTGATGTTGTTCTGTAATCCACATAACCCTGGTGGCACGGTATATACGCGAAGTGAATTATCAGCGCTAGCTGACTTGATGGTGTCGAATGACCTGGTTGTTTGCTCGGATGAAATCCATTGTGATCTGGTGCTCGAAGCAGGCATGTCGCATACGCCGATTGCTTCTATTAATAAGGAAATCGAGAAACGTAGTATTACGTTAATGGCGCCGAGTAAGACCTTTAATATAGCTGGGCTATCTTGTTCTTTTGCGATCATCCCCGATGACTCTATACGCCGAAAGTTTAGCAAGGCCTGCACCGGCATAATTCCCTACCTCAATTTGTTGGGTACGACAGCCGCACAAGCCGCTTATGAATATGGTGATGATTGGAATAATCAGCAGATTCATTATTTACGCGACAATAGAGACTATTTGGTGACTGAGATAAATCAAATTCGCGGTTTAAAACTTGACTCGGTAGAAGCGACTTATCTAGCGTGGATTGATGTGGCTGAGTTGGGATTGGCAGATCCTCACGCATTCTTTGAGAAAGCTGGTGTTGGTTTGTCAGCGGGCAGTGACTTCGGCGATAATAATTACTTGCGACTCAATTTTGGTTGCCCGCGATCACTGCTTGAAGAAGCCGTTAATCGAATTCGGATTGCGGTGAACGATCACTGGCATAACCAATGATCATGATCATCGATTACAAATAACAGGAGAGCACTTATGTTTAGTAGAGCAATAGTACGTCAGCCCGGTAAAAGTCTTGTTGATGGTATTACGACAGCAGGATTGGGCGCGCCTGATTACGATCTGGCGATGCAGCAACATGAACAATATATTGATGCCCTCAAGCTGTGTGGCCTTGAAGTGACGGTGATGCCCGCCGACGAAGATTACCCGGACGGTCTATTTATAGAAGATGCGGGGCTGGTTATGTTGGGTTGTGCGGTATCGACTCGACCGGGTGCATCGGCCCGCCGTGGTGAGGTCGACAAGGTGGCGAGTGAGCTGAGGTCGTTTTACGATAAAGTGGAAGCAATCGTTGCGCCAGGCACACTAGATGCTGGCGATATCATGATGGTCGGGCAGCATTTTTATATCGGCTTGTCTGAGCGCAGCAATCAGGCGGGTGCCGAGCAGTTAATCGAAATACTAAAGGCGCATGGTTATAGTGGGTCGATGGTCGCGTTTAGTGAAGCATTGCATTTGAAATCATCGGTCTCTTATCTCGAAGACAATCGGCTGGTGATTACTGGTGAGTTGTGTGCCAAACCAGAGTTTGCCGAGTTTGATCATATTGAAATTGACGCTGACGAAGCCTATGCAGCCAATTGTGTCTGGATAAACAATCGAGTGCTGGTTGCGTCAGGTTATCCAAAAACTAGTAAAGCAATTGTCGATTTAGGTTATCAGGTCATTGAACTGGATGTGTCCGAATTTCGTAAATTAGATGGTGGTTTGAGTTGCCTGTCACTTCGATTTTAACGGTTATGCAAATAAAACGTATCAGAACGGTGACCGGTGACATTGAATCACTATTGCAACAGTCTCGTGATTATCAAA